>JAZLAI010000045.1:0-29507 GCA_045613105.1 Bacteroidales bacterium | reverse complement strand
GCCGTACTTTTGCATTTCTTTATCGAGGACGCATGTCAATATATTAATGTGACGAGCGATTTCTCTGATACCTTCAGCACCGTGGTAGATTGCGTAGAATCCTGACATGATACCGAGGAGAGCTTGTGCTGTACAGATGTTAGATGTAGCTTTTTCACGTTTGATATGTTGTTCACGTGTTTGTAATGCGAGACGGTAAGCTGGGTTGCCGAGAGCGTCTTTTGAGATACCGATGATACGGCCTGGCATTTCACGTTTATAAGCGTCTGTTGTTGCGAAGAAACCTGTGTGAGGACCACCGAATGCCATTGGCAAACCGAAGCGTTGGCTTGAACCTACTACAGCGTCTGCGCCCCATTCACCTGGAGGTGTGATGAGAGCTAAGCTCATAAGGTCTGAAGCAACTGCTACTTGCATACCTTTTTCTTTCCAAGCTTTAACTTCTTCGCTATAGTTGATGATACGTCCGTATTGGTTTGGACATTGAACTAAGATACCGAAGTATTCTTCACCTGCGCTGAAGTTCTTGACATCGTCAACAACAACTTCAATGCCTAAGTGATAAGCTCTTGTTTTGATAACGTCAACTGTGTGTGGGAACACGTCGTTAGCAACGAAGAATTTGTTAACGCCAGCTTTTACTTGAGCGCGGCTACGGCTGTGCCAGAACATCAACATTGCTTCAGAAGCTGCTGTTGCTTCGTCCAACAATGAAGCGTTTGCCAATGGCATAGCTGTCATGTCGCTGATAACTGTCTGATAGTTTAAGAGAGCTTCAAGACGACCTTGTGAAATCTCAGCTTGATATGGAGTGTATGATGTGTACCATCCTGGATTTTCAAGAATGTTACGTGTGATGACACCTGGAGTGATTACGTTGTAGTAACCCATACCGATGTAACTTCTATATATCTTGTTCTTTGCTCCTAAAGCTTTGAGGTTGCCATAGCATTCATATTCGTTTAAACCGCTACCTATATTTAAACCTTTAGGAAGACGAATATCAGAAGAGATAATCTCATCAATAAGTTGATCTGTAGATTCAACGCCAACTACCTTAAGCATTTTTTCAACATCAGCTTCTGTAGGTCCGTTGTGACGTTTAATGAAATTGTTGTTAATCATATTATTTTTATTTTATGAGTTATAAATTTTCCTAATGCGCAAATTTAGTTTTTTTTTCTTATAAATCCGCATATAAACGAATAATTTTATATTTTTGTAACAAATTATAAATCTATGAAAAAAGTTACCTTATTACTTATTACGTTATGCTTACTTTGGGCCAGCTGTGGCAGAGATGACGATTCCATAAACTACAGCGGAAAAGAAACATTGAACATTGTATTATTGGAAGAGTTGAACCTTAATGCGACTTCTGATTTGGAATTGAGTTACCACTCAGACAATGAACTCGTGGTGACAGTCACACCTGATGGTGTCATCAAAGGAAAGAATGTCGGTGAAGCAAATGTCACCATATCCAACTCAGTCAATTCGATTACATTAAAAGTTGTGGTGTCATTGTTTGAGGAACCTACATTTAACTTTGGAATATCTCAAGACGGCATCATTGACATATACGGTGAACCTAACTATAACTTCGGAGACACCATATTTATATATGGTAGCGGCAACAACTGGTATTCATATGCTGTTTGGGAAATGGACTTCTTCTTCTACAACAATCAATATATTGAAGCCGACTTATATATCAGAAGTGATGTGGAGACTCGTATGAATGAATATTTAAACAGCAATTATTTCTTCCAATACAATGATACCATAAATGATTTGAACTGTGACATTTATTATAATGAAGAAAATCCTGAAGATGCCACATTGTTATTAGGTAAAGTTTATGGAGCTGGTCAATATGACGATATCTGTTTATTCTATATTCCTTTTGATTATGAAGAAAAGAATGATTACAGATTAACATTACAAAGAATCAGGAAGAAACTGACCAAATAATAATCACATCATAAATTAAAAAGGATTCTCGCTGTGAGAATCCTTTTTTTATTTGTCTAAATCTATTTAAAGCTTTTTAATCTTAGCCATCATTTCAGGCAATGATTTCAATGTTGCCATTTCTTTCCATTTCTTTCTAGCCTCATCGGCTGGGATACCAAAGTATGTAGCACCTGGCATTGTGTCTTTATCGACACCTGAATATGCCAACACTGTTGTGCCTTCAGCTATAACGAGGTCTTTATTGACTGCGCCCATAGCCCAAATAGAAACGTTGTCCTTTACTACAGTAACACCACCTACCGATGCATGAGCTCCGAGGAAGCAGTTTTTGCCAAGTTTGGCATCATGGCCAATCTGGACGAAATTATCCATCTTTGTTCCTTTACCTACTATAGTGTCGCTGGTAACACCTATATCAACACAGCAGCAAGCACCAATCTCGACATCATCTTCTATCACTACTCTTCCACATGACTCAAACTTCACAAAGCCTTCTGGACGACGTTGGAAATAACATGCATCGCCTCCGATTACACTACCACTTTGTATGATGACATTGTCACCAATAACAACATGATTGTAAATTGTAACATTAGGATGTATGATACAGTTTTTTCCTATTTTCACTTTGTCACCGACAAAGACACCTGGCTGTATGATTGTACCTTCTCCAATTTCAGCTTTAGGTCCAATCATGGCTGTTGCAGGTTCAAATCTACGATATGACAATATCAGCTTATTAAAAGCGTCCAATGGCTTATCATGGATTATCAATGCTTTGCCTTCAGGACATTCGACTTCTTCACTGTTTATGATTATTGTCGTTGCCGCTGAGTTCAAAGCTTTATTGTAATATTTGGGGTGATCCACAAAAGTGATGTCGCCTTCTTCTACCTCATGAATCTCATTGAGACCCGTGATTATGAAGTTAGGATCGCCAATAATCTTCTTGGCTCCAACATAATCGGCGACGCACTTGAGTGTAGTATGTGGATTTATTTTCATTATATGACAAGAAATTATTTTACTCTTTCTGTGTATTCGCCTGTACGAGTATCGACTCTGATTTTATCGCCAGTGTTGATGAACAAAGGAACTCTTACTGTAGCACCTGTTTCAACTGTAGCGTCTTTCATAGCATTTGTTGCTGTGTTGCCTTTTTCACCTGGTTCTGTATAAGTAACTTCCAAAACAGTCTTGATAGGTAATTCTGCGAAAAGAACTGTTTCTGTTGATGTGTCGAATACAACTTCACAAACGTCACTTTCTTTGAGGAAGTCAACACCAGTGATTAATTCTCTGTTAAGAGGAATTTGTTCATAATCTTCTTGGTTCATGAAGATGAAATCATCACCTTCTTTGTAAAGGTATTGATATTGACGGCGTTCAACGCGTACGTCTTCTAATTTTTCGCTGATGTCGAAACGGTGTTCTAATGTACGACCGTCAACAATGCTCTTCAATGTTACGCGCATGAATGTGTTACCTTTGCCTGGTTTTACGTGTTGGAAATCAACGCAGAAATAAAGTTTTCCGTTGAAACGGATACATGTTCCTTTTTTAATGTCTTGTGAGTTAATCATATCAATTATTATTTTCTAAATATTTCGTTTTTATTAATAAAAATAAATGATCTTCTTTTATTGCGTGCCACAAAGATACAAAAAATTTATATCTAAACAACCATTACAAATTTAAATTATTACAATATCTTTCAAAACGTCGGCGCCTGCAATTCTGTTAAGATTTCTTAACAATATATTTTTTGAATACATCAGTTCATGTCGCAGAGAATCAGCATCAACCTTTACGTACAGTATGTTTTTCGTTATTCTAAGATCCAACGTGTGATTTGAGATGAAGTCGCCTACAACAGAACGCCACGACTCAAGGATTTTCATTTCCTCAAAGCCATTCTCTCTGTTATGATTTTTATAGAATGCCTTTATCAATTCAGCCAATGTATATCCGTCTTCATTCATCGTCTGTAGTTATTATGCCTTTATTAACATTAAAAATCTTGTGATTAACAACAGTGTTTTCCATCAGAAACTTAATTCTCTGACGTTGGGTGTCTGTGATAAAGACTTGACCGAAATGGTCATTGCCTACCAGTTTCACCAGTTGAGTCACTCTGTTGTCGTCCAGCTTGTCGAATATATCATCAAGAAGCAGTATTGGCTTATGTCCTATTTTCCTATAGTTAAAGTCAAACTGTGCCAACTTTATCGCGACAACGAACGATTTTTGTTGTCCTTGCGATGCAAATTGCTTGACAGGATGATCATCGATATTGAAAATAAGATCGTCTTTATGAATACCGACATTTGTATAAGCACTGAATCTGTCGTGGTTTAGACTTTCTCGTAATAGTTCTTCATACGAGTTTTCGTTCAATGCCGAATTATATTTTATCGATACTGTTTCGTTGGTGCCGGAAACGATTTCATAATATCTCTGGAAGACAGGAACGAACTCTTCCAAAAACGTTTTTCTTTTCTCATTTATAGGTGTGGCATTCATAACCAGCTGGTGATTCCACATTTCAAGAAGCGTGTCGTCCCATATCCTGTTCTCTGAAAAATATTTAAGCTGCTTGTTTCTTTGCTGTAAGGCTTTATTGTAATTCAGCAGACAATTAAGATAAGAAGCATCGAACTGAGATATTACACCATCTATAAACTTACGTCTCAACTCACTGCCGCTATTTATAAGATCACTGTCATAAGGCGAAATCATCACCAAAGGTATCTTTCCGATATGGTCAGCGAGTCGTTCATATTCTTTCTTGTCGCATTTGAATGATTTCTTCGATGCGTTTTTCTGCACGCAGGAGATTGTGTGAAGTTCGTCATTGTCGAAATGGAAATCGCCATGAATTGCGAAGAAGTCTTCACCGTGTCTGATATTTTGCTTGTCCGTTAAAGTAAAATAACTCTTACAGAAAGCCAGATAATAGATGGAATCTAAAATATTGGTTTTGCCAGCAGCATTCAATCCGACGAAACAATTTATTTTTTCTGACAGGGATAATTCAGCTGACGGACAATTCTTAAAATTATTTAACTTTAATTCTCTGAGATACATTATTAAATCAATGTTTTTTAAAGCTGTCCAGGTTGGTAGTTATAGTGATGAAATTTGGAGAGCCATGGATGTGCATCTCTGAGCGAGAATAGCTGATGTTAATTTTACTTACTTTGATACATACACCATAAGATAATCCCACAGCACCTTTTCTTGTCGGGACTTTCATATTCTGACGATAACCATAATTATATCCAAGTCGTAAACTGAGATTTTTGCCGAGATCCAATTCCCCAGCAAAGACGAAATGAGAGAACATGTTTTTAGCGAATTTGTCAACCTTATTCTTCTCGACCATCTGTCCTGTCATAGGATCATAATTATTTTCAAGATCGAGAGGGTCGTCATAACTCAAATCCCATCTTTGCAGATTATCATAAACAATGATGAATGTAAACGGCAGATGTTCCAATCTTTTTGACGCACCTAGTTGCATCACGAAAGGAAGTTTGTTGTTATGACTCTGATAATTGTTGTAAAGTTCAGCACCTATATTTCTTGCCGACAATGAGAAATACCAATTCGATTTGTTTCTATATGTTGCTGCCAAATCGACAGCCACTGCAAATGTAGAATTACTTTCATATTGTATGCCTGCAAACTTAAGGTTAGCTCCTATGCTTAATCTTTCGTTCAACATACGTCCCCATCCGAGATATAATGCGTAATCTGAAACAGAAAACTCAGAGTCATCTACATTACCAGCCTCGTCTGAATAAAGAAAATCTCCATAATTATGATATTGGACGGTTCCAACAAAACTGCCTGTTTTTTCAAAAGAACGTCCATATTGTACGGTCCCAAAATTGATGTCATTATAATAATCGACGTATGAAAGCGATATTGAATTGTTCATAGCGTCATTTATCAAGGAAGGATTGAAAGTGGCGAGCTGTATGTCGGAATTGCTGAGAGGCAACATCACACCGCCCAAAGCTGCCACACGTGCCGAATTGGTTGTGTTTAAAAAGGTATATGTACCATCTTTCTGTTGCGCGAAAAGATTCGTCATTATCATAAACAGCAGCAATAGTATATTTACCTTTTTATTCACAGCTCAATTTTTTATGATGAACGTAATAGAATTACAATTATTGTTATGAATCTAACAAACCAATGCCTTTTTTCACGATGGCATTTTCTTCATTAAGTTTCTTTAAGATTCTGTCGAGAATTCCGTTGACGAATATCTTACTCTTAGGAGTACTGAAATATTTCGAGATTTCTATATATTCGTTCATTGTCACCTTGACAGGTATGTATGGGAAACGAAGGAACTCTGTCAATGCCATCTTGAGAATAATCATGTCCATGACACAGACGCGTTCTTTTTCCCAGTTGGAAGTGTTGCCACCGACCATCTTGCCATATTCTTCATTATGTCTGATGACTTCTCTGAACAAATTCTTTACAAACTCCTTGTCTTCATTGACAGCGTCGTTTCCTGTCTTATAAACAGAAGGAAGCATAGAGTTTTCATCAAAGCTTATCTTCATCTCCGACAAGAACTTCACCAGCATTGAAGAAACCAAGTGATAATCGTCAACGA
Source organism: Bacteroidales bacterium (assembly GCA_045613105.1). GTDB lineage: Bacteria > Bacteroidota > Bacteroidia > Bacteroidales > F082 > Limimorpha. The sequence continues at coordinate 22,894 of JAZLAI010000045.1, read as the reverse complement.
AGAAAATGCTCTTTTCTTCATAAAAGTCCTGTAGCACTTCGAGGTCGGCGAAATATTCTGAAATCATCTTCACGATAAACTTCTTGTCACGATCGAAGTTATCTACAGTGTCTGACATATAATCTTTATATTCTTGAGTTTCACGCATCATATTGTAATAACCTCTTACAATATCTTGATGGTTTGCCCAGTTGATCTTCAGTTCTTCCTCTTCCTTGCGAAGGTCTTTGTTGTTTTCCAAAGCTGTGAGCAGGCGGTTTTGAACATAGCGCATGTTTGGATTCAGATCTTCGTATGTCGGGAAATTCTTACGTTTGTTCTCCTCTATTCTGTTTTCTGCAAAACGTTTTGTCTCAACAAGAAAAGAAAGCTGCCATACAAACAAGTCTTTCATTTTATCAATACTGTCGAGCAAATGTTTTACGCCATTTTCCATAAAATCTTCACCGGATTCCAAATAAGCATAAACTGCTTGCAAAACCTTAACTCTTAAAAACCTTCTGTTTATCATAAAACTTTATATTAAAATTACTATTATTTTCTTAATGCTCTGAAGAAGAAATTGATGTCTTTCAACAATGAATAATCGCGGGCATACATTATATTAAGATGCTCTTTTTCTTCTTCGCTAAGTCCCATCCTGCTCATGTTCATAGACGGATCAAAGATACCTTTCTTTATTTTAGGTAGTTTTGAATTGTCATGACATTTCACATCACAATATCCTATCCATGAATATTTGCCGAATAATACCTTGAAACAGTTCTTCAGGAACGAGAATGGCTTATTGATAAAGAAAAGCAAAAATACCCATAACACTATTCCTAAAGATGCGGACATCACATCGAAAAGACGTTTCTTTCTCTTATTTGAACTTGTACTTATTGTCTTTATATCAATAGTATAAAGATCACCTCTGGTATTGATAGAGTTACTTCCGATTATCGACAATGTGTCTTCAGGAGCGATTTTATAGTCAAGGGAAGAATGCCATTCTTCCATCTTGTCGATAATCAATTCATGCGACATGTCTTTGGAGCAGAATATTATCTCGTTGATCTTATATATTTCAATTATTTCAGGTACTTGACCAATTTTGCCAAGGAAGTTTTCTGGAAGTTCTTGATCCTCAAAAGGAGAAATAGAAGCCATGAAGTCTGGTTTAATGGAAGTGCTTTGAAGAAGCTGTTCGACACGTTTCGTCTCATTTTCACTGCCTATGACCAGGAATCTCTTCTTGGCATTCTTTCCGTATTGGAAATTAGGACGTTTCAAGAGATAGCCGATCCAGCGAGTGAAGCTCATCTCCGCCGCCACCCATAACATTCCTAACAATATCAAAGCTCTTGAAAAACGCAGCTGTTCAGGCAACAAGGCATAGAATATCAATATCATCAAACTTCCTATGAATACACCGCCAGCAGCTGGAGCTATTTTGTATGGCTTGTCATATCCTCCGCTGAAGTAAGAAGACAGAAGCCAAATCAAAAGATATATCGGAAGAATTACTGCAAACAATGTTATAGGATAAGATCCGTCGCCTTCATAAACCATGGCATTGCCCCAGAAATAACTTATAGCAGCTAGTCCTCCATAACCTAAAATGGCATCACATATAGGCTGCACGGCCTTGCTGAAAAACTGTGATAATAGTGCTAGAAAAGCCTTGAAATATATTGCAATGTTAATGAAGAAAGAGAATGTCTTTGCTCCTTTGTTTGCGAAATGTTTTCTGACGAAAATCTCCATGGCCTTGTAAAATACAAGGACATAGTTGACGCTTGTCTTTTTGGTACTTTCTCCTTTATAGTGAATTATTCTGGTCTTGGGATAATAATAATTTTTGTAACCTGCGAGTGTGATTCTGTAAGAAAGATCAATATCTTCTCCATACATGAAGAATGTCTCGTCAAGGAGTCCGCACTTATCCAATGTCTCGCGACGCATAAGCATGAAAGCACCGGCTAGTATCTCCACTTCGTTTATCTCGTCATTGTCGAGATGACCGAGATAATAACGTGCGAAGCGTTTTGAATGAGGAAACAGCTTTGTCAAGCCGAACATCTTGTAGAAAGCAGTAGCAGGTGTTGGGAGGCCTCGTTTAGATTCAGGGAGGAATCTGCCTTTGCCATCGACCATTTTTACACCTAGACCGCCTGCGTCAGGATGTGCGTCCATAAATTCTATCGTCTTGGTAAAAGTGTCGTCTTCCACAACGGTGTCAGGGTTAAGCAGCAATACATATTCGCCTGTAGAGATTCTAATCGCCTGATTGTTGGCTCGACTAAAACCTACATTATCTTTGTTTGCAATAACTTTTACTTCAGGAAATTTCTCTGCGAGCATCTTCAGAGAGCCATCAACGGAATTGTTGTCAACCACATAAACTTCGGCTTCAATATTAGCAATCGCTTTTCTCACCGAGAAAAGACATTGTTCGAGGAAATGCTCGACATTATAATTTACTATGACAACAGATAACTTCATGAACGATTTTAATGTTGCAAAAATAAGGAATTTTTAAACTCGATTAAGCATTGCAAATAGTTTTTTTTAATCGTAAAAAAATATTTTCTAATTGCACATAAAATTTTATCTTTGCATAAAATAATATTGAATGAAAGGTAAAAAGAAATCACTTCGTTTCGGCTTGATGATTAACAGCTTAACCGTTGAGCAATGGCAATATGACTCCATCAAGACTTTGATGGATAACGGAATGAAGTTATCTCTGATCATTCAAAAAAACAATGCCAGCACGTCTTTATATCTCTCCGAGAAAACAGAAAACAAATCGTTGCGTCATTTTCTACACAGATTTTGGAACCTATTCTTATTTCATCCGAGAAGCAAATTCCCAGCAGACATTGACAGTCTCACCGATGGAATACCGACTATTTTCTGTATCCCTACAATGAAATACGGAGCTGCATATTTCAGTGAGCTCGACATACAGGAAATACGCAATCAGAATCTGGATTTCATACTTCAATTGGGTTTTGATATTGTGGCTGGAGAAGTCATCAATACCACAAAATATGGAATATGGCGTTTCAATCATGGCGATAGTTTCTGGACATTCTTAAAAGGCGAAAGGCTAAACCATGTCAGCTTACAGAAGCTGAGCGGAAGAAAAGACCGAGAGATATTCTTAAAGCAAATCAAGTTGAAAACAATTCTTCATAGCTACAGATCACATCTGGAACAGGTTCATTTCGATGCTTCAATATTACCGCTGCAAGTATGCTATGACTTATTAAACAATGGAAACTTGAAAGAATCAATATCGGACACAGAAAGCATAGAAGAGCATATTCCTAACAATTTCAATATGATACAGTATTATATTAAATCTGTTAGTAGAAGGATCGCTTTTCATCTCAATGACCTTTTTCGTCAGGAAGACTGGAACGTTGGTTTTTGTTATAGCACAATAGAAAAATTCATAGATACAGAAGAAAAAGAAAACCTTGATATCGAATGGTTTAAGAAACCTAAGAAAAACTGTTATTTCGCAGATCCTTTCGTCATTACGACTAAAAAAGACACATACATTTTCTTTGAATGGTATTCCTATTCGTCAGGAAAGGCTGATCTCGCAGTCGCATTAAAATCTGAAGATTTTAAGACATATCATAGGCTGACAAATTTCAAAGAACATAGATCTTATCCTTATGTGTTTGAGTACGAGGATGCCATATACTGTATGCCAGAAGCAAATCAGACAAACAAAGTGACATTATATCGTTTTGATGAAAATAAATTAACATTAGAGAACGACTGTGTCTTGTTAGACGGTTTTCCTATTGTTGACGCTACATTATACAGGTACAACGACAAATGGTTCATGTTTCTTGTAAATCAGAAAAAGTCACACACTCACATGGAGATATATTGTTCTGACAACTTAAAAGGCCCATATATTTCATGCGAGAACAATCCTGCAATAATTGATTGTAGCAAGGCGCGTCCGGCAGGGAAAATATTTGAATATAAAGGAAAGACAATCCGTCCATCTCAAAACTGCACTGAGCATTATGGACAGTCGATAACGTTGGAAGAAATAGAATCATTGAGTGACAACCACATAATGACCAAGAAATTCGGAACGATAGAACCTATAAAAGACAGCGATTACGACAAAGGTATCCATACTATAAATTCAGATGGCGATATCACAGTTTTTGATGGAAAGAGATTTGTCTTTACCATATCTGGATTTAAACAACAACTTAAGCAAAAGATTCGTAAGTAAATGATAAAGAAGATATTTGGAACATTTGGAACACGATTGTTAAATGCCTTGGTGGGATTTGTCACACTTTGGTTCGGAACCAATTTCCTAGGCAGAGAAGCTTGGGGCATTGGAGCTACTGTATTGGTTGACGTATCTCTTCTTCTCATAGCCGTCGAACTGCTATCTGGTAGTGGTCTCATATATTTCACTCCTAGAAAGTCATTTTCAACGATCTTCAGACTGTCACATATATGGATTTTTCTGGTAACTGGAACTATAAGCTTGATTTTCTATGCATTATATTCATTACTGCCAAAAGCTTATTATAGTTTTATTCCGGAAGGTTACGGAATACATATAATTATCATGATTTTCCTTTACAGCTTTCATAATTTCAACATGAACGTATTGTTAGGAAAAGAAAGAGTCGGAACGCAAAACATCTTGTTCATAATCCAATTTATGACACAGATGATTTCAATGATAATATATATTTTTGCATTCAACATCCGTAATGCTGATGCTTTCGTATATTCTTTGATTACAGGTTATTTCATTGTCAACATATTCGGATTTTTATGTATTCTACCATGTTTTAGAGAGTCAAGGGGTGAAAATATATGTGAGTCTGAGTCACTGATATCCACGGCAAAGGAAATGCTTAATTTCGGCAGTATGATACAACTTTCCACATTGGTAACGATGATCAACAGACGAATAAGTTATATTGTCATTAAAAATGTCTTCGGAGATGCAGAAGTTGGAGTCTATACTTCTGGAACGCAGGTTTCAGAAGCCACAAAACTGATTGGTAACAGTATAGCATTGGTGCAATTCTCCTCCATCAGCAATATGGATGACGAGAAGAAAGCTGCTGCACTCACAATTACGTTTCTAAAGCTAGCATGTATCCTAACAGCATTATGCATGTTTGTTATATGTCTGATTCCTAAGTCAATCTTTGCTTATATCTTCACGGAAGAGTTTGCCGAGATCAAAGACGTATTGGTAAGTTTGAGTCCTGGAATGGTATTTTTAGCAGCTGATATGGTTTTCAGTCATTATTTCTCAGGCATCAACAAGCCTAAATACAACCTTTACGGAACATTGGTAGGATTAGCTATCACAATACCATCCATAGCTGTTCTCATTCCGATGTACGGAATAGTTGGTGCCGGCATATCTGTGTCCCTAACATATTTTGGCACAATATTTTACCAATGGATCATATTCAAAAAAACAAATAACATAAAAACAAAGGAACTCATTCCTACGTTAAACGATTTCAAGACTTTGACAGAAAGTATCAAAGCACAATTTTTTAAATCATGAATTAAAAACTAAAAAAATAAGTACTATGCAATTATTATCACAAATCAATTTCGTAGAAATATTAAGCTCTTTCATCGTACTTTTCGTAATCATCGATGTCACTGGTTCTATTCCTATCTTTTTGAGTCTCAAGAGTGGCGACAAGAACATCAAGGCAGGTCAAGCATGTCTTGTTGCATTGTTGATGTTTGTGGCCTTCTTTTATGCAGGTGACAGACTGCTCGACTTGTTCAGCATTGATGTTGCATCATTTGCCGTTGCTGGTTCATTTGTAATCTTCATTCTCGCATTGGAAATGGTTTTAGGTTTCGATATTATAAAGTATGACAGCCAAGGATCTAATGTCTCTGTCGTTCCAGTGGCATTCCCATTGTTGGCTGGACCAGGAGCGCTTACAGCTTTGTTGTCATTACGTGCCGACTATTCTGTCATTAACATCATGATAGGTCTTGCTTTGAATCTTATTTTGGCATTCATCGTGATACGTTTTGTCGGAAAGATTGAGAAATGGTTAGGAAAAGACATCATCTTTATCTTGCGTAAATTCTTTGGTGTCATCTTATTAGCATTAGCAGTTAAATTATTTGCTAGTAATCTGACAGTCGTTATTGCAGAACTTGCGAAATAATAATGTTGTGAAGCATCAATGTTTCCTACAAATAAAAACATAATGATGCGTGTAAATCAGGAATTTGTATGAATAATACTTTAATAACCATAATTGGTTTTTCTATCATATTTATAATGACGACATTAGGCTCGTCATTGGTTTTCTTTTTTAAGAAAGATATTTCACAGAGTGTCAATTCTATGCTCTTGGGATTAGCAGGCGGCATCATGGTAGCAGCTTCGATATGGTCTTTGATAATACCATCTATTGACATGTCGGAAGCTAGTTTTGGCAAGTTCGCTTGGTTTCCTGCAGCGACAAGTATAATAATAGGAGGTTTGCTTTTAGCCTTGTTGGACAAGATTGTGCCACACATGCACAATGGCACGCATCAAGAAGAAGGACCTCGTTCCCATTTTTCCAAATCGATGAAGCTGTTTTTCGCAGTCACCTTGCATAACATACCAGAAGGTCTGGCTGTTGGTTTCGCCTTCGGAGCTGCAGCTGTTGCTGGTGACACAGCTGCATACATATCAGCATTAGGATTAGCAATTGGTATTGGCATTCAGAACTTTCCTGAAGGAGCTGCAGTGTCATTGCCTATGAAGCAAGTGACAGGCAGCAGTAAGAAAGCATTTCTCTTCGGTATGGGCAGCGGTGTGGTAGAACCATTATCAGCCATCATAGGATTCTTCCTAGCATCTCATCTTATAGTTTTACAGCCTTGGCTCCTCGCCTTCTCTGCTGGCGCAATGTTGTTTGTCGTGGCAGAGGACCTAATCCCAGATGCCAATTTAAGCGAGAATCCACATACAGGTACATGGGGTTTCATGATAGGATTTATCATAATGATGATATTGGATGTGGCTCTGGGATAAGATTATAATGCATGCAGAACTAATTATCGAAGTGCCGTAGGGACGACAGAGCCGCCAACCTTTATGTAATTTATAACACCTGCTTCTTTGCTCTTAGGTTTTATGTATATAAGAACTGAATTAACCTCTTTGCTGTCGGCTATACATATAGCATTATCGGCAATAAGTGCAAATTGATACTGCCCAGAATAAAGTCATCTTATCATGGTCATACTTTCCATTACAGATATACTTGAATAAGTCGTATTGGCTGAATCCATCAGCGAGAGTTGCTGCAAAACGTTCAATATCTTCGTTTTGCATCACATAACAGTCCTTAAATGCAGAAATATAGTCTTTACTCATTATTAATATTAATATTTATTGATCGAATTTCGCACAATAAGCTTCTATTCAATACAATATGTCTATAAATTCTTTTTATATTTTTGTGACTACTGTTTTTGTTAATATTCATTTCAATACTACAAATATATAATAATAATAAGAAATAACATTTATAATAATAATCTAAAAATTATTTCAACTGAAAGCTAAGATAATAATCAAATCATTACAAACAAAAACTAACAGTAATTGAACTGATTGGTCTTGCCACTAACTTCTGGTGATATAGACTTTGCTTGCCGATTTTCCGTCTCTCACGAGCTGAATCTTTGCAGGTATTCTTTCTTTCAATGTATCGACATGTGATATTATACCGACTTTTCTGCCAAGACCATGTAAGTTTTCCAAAGTGTTCATTACCATATCAAGTGATTCATTGTCAAGGGTTCCAAAACCTTCGTCAATAAAAAGCATATCCATATTGAAATGTTCGTCGTTGAGAGATGTCAAGCCAAGAGCCAGTGACAATGAAACAAGGAACGTTTCGCCACCTGACAATGAACTTGCGGTGCGCAACTCACCTCCCATTTCCATATCCTGCACCATAATGGCAAGAGAATCAGGATAACAAGATAAAAGATAACGAGTACTCAGCTGCTTCAAATAATAGTTTGCCCGTTCTAATAAAATTCCCATCGTGTATGCTTGAGCCACATCACGGAAATTGTCGCCATCAGTCGTGCCAATAGCTTTTGCAAGCTGATCCCAAAGATGATAAACCCTATCTTTTTCTTCGTAATCTTTTTGATAATCATATAAGTTTATGAAGTTTTGATGATTGAGAGCCAAACGCATCTTGACATCTGTCAATGACTCTTCTTCTGATTTCTTTTCATCATTCAATGAATTAAAACTAGCTTCCAATTCTTCTATGCAAACGTCGCAATCTGGCTTTGATTCATTATTTTGATGTGAGCACAACTCCTCTGTCTTTATTTTCAATGTGTTCGCAGATTTTATAAGTTCTTCATCAAGTCTTTTGTTCTTTTGTACAAAGGACTGTATATCTGTTATTTCAGATAAATATTTCAATCTGCCCAAAGTCATTTCATCATTGTTTTCCAGAATGTTGTTTATTATTGACTTGACCATATTCATTTTGTTCTCAATAACAGACTTTTCAGACAGCCTTTCTTTTATCTTGTTACAAACAACAGAAAACGAAGGAACTAATTTGTTTATCTCGATTTCATATTTGTTAAAATCAAAATCCTTATTAATATTTAAAATGGAGATCTCTTCTATATACTTTTCACATTGAGCAATGTTTTCCTTTATATTAACAATCTGATTATCTGTGGTTTTAAGTAATTCATTTTTATTTTGCCATTCAGCTGCCAATTCTTTTATATTTTTTGTGTATTCAAGAGGTGAACTCACGAACGACACTTTCCAATCATTATTCTTAATATATTCATTAAGTGATGATTCTTTTTCATTATACATCGAATACTGTTCTTGTATAATAGTCTTAATAGTATTTAACATCAACTCCAATTGCTGATATTCAATTTGTTTTTCCGACAACTGCTTTTCTACACAGTTATATCTGTCATCAACTATTTTCTTGCTTCTTTGGGCATCATCAATGGTTTTCTTTAAAACGGCAAAATCATTAAGTTCACGATTAATATTAATGATATTATTATCAATGTTTTGAATCAGATCAGCATATTTTTTTATGTTAATATCTATTCTTTCTAATTCAAAAATAGGATTGCCGTTACAAAGATTATCAAGTTTATTTAACAATAATTCCAGCTTTTTTTCTTCAGCGTTAATATTTCTTAAGATAGTATTTAATTCCGCTTCGGTCTTGTTATAATCGTCTTTCGCTTTTTCACATGTTTCTTTTAGTTTTTTCCATTCGTTTTCTACACTTGTGAATAAAGACTGGACGACATTTTCGTCACTATAACAATGAGTCTTACTGCCACAGACAGGACATGCCTCGCCATCTCTTAATTTTGATCGATATTCTTTTGCCCAATTCTCGACCATATCTTTTTGCCTTTGAAACTCCTTGTCTGCAATATCAAATGCTGTTTTTGATTGTACAAAAAAAACATGTTTATAATTCAATGATGACTTTAAGCTTTCGCATTTATTCTTTTCATTTTCAATATTTTTACTCTGTTCTAAATATTGTTCTAAAACAGTTCTTACACTAGTTAGCTTTGCGTTTCTGTCAGAATAGGTTTTCCTTTCTAAATCCAGCTTCTGCTGTTCTTCAATAAGACTTTTGTATTTGTTGGAGTCAAAATCTTTCAAAAGTTTCTCCAGGTACTTTTCCTCATCTTGTCTGTGTTTTTTAACATCGTCGAATGATTGTATCAGAGATTGAAGCTGCACCTTGATTTCGTTCAACTTTATGCCATTAACATTCAATTCTTTTTCCTTTATTTTGAGTGTGTTTGAAATCTGCATCAGCTCATTCAAGACACCTAGAATCAAATTGATGTTTTCGGAAATAATACTATTATCTTTATGCTTGTCAATCCATTTTTCCAAATCATCATGTTGTGAAAGCAGTCTTTCCTCATTGATTTTTTCACACTGTAAAGATTCATTAAGGTTCAAGAATGATCGAACGTCATCTTCGTAATTCTTTACATTCTGTGCCAATTCCGAATCCAGGCGTTGCATCTCCTTAAGTGCATCACGTTCCTTTGGCGTTCTGAAATAATCATCAATAATAGACTGATTTTCTTTATATTCCTGAGAGTCTATTTGTTTTAAAATATCATCATGTCTAGATTTTAAATCAGCACTTTCCTTTTGCAGCACATCATTTTTCTTAAACCAATTTATATAAGACTCCAATTTCTTCAATTCCTCGTCTTTCTTCATGATATTTTGCAGAAGCTGTTCTTGTCGATTTTTAAGACATTCCATATCTTCTTGTGACAAAATATTATCTTTCAAACTGTTATATAAAGTCTCAGCATTTTTCCTTTTATTGAAGGCTTCCCCTTTTTTGATCTTTACGGCCTCAGCGATCCTAGAATACACCTCTGTTCCAGTTAGCATTTCCAATATTTCGGATTGTTCGTTCTTTTTCGATTTAAGAAAAGTGCTGAATTCGCCCTGCGCTAGCATCACAGAACGTACAAACTGTTCGTAAGAAAGCCCGACAAGTTTTTCTATCTTTTTATTGACGTCTTCTATCTTAGTCGATATGACCACCCTAACATCACCATCAACCATTTCCAATTTTCTTCTGTTAGATGTAGTATAAGTGTTTGATCTTGTTTTGTGTACATACCAAGAAGCAATATAATGGCTGTCCTCTACAGTGAAATGCAATTCCGCCTTGCCATCATTTTTGCCTTTACGTAAAATATTGGTTGTATTTTTTGTACTGTTGCAGCCGTTTTCTGTCTTTTCGTTATTTCTAACGTTTTCATAACGAGAAGCCTTGTCGTATAAAGCAAGTGTTATTGCATCCAATATTGTCGTTTTACCTGAGCCTGTTTCGCCACAGATCAAGAACAGTGGCTCTTTTGCCAATATGCCATTTGCAAAATCAATTTCAGCTTCTTCAATAGAATTAAGGTTTCGTATTATTAATTTTTCAATTTTCATAATCAATAGCTTAAACTCACAACGACATTACATCATCACATACTTTCTTGAACATACATTTCATTTCATCTGTCATCTCCGCGTTATTCTTTTTCAAATAAACAGAACATCCCAATTCAAAAGGAGAAATCGCCTTGAACTCATCTAATGTCCGAATCCGACCGTTTGTAGTTTCTGTATTTTGTACCGGAAGATATACTTGTACACCGCAATATTTCGCATTCTTTCCTTCAAAAAGTTCCAGTATCTTGGCATTAGTAACATCAGAAAGCGGCATGTTCGATTTAGCATGTAATCTTACATAACACTTATTATCAATGATATCAGTAATTTTAGCCAACACATCATCTACGGAAATTGCATTTTCATAAGATTTTGGTTTAAAAGGAAAATCAACGATTGGAATCAAAGGTTCTATCTCACGAATCTCAACATCAACATTATGATCTTCTATAGTCACAATTGATACCGAATGATTGTAGTCTTCATTGAAAGTCAAGGCAAATGGTGAACCGGAGTATCTAATATTTCCCCCGACGTGTTGAGGATGATGTACGTGACCTAATGCCCAGTAATCAATCTCTTTCAACGACATCATACCATCTGAATCGACGGACTCCAAGCCTCCGATCATCTTATTATAAGCATTTGCGTTTACAGTACTCATCATAAAATGACCCATTGCAACAACTGAATGATTTTCTTTATATTGTGAATCTTTTTTCAAGTCATCCTTTAATTCTTTATAAAAGTGGAAAACCCTATTCGAGTAACTGTCATTTTCCGACAAGGATGGATAATTGCTGGCATTCAAAAAAGGTACAGCCAATACCCATCCGACGATTTCGTTGTTATTTTTGATAGGTATTTTGATTTTTGAAACATCGTACGACAGCTGATTTTCGGCAGCATCTCTATAAAAATCAAGGTTGCCTACAACAGTGACGTTAAAAGCCTCCCACAATTCACGAGGTGCTTCAATACGAGATGGTGAGTCATGATTGCCTGCAGTGACTATTATCTGAAAATCATCCAAAAGCTGCGATAACTCAACCAATGCGTGATAATATATGCGCTGAGAAACAACAGTTGGGGTCGCTGAATGAAAAATATCTCCCGACACTATCAAGGCATCCGGTTTTACTTCTAATATGATATTCTTCAATTGGTTAAAGAAAAACCTATGTTCGTCATCTCTCTGATACTGATGTAAGGTCTGACCAATATGCCAATCACTCGTGTGAATTATCTTCATCATCTTTAACATTTTTAATCACTAAAACATCCTCAAAGCCAGATCCGTTTTTAAAACATCCCGACACTCTCAATTCATGGATATCTTCGTCGTCAAACCATGATGCACGTATCGTGCCTTTAGATTCTTCTATTGAAACACCTCCGACAACATCCCAATCAACCAATGCGACAGCCGATGTGTCGATAAGAAACATCTGGACATCATCTTTATTTTGCATAATTTCAATCTGATATGGTATCAGTTCGTCATAGAAGAAAGATACCGTTTCATCTTGAATGGTATAAAAATTCTCATTTAAATTACGGTTCTGGTCTAAATGAAGAGCATGACCTTGGCCATGGAAAGTGTGCAGTTCTGAGCGAATCCCAAGTTCTTGAGCTTTCTCATTGATAAGATAAGAACCATACATCTCATCGAAGAAAACTTTCTGAAACTCCCCTATTGCTCTAAAAGGATATCCGAATCTGTATGGCAGTATAACATCCTGATCGCCATGGAATGAGATAATCGGAGCTTTTGAGTTATTCATCATTTCTAGATCATACATGGTTCCCCACATATTTGCAACAGCCCTGACCCTAAACTTGTTGTAGATTTTGTTGCCAGATGATTCCAGGTTGCCCAGATCCTCTTGCAGAAACGACGAATATGATGATTTAGGACGGTTTTCGTTCCTCATGTACGCTAGATTCATTGCAGTGATACTGCCCGCACTTGCTCCACCAACGAAAATATAATCCGGATCGATACGATACACATCCTTTTTGGACATCAGGAAACGCATTGCAGCATGAGCGTCCTGAGTGGCCTGATATCCCGCTCTTTCTATTGCTTTAGAATTGACTCTGAATCCCATTCTGTAATTTATAGAAACACAGACATAACCTAAAGAAGCGAAATGAGAGCACCATTTCTGATATGGTACAGTCGCCTTGTCGCCTATGAAAAACGCGCCGCCATGGATAAACATCATAAGAGGCCGTTTTGAGAGAGTATCATTTTTAGGTATGTATATGTCCATATCCAGGTCTAAATCACTTCTTTTTAATGTGTTAAACAGCGTTGTCTTAACAACTTCGCTGACATCAATGGTGTCATCAGGAATCGATGTCCAAAATCCTTTTGCGGTACCATAACTAACATTCGGTATTCTTTCCACATCAAACAATTTATCCTTATATCTATCCAGATCAAATGTCTGGATATCTTCGGCAACATACGGATATATTACAAAATCCTTTTTCCCAGAAAAGCGCTTGCTTGTGTACGACCCTTCTAATATACCTTCATTAATTCGTTTCAATTTAAGCGTTAAAACTTTTGAATCTGAGTATTTTACAACGCATTTGTTTTTGCGAATATTCAAAATAAAAGACTCAGGATACATGGTCAGATTATCATGCATAAAATACATTCTACCTTCAGCATAAGAGCCATATGCAGAATCTATTTTGATAAAATATGAAATGTCATCATTTATGTTTTTAAAAATATAATTCCCTCCATATTCTGAAACATCTTTTTTTGTCTTGCATGAAAACAAGTTTAAAAGTAAAACCAACAACAATAATGGTTGTAAATGACGACGATAAGAATGCAGTTTCATAACTTATTATTTGGCTGTAAAATTAAAAAAAATACTTGAATATTTAATCGTATTTTCTTAATTTCGCAAACCGAAAAAATGTTCAATATAATTCAGCAAAATGAAGATTAAAAACCTTATCGCAACAGCTTTTGTTGCATTGACATTGATGTCATGTTCAAGTAATTTGCAGCAAGCAGATTATAAAGTAATCCCAATGCCTAAAAATATTACTGAAAGTGCAGCCAATCCATTTGTGCTTTCAAAAAAGGTGAGCATTACATATCCATGTTCTCAAGCAGAGTTGTCAAAAGAAGCAGCTTTTCTGTCAGAATACTTTAATGAAATTTTAGGTTATGCATTGGATGTTCAAGAATCAAATGAACCTGAAAAATCAGCGATAAACCTTTCTGTAAATCCTGATATATTTACAGAAAACGATTCGTATAAAATCATTGTAAATGAAGATAATATAAACATTATCGGAAGTAATGCTCAAAGTGTTTTTTATGCCGTGCAGACATTAAGAAAAAGCCTTCCATTCAATGCTATTGGCGAAGACATCATCATGCCTGCAGCTGAGATTTATGACTATCCTCGTTTCGGTCACAGAGGTATGATGCTTGATGTTAGTCGTCACATTTTTGACCTTGATTCCATAAAGGAATTCATTGACGTCATGGCTTTGCATAATATGAATAAATTTCATATACACCTTACCGATGACCAGGGATGGCGTATTGAAATTAAGAAATACCCAGAGTTGACAGAAATAGGTGCTTGGCGTTCTGGAACTAAAATCGGAAAAACAGAGACTTATGACACAATACGTTATGGAGGTTTCTATACGCAAGAAGAACTCCGTGAGCTCGTGAAATATGCTGAAGATAGACATATTACCATCATTCCTGAAATCGACTTGCCTGGACATCAATTAGCTGCCTTGGCAACATATCCTGAATTTGGATGTACAGGAGGTCCATACGAAGTATGGCGTCAATGGGGCGTTTCAGATGATGTCATATGTGCAGGCAATGAAGATGCCATGCGTTTCTTAGAAGATGTATTGATAGAGGTAATGGATATATTTCCAAGCGAATACATTCATATCGGAGGTGACGAATGTCCTAAAGTACGTTGGGAACAATGTCCTAAATGTCAGGCTAAGATAAAAGAATTGGGATATGCTGATGATGAACATTTCAAGTCAGAAGCTTATCTACAAAGTTATGTCATGAAGAGAATGGAGAAATTCGTTGAAGATCATGGACGTAAAGTTATAGGCTGGGATGAAATACTTGAAGGCGGACTCGGACCTAATGTGACAGTTATGAGCTGGAGAAGTATTGATGGAGGAAAAGAAGGTGCGAAGCAAAACCATGATGTCATTATGACACCATGTTCTCATTTATACTTCGACTACTATCAGACAGACAACACCGATGACGAGCCTCTTGCTATAGGTGGATATATTCCGGTTAAAAGAGTTTATGATTTCGAGCCAATTCCATCTGAATTGACAGAAAGCGAAGCTAAACATATCCTGGGCCCACAGGCAAACTTATGGGTTGAATACATCAAGAACATGAATACTGTATTCTATAGAGTGTTGCCAAGAATGGATGCACTGGCTGAGGTACAATGGGTTACTCCTGAACAAAAGAACTATGATGATTTTTTGAATCGCGTATATAAAATGGTGGAGCTGTATGACATTAAAGGATGGAATTATGCAAAACACATTTTTGATATTGATGTAAAAATTATCCCTAACGTTGACGCTAAATGTATTGATGTTACAATGTCAAAATTCGGAGATGGCGACATTCTTTATACATTAGACGGCACAGATCCTCTGACAGAAGGTATTAAATACACTGAGCCGTTAAAACTCACAGAAAGCGCAGATTTAAGAGCTATAGTCAAGAGAACCAGAAGCGTCGGAAAAGAATTCAAGACAAAAATTGATTTATGCAAATCATCGATGAAGCCAATCATCCTGAAGAACGAACCACACGAAAACTATCGTTTTGACGGTGCCAGAACATTAATTGACGGGCTTTCAGGAGGCAGAAATTACAAGACCGGACGTTGGATAGCCTTTTTCGGAGAAAACCTTGACGCCACAATAGATCTGACAGAAGACCAAGATATAAGCAATTTATCGTTCAACTGTAATCTCACTAAAGGTGACTGGATTTTCAATGCAAAATCGGTTACGATATCAGTCTCTGATGATGGTAAAGAATATAAAGAAATACATCATCAAGAATTTCCTATAGAGACAGTAGCTGAAGACGGTGTAATGACATACAATGTTGACTTTGAGAAGACAAACGCAAGATTTGTTAATGTCGTCATAGAACCATTCATGTGTCCAGAAGGACATTCAGGTTATGGCTATCCAGCATGGATCTTCATTGATGAATTGAAAATTAATTAATTATGAGTGAATTGACAATACGATATGCCGAGGCCAACGAGGCGGGCTTGGTTTTGGATTTTATAAAAAAGATTGCGGAATACGAAAACTTACTTGACGAAGTAATATGTGATGAAGCAACGATATATGATTCTGTCTTTGTAAGAAAAGAAGCAGAAGTCATTTTCGCATGTGAAGACGGCATGCCAGTAGGATTTGCATTGTTTTTCCACAACTTTTCCACTTTCATGGGAAAGAAAGGACTTTATCTTGAAGATTTATTCGTTATTCCAGAAAAAAGAGGCAAAGGATATGGTAAAGCATTGTTTCAATATTTAGGAAGACTGGCGAAAGAAAGAGGCTGCAAGCGATACGAATGGGTCTGTTTGAACTGGAACGAGCCGTCAATAAATTTTTACAAATCGTTTGGGGCAGTGCCAATGGATGAATGGACTACATTTAGATTGTCCGGCAATGCATTGAATGACATATAATTTTTACAAAATATTTTTTTTAAAACAATGTAATTCGTAAAGAAAAAATGATTATCTTTGCACTCGCAAACCTCGGGTAGGTTTAAGTTAAATAATTATTTATAAATCAATTAAAAAGGTAAATTTATGTCAGCAAAAATGAGATTACAAAGACATGGTAAAAAAGGTCAACCATTTTATCATATTGTAATTGCAGACGCTCGCGCACCACGTGATGGTCGTTTCACAGAAAAAATCGGTACCTACAATCCTGTAGCTCAACCAGCTCAAATCAACATCAACTTTGACAAAGCTTTGGATTGGTTAAACAAAGGTGCTCAACCAACAGACACAGTTCGTTCTATCCTTTCACAAAAAGGCGTATTATTGAAAAAACACTTATTAGTTGGTGTTAAGAAAGGCGCTATGACAGCAGAACAAGCTGAAGTTAAATTCCAAACATGGATGAAAGAGAAGGAAGCTAAAGCAGCTGAAGCAGTAAAAGCAACAGCAGAACAAAAAAGAGCTATCCAAAAAGAAAGATTAGAAGCAGAAGCAAAAGTTAATGAAGCACGTATCGCTGAATTAGCAAAGAGAAGAGCTGAAGCAGCAGCAGCTGCAGCAGCTGAAAATGCAGAAGCTACAGAAGAAGCTCCAGCAGCTGAAGAAACAACAGAAGCAGAAGCTTAAGATTCTAAATCATAATAACAAAAGAAAATCCGTCGAATATTCGGCGGATTTTTTTGTTTCCACAAATCACTTTTTTAATTCCACTAAAAAGCACTAAAATGATACGAATATTTTTTTCGTGTCATTTAGTGCAGATTAGCGTAATGTTATAGTCTCCACGAATCTCGTGTATCTCGCTGATATTTGTTTTTCTATGAAATTGTACAAAAAGATTTACACTACCATTATGTGTTTAAAGGTTAAACTTTTTTTGTTATGCAATGTTTCTTGTAAAGAGAATTATGTATCTTTGCATATTATGAGTAAAAATCTATATATCATCAGCGGTTGCAACGGAGCAGGTAAAACCACAGCATCATATACTGTTCTCCCTGAAATTTTACAATGTAAAGAATTTGTAAACGCTGATGAAATAGCCAAAGGATTATCTCCATTCAATCCCGAAAATGCAGCTATCGAAGCTGGAAGGATAATGCTATCAAGAATAGATGAGTTATTGAATAAAAATGAGACTTCTCCATAGAAACAACACTTGCTACGAAATCATATATAAATTTAGTCAAAAAAGCTCAAAATAGAGGTTACAAAGTATATTTGATATTCTTCTGGCTGGAAACTCCAGAGTTAGCAATCCAACGTGTTGCTGAACGCGTTAGCAAAGGTGGTCATAATATTCCTATTGAGATTATCCAACGCAGATATGTTAACGGCATCATAAATCTATTTAACATTTTCATGAAAGAAGTTGATATTTGGGCTATCTATGACAATAGTAAAAACCCTCGTGCTTTTATAGCAAAAGGCGGAAAAAATATAGATTTTAAAATATTTTCAGAAACCACATATAACAAAATAAAAAGCTATGTCAAATAAAGAAGCGAATGAATTTGTAGAAAAACTTAATGCTGGTTTAGAATTGGCTGAGAAGCGCATGCTGCAAGAAAAATCCAAGCGAGGTGAATCTGTAGTGATATATACTGAAGATAAAGGAATTCAACATATTCCTGCAAGTATAGTCATTGCAAATAACAACATTTTTCAAAATTGACAAATTAATATTCTTTATAGTTTAAATAAACGTATCTTTGCAAAGTTAAAAAATTCAAAAAAAGCACCATATAGATTAAACAAAAGATAAATATTAGACATATTATAATATAGCATTTCATAACGATTTCTTGCTCACAAATTTCCACAACATCTCGAAAGAGAACTCCATCAAGAAGACGTTAGGAAACGCCTATTTTGGCGTGGAATAACTTATTGATGGGTGGGCGTGGAAACCCAGTGAGTGATAAGATTATTTCACGCTCTTTTTATACATATCGGACAACACATAAAGCAAGTAATGAGAAAAAAGAATATCACAGCCACACAGCTGGCTAAAGATATTTGCTGCACTCGTCCGCATATACATAAAATCTTCCGAAAAGACAATTTAGACATTTCCCTCCTACTCCACATCTCCAAAGTCTTTGTGTAAATGAGAAAAACCAGAATGGAGTAAAATTCAAAAGATTTGAAATTGAAAAATCTTAAAAATATCTACAAAGAAAATATCAAAATATTATTTGTCACTATTTGCATGGGTATAACAACAAACCTTATAAAATAAGAATATTCTTCATTAGAATCTAGGTAAACCATACATACTCTTAAGGAACAACATTTTCCCTGTTGTTCCTTTTTTATTTGTACCAAACACAAAAACACACTTTTCACTCCCCTACTTTAAAAATATTTTTCTTAACTTTGTAAGGTTATTTGTTACAATCACTCGTTATAACAAAAAAATCACTTTAATGGAACAAATTAGAAAAATATCAAAAGAGCAAATCATTATGGCATTCGTCGCAACTTGTATTGAAGCGACAGCAAGATTAACAGACAGTAATTACATCGATGTTTACAATCGCATGAAAAATGTCAATTTGATAGAAAATTATATTGTTCCTAATTATGAAACACTTCACACCGAAAGCCGAGAAACTTTAGTTGATCGTCTATTAGAATGTTTAAACAACTGGGAATCAAAATTATGAAAGAAATCTTTGTATATCATGGAGGAACTGACAGAATAGAAAATCCTATCTGTAAGTTCGGAAGATCAAACCTCGATTTTGGTCAGGGCTTTTATGTAACAGATTTATTAGAACAAGCCTTAACATGGGGCAAAAACATTGCTTCAGGAAGAAACAAAGCTGTTATAATCAACAGATATAAATTAAACAGAGAAGAAATTTTAAGGATATATAATTGCAAGATTTTCCAAGCATACGACAAAGAATGGCTTGAATTTATAGTTGGAAACAGAACCGGACAAAATCCTGCAGCAGAATTCGATTATATAGAAGGTGGAGTTGCAAACGACAGAGTTATCGACACCATCAACTTATATGTATCAGGTCTGATGGACATGAACACCGCTTTAGGCGAATTGTCAAAACATCAGCCAAACAACCAAATATGCATTGTAAATCAAGAAATTATAAACCAACATCTCATTTTCGATGGAACAGAACAATTATGACAATCCATTAAAATCACCGATAATTCAAGAAATAATCATGAGCAACCGTATCGGTGCCATTGCTGTTATTTTGTCTGATAAATTAGATATTGATAACATCAAAGCTTTAAAGCTTTTCTACGAAAGCGAAACCTGCGCTAGACTACACGACAAATCAACTGGACTCTATCTCTACAGCGACCTTTACATCGTTGATGATTTCATGATTGAAATGCAGAACAAACAATAATCAAGGGACGCAGAAACTACGTCCCTATAATCATGCATTAATTCCTAAAAACAATCCCTTCCCCATCGTAATCGACGATAATCGGTTTTTCCTTATTGACTTTATCAGATAATATCATCTTCGACAGATCGTTGATAAGTTCGCGTTGCATCATACGTTTCACCGGACGCGCTCCATAACGAACGTCATAGCTCGTCTCGGCAATATGTTTCATCGCTTCTGAAGTCATCTCAATATCAATATCGTTTTTCTTCAACATCTTCTTCAATGAATTGAATTGCATTGCAACAACGTTGATAATCTGTTCCTTAGTCAATGACGTAAACATAATTATGTCATCGATACGATTCAAGAATTCAGGTTTCATGAACTGACGCAATATTTCCATAACCTTATTACGCATCTCATCAAACACCTCCTGACTATTGTTCTTCATTTCCGACATCATCTCTTGTATCGCCATCGCTCCTATATTCGACGTCATGATGATAATTGTATTTTTAAAATCAACGAGACGACCTTTATTGTCAGTCAGACGACCGTCATCAAGGATTTGAAGCAGAATATTATACACATCTTGATGCGCTTTTTCAATCTCGTCGAGCAGCACGACGGAATAAGGTTTACGGCGCACAGCTTCTGTCAGTTGTCCGCTTTCATCATAACCGACATAACCCGGAGGCGCACCTACCAGACGGCTGACCGAATGACGCTCCTGGTACTCGCTCATGTCGATACGTGTCATCATGTTCTCGTCATTGAAAAGGAACTCGGCCAAAGCTTTGGCCAGTTCCGTCTTGCCGACGCCGGTCGTTCCCATGAAAAGGAACGAGCCTATCGGCCTCTTTTCATTCTGAAGACCGGCTCGTGAACGACGCACCGCGTCAGAGACGGCCTCGATGGCCTGGTTCTGTCCAACTACCCTCTTATGAAGCTCCGCTTCCATACGGAGAAGCTTCTCCCTCTCACTTTCCAGCATCCTATGCACAGGTATACCCGTCCATTTAGCCACAACTTCCGCAATGTCCTCCGGGGTGACGGCTTCAGTAATGATCGGATTCTTTATTGAAGCCTGACGGGCGGTCAGTTCATCGATACGGGCCTGAGCCTGGGTCATGCGTCCATAGCGGATTTCAGCAACCTTTCCATAGTCTCCGGCTCTTTCGGCATTATGGGCCTCTATCTTATAATCCTCCATCTTCTGCCTCTGCTCCTGAAGCTCTGACAGGATGGCCTTTTCCTCTTCCCAACGCTTATAAAGTTCTTCCCTTTCCTGAGAAAGAGTCTTCAGCTCATCCTTTATCTTATCCATCTTCAGAGACACTCCTTCGCGACGGATAGCCTCTCTTTCGATCTCCAGCTGACGGATGCGGCTGTCAAGCTCCGCAATAGGTTCCGGAACTGAATTCATTTCCAGACGAAGCTTCGACGCCGCTTCATCGACAAGGTCTATCGCCTTGTCCGGCAGGAAGCGGTTGGTGATGTATCTGTGCGAAAGTTCGACGGCAGCTATGAGGGCGTCGTCCTCTATGCGTACCTTGTGGTGGTTCTCGTAACGTTCCTTAAGTCCTCTCATTATCGATATGGAGGCAGCAGGAGAAGGCTCATCCACAATCACCATCTGGAATCTTCTCTCCAGCGCCTTGTCGGTCTCGAAATATTTCTGATATTCATCAAGGGTCGTCGATCCTATGGTACGAAGCTCTCCACGGGCAAGGGCAGGCTTAAGGATATTGGAGGCATCCATTGCTCCCGAAGTACGTCCGGCACCGACCAGCGTATGGATTTCGTCTATAAAGAGGATTACTTCTCCGTCGCTGTCAACAACCTCCTTTACAACACCCTTGAGACGTTCCTCAAATTCACCTCTGTATTTGGCGCCTGCGATCAGGGCACCCATATCCAGTTCGATCAGTTTCTTTTCCTTGAGTCCGAGCGGCACATCGCCGTTCATGATCCGCCATGCCAGGCCTTCCACGATGGCGGTCTTGCCGACACCCGGCTCACCGATCAGGACCGGATTGTTTTTCGTCTTTCTTGAGAGAATCTCAATGACTCTGCGGATTTCTTCATCCCGTCCGATGACGGGATCGATCTTTCCGTCACGGACTTCCTGTACCAGATCATGTCCGTACTTGCTGAGTGCGTCCAGCTGGCTCTCATTTGTCTTTTCATCCATTGTCATGCCGCCTCTCCTTTCTTCCTCCGCCTTTTCCGCGTTTTTCGCGTTCAGAGGAAACTGTTTCTTCAGATCCGCAATGACCGGAGCGTCGGTTTCGAGCATGCCGATCAGGAATGCGGCGCTGCTCATATAGGAATCCCCGTGCTTCTTCATATAATCCATCGCTTTGGTATAAGCTGCGGATACATAGCGCGAGAGGGTCGGTTCCCGACCGCCCGATACAGTGCTTAAACGGTTCATGTACCGGTTCACAAAGCCAAGCAGTTCGTCTTTATTGATATTCAGTCTTTCAAAGATCCCGTCCATACTGCCGTCTTCGATCATGGCAGCCAGGATATGCTCAACAGAGAGCTCGGCATTGCGGTTTTCCTGAGCCTTGCTCAGGGCATTCATAATGAACGACTGAAGAATTTCAGTCATCTGTTCAATGTTCATACGTACCTCCTTTCAGAGGATGCGCGGATCAGGAGAAATTCTTTTTCGTTGGTTTCAAGAT
>JAZLAI010000044.1:0-85545 GCA_045613105.1 Bacteroidales bacterium | reverse complement strand
GTTAAGATGTGGCTTTTATAAGCGTGCTTTCTCTTGATTTTACCGGTGCCTGTTACTCTGAAACGTTTTTTGGCA
This sequence comes from Bacteroidales bacterium, assembly GCA_045613105.1. Classification (GTDB taxonomy): domain Bacteria; phylum Bacteroidota; class Bacteroidia; order Bacteroidales; family F082; genus Limimorpha. Next base: position 85,470 of record JAZLAI010000044.1, on the reverse strand, counting down.
GCGGATTTAGTTTTCATTTTTGGCATTGTAATATACTTTTTTTTAAAATGAGTGTCTATCTTTATTATTTCTTAGGAGCTATCATCATAAGCATTCTCTTGCCTTCCAACTTAGGCATCGACTCTACCTTGCCAAAATCGGCCAATGCTTGAGCGAACTTCAACAAGATAATCTCGCCTTGGTCTTTATAAGCTATTGAACGTCCGTGGAAGAATACGTCAACCTTAACCTTTGCTCCGTCTTCGAGGAATCTTTTAGCATGATTCAACTTAAACTCGAAATCATGGTCATCAGTTTGTGGTCCCAAACGAATTTCCTTAATAACGACTTTTGTAGTCTTTGCCTTGATTTCCTTCTGTTTCTTTTTCTGATCGAAGAGGAATTTTTTATAATCCATCAACTTACAGACTGGAGGATTAGCATTTGGAGAAATCTCGACCAAGTCAAGTCCCATTTCGTCTGCTATTCTCAATGCGTCTTTGATTGAGTGAATTTCGTTGTCAACACCTTCGCCAACGACTCTAACCATCGGTGATGTGATTCTCTCGTTGATACGATGTGGATCTTCGTTCTTCTGTCCTCTTTGAGGACCTCTTCCGTTATTAACAGGTAGTGCTATAATTTGTGTCTCCTATATTAATTTAACAATCTTTATATTTATCCTATGTTTTGTTCGTCTTTAACTTGTTTCTCTATCATTGCGATGAACTCGTCAACTGACATTGAACCGAGGTCGCCTTGTCCATGTTTTCTAACTGATACTGCGTTCTCGTTCATTTCCTTTTCACCGACGATGAGCATGTATGGCACTTTCTTCATTTCAGCGTCACGGATCTTACGTCCGATCTTTTCGCTTCTCATGTCAATCAAAGTACGGATTTCATTTCTCTTCAACATTTCGTTGAGTTTCTCTGCATATTCGTGATATTTTTCACTTACAGGCAAAATCATAACTTGATCTGGTGTGAGCCACAATGGGAAGTCGCCAGCGCAGTGTTCTAACAATACTGCCACGAAACGTTCCATTGAACCGAATGGTGCTCTGTGAACCATGACAGGACGATGTTTCTCGTTGTCTGAACCTATATAAGTAAGGTCGAAACGTTCTGGCAAGTTATAGTCAACCTGGATTGTACCGAGTTGCCATCTTCTTCCGAGAGCATCTTTTACCATGAAGTCCAACTTAGGACCGTAGAATGCTGCTTCACCGTATTCAACGACTGCAGGAAGTCCTTTTTCCTTACATGCTTCAACGATAGCTGATTCTGCTCTTTCCCAGTTTTCGTCTGTACCTACATATTTTTCTGTGTTGCTTGGGTCGCGCAAAGAAATCTGTGCTTCGAAGTTTTCAAACTTCAATGCCTTGAAGATGATTTCGATGATTTCCATCACGCGGATGAATTCGTCTTTTACTTGGTCAGGACGGCAGAAGATATGAGCGTCATCTTGTGTGAAAGAACGTACACGTGTTAAACCATGAAGCTCGCCGCTTTGTTCATAACGATATACTGTACCAAATTCTGCAAGACGTAATGGAAGGTCTTTGTATGAACGTGGCTGCCATTTGTAAATCATACAGTGATGAGGGCAGTTCATAGGTTTCAACAAATAGACCTCACCTTCTTCAGGTGTTGTGATTGGCTGGTAGCTGTCATGTCCGTAGTGATCCCAGTGACCTGATGTCTCATAAAGTTGTTTGTTACCGATATGAGGTGTCATGACTTGCTCATAGCCATATTGTTTTTGAATCTTTGTCAAAAATTCTTGTAAGCGAAGACGCAATGCTGTACCTTTTGGCAACCACATTGGAAGGCCTTTACCTACCATTTCGCTGAACATGAAGAGTTCTAGTTCTTTACCGAGTTTACGGTGGTCGCGTTTCTTAGCTTCTTCAAGGAGAACGAGATATTCTTCAAGTTCTTTCTTCTTCAAGAATGTGATACCGTAGATACGTGTTAATTGCTTGCGTTTTTCATCGCCGCGCCAATAAGCGCCAGCTATAGATAATAATTTGATAGCTTTGATACAGCTTGTGTCAGGGATATGTGGTCCACGACATAAGTCTGTGAAGGTTCCTGTTTTATAATAGGTAATGGTTCCGTCTTCCAATTCACTGATAAGCTCTTGTTTGTATTCGTCGCCTTTTTCTGTGAAGTGAGCCATAGCTTCTGCCTTAGAGACATCGACGCGTTCAAAAGCTTGTTTTTGTGATGCGAGTTCCATCATGCGTTTTTCGATTTTGGCGAGATCTTCTTCAGTGATAGTATTTGCGCCGAAATCAACGTCATAATAGAAACCGTTTTCTATGCTTGGTCCGATACCGAACTTTACACCGGTATAAAGTTGCTCGATAGCTTCAGCCATCAAGTGAGCTGATGAGTGCCATACAGTGGCTTTACCTTCCGGGTCATTCCATGTGAAAAGTTGAATTTCTGCATCTTCATTAACAGGACGCATTGCATCCCACATTACGCCATTAACTTTGGCTGACAATACGTTACGAGCCAAACCTTCGCTAATGCTTTTTGCGATATCGAGAGGTGTCACACCTGCTTCATATTGTCTGACTGACTTATCTGGAAATGTTATATTTATCATCTTTTTATACCTTCTAAAAAACGAGTGCAAAGATAATAAAAAGTCTAATGATAAATGACAAATGACTAAAGATTTTTTTTAATATGATTATTGGCTGTTAAAGTTTGTATTTTGAGCCATTGAACCTTTGAGCCATTGGACTTTTTTTTATTGCGTATTTTCATTTGTCATTGTTCATCTCCACTGCGTTAGGGATTGGAGCGACATCCTTTTGGAGCGGAGCATTATGGAGGCGGAGGCGGAGACGGATGATGGAGACGGAGGCGGATTTTGGATGCGATGACGAGGGCAAGGGCGAAGAACGGAGGCGGAACGGAAAAAGATATAGCGGAAAGCCCGACGGCACAGCCGGAACGCCCAAATCAATTGACAATTAACGATTGACGATCAATATTTCATGCAACGATATGTACATGCAACTGCTGTTGGAATGAACTCACCGATATGAACAAGACGGAATGTCTCGTTACCATCGGCATCGACTTCAGTCACCAAACGTCCATACTCGCCTTCCTTATTGCCAGGTGCGCCCCATCCTATTACATAATGGTCACCGATTTTTTGCACTGATCCGCAAGCGATTGAGAAATAACCGTCATTGCTTGTCAGGACATCACCTCCATCTTTTACCTTACCATTATCCGGATCTATCTCCAGATTCATAATACGTGTCACTGGAGGATTATGTCCGTTACCGTTATCAAACAAAACCAAAGAGTTATCGTCATGCAAAGTTGCATAATGCTGTCCGTAGAAACTCAATTTATCATTAAGTTCGGCACCTGCCACACGCCAGATAATATTGCCCGTTCCGTTGGCGCGGTCAATCTTCAAAACCGAACACAAATGACGGAACGAACAGAGCCAGTTACCGTCAGGCAACACCTGTATAGAATTGAAATGAACATAGTCATAATCAGTTTCCTTTTCAAAGTTCTTGTCGCACCAAGTCATCATTTCTGCATGGTCGTTGCTCCACCAGTCGAACACCACCTTTCCGTCTTTCACTTCCTGCAAATAGGACACGGCATAAGTTTTTCCGTTGATATCACGTTCCACATAAGCCGAAACGATGTAATGCTCTGGACTGAAGAAATAGAAATCGTGACCGTCGAGAGCATCGCCTTTCTTGACATATCCGTCGCGGCTTTCTTCGAGATGAATGGTCTTGACGTGACGATATTTATCATCAAGAACGACACGCATTCCAGGATTATAACCGAAGAAAGACTTTTCAGCGAAATTGGTATCGTGGGCATGATAGCTGTAATAAATTTTACCGTCATATTCATGCTTCTTGAAATCCCACATGCCGTTAAGATCTTTCATACCCTGAGGTTCTTTATGATAGTAAACCACGTTACCTTCGTTATCACATTTCATGACAAGACGATTAATCACATGAGAAATATAGAAATCGCCTGGAGTCTTGGAACGTCCGCTTGCCTCCATAACAGGAATCTTGTCATGAAGAGTGTTTATCTTTACGACACCTTTTTGTTTTCCATTAGTGTAGGACAATTCCATCTGATTATCTCTGCTTATTTTTTCTATAACGACATCGCATTTTCCATTTTTGAAGGTTTTGCCATCGACAGCGACAGACTTAAAATCATCGGCATTTAAGATTTCAAACTCGTTGGGAAATTCTGTCGTAAGTGTGTTGAGATTGACAACAGAATCAGTCTTTAAATTAATGTCATATTGTTCACCATTGACTTTCAACGCCAAAGCATCCAAATTAGAGTTAGTTCTGTTACAGCTAATAAAAGCAAAAGACATCATTGCCACTACAGCCATCGACATCTTGAATTTAAGTAAGTTTTTTTTCATAGTAAATAATATTGATCAGTAATTAGTTTGTGTTTAATATTTCATTTTTAGAACACCATCTCTTAATCTATTACAACTTTTTTCAAATCAAGCATATTCGTAGGATTGCTTCCAAGACCTTCTACGTTTTTGTTAACGAATCTTAACACTTCATCGTAGAACAGAATCACGACAGGTGCTTCTGTCATCATAAGACTATCCATCTCATGATATATCTTCGCTCTCTCCTGAATGTCGTTGCATGTCATAGACTTCTTATACAACTCATTGAATCTCTCATTTGAATAATGGGTATAGTTAGGTCCTTGCGGAGTGAAGTTGCTTGTTGTGAAAAGAGAAAGATAATTCTCCGCGTCCGGATAGTCGGCGACCCACGAAGAACGGAAGAACGAGAGATTACCATTAGCGCGTTTTTCTCTCAAAGCGGCAGGCATCATCTCCTCCACCTTACATTTCAATCCAATCTCCGTCAAAGCTGACTGTACAAACTTAGCAATGTCGATATAATCCTGAGTGGTATATAATTTCAATTCATAACCAAGCAAATCGTTATCTTTCAATAGTTGCTCAGCCTTTTTAGGATTGTAAGGATAACCTATGGATGAGGTCGAGGATGAAGTCGAGGACGAGAATGGAGTTTTATTTTCGTTTCCGCTTCCGTTTCCGTTTCCGTTTCCGCTTCCGTTTCCGTTTCCGCTTCCGCTTCCGTTTCCGTTTCCATCTCCGTTTCCAGTCTCCCCATATCCCGGAAGTCCAGCAGGTATGATTCCTTGGTTACCTGGAGTACCGATGCCGTTACGCAGATAGCGCAGCATCTTCTCTCTGTCGATGGAATAGCTGACAGCCTGACGCAATGCTAGGCTTCTGCCTTTTCCCAAGGTATCTTCGTCGCCAAGGAAGAATGCGAGATATTCTGTATTTAAATAAGGTTCTCTTATCAGATATATTTTATCTTGATATTCATCACTAAGCTGACCGTCTCGCGTCAGCAATTCATCTTTGTAACGAGAGTCTATTCCCGACATGAAGTGAAACTTTCCTTTTATAAACTCAAGAAAAGCCACCTGCTTGTCGATGAGGAAACTTATGGAGACAGCGTCAAGATATGGAAGCCGCTCCTCTCCTATCCTCTCAAAATAAATAGGGTTTTTCCTGAAGACGAGCTTCACGCCTTCTTTCCAATATTGATATTTAAAAGGTCCTGTTCCAACAGGATGTCGTCCGAACTCTGTCCCATAACACTCGACAGCTTCATGCGGAACTACAGAAGCGTACGTCATCGACAATATTCCTAAAAACGCTGGGAATGGTTGACTTAATTTTATTTCTAAAATCGTATCATTAACTGCTTTAAACGAATACCCCAAAGCCTGTTGTCCGTTGTCTGTTGCCTGTTGTCTTCTATCTACATTAGAAAAAATCCAGCTGCCAGAAGAATTTAACTTTCTATCCAAAACCCGATTGAAAGAATAGACGAAATCTTGTGCGATGACACGTCGAGTTGCCGTAATGTCTTGCACAAGGTCTGTTGTCCGTCGTCCGTTGTCCGTCTTAATAAAACATTCGTCTTCATGGAAAAAGACATCGTCTCTTAATATGAAGGTGTATGTCATTCCGTCATCGCTTATGTTCCACGATTTCGCTATTGCCGGCACTACGTTCATCTCATCGTCGAAAGCAACAAGTCCGTTGAATATCTGGTTACATGCCCAGATATGAGGAAGGTCCTTGGCATAAATCGGGTCTAATGTCAAGATGCCCGCCGACTCATTGTATTTGAATATTTTAAGACTCTCACTATCAGAATCCGTCCTTGCGCAAGATAAAAATAATGGTAATAATATCAAAGCAATGAGCTGCGAGCAATGAGCCGTGAGCGCATCAGCAAGCAATTTAATTTTATACTTTAATCTTCTCATACCTTCACTTGTAGTCTTTATTTACACTCCATCACCAGACGTTTCTCTATCGTATAATCATAGTCTTCGTCATATATAGTGGCTGTTGCTTCCATGCTGTAATGATACTCTTTCTTCTCTCCGGGTGTGATGACATCAGGAACCGGCGATTTTCCCTTAACAAATTCACCAGATACGATATACTCCACCTTTTCCGCATCGACAGAGTTTATAGTTATTATAGGTAATGGCGGATATTTGAGGTTTTGCTTCTCCTTTTCCACCAATTTATTTCCTATCATGAGATACTCTCCCACCTTTGCTTTCATCAGGCAAGTAGCGCTATTGTTATAGTCGAATCCGCTTCGTTTCACGTTCAAAAGAAGCAACGGAAGAGAAAGGTCTATCTTCTTGATGGAATCCATCTGCATAACACCGTCAACCCACTCTGCCTGAATAGTTCCGCCATCGGCAAAAGTAAATGTTCCGCATCCGTTTTGACAACCTTGTTTCCATTCACATTCCACCATATCTCCGTTCTCATATCTCCACACACCGCGACCATGACGCATGTCATTAAGCCATTCGCCCTCGTAAATGTTTTCTTCATTGCGTCCGTAGCAGCATCTTCCTTTGCCGCAGCGTTTGTCGTCTTTCCACTCGCCTTCGTATTTCTCTGGAGGAAAAGTTCCTTTATCCCATCTCAATGAATATTTTCCAAATCCGTGACGGAGACCGTCTTTCCACTCGCCGTGATAAGTCATATCCGTCACGCTGCTGTAGTTGCTAAGTTTTCCCTTTCCATTTGGAAGGTCATTATCCCAGTTGCCGGAATATTCCGTGACACCATGACCATTACGATAATATTCCATCTTGCCTTGTCCCGACTTCACTCCATGCTTCCATTGTCCGCTATATCTCTTGTACGAAACTTGCGCTTCCGCCCAGCTTTCATACGGACGTTTTTTATATTTCATAACACCTGCGCCATGAGGCAAGCCTTGCTCATCGACTTCACCTTCGTAAAGGTCACCATTGGGATAATTGATTGTAGTTTTCATGATAGTATTTTTTGTCAACGGTCAACAGACCTTAGTCATTAGCCTTTTGCCATTAAACCTTTTTGTCTTTTACAAAGATATAAAAAATTAGGAATGTGGAATTATTTTTATTAGAAATTCAGAATCTCAGAAGACCATTGAACTTTGAACCAGAACTCCTGAATACCTATACTCTCTATAATTCCTCTATTCCCTATTAAAAAAGATTTTATATCTTTGCAGACAAATCTTATCATTCTAGATTTACAATTATGAACCAAGATATTAAAGTGCTTATTACAGGAACATCTCAAGGCATCGGGAAAGCTATTGCTGAATATTTCCTCGAGATGGGACACTGTGTCGTTGGAATAGACCGACAAGAACAGTCTATAAACCACGACAAGTATTTTCATCATCAATGTGACATAAGTGATTATGAAAATCTTCCTGAGATAAACGACGTTGAAATATTAATAAACAACGCGGGCACTCAGAATGAAAACGACATCGACATCAATCTCAAGGCTTTGATTAAGGTGACGGAAAAATACGGAATACAGAAAAACATACGTTCCATCCTGAATATCGGTTCCGCAAGCGGACATACCGGTTCTGAATTTCCAGAATATTGCGCCAGCAAAGGCGGCGTGATAGCATATACAAAGAACGTAGCTCTACGAGTAGCTGCATTCGGAGCGACATGCAACAGCCTCGACCCAGGTGGCGTGCTGACACCTCTTAACGATTGCGTCGTCAACGACAAAAAACTGTGGGACGAGATTATGCAACAGACACCGCTCAAAAGATGGGCGACATCAAAGGAAATTGCTCAATGGGCTTATTTCCTGACGGTGACAAACAAATTCTGCACCGGACAAAGCATCATCGTAGATGGTGGAGAATCTATAAACTCACACTTCGTGTGGCCAAACTTGGATCATTGAGTTTTGAACTTTTAGGTCGCTGAGCCTGTCGAAGCGCCGACTATGCCTTCGACAAGCTCAGGCACCATTGAATTATAAACTTTAAACTTAAAAAAAATATGAACAAGGTCTCGGAAAACCCTTTAAAAAACCGATTTGATAAGAGCGACTCTTATGCAATCATCGCAGTGTTCTTCACTGTTTGTTACATCGTCTCCAACATAATGGCTGTCAAAGTCATTGGAGTATTCGGATTATTCTATTTTGACGCGGGAACCATCACCTTCCCTTTAGCCTATATGTTAGGCGACGTCCTGACTGAAATTTGGGGATACCGCACAGCAAGAAAGACTATCATACTCGCATTTCTGTGCAACGTATTTGTTGTTATATGTACACAGATTGGCGTGTGGCTGCCATCCCCTGATTATCTTGACACCACATCCACTGCGTACAACACAATTTTCGGTTACGTACCTCGCATTGTCGTTGCCTCTCTCACAGGATTTCTTTTAGGCGAAATTTCCAATGCCTGGATTATGGATAAGATGAAGAAAATCACTAACGGGAAATATCTGTGGTTCCGCACTATCGGCAGTTCCATCGTCGGATATATCTTCGACACAGTGCCATTTGTACTGATAGCCTTCGTCGGCTCGCTGTCCACTCGCGACATATTGTTGATGATATTATCTCAATACATCATAAAAATAGTCATCGAAACAATATTAGGAACACCTATGGCGTATGCTTTGATAGCCGTTCTTAAGAAGAAAGAGTGAAGTAAGGTTGATTCAATTCATAATTCATAATGCATAATTCATAATTGAAAGTTTATAGACAAACAAAAAAATCCCGAGGTCAAATCTTGCGACTTATAACTCGGGATTTTAAATAAATCTACTAGTTTCTTATTTCTCTTTAACAGCTTCTAATTTGGCTTTTGCCTCTTCTACTCTTTTGTTAGCTGCTTCAAGTTCTTTTTGCTGTTCTTTTCTCATCTCGGCAGTCCTGACCGATGGCTTGGAAAGTCGTTTCTGTTCTTCAAAGAAAGCCTTGCTCTCCAACTTGGTTGCCTGATAATTGGCTTTATCTATCTGACGTTGGAGCTCTGCGCTTTCTTTCATATCACGGAAAGCTCTCTTCATGAAATTATCTTTCTTACCTTCGTCAACGCTTTGCGCATTCAATGCCACGCTGCTAAATAGTAATAATGAAGCGCTGAATATTTTACCTGTATTCTTCATTTTAAATTGTTATTTATTAATTCTATTTTTTCGAGACGCTTCAATGTGCGTTTATTTTTTAGGTATCATTGAAAAGTCTCTACGTTTATTCCTTATCAAGAAAATTCTCCACGAATTTGTCTTCTATCTTTTTATAAGTTCCGACGACAGCATCTTCTACATTTTTGTAAGCGTTAACTACGCCGTCTTCTATTTTCTTATAAGTGTCGACGACCTTTTCTTCAACCTTGGTCTTTTTTAATTTGTATTCGCTCATGTTAATTATGAATTATGAATTGTGAACTATGCATTATCAAATAGTGATTCCCACGCCGATTTTGAAATAATGGCTTTCTGTTCCTTTGCTGTGTCTCCAGACGCCGTGGTGCATATCATAGCCGAAGTTGATTGAATATCTTGAGATGTCGAGACCGATAGCTGGGTTGATGTTGATATTCGTGCCAGTGTTGCAGACATCGAAGTCGACGCCACCTTTGAAGCTGATGAAAGGACTTGCCAAGGTGTTGCAGAAATTGTATTTCACATCGGCGAAGACTGGGATATAATAAGTAGGAGTTGTTTTGTAATCCGGCAAGAATTCTGCGTAGAAGCCGGCACCACCGCCTACATAAAGTCCGTTGCCGAAGCTGTAACCGTGTGATGAGCTGAATTCCCAAATTGATGGAATTGAACAAGCCAACTCGATGTCAAATCTGTAGCCTCTGTCATAGTTGAGGTTTTTCACGTTTGATTGAGCGTTTACTGAGTTTGCGCAGACTAACATAACAGCTGCAATGATTAATGCCTTTACTTTCTTCATGATTTTGTTAATTTTTATTTGTTAATAATTATTTGAATTTTCACGCTGCAAAATTATCTCAATTTTATGTGATAGATTTTCCTGTTTTTCCTCATTATTGGTATATTTTTCCCAAAACAAAATCATATAGCTTTTTACATAATTATTTTTGAGTATTTTTGCGAAACAAAATAAAGATTATGACAAATTATTTCGACTGGCAGTCAAAGATTCGTAATGCAGTTCCCGACAATATGAGAATTGACAATGAATTGCTGATACTTGAAAACGCTACATACAAAGATTCCATCAACGAGCCTCGCAAAGTTGACGTGACGACTTTCATCTTATTAGATAAAGGTGAAAGCCGCATCATCATAGAAGGAAAAGAATACAACTTAAAAGCTCCATGTCTTACAGTGGTGATGCCAAATCAGACGTATTCTCTTCTCGAAGCGTCAGAAGACTTCGAACTTAGAGCCATCATCATGTCGAACAACTTCACTGTCAATCTTATGTCGAGCAGTCTCAACAAAATGATTTTAAACAATCCAGTCATCGACATCAGTTCTGACCTCGTTTCTTTCAACACATATTATAAGGTGTTGCTTCATACCGTAAAATCTCCATTCAATATGTTTCGTTTTGAATCGGCGAAACACCTCACCATGTCGATGTTATATTTCTACGCAAAGAAATTGGAGAATTTAGAATTAGACAAAAAGAAAAAGGAAATAGTCTTCGACAGATTCTGCGACGACGTCAGAATGTTTTATCGCATAAACAGAAGCATACCTTTCTATTCGGGACGACTCGCCGTCAGCTCGAAATATCTCAACGACATCGTCAAGGAAAAAAGCGGCATAACAGCTAACGACTACATCGACAGACAGACCATCATCGAATGTAAAGCCTTGTTATCATCAACAGAATTAAGCATACAGAGAATCAGCTCTATGATGAATTTTCCGTCATATTCGGTCTTTGGCAAGTTTTTCAAAAGGATGACAGGCATGACGCCTACAGAATATAGGGAGATGACAAAATGAGCAAGAAAATCACATATTTAAAATGGCGTAACCGCATCGAAGAGATTACGCCTTCCGACCATAGAATCGGTGACGACATCTTGCTAATTGACAACATTCACGCAAAACGCGCCGAAATGACATTAGACAACGAACCTTTCAAAATCGACATGACGATGGCTATCATCTACGAACAAGGCTCTGCCGACTTGAAGATAAATATGAAAGATTATCATATCGAAGCGCCTGCGGTTTTGTTGGTTCTAAACGACCAGATTTACCAACCAATAGGACATTCTGAAGATTTAAGAAGTAAAGTCATCGTGATGTCGAGGTCATTTTCAGACAGCATGTTCGTCAATTCGGGAGAGATACTTCCGCTAAAATCTTCTATCTTAAAAAATCCTGTGATGAAGATTGACAATGAAGAAAACGTCTTCGGACATTTCTTTCAGCTGTTACAAAACATCGCGGCTTCTCCGCGACAGGAAATCAAAATCGAGTCGGCGCGACATCTCACTTTGTCGATGTTTTACGGATATTCACATTTAAAACATGAAGTGAATGAAATAAAATCTGCGAATTCTCGTCAGAAAGAGATTTTCAATCAGTTCACAGAACTTCTTGAAAGACATCATAAGAAAGAACGCGAGATTGCTTTTTATGCCGACAAAATGTTCATCACGCCGAAGCATCTTTCACAAGTCATAAAAGATTATAGCAACAAGACCGCACTTGCTTTCATTGAAGAATATGTCATTGCCGAAGCCAAGTCGATGCTGCTTTCAACCACATTGTCGATACAGCAGATTAGCGACGAATTAAATTTCCCGTCGCAGTCGGTCTTCGGGAAATACTTCAAAAGAGTGACGGGAAAATCGCCGACGGAATACAGGAGAAGTTGAAAATTGAAAGTTGAAAATTGAAAATTATTTTTAAAGTAAGGCTTTTGGATGTTGAACTTTTTTTTAAAGTCAACAGACAACGGACAACAGACAACAGACTTTGGATATGTATCGATAAATCTTTACGTTCTCTGTGTCTATGCGAGAATAAATTAATTTATCCTCTAATCTTGACAACAACCTTCGTCATCGGAATCTTACGCGTCGCTTTCTCCATCGCCATCTCCACCAATCTTACCAAACCTGTACAACACGGAACTTCCATAATGGCAACCGTCAACGATTTAATCTCGGCATTGTCAATCATCTGAATGAGCTTGTTGACATAAAACTCTTTGTTGACATCTAACTTAGGACAGGCTATCGCCAACTTCTTCCCTCTTAACAATTCAGAATACTTCTTCGGATTGGCGTATGCCACACAGTCGGCCGCTAACAATACATCAGCATTATTGAAAGGTCCCGACAATGGATTGATGAGATGCAACTGCACTGGCCAGTTTATCGACACCGACAAATCTGACGGTTGCGACATCGACAACTGCATTCCCGACATCCCTTTGGGTTCTCTCTTCAGTTCCGGAACTGCGATATCATTTTCTTTAAGATATTGAATTCCTTGCTGAAGAAGACTAATCTCACCGTGATTTTTAAGATGCTGCAGATGCGCTTCCAACACTTTCTCCCCCTTAGGAATTATCCTTTTTATCACGGCTATCTCATCGTAAGCTTCAACCTCTTTCTCTTCGATAGAAATAGCGTTCATCGGACAGTCACCTATGCACGCGCCTAACCCATCACAATATAACTCACTGATAAGACGAGCCTTGCCGTCAATAATCTGCAAGGCACCTTCATGACATCCTTTGGCACATAATCCGCAGCCATTACATAGCTCTTCTTCTATTTTTATAATGTTTCTTTTAACTTTCATAGTTTTTATTTTTACAAAAAAAATTCCGAGGAAAATCAATTCCCCGGAATAATTTTTAATTTTCAATTAACACGTTGTCTTGTCGGCTCGTTGTCTTGACTCAAGAAACCAGCAATGCGTTTATGAGAATTGCTCAGATATTGATTGTAATCCAAGTCGTTGACATCTTGTTCCTTTTCAAGAGCGAGGTCGAGGACTTCCATCATCGATGTAACAAAATGGAAGTTGAGTCCTTTCACATAATCTTCCTTTATCTCAGAGAAGTCGCGTTTGTTCTCGACTGACAAGATGACATCAGTGACATCATTGCGTTTTGCTGCAAGCATCTTTTCCTGTATTCCACCGACAGGTAAAACCCTGCCTCTCAATGTTATCTCACCTGTCATGGCGAGACTGTCCTTCACTTTTCTCTGAGTAAAAGCCGATGTCAGTGCTGTCAGCATAGTGATACCAGCAGAAGGGCCGTCCTTTGGAGTAGCACCTTCCGGCACATGGATATGAACGTTCCATTCTTCAAAGACTACAGGATCTATCTGAAGTTGTGTCGAATGCGACTTGATATATTCGTATGCTATAGTTGCTGATTCCTTCATCACATCGCCAAGATTACCTGTGAGGTGCAACATTCCATGTCCACGGCTGAGGCTGACTTCTATAGAGAGAATCTCCCCTCCCACCGGTGTCCAGGCAAGTCCTATCGCGACACCAGGGACAGCGTGTTTTACCTCATCGCCATCATGGAACATACCAACACCTAATGTGTCTTTCAAATCCTTTACACTCACCTTCTTTTCATATTCGTCACCCATCACGATGTTCTTAGCCTTACGACGTATCACGCTGGCAATCTGACGTTCAAGATTACGCACACCAGCCTCTCTTGTATAGTCATCGATTATCTTCATCACAATATCCTTAGATAAAGTGACGTCTTTAGATGTCAATCCGTGTTCTTTAAGTTGTTTAGGGATAAGGTGACGTTTAGCAATCTCATATTTCTCTTCACGAAGATAACCGCTCAAGTCTATGATCTCCATTCTGTCGCGCAAGGCTGGATGTATGGTAGCCAAGTTGTTAGCTGTAGCTATGAACAATACTTTCGACAAGTCATAATCCATTTCTAGGAAGTTATCTGAGAATGCCATGTTTTGTTCTGGATCGAGGATTTCCAGCAATGCTGCCTGCGGATCACCGTTGACGTTATTACCGCTCACCTTATCGATCTCGTCAAGAATGAATACCGGATTTGAAGACTTCGCTTTTCTTAAGTTCTGGATGATACGTCCAGGCATAGCGCCGATATATGTCTTACGATGACCGCGCAATTCCGATTCATCGCGGACGCCGCCGAGCGACATTCTTATATATTTACGGCCCAATGCCTTAGCGACAGACTTACCGAGAGATGTCTTACCGACACCAGGAGGTCCTACAAGACACAATATTGGTGATTTCATATCATTCTTCAGCTTCAAGACTGCGAGATATTCTATGATGCGGTCTTTTATCTTCTCTAGTCCGAAATGGTCTTTATCAAGAACTTTCTGTGCGTGTTTAAGGTCGAAATTGTCTTTGGTATATTCATTCCAAGGCAACTCTACAATATATTCAAGGTAATTGTGTTGGATACCATATTCAGCGACCTGAGGATTCATTCGTTGCAGTTTCTGCAATTCTTTTTCAAATGTCTCTTTGACTTCAGCCGGCCACTTTTTCTTGGCAGCTTTTTCGCTAAGGACTTTTATATCTATCTCGTTAGGAGTTCCGCCAAGTTCTTCCTGGATGGTACGCAACTGCTGATTAAGAAGATATTCGCGTTGTTGCTTGTCCATATCCATCTTGACCTTGCTTTGAATCTGATGTTTAAGTTCAAGCATCTGTACCTCGTTGGTAAGAAGAGCGAGCAACTCTGTAGCAAATGTCGTTATATCATTTATCTCAAGGAGTCTCTGTTTGTCTTCCATCGACTGCACCAGGTTACTTGCTATGAAGTTCACCATAAACCAAGGGCTATCGATATTTTTCAGTGCGAAAGAAGCTTCAAAAGGAAGGTTTGTTGACTTCTGCGTTATCTGCATCGCGAGGTCTTTTATAGACTGTATCAATGCCTTGAACTGGCGGTCGCGAGGTATTACGAGACCTTCACCGTATGGAGCGACCTTACCTTTAAGATAAGGTTCTGTCTGAGTTATTTCTTGAAGTTGGAATCGGCGTTTGCCTTGAATGATAACAGTTGTATTACCGTCAGGCATCTGCAAGGTCTTCATCACCATTGCTATGGTTCCTATTTCGTGAAGGTCATTTTGGCCTGGGTCTTCTACAGCGGCATCTTTTTGTGCCACAACGCCAATTGGCTGATGTTTTTTATAAGCTTCCTTAATTAATCTTATGGACTTGTCGCGACCGACTGTGATTGGTATTACAACACCTGGGAAAAGCACTGCGTTGCGCAGCGTCATGATTGGCACTTCTTCCGGGATTTCCTCTTCACTTATACGCTTCTCGTCTTCCGCAGTAAGAAGTGGAATATATTCAGTATCAGTTTCTACAATATCTGTCAGAAATAAATCGTGATTTCTTTGGCTGTCCATTATAATATATATTAAATTACTTTTGTGCGTTCGTCAATAATTATGCCAAAAAAAGAACTCAGGACGAAGAAGCATGAACTTTGAGCTTTGAACTTTAATATCGAATAGTTCAAAAGTCAATATTCTGCGTTCAACAGCCTTAGTAAAAAAAAAGCGATGGAAATCATCCATCGCTTTCGTATTTCGAGCTACAAATAAATTATTTGTTTCTGCTTTCTTGGAATTTTTTATACTTGTTGTTGAATTTATCAACGCGACCTGCTGTGTCAACAAGTTTCATCTTACCTGTGTAGAATGGGTGTGATGTGTTAGAAATTTCGAGTTTTACTAATGGATACTCGTTGCCGTCTTCCCATACGATAGTTTCCTTTGTGTTGATTGTTGAACGTGACATGAAAGCGTGATCATTTGACATGTCTTTGAAAACTACAAGACGATAATTTTTTGGATGAATGTCTTTTTTCATTGCTATATATTTACTTTATTTTTCCACTGATTTGAGCCGCAAAGATACTAATTTTATCCAAATGAAAATAAATTTTTAAAAACTTTTTTTACATTTTTATACAAAGTTAAATATCAAGAACTTAAACCTAAAACATCATTTATATTCATAGTAAAAAAAGAATTTACAGCACCAAATTCATCTTCGACAAAAAAATAAATATCTCAAAGTTATGAAGAAAACAGGCAAAGGCAAAAAACAATATTCATCCAATTACGATTTTCTGATCTTCATCACTTTCTTACATATATTATATAATGTGTCATCTTTTTCACGACTATAAAAATAAATAAAAACATTTTTGAATAATTGTATTGTTTATTACTTTTATTTGCTATCTTTGCCACGTAGAAATCAATTTTAAATCATTTATAAATTTAATACTTTAAGAGATGAAACACAATTTCAACGCAGGACCATGTGTCCTTCCAAGAGAAGCTGTTGAAGCAGCTATCGAAGCAATCCGTGACTTTGACAACACAGGTATCGGCATTCTCGAAATTTCTCACCGTACTCCAGGTTGGGAACGCGTAATGGCAGAAACACGTCAACTTTGGCGCGAACTCTTGAACATTCCTGAAAATTACGAAGTATTATTCCTCGGTGGTGGTGCATCAACACAATTCTTCCATGTACCAGCTAACCTTTTAAATAAAAAAGCTGCTTATCTTCAAACAGGTGTTTGGGCTAAGAAAGCTGCTAAAGAAGCTAAATTCTATGGTGATGTAGAAGTTGTTGCTTCATCAGAAGACAAAACATACTCATACATTCCTAAAGATTATGTAATCCCAACAGACGCTGACTATTTCCATATCACAACAAACAACACTATCTACGGTACAGAAATCCGTTACGATATGGATTGCCCAATCGACTTGGTAGCAGACATGTCATCAGACATCATGAGCCGTCCAGTTGACGTAAGCAAATACGCTCTCATCTATGGTGGTGCTCAAAAGAACGTAGGTCCTGCTGGCGTTACATTCGTCATCATCCGTCGTGACCTCCTCGGCAAACTCGAAGGCCAACGCAAGCTCCAAACAATGGTTGACTACCGTACACACGCTGCTGAAGAAGATCGTAACATCTCTATGTTCAACACTCCTCCAGTATTCCCTATCTACGTCATGTACCAAACATTGAAGTGGGTTAAGAACCTCGGCGGCCTCGAAGCAATGCACAAGATCAACCTCGAAAAAGCTGAACTTCTCTATAACGAAATCGACCGCAACTCTATGTTCGTCGGCACAGCTGCTAAAGAAGACCGTTCTATCATGAACGTTTGCTTCGTAATGGCTCCAGGTCACGAAGACAAAGAAAAAGCTTTCATGGAATTCGCTAAAGAACGCGGCATGGTCGGTATCAAAGGTCACCGTTCAGTTGGTGGTTTCCGCGCTTCTATCTACAACGCTTGCCCAGTTGAGTCAGTCAAGGCTCTCGTAGCTTGCATGCAAGAATTCGAAGCAGCTAACAAATAATATTTCATAACATTTAAAACAATTAAGAAATGAAAGTATTAGTAGCAACAGAAAAACCTTTCTCAAAGGCAGCCGTTGACGGTATCAGAACAATCGTTGAAGAAGCTGGTTACGAATTGGCTCTCCTCGAAAAATATACAGACGTACAACAATTCTACGATGCAGTAGCAGACGCTGACGCTCTCATCGTTCGTTCAGATAAAGTTACTAAAGAAGTCATCGACCACGCTAACAACCTCAAGATCGTTGTCCGCGCTGGCGCAGGTTTCGACAACTTAGACTTAGCTGCATGTACAGAAAAGAACATCGTAGCTATGAACACTCCAGGTCAAAACTCAAACGCTGTTGCTGAATTGGCAATCGGCATGATGATCTACATGGCACGTAACACATTCAAACCAGGTACAGGTTGCGAATTAAGCGGCAAGAAAGTCGGTATCCACGCTTACGGTAACGTTGGCCGCCTCGTAGCTGCTAAAGCTAAAGCTCTCGGTATGGAAGTATGGGCATTCGACCCATTCGTACCAACAGAAAAAATGGAAGCTGAAGGCGTTACAGTTCCTGCAACATTGGAAGATCTCTACGCAAACTGCGACTATATCTCATTACATATCCCAGCAAACGAAAAGACAAAAGGTTCTATCAACTACGAACTTCTTTCAAAAATGCCTAAAGGCGGTTGCTTAGTCAACACAGCTCGCAAAGAAGTCATCGACGAAGCTGGTATGGAAAAACTTCTCGCTGACCGCGCTGACCTTAAATATGTAACAGACATCGCTCCAGCAAACCAAGAAGCTTTAGAACAATTCAAACCACGTTTCTTCGCTACACCTAAGAAACAAGGTGCTGAAACAGCTGAAGCTAACATGAACGCTGGTCTCGCTGCAGCTCGCCAAATCGTTGGTTTCATACAAAACGGTGACGTTAAGTTCAAAGTTAACTAATTAATTTCAATATAAGATTCATCTCGTCAAATATCAGGATGCTATCATAACATCCTTACAACGAGATGGATCTTTTTTACTAATACTAATAAATTAACTACTTATCATTATGACTCCAGAAGACAACAAATCAACGACTTTTTTCAGATTCGAAGACCTTCGAGTTTATAGCAAAGCCATTGGTTTCGTATCGTTACTAACAGAAACTAGCACTCTGGCAACTAACGAAATTGAAAACCACTACTATAAAAGATTTTTAGAAGAAGCTACATTGTTAGCTTTCAACATCGCTGAAGGCTCGTCAAAAAACAAACCTTCTTTCATCGCCCAACTTAAAGCAGCAAAGACAAACATTCGTAAGTGTGTTGTTTTCTGTGCAATAGGAAAACAAAATGAATTCCTCAGCGTAGAAAAAGAAGACTTGATCCGCACACAACTTATGGAATTGACAAAGATGATAGGCGCTCTCATCATATCCTTACAAAGAAGCGTTAACATAGACCATTACGATCATCATCTACACGAAAACATTGACGCTACCGTCAACGGTCTTAATTTCGAAGAAGAAATGATCTGGTAATACTTAAAAAGAAAAATCAATAATTAACCTTAAAAATAAAACAAAATGTCAGTAATCAAACCATTCAAAGGATACCGTCCTCCGGTAGATATAGTCGAGAAATTAGCTTCAAGACCATACGACGTTTTAAACTCAGAAGAAGCTCGCCAAGAATGTGAAGGCAACCCTTATAGCCTCTTACACGTAACAAAAGCTGAAATAGACCTCGCTCCTAGTACAAAAGATAGCGATTTGACAACTTACATCAAAGTTGTTGAAAACTTCAACGCTTTCAAAGACTACGGCTGGCTCGTTCAAGATAAAGAAGAAAAATTATATATCTACGCTCAAAGCATGAACCCAACAGATGCTGACGCTCACTGGCAATATGGCATCGTTGCTTGCGCATGGAGCGAAGACTATGTAAACCAAGTAATCAAGAAACACGAACTTACACGTAAAGATAAAGAAGAAGACCGCATGAAACACGTTCGCATCACTAACGCTAACGTTGAACCTGTATTCTTCGCTTATCCTGCAATAGATGAAATCGATGCTATCGTAAGCAACATCACAAAAGAAGCTCCTATCTACGACTTCATCGCTAAAGAAGATAACTTCGGCCACCGCTTCTGGGTCATCGACGACAAAGCTACTATCGACAGACTCGTTGAAATCTTCGATACTCAAGTTCCTTCAATGTATATCGCTGACGGTCACCACAGAAGTGCTGCTGCAGCTCTCGTAGGTCAAGAAAAGAAAGAAAATAACCCTAACCACAAAGGTACTGAAGAATACAACTTCTTCATGACAGTTATTTTCCCAGACAACCAATTGAAGATCATCGACTACAACCGCGTAGTTAAAGATTTGAACGGTCTCTCAAAAGAAGAATTCCTCAACGCTTTGACAGAATCATTCGAAGTTGAAGATATGGGAACAGAGATCTACAAACCAGCTAAATTACACGAATTCAGCACATATTTGGATGGTCACTGGTACAAACTCAACGCTAAAGCTGGCACATTCAACGATGAAGATCCTATCGGTGTTCTCGACGTAACAATCTTATCAAACTTAGTTTTAGACAAGATTTTAGGTATTAAAGACTTACGTACAGACAAACGTATCGACTTCGTTGGTGGTATCCGTGGTCTCGGCGAATTGAAACGTCGCGTTGACAACGGCGAAATGAAAGTTGCTTTCGCTTTACATCCAGTAACAATGAAACAAATCATTGACATCGCTGACAGCGGCAACATCATGCCTCCTAAGACAACTTGGTTCGAACCTAAACTCCGTTCAGGTCTCGTAATTCATACATTAGAATAAGATAACTAGTCTAAAAGACTACAAGACAACAAGTGGAGACGTATCAAATTGATACGTCTCTTTCTCTTACGATAATTTCTAGAATTCTAGAGTTCTAAATTTCTAGAGTTCGTCCAAAGCGTTAGGGATTGGAGCGGCATCCTTTTGAAGTGGAGACGGAGTCGGATTATGGAGACGGAGGCGGATTATGGAGACGGAGGCGGATTATGGAGACGGAGACGGAAACGGAGGCGGAACGGAAAAAGATATAGCGGAAAGCCCGACGGCTTCGCCGGAACGCCCAAGAAAAGAAATTTAGAATCTTAGAATTTTAGAATAACTAATGCGTCTTCGACAAGCTCAGGTACCGGAGTAACAGTTCTTCAATCGTCTCTACCCCACTGACCAGCATTTCCTCTCTCCATCTAAAACAAAAAAGGACCAGAGCAAAAAAGCTCCAGTCCCTCTCTATAACATATAGTCACTCTAAAACCTATAGTCCCTCTATAACCTCTTATTAGTCTCTCACAGGACGTATTGTCATGCCGTTACGGCGGAGGCTCCAGTTACAATATGCCTGATATGAGCACATATCCAAGAAGCAGGCCTTAGTGAATGTTGGTGGTGCACCTTCTTCTTCGTATGGTGTTGAAGTCCAGTAATAGCCATATACATTTTGATCTATCATGTCACCATTGACGCGGAAACCAGAAGCTGGAAGGAATATATGGTTACCATTTGTCTTTGATGTGATTTTATAACCAGGGACACCATTTTCATCTGTCCAAGACCATATACATTCCTGTGTCAATTCAAACATTTCTTCCAATGTAGGCATTCTCCAACCGTCACCCCAGTGTGCAGCTGCTGCGTCATAATCAGGATTGCCTGATATATCACCTAAGTCTTCATGATATGAAGAACAGTTGTCTGATGTGTAGTTTGTCTTTGGCTCTATCTCACCCCATGCAAAGAAATCACCCTGACCTTCTGGGAAAAGTGTACCGATATTATGCTCAGCCCATTTTGTACCACTTGGAAGACCCAAGTCAACGTATGCATATTCTGTTACTTCATCGTCGTCGTCATCTTCACTTTTCAAAGTAGTGAAAGAAACGATTTCACTTTTCACCATACCTTCACTGTTTACAGCGTATGCACCTACATTATATTCTGTTGATTCTTGCAAACCTGTCAATTGATATGTATAAGCACCTAAGTTCTCTCCTACTTTTACAAAATTAGCTTCTGATGATGCATTTGCTTTATTCCAATAGAATCCGCGTTCTGTAACATCAGCGCCGCCATCTGTAAGAACTTCTGCGCTCAACATTGCTGAATTGATAGTAACGTCTGAAACAACAACTGCAGTAACTGTTGGTAATTCAACAACTATTTCGTCATCGCCGTTGTCGTCACCACCATTGTCGTCACCACCATTATCATCACCACCATTATCATCACCACCATTGTCATCACCGCCATTGTCATCACCGCCGTTGTCATCACCACCGTTGTCGTCACCGCCGTTGTCTTCTTCTAATGTGACGAAGCAGAAATTTTCTCCGTAGGCAGTACCTTCGCTATTAGTAGCGTAAGCTCTTACGTAATATTGTGTAGAAGCTGCCAATCCTGACAATTCAGCTTCAAAACATTTAGAAGTAGTTTCTTCTCCATGTAATAATATTGTATAGCCACCTTCCACAACATTATCATTCAATGTAGGATCTTGTGTAGTAGCCCAACAGAATCCCTGTGTGATAATTTCAGTATAACCATCATGGATGATTTCACCTGCACATGATGCGCTATTCTCTGTAACATTGTCAACCAATACTGTTGCCACGGTTGGCAATTCCGGTTTTGGTTTACAAGCTACAAAAAGGCTGCAAACCAATACAATTAAAAATAAATGTTTTTTCATGATTTAATTTTTTATAAATAAATTACACGTCTTCAACAATATGAAATAGGTTTGCAAATATAATGATTTTTATCAAATTATATAAGAAAAAAAGACGCCATAGAATGACGTCTTTACATATATTAATTGTTTCTCTGATACAGATAACGTTTGATGCTCTTCTTTGGTGTTCTTTCGAAGGCTTCCGACATCACCTCTATTTTCTTAAGTTTTGCGTAGTTTGGCAATTCCTTATTCACTTCCGGCAATGTATCTTCGATATATTTTATGAAAGCTGCCTGATTCATACCTTCTTTCGCAGCTGTATCGAAGTCAGGATAGATGAGAGCCGTCAGTCCGCCATTATCTTCAATCACGAGAGATTCGAGGACGTAAGGACGTGTATCCAGCACTGCTTCCACTTCTTCAGGATAAATATTTTGTCCAGAAGGACCGAGGATCATGCATTTTGATCTACCTCTGAGGAAGAGATAGCCGTCAGCGTCGATGACACCCATATCGCCAGTATGCAGCCAGCCATCTTCATCAAGGACTTCTCTTGTAGCCTCTTCATTTTTATAATAACCCAGGAATACGTTAGCGCCTCTGACAAGGAGTTCTCCTGGTATATTTTGAGGGTCTGGAGAATTAACTTTCATTTCCATATTAGGAACAATCTTGCCACAAGAATATAACTTAGCTGTTTTGTAATCGTCGTATGTGATGATCGGTGCACATTCTGTCATGCCGTAGCCTACGGTAAACGGAAACTCCATCTTCTTGAAGAAAGCCTCGACTTCCTTGTTGAATGCGGCACCTCCGATGATGACCTCGATAAATTCGCCTCCGAATGCGTTGACAAGTTCTGTCTTTATCTTATTCATGATAACTTGTTCGAGCACCGGCAGTTTCAAGGCAAATCTGATTCCTATATTTTCAATGACAGGTTTCACCTTGCTCTTATAAATCTTCTCTATGATAAGAGGCACTGCTATGACCAAAGTAGGTTTCACTTCAGCGAGAGCCTGCATGATGATCTTAGGACTTGGGAGACGTGATAGGAAGAAGACATGGCATCCTCTAGTAAGTTCATACAAGACTTCAAACATAAGGCCATACATGTGAGCTGTAGGCAACATTGAAACGACCCTTGAGGTTTCGTTGATTTGAGGAAGCACCTTAGCACCGAACTCTATATTGGAACGGATAGCACGATAAGGAATCATGACACCTTTCGAGAAGCCTGACGTTCCTGAAGTATAATTTATTATAGCAAGTTCGTCGGCTGAGTCTTCATAATATCTGATGCTATCAGGTGTAAACTCCATAGGATAATGTTTACCGAAGAGTTCGTTAAGACGTTCGCGACTTTCTGTTATTTTTTCATTAGCAGAATATAGAAGTTTAAAAGTGTTAACCTGAATGATAGCCTGCAGATCTGACATGTCTATTTCAGAGAGACCTTCCCAGATAACCTCATCAACGAATAAAATCCTAGCTTCTGAATGGTTGACGAGATGACAAATATTACTTGGTTTAAACTCGTGCATGAGAGGCACAGGAACAGCTCCGTATGTCATGGCTGCCAAGAATGACACGACCCAGTTGGCCTGATTTCTTGAACATATAGCTACTTTATCACCTTTTTGGAGACCACATTCTTCAAATACGATATGAAGTTTGGCTATTCTACGAGCCAAATCCCTATAATGCAAAGTGACTCCTTGATAGTTTGAAATAGCAGGTCTGTCCCAATTTTTCTTTATAGATTCTTCAAAAATCTTATTTACTGATGCAAAATTCATTTTAATGCAATTAGGTTAGTAAAAATTAATAGTTCATCGGGACAAAGATAATAAAAAAGTAAATATGTTTACAATTTTTTATAAAAGTCACGACCTCAGAACCTCAAAATATCAAAAAAAACACCGATATTTTTAACTCTACCGCTCTAGTTCCTCTATTTCCTCTAATCCCTCTAAACCTCTAATCCCTCTAAAAAAAACTTGTAGTCTTGTAGACTTTTTTATATCTTTGCAGAAAATAATAAAATCATGGAAGAAAAAATGTTTGACCCTAACGCAGCTGCTGCTCTCGGCTCTGGAATCTACGGTTTGCCATGCACATCAGAAGAAGCTGAAATCATAATCATCCCTGTTGAATGGGAACTTACAACAAGTTATAACAGAGGTACTGTCGATGGTCCTCAAGCTGTCTTTGACGGCTCAATGCAGGTTGACCTTCATCATCACGATTATCCAGACGTATGGAAACGCGGCATCTGGATGGATGAATTTCCAAAAGAACTTCGCGAACTTCATGACGATCTCGTACCTCTCAGCGAAGACATCATCGATGGTATTGAAAGCGGCGACGTTGACGAAAATCCTGAAGCATACGAAGACAAATATGTTGCCATAGAAAAAGGCTTCGACACCATGTTTGCATGGCTTAAAGACAGAATAGCTTACTGGAAGTCACAAGGCAAGAAAGTAGGACTCCTCGGCGGCGACCATAGCACACCTCTCCCCTACCACACATATTTCAACGAACTCGGTGAAGAATACGGAATAATACACGTCGATGCTCACAGCGACCTCAGAATAGAATTTGAAGGCTTCAAATATTCTCATGCCTCCATCTTCTATAACACAATGAAATACGACAACATCGAGAAACTTGTACAGGTTGCCATCCGTGACTATTGTGATCAAGAGAAAGATATAATCAATAATTCTGATGGAAGAATGGTTGTGTTCTACGACCGTGACAACCGCAGAAAGATGTACGAAGGCGCAACATGGAAGTCGATCTGCGACGACATCATCGCTCAACTTCCTAGCAAGGTTTATATCTCCATCGACATCGACGGCCTAGATCCTAAATTATGTCCTAACACAGGAACACCGGTGCCAGGCGGAATGGAATACGAAGAAATGATGTATTTATTAAATAGAGTTAAAGAAAGCGGCAAAGAGATAATAGGTTTCGACCTCTGCGAAGTGTCACCAGGTGAAGACGAATGGGACGGCAACGTAGGAGCCAGAGTGCTTTATCATCTCTGCGGAATTATTTAACTTTGACTAAAGACTAAAGACAAATGACTAAAGATTGATGGAAGACATTAACTTTAGCCATTTGTCTTTAGTCATTAAAACATAAACAAGATGAGTTTAAACAGTTTTTTACAATTTTTCGTAACAAAGGAAACCAAGTTTTTCCCTATTTACATAAAACAGTCTGAACTTCTAGTTCATGCCACAAAGACATTATTGGAGATGGTCAAGATAGACGACTATGAAGAGCGTAAGCTCTCCGGACGTCAAATCAAGAAAGACGAGACCGACGGTGACGAGCTATTCAGAAACCTTTACAAGATGCTCAACATCACATTCATCACTCCTTTCGACAGAGAAGATGTCAACGAGCTGGCTGCAAACATGGACGACTGTCTCGACATCATCGACGACTGTTCCAAAAACATATTGATGTATAAACCAAAGCGTATCGACAGCCAGATCATTGAGACTGCACAATATCTCAACGAATGTGCCTGTTACCTTCACGACATCATCAAAATGCTGGAACATATCTCACTAAACCATAACGACATCATCGAGAAATGTGACAAGATAAAACATATCGAACATACCATCGACACTATCTATTCAGATTATATCAGCAATCTTTTCAACGACGAGCCTGACTATATCGAATTAGTGAAGAACAAGAACATCGCCGAGACCTTCGAAAACGCAAGTGATGTTTTAAAGAATGTCGCCGACACAATAAGAACCATCGTCATCAAGAACTCGTGATATGTTAGCATTCATAGTAGCAGCTTCATTGATACTAGCGTTGTTGATCACATTCCTCAACGGAATGAACGACGCTGCCGATGCAGTATCATGCATCATCACCACACGAGTCCTGACACCTTTAAAAGCAGTTGCATGGGCTGCCTTCTGGGGTTTCATGGCTTATTTCATTTTCAACTCTCACGTAGCAGAGACCATGAGCCGCGGACTCGTCGAGGCTCAGTACATCAACCCTTATGTAGTATTCTGCGCCTTGATAGGTGCCACATCATGGATATGGATATGCACCTGGCTCGGGCTTCCTATCTCTTCATCACAGGCTTTGATAGGCGGCATCATAGGTCCGGTTTTGTTCAGCATGGGTTTATCGGCATTGGTTTTGGACAGAATATTTCTGGTATTGTTATTCATGATATTGACACCTGTCATTGGAATGGTATTAGGATTTTTCTTACAATGCCTTATCATGAGAATATTTAAAAACGCCAACAAGAAAAAAACGGACAAGATATTCAAAAGATTACAGCTTGTTTCATCGGCCGCTTTCAGCCTCGGCCACGGTGCCAACGACGCACAGAAAACCATAGGCATTATCTCCATCATGCTGTTTACCTCGATACAGTCTCCTGAGATAACTGAAAACTTCAAGAATGTCCTATCCATGTTTTTCGATGCTGAAAAAGGCTTTCACGTACCACAGATAGTGGCTGTCGTATGTTATCTCATGATGGCACTCGGCACTCTGATAGGCGGCAAGAACGTCATCAAAACAACAGGTTCCGGTATTGTCAAGATAACACCAGACAAAGGATTCTGTGCAGAGACTGTAGGTGCAACAACAGTGATAACATGTTCTATCTTCGGCATCCCTGTCAGCACTTCACACAGCATCGTCGGATCTATCATAGGTGTAGGGCTCACAAACGGAGTAAAGTCAATAAGCTGGGGAACAGCAAAAAGTATCTTATGGGCATGGATACTGACGATACCAGCACCTTTATTAATATCTGGAGTTCTATATTCGATAATAAAGTGATAATATAACAAAAAAATACGGGCAGAATTTATCTCCTACCCGTATTTTCATATAAGGACGTGTCAGTGCAATTCACATCGACACGTCTTTTTCATTATCATTCTGTGATGTTAGGCAATTCCAAACCTAAGTTTTTCTTTTGGTCAACTCTCTTCAAGATGATACCGATGATGAGGGCTGCTATACCCAAGCATGCCAACATTACCAATGCCCATGTATAGTTGAGAGCGACTGGGTCTGTAACACCAGGATTTGTTTTGTCCAAGATCTTACCGATCAATAATGGGAAGAGCCACAAACCGATGTTCTGGATCCAGAATATCAAAGCGTATGCTGAACCGATGACTTTAGCGTCAACCAATTTTGGAACGCTTGGCCACAATGCTGCAGGTACCAATGAGAATGATGCACCTAATACCAAGATTGTAACGTAAGCGACGATGATACCACCGATAGCTTGTCCTTTGAAAATTGGCAATATGAAAGCAAAAGTGAGGTGACATACGATGAGTAACAATGAGCCGATCATCAACATTGAAGCAGCTTTACCTTTATGGTCAACATAGTTACCGAGGATAGGAGTGATAGCGACAGCCAACAATGGGAACACTGCGAATACAGATGCTGCAGAGCCGCGCATATAACCCATATAGCAATAAACTACCAAACAAACGATAGCAGCAGCCATCAAACCGAATTTCAAGCCTTTGTTCTTTGAGAAGTTGCTTGCAAATGAACAAGCAGCGACAGCTAACATGATAACGTATTGTACGATAGTAACAGCTTCTGATGCCCAGAATCCTGTAGGTTCTGTGAATGTAAGGTTACATTGCAACATATTAACAGCATATTTCTGGAATGGGAATATTGCTGAATAATAAAGGACACAGAGAAGAGCGACGAGCCAGAATCCCCAGCTTGACAAGATCTTGCCGATATCGCTGATTTTGAATGGATCGTCTTTTTCTTCTGCTTCACCTGTCTGTGAATCCAATTTCTTATCCATGAAGAAATAAACCACGAACATGATAAGAGCAATCATCAACAACACAACGCCGAATGCTACAGCGCGAGAGACATCTACTTTACCGCCGAGATTAGCGAACATAGGTGAAAAGATCATACATGTAGCAACACCAAGACGTGCCAATGCCATTTCTGAACCCATTGCCAAAGCCATTTCACGACCTTTGAACCATTTTACGATACCACGAGAAACGGTGATACCAGCCATTTCAACACCACAACCGAAGATCATGAAACCAACAGCTGCAACCTTTGCTGATGCAGGCATGCCTCTGTAGAATGGAGAAACACCTAACTCATCAAATATAGGAATGTAGTTGAGGTTATTTGTGAACCATGTTTCCAAGCCGCTACCTTTGAAGCTTTCAGCTACAGCATACCATTTGATGACTGCACCGACAAGCATCACTGCACCTGATAATAATGCTGTGAAACGAACGCCCATCTTATCGAGGATGATACCTGCAAAGATGAGGAAGAATACGAATACGTTCAAGAATGTCTCAGCACCTTGCATTGTTCCGAATGCTGAAGAATCCCAGCCTCTTGTAGATTGCATAAGGTCTTTGATAGGAGAGAGAATGTCCATAAATACGTATGAACAGAACATGGCGAATGCCAATAACAACAAGGCAATCCATCTCATAGCTGCCGAGTCGCGTAAAGTTTGAAGTTTTTCTGTCATAAAAATATTTGTTTTAAAATGATTTTAATTATAATTGCTTTGAGATGTGAGCTATGAGAAGGAGTTTTTTAATCACTCATTGCTCATAGCCCATAACTCTATGCTTATTTTACTGGAAGTTGAACTATTTCTTTCAAGTTACCGTTGACGATCTGTTTTGCGAAATCAGCAAGAGATTCAACAGTAATGCCTTTGATGATATTTTCGTATTCTGTAATGAGATCGATATTATCGGATACTTCTGTCAAGATTACGTTTGTCCAGAATCTGTTTTCTTGAAGTTCTTCTGTTCTCTTCTTAAGTTTGTTTTCCAATACTTTAGAAAGATCTTCTTGACGTGGGCCATTTTCTGCCAAGTCTTTCAGACCAGCCTTAGCGATGTCCATCAAAGTAAGATATACTTCATCGTTTGTATCGAATACTGTATAGAACATGAAAGAGTCGTTTGGTTTGTTTGTTGTTGTACCCATAACGCCGACTCCGTATGTACCGCCTTGTTCTTCACGGATTGTTTTTGTATAAACGATATCGAGAACGTCAGAAAGTACATCCATATATACCTTGTTATAAAGGTTATATTCCATAGCTCCGTCATAGATCATATAGACAGATGTCTTAGGATCTTGCATTTCTTTTCTGTAATGTGTTGAGTAGTTACCGTCAGCAACTCTCATACCGACATCTTTCCAGTCTTCCTTACGGTTTTTCTTCTTCAATGAAGCCAAATATTGTTCTACGAGAGGTTTGAATGTTTCAACGTCAATGTTACCGACGAAGACGAATGTGAAGTTGTTAGGATCAGCGAAACGGTCTTTGTACATTTCCATTGCTTTAGCATAGTCAACTTTATCATAGTCTTCAACATTCATTCTTAAACGTAATGGGTGATTGTTGTACAATACTTTTGTGATAGAGTCTGACAATGTAAGATTTGGATTCAATTCCATGTTCTTCAACATAGCCTTTGTACGTTGCATTGTTGATTCGAATGCTTCTTGGTCAGCACGTGGAGCTGTGAAGTACAAGTGGATGAGTTGCATCATTGTTTCCAAGTCTTTAGGAGAACATGAGCCGTTCATGCCTTCTGAATATGTGTAGATTGCAGGAGCAACGTGAACTTTCTTACCAGCCAAAACTTTTGGCAAGTCGATAGCGCTGAATTCTCCGACACCGCCTAATGTGATGATGTCGCCGAGGTTTTGAAGTGTATAAGGATCATCTTGTGGAAGAGCTGTCAAACCGCCGCGGCTGTATGCAGTCATTCTGATTTCGTCATCTTTGAAAGTTGTTTGCTTATAGATGATTGTCATGCCGTTGCTGAGAGTCCATTCTGTTGTACCGAGAATTTCGTTTTGAGCTTCTTTCTTTACTTTACCAGCTTTAGGGAGTTCTGCTACGATAGGGCCATCGAACACTTCTTCAGCGTAAGGCTCGACTTCAACAGCCATAGCATTGTAATATATTGTCAACAATTCTTCTTCTGTAGGAAGTACTTCGCCTTCTTTCTGAGGAGCCATCAATGTCATGACGAAATTGTTTTCAGGAATGATTTCCTTTGCTATACCATTGATCACTTCCAATGGAAGGTTAGGGATAATCTGTTGATACAAGTTATATTCTGTTTCGATGTCCATCATTGGCTCATTGCTTAAGAAATGATCTAAATAAGTGTCAACATATTTCTCGTTTTCTGTGTTGTTTCTTTCATTATATGCACTTTCGATAGTCTTCATGAAATCAGCTTTTGCTCTTTCATATTCTGAAGCTGTGAAACCGTATTGTTGCATACGTTTTGTTTCTGCCACCATAGCTTCGATAGCTTCTTTGATACCATTAGCATCTTTAGGATAAACTACGCTTGTCCATGCATCTTTTGTTGGAGCTACATAATAATCGTCATAATAGCTGTAACCATAGACGAAAGGAGGATTTGATTTTTGAGTCAACTCTTTCAATCTGTTGTTCTGCATCATGTTGACCAATGAGATAGCATATTGTGACAACCAGTATTGTACATCATTTTTCAATGAATCTGGAGTAGCATCTTGTTTGTGGAACATCATGACCTGATATGAAGTCAACTCATGGTCAGTAGCGATAGCTACGATTGGTTCTTCATTGTCTTCAATCATGAATTGAGTTCTTGTTGCAGGATTTACTGGAGCTGGGATGTCGGCGAACATTTCTTTGATACGAGCTTCGATAGCGTCAACGTCGATGTCACCAACGATGATGAGACCTTGTAAGTCTGGACGATACCATTTGTTATAGTAGTCGCGGAGTTCTTGATATGAGAAGTTAGCGATGACTTCTTTAGTTCCGATAGGAAGACGTTCTCCGTAAGGGCTGCCAGGATACATTTTTGGAAGCAACTGTTCCATAACGCGTCTGTTTGCTCCGCCTGTTGTACGTTCTTCTTCAAGGATAACACCACGTTCGCTGTCGATTTCTTCTTCTTCAAGAGCGATGAAGCTTGACCAATCGTGGAGGATGAGGAGACATGTGTCAACCAAACCTGGAAGGTCTGTCTGTACGTTAGTAACCATATAGACTGTCTGGTCGATGGCTGTGTATGCGTTGAGATTTTCTCCGAATTTAACACCTCTGCTTTGGAGATAGTTTCTCAATGTCATTCCAGGAAGGTTTGTTGTTCCGTTGAATGCCATGTGTTCGAGGAAGTGAGCGAGACCTCTTTGATTTTCTTCTTCTAGTACTGAACCGACTTTCTGAGCGATGTAGAAGTCAGCTCTGTTAGCTGGTTTCTCATTGTGACGGATGTAGTACGTCATACCATTATCCAACTTTCCATATCTAACATTTGGATCCATTGGAATTGGCATTGCCATCTGGGCAAAACTATTGAGGGCGAACATTACGACCATCAACAGTGATAATAAATACTTTTTCATAGTTTGTTGTTTAAAGATTTTTTTAATATAAATGAATTACATATTTTTCTACGAAGAATGGCTCTGCATACCATTTTGTTATTGATGTAGATTTGCGTTTCCAGTTCTTTGGCACCTCACGCAGTTCCTGTTCCAAGTCGCCGCCTTTTAGATATAGAATACCGCCTGCTTCTGGATCGTTATGGATACGCAATTTGTTTCCCACCCAGCCTGCTATCTCAGGAAGACGTGTCACGCCACGACTTGTGATGACATCGAACTTGTCTTTCACTTTTTCTACGCGTTCCTGTATTGCCACAACGTTTGTGAGTCCTAACGACTCTGCAACTGCCTGCACCACTTTTATCTTCTTGCCGATACTATCGACCAACATAAAAGAAGTCTGTGGGAACATGATTGCCAACGGTATTCCTGGAAAACCTCCACCTGTTCCTACATCCATCACTTTCATACCTGGCAATAAAGTAAAATATTTGGCGATAGCCAATGAATGTAACACATGATGTTCATAGAAACTATCCATGTCTTTACGAGAAATCACGTTTATCTTGCTGTTCCAATCTTCATATAATGGCAATAAGGATTGAAACTGCATCATTTGATTTTCAGTTATTTGAGGAAAATATCTCTTTATATCGGTATAGTCCATATACATTTATCTTAATTTAGGCAAAAGTAAGAAAAAAAAAGAGACATGTACATAAATTTATATCAGTAAAATAGCTAAAATAATAATTATTTAACATGTGAGTTTATTTTGTATTTTTACAAAAAATTTGACAATGACAATACACTTTAGATTTTTCATTTTCATACTGCTGATGTCTTTATGGCATCCGCATATATTTTCTCAAAATAAATCTAAAGCTGTTCTGGATTATATAGAACAATATAAGGACATTGCAATGCGTGAGATGCATGATTTCAAGATTCCAGCCTCTATAACTTTAGCTCAAGGTCTGCTGGAATCGGGCAACGGCAACAGCGAACTTGCAAAAAGATCCAACAACCACTTCGGCATCAAATGTCATAACGAGTGGACCGGCGAGAGGACATATCACGACGATGACGAGAAAGGCGAATGTTTCAGAGTATATGACTCCCCTGCCGACTCATACCGCGACCACTCTATCTTTCTAGCTACCAGAGATCGTTATGCATTCCTCTTCGACCTCAAAATAACAGACTACAAGGGATGGGCCAAAGGTCTTAAACAAGCAGGTTACGCTACACTTCCCGTTTATGCCAACATCTTGATAAAACTTATTGAAGATTATAATCTAACACAATATGACCAGCTGGTCGTGAGCGGTAAGTTCGAATATATAGACAACAATATATCTACAAACGACAACAAACATAATGAAAAGAAAGATTCAAAAAATGATACCAATAACGGTATTGTTTATATCCCTTATAAAATCACCGATGCCAAGGTCGTAGGCAAATTGCCAGACGAACGTTACATACGTGAAAACAACAAGGTAAAATTTATTTATGCCAAAGAAGGCGAAAGCGTTTATCATCTGGCAGAAATGTTATGTATCTACGATTATCAGATAATTAAATACAATAATCTAGGCAAACGCAGAATCTTGAAAGACAATGAAATCATTTACATAGAACCTAAGAAAAACAAAGCTTCTCGTAAATACGAGTATCACACCATACAGCAAGGAGAGACATTGTCACATGTCTCACGTCTCTATGCCGTCAAACTGAAATCCATCTTCAAGATAAATGGCATGGATGAGAATACCATTTTACATGTCGGTGATAATATCAGATTGAGATGATTTTATAAAAGACAACATCAACAGATGTCAGACCTAGAATAAGCATGTAAAGAGGTATCAAAACTCGCATAGTTTGCAGCGTCTCTATGATTTATTTAAGAGCACAAGTCAACATACTTTGCGATTTTGATTTTTTATAATCTTAAAATTATAAATCACTAAAGCTCTTCCTTCAAAAACTTAGCCGTAAATCCTTTTCCTTTTTTCACAATGCTTTCAGGTGTTCCTTCACCTATGATAGTTCCGCCTTTGTCGCCACCGTCAGGTCCTACATCTATGATATGGTCTGCCAACTTTATGACATCAAGGTTATGTTCTATGATGAGCACTGTATTTCCTTTGTCAACCAGTTTGTTCAAGACTTCCATCAACACTTTTATATCTTCAAAATGAAGTCCCGTTGTCGGCTCATCCAATATATACAATGTTTTTCCTGTGTCTTTCTTTGAAAGCTCAGCAGCCAGTTTCACACGTTGCGCCTCACCTCCTGATAATGTCGTAGAAGCCTGTCCTAATGTCAGATACCCAAGTCCCACATCTTCCAGAGTCTTTATCTTCTGCGTAATGCTTGGAATATTTTCAAAGAAAACCAGAGCTTCGCTTATCGTTAGATTCAAAACATCGTTGATTGATTTCCCTTTATAACGAACCTCAAGTGTCTCTCTGTTATAACGTTTTCCCTGGCATGTCTCGCACAACACCTGAACGTCCGGCAAGAAATTCATCTCTATGACTTTCAATCCTGCTCCGCAGCATGTCTCGCATCTGCCGCCTTTTACGTTAAAGGAGAATCTTCCGGCTTTGTATCCTCTGATTTTAGATTCAGGAAGTTCACCGTATAATTTTCTTATGTCATCAAAGACTTTGGTATATGTCGCAGGATTTGAGCGCGGTGTCCTTCCTATCGGAGCCTGGTCAATCTCTATGACTTTGTCGATAAATTCCAGACCTTCTATCGAAGAATAAGGAAGCGGCTCTTTAACGGAGCGATAGAAATGTTTGCTAAGAATAGGATACAAGGTCTCGTTAATAAGGCTCGACTTTCCAGAGCCAGAGACGCCTGTCACACATATCATCACGCCTAAAGGCAGTTTCAAAGTCACGTTCTTCAAGTTATGACCATTAGCTCCTTTCAAGATGATACATTCATCCTTACGAGGCTTGCGTCTTGTCTTCGGGACTTCTATTTTCTTTTTGCCATTGAGATAATCGCATGTAATGCTTTTGCCTTTCTTAGCCTCTTTCGGTGTTCCTTCAAAAGTTATTTCACCTCCATGCTTTCCTGCTCCAGGTCCTATGTCAACGATATAATCTGCCGCCATCATTGTATCTTTGTCATGTTCCACAACGATGATAGAATTACCTATATCACGAAGTTCTTTCAACGACTCTATGAGTCGCTGGTTATCGCGCTGATGAAGTCCGATGCTAGGCTCATCCAATATATATAGTATTCCTGTCAGCAGCGAACCTATCTGTGTCGCTAGACGAATGCGCTGTGCCTCGCCGCCCGACAAAGTCTTTGCAGGACGATTCAAATTAAGATAATCTATGCCTACATTAAGCAGAAAATTGATACGTTTTCTTATCTCCGACAAGATATCCGCAGCTATCTCCTTTTGTTTCCTGTTCAGATGCGAAGGAAGCTCTTCGAACCATTTTGCCAGATTCACTATGTTCATCTCTGCGAGTTCGGCAATATTCTTATCGTTTATCTTAAAATAAAGAGCCTCTTTTTTCAGTCGAGTTCCGTGACATTCCGGACATTGAGTCTCGTTCATAAAACTGGCAGCCCATCGTTTTATTGTTGTCGATGCGTTCTCATCATCGTTCTGGCTTATGATGAAATTTATTATTCCATCAAATGTCGCGGTAAATGTTGACATCGTGCCATACAATTCCTTTGTCACCGAGAACCCATCGCTGCTGCCATAAAGGATAGCGTTCAATGCTTCTTCCGACAATTCCTTCAATGGAGTATCCAACGTAAATCCATAATGAAGTCCCAATGTCTCCAACTGATTGAATATCCATGAATTTTTGTATTCGCCTATAGGAGCGAGGCCTCCTTTCCTGATGTTCTTTTCCATATCAGGAACTATCTTACTCATGTCAATGACCGTTATCTCTCCCAGACCGTTACATTTAGGACAAGCTCCGTATGGAGAGTTAAAAGAAAACGAATTAGGTTCTGGATCCTGATATGAAAGTCCTGTTGTCGGACACATGAGCAGCCTGCTGAAATAACGTACATCATCACGTCCTTCTTCCAAGACGAACAAAAGACCTTTGCCATGTTTGAATGCTAGTTCTACTGCTTTGGAAATCCTGCTTTTATCATCGCCGACGAGAAGCCTGTCGATCACAATCTCAATATCATGAACCTTATAACGATCGACCTGCATACCATAATTCAGCTCTTTTATCTCGCCATCGATACGGACTTTCAGAAAGCCCTGCTGGCGTATATTCTCAAAAAGTTCTCTATAATGGCCTTTACGTCCTCTTACAACAGGAGCCAATATATTGATCCTTGTGTTTTTATATGTCTTTATGATAATATCACAGATCTGCTCTTCTGAATAGCGAACCATTTTCTCACCTGTGTTATAAGAAAAAGGCTCCGATGCTCTTGCATATAATAGTCGCAGGTAGTCATAAATTTCCGTTATTGTTCCTACTGTAGAACGAGGGTTTTTGTTTACCGATTTCTGTTCTATTGATATGACAGGGCTCAGGCCTTTTATGTCATCGACTTGAGGCCGTTCCATGCCGCCTATGAAATGACGTGCGTATGAAGACATCGACTCCATATATCGTCTCTGACCTTCAGCATATATGGTTTCAAATGCCAGCGACGATTTGCCGCTACCGCTAAGTCCTGTCACTACAACAAGTTTGTCACGAGGAATCTTAAGACTTATGTCTTTAAGGTTATTCTCTTTTGCACCGTATATCTCCAGAAATTCTTCTTCTGAAATATTGTTTGTTTCATTTTGATCAGTCTTCATAAATCAAGTTTTCTTGTTCTATAGAATCATTAAGCAAAAACTGCTCATCGCCTATCAAGTTCATGATATGACCATGAGTCATGTTAAAAGGTTTCTTTGGTATTTTTATGTCATAGACTTTACCCTTGCCTACTTTCAAAGAATTGCTTCTCAGCCATGGATTAAACACCTTTAACAACTTATATGTTATATCGTGTTCTTTGGCAAATTCAGCCCAGTTATCCACGCTTTTATCCACTTTGACAACACTATATTTATAAGGCTCGTATGAAAGCTTGCTGCTTACATATATGCCATATTTCTCAGGATTTTGAAAAATAGTCTTTATAGCCAGTATTCTAAACACATAACGTTCTGTTTCTTCCGACATCAACAAGTCATAATATGAATCCACGCCCTGTTCACGCATGAATTTCGAGACTCTAGCCGAGCCTGCGTTATAGGCTGCTGCCACCAATGTCCAACTGCCGAATCTTTCGTATGCCTTAAGGAAATATTTACATGCAGCCTCTGTCTCTAGCTCAACATTATATCTCATATCGACATCTTTGCTGATTTCCAGGCCATACTCCTGAGCCGTGTTCTTCATGAACTGCCAGAATCCTGCAGCACCTGCCGGAGAAACCACATTGCTCAGATTACTTTCTATTACACACAGATATTTGAAATCTTCAGGTACACCATATTCTCTTAAAATAGGCTCTATCACAGGAAACCAACGTTTGGATCTCTTAAGCAAGACCATGGTGTTACTATGAAAGTATGTGTTTGACAAAAGCTCTCTTTCGTAACGTTCACTGATGTTAAACATCTCGAGCGGCACCCTCTCGTCCGCGAAATAGATGTCATCACAAAACTCAATATCATGACTCTGAATAGATATCTGTTCCAATGAGACAGGACGTTTATTAGCAGTCCTTATCGCTATGATGCTCATCGTTAATGCGATTATTATCATCAACAAAAAAGATATAACTGCTATTATCAAGAGAATTTTTGTATTTTTCATATATATATTATGTGTTATCAGTTATATGATGGCTGTTAGTTTTCAATTAGTTGTATTATTGTGATTATAACAATCATACTTGTTATAATGGCAATCCAGCTCCATATTCTTGCTTTTTTAGATTTCTCCATTGCTTTGTCAAGGTCTCCATAATCCCAATATTTTTTAACGAAAGCACCGTTGTAGATTGCAATAAATCCCAATGGGGAGAAAAAGATAAATGTCGCTATCATTGCTAATCCAAGATAACTTTTAGGACATTTTTCTACATCTATCATACTATCTATCTAAAAGGTGTTTCAAAGTTTTTGAATAACGGAGACATTTTATCTTTATCCGATAAAAAAGGATTTTCTATGTTCCAGTCGATATTGATATCAGGGTCGTTCCAACGCAAACTTCCTTCTGACTCTTTGTTATATACATTGGTACATTTGTATGCGAAGACAGTTTCGTCTTCCAATGTCACGAATCCGTGAGCAAAACCTTCTGGAATCCAGAATTGAAGTTTGTTCTCATCACTTAAAACCACAGATTCCCATTTTCCGTATGTCGGTGAGTCTTTACGCAAATCCACAGCTACATCCATGACGGAGCCTTTTACGACACGTACCAGTTTACCTTGGGCGAAAGGCGGCTTCTGGAAGTGCAGACCTCTCAAGACACCCTTGCTCGATTTCGATTCATTGTCCTGAACGAAATCCATCTCAAGACCAGCTTCTGCAAAACGAGTTTTGTTATATGTCTCAAAAAAATAACCTCTTTCGTCTTTGAAGACATCCGGCTTTATTATCAACAGACCTTCTATTGAAGTTTTAATTATCTCCATGATTTTTGGCTTTGAGCTTTGAGCCTTGAGCTTTGAGCCTTGATTTCTTACTCATTGCTCGCAGCCCATTGCTCATTGCAAAATAAACTTGTTGTCTAGTAGTCTTCTTATAGATGTACCACTTCTCCGTGAGCGGCAGCAGCTGCTTCCATCATAGCTTCCGACATTGTAGGATGTGGGAATATTGTATTGATGATGTCGCGGCCTTTTGCACCGAGTTCACGTCCGAGCACTGCTGTTGCTACCATTTCGGTAACGTTATCGCCGACCATGTGACAGCCAAGCCACTCGTCATTAGCAGCATTGAAGACAACTTTGATGAAACCATCCTTGTTGCCGGCAGCCGATGCCTTTCCTGATGCTGTAAATGGGAACTTACCGACTTTCACTTCGTAACCTGCTGCGATAGCTTTTGCTTCGGTAAGACCAACAGATGCAACTTCAGGAGTGATATATGTACAACCAGGGATGTTGTTATAATTCAATTTTTCAGGTTCCATTCCGCAGAATTTTTCAACGCAGATGATAGCTTCATGTGATGCTTTGTGCGCCAATGCAGGACCATGAACGATGTCACCGATAGCATAAACACCTTCTACATTTGTCTTATAGTAATCATCAACGATAACTTTACCTCTTTCTGTTGCGATGCCGAGTTCTTCAAGTCCGAGGTTTTCGAGGTTTGTCTGAACGCCGACTGCTGAAAGAACGATGTCAGCCTCAACAACTTTAGGTCCTTTTTTGGTTTCTATTGTGCAGACACATTTTTCGCCTGTTGTGTCAACATTTGTAACAGAAGACTCTGTCATGACAGTCATCTTCAATTTCTTGAAGCAGCGTTCGACTTGTTTTGAAACTTCTTCATCTTCTACAGGAAGGATATTAGGCATAAATTCAACCAATGTAACTTTCACGCCCATTGATGTGAAGAAGAATGCGAACTCTGAACCTATAGCGCCAGAGCCTACGACCAACATTGTTTCTGGAAGTTTGTCCAATACGAGAGCCTGACGATAGCTGATGATCTTTTCACCATCAATAGGAAGAGCTGGCAACTGACGTACTCTACAACCTGTTGCAAGGATGATATGTTCTGCTTCATATAATGTTTCAGCACCTTCAGCATCAACGACCTTAACTTTCTTGTCAGCTGTCAATGAACCGAATCCAGCGATGAGTTCTACATTATTTTTCTTGAAAAGATATTGGACACCTTTGCTCATGCCTTCTGCGACACCGCGGCTGCGACGTACTACAGCTTCCATATCAGCTTTCACTTCGCCTTCAACGCTGATGCCGTAATTCTCAGCATGTTTCATATATGTATAAACCTGAGCACTTTTCAAAAGAGCCTTGGTAGGAATACAACCCCAGTTCAAACAAGTTCCGCCGATCTCTGATTTCTCGACGACTGCTACTTTCTTACCTAACTGTGAAGCTCTGATGGCAGCGACATAACCTCCAGGACCACTGCCTATTACTATAACATCGTAATTCATGATATTGTATTTTTTGATTAATAAATTACCTTTAAATATTAATTTTATAATTTCGCGAAGATAAGAAAAATAGCGCAATTATTTTATAATGTTAGAATCTTTTTTAGCAGGCTCACACAACATGTCCGCTATATATTTTCACCTCGTCATTATAAGACGAAAAATCGATGCGTCTTAAAGAATCTTCCAGGAGTTCATGACTTAACATTGACCTTTTAGAATAGACAGAAACAGTTCTCTTTTTCATATCAGAAAGTACGGCGATGCCATTCTCCTCATCAAAAAGCAAAACCTTATATCTCTTCCTATAGAAAAGTCTTTTCGACACAATATATCCACAATAATTTCCCTTCATTATTTTCAATGACGATTTCCTAAGGATCTTGCTTCTATCCTCTTTAACACCAACATATAGCACATCGATGAATTTTTCATTACTCATTGACAGATAGACAAAAATCTCAATGAAATTCAACTCTTCACCTTTGGGATTTCTGGTAATCTTATACCACTTCCCTGTCAATTGAGAACCAGCAATTGATTTCATAACAAAACAAGTTTTAGATTAAAAAAATATGATAAGCTGCCACGACCCGAAGCCAGCATTACACCACGACTAAAAGGTCTCTTGTTAAAATAAATATTCTGATTATTCAGGCTGAAATACAGCCTCGTCTAGGATTATATCCTTCATTGTTTCATGCCGCAAAAATACAAATATCCATATTCAAAAGTCAAGTGTTTTTGCAACTTTTTTTCCTATTTTAAGCATTTTTAACATTTCAAAGCAGATAATACTTTTTTATCTTAATTTTTATTAAGAATACAAACAACAATCGTCCAAGTCACATTAAAAGTTCAAAAATAATTAGCGACTCATAAGTTTCAGTTACCAATAATTTACTATCTTTGCGTTTCACATTAATTAATGAGTTATGACATTAAATTCACTTACAGCAATATCTCCAGTTGATGGAAGATACCGTTCCAAGACAGCAGGTCTTGATGAATATTTTTCAGAATTTGCATTGATTCGCTATCGCGTAAAAGTAGAGGTTGAATATTTCATCGCATTATGCGAACTTCCATTACCTCAGCTTGTCGATTTCGACCATAAATATTTCCCAACATTGCGCTCTTTCTATGAAGAATTTACAACAGAAGACGCACAAGAAATCAAAGACATCGAAAAAGTAACAAACCACGATGTCAAGGCTGTAGAATATTTCCTCAAACGTCGTTTCGACGAATTGGATCTTAAAAGATTCAAAGAGTTCATCCACTTTGGTCTCACCTCACAAGACATCAACAACGTTGCAGTTCCTCTTACCTTAAGAGATGCCAACACAAATATCTATTTACCTGCAATGCAAGAACTTAGAGACAAGCTTTTTGCAATGGCAGAAGAATGGAAAGACGTTCCTATGTTGGCACACACTCACGGACAGCCTGCAAGTCCTACCCATCTCGGAAAAGAAGTATATGTCTTTGTTGAACGTATTGACAACCAAATCAACAATCTGAAAAACATTCCATTCTGCGCCAAATTCGGAGGCGCTACCGGCAACATGAACGCACATAAAGTAGCTTATCCTCAGATTGAATGGAAAAATTTCGCCAACAATTACATCAACAATAATTTAGGTCTCACACGACTTCAGACAACCACACAGATCGAGCATTACGATTTCATGGCTGCATATTTCGACGCCGTAAAACGTATCAACACAATCTTGATTGACCTTGCCCGCGACGTATGGCAATATGTATCTATGGAATATTTCAAGCAAAAGATCAAAGCCGGCGAAGTTGGATCTTCAGCTATGCCTCACAAAGTCAACCCTATCGACTTTGAGAATGCAGAAGGTAACCTTGGTTTAGCCAATGCGATCTTTGAATATCTCAGCGCAAAACTTCCAATAAGCCGTATGCAACGCGACCTCACCGACTCTACAGTAACCAGAAATGTCGGTGTGCCATTGGCTCATACTATGATTGCCATCGCATCTTTAATGAAAGGCCTCGACAAACTCATCCTCAACGAAGAAAGATTAAGCGCCGACTTATTAAACAACTATGCAGTCGTTGCAGAAGCAATTCAAACTATTTTACGTCGCGAAGAAGTAGAAGGCGCATACGAATTGCTGAAAGGTCTGACACGTACAAACGAAAAAGTAACCCGTGAATCAATAGACAGATTCATTGACGAATTGCCGGTAAGCGATGCCGTCAAAGCGGAAATGCACGTCATCACACCTGAAAATTATACAGGTTATAGTTTTTAACTAAAAATATTTTAACAAAACAGGGGAATTGCTTAATTCCCCTTTTAAATTTTATAGTAGATGAAAATCACTAAGTTCAACAGAGTTCTTGGATTTGTGAAACCATATTGGAGCAGCGTGACATTAAACATTGTTTTTGTCATACTATCAACGATATTTTCCTTGTTCTCTTTTTCAATGGTGGTCCCGTTTCTCAACCTTTTATTCAACCCAAACAACCTGATCACTGTCAAACCTGAATTTTCTCTAAGTTCAGATGTCCTTATAGAAACGATGAACTATTATATCAGCTCAATAATCATAGCCAAAGGACAATCGACGGCATTGATATTTATTTGTGCACTGCTGGTATTCGCATTCTTCCTGAGGAATCTGACGACTTATATGGCAAGTTATTACATGGCTGCGGTGAGAGTCAATTCAATCAAAGACCTTCGCGCGGCAGTATATAACAAGATATTAATACTTCCTCTGTCATTTTACAGCAAACAGAAAAAAGGTGATATCATGGCAAGGATAACGACAGACCTACAAGAAATCGAGGTTTCCATCATGAACTATCTGGATGTGTTCATCAAGTCCCCTATAACGATAATCGCATATTTCGCTTATATGTTAGGTGTCAGCTGGCAACTCACATTATTTGTCTTATGCGTCTTGCCTATAGGTGGCGTCATCATTGGCAAGATCGGAAAATCTCTCAAAAAGGACTCCAAAGAAGGTCAGACACGTCTTGCAAACATAATTGCAAATATTGAAGAGACAATATCAGGGCTGCGTATCATCAAAGCTTTCAATGCAATAAATTATACGAACGAGAAATTTGAAGAACAAAACGAAAGCTATTCCAAACTGTTGAGATTCGTTCACAGAAAAAGAGACCTCAGTTCACCTATGAGCGAGCTGCTCTCTGCCATCGTCATCTCAATAGTGCTTTGGTTCGGATCTACATTGATATTGTCAGGCGACACTACAATAACAGCAGCCAATTTCATAGCCTACATCGTTGTATTCTCACAGATAATTCCACCTGCCAAGTCATTCTCTCATGGTTTCTATAACTTACAGAAAGGCATGGCTTCTGCGGAACGTGTCTTTGAAATACTTGATGCCGACGAAGTCATCATGCAGAAAGAAAACGCATTAAGCATAAACGAATTTAAAGATTCCATAAGATACAATAAAGTATTCTTCCGCTATGGAAAAGACGACGTGCTGAAAAACATTGAACTGACAGTCTCAAAAGGCAAGATGATCGCTTTGGTCGGAGAAAGCGGCGGCGGAAAATCCACCATGGTTGACTTGCTGTCACGATTCTACGACGTCTGCGAAGGTTCCATAACATTAGACGGCATAGATATAAGAGACTACAAAATAAACGACTTACGCGGATTGATGGGAATTGTCAGTCAGGAAAGCATCCTGTTTAACGACACTGTCCAC
The DNA here is from genome assembly GCA_045613105.1 of Bacteroidales bacterium. Taxonomy (GTDB): domain Bacteria; phylum Bacteroidota; class Bacteroidia; order Bacteroidales; family F082; genus Limimorpha. The sequence goes on along the minus strand of JAZLAI010000044.1, from coordinate 41,646 downwards.
AACAACATCGCATTCGGTATGCAGAACGCCTCACGCGAAGACGTCATTGAAGCCGCAAAAGTTGCCAATGCCCATGATTTCATCACACAACTCGAAAATGGTTACGACACTTACATCGGTGACAGAGGCATGAATCTATCTGGAGGTCAAAGGCAGCGACTTAGTATTGCTCGCGCCGTACTTAAAAACCCACCTATATTAATTCTTGACGAAGCGACATCATCATTAGATACAGAGTCAGAAAAACTTGTACAGGAAGCTCTTGCTAAGATCATGAGCAACAGAACCTCCATCGTCATCGCCCACCGACTCTCCACCATTCAAAATGCCGACGAGATCATTGTCTTGGCAAAAGGCAGCATTGTAGAGAAAGGCAAACACGATGAGTTAATCACACAGAACGGTGTTTATAAAAGACTTACCGACTTACAGTCTTTCAACTAAGACATCTAACAAAAAAGGCGACCACAAGGCCGCCTTTTTTTCACCACAATATTTTATCTTTTCTTAAACTTTCATCATTCCATATTGGTATAGACTGATTGTACGTCTTCGTCGTCTTCTACCTTTTCCAAGAATTTCTCGATAGCTTCAACATCTTCTGCAGAGAAACTTACAGGGCTGTTAGGGAAACGTTGTAAGTTAGCTTTCTTGACGCTAATACCGAGTTTTTCCAATGCTGTCTGCATTGTTCCGAATGCTGTCCAGTCAGACAAAGCGATTACGCCTTCTTCTGTTGATTCGATTTCTTCGAGGCCTGCGTCGATGAGTTCGAGTTCTATTTCTTCAACGTCCATACCTTCTGGCAATTCGAGTTCAAAGACAGCTTTACGGCTGAACATGAATTCCAAAGAACCTGTTGGAACCAAAGAACCACCACATTTATTGAAATATGAACGTACGTTAGCGACAGTACGTGTTGTGTTGTCTGTAGCACATTCTACAACGACGAGAACGCCAGCTGGACCTTTACCTTCGTAAACGATTTCAACCATGTCGGCAGCGTCTTTCGCTGTAGCTCTTTTTATAGCGGCGTCGATATTATCCTTAGGCATGTTTTCTGCCTTTGCATTGATGATAGCCTGACGCAATCTTGGATTCATATCTGGGTCTGGACCGCCTTCTTTAGCTGCAATTGTGATAATCTTACTTAATTTAGGGAACACTCTTGACATGTGACCCCATCTTTTCATCTTAGCCGCCTTGCGGTATTCAAATGCTCTTCCCATAGTATAATGATTTAGTATTACCTTTTTTAAATTTGAGTGCAAATTTACAATTTTACTCCAAAAAGTAAAAGATTTTTTTGTTAATTTTTTTTAATTGAGACACATCAAGATTTTCTTATTCTCTACAGTATTACTGACACATCTCTCCTTAATTTCAACTTTCAAACCCAAAATCAAAAAGACGTATCAACATCCTTTATTTTCAAAGGTATTGTCGATACGTCTCCACATTAATTTTCAACTGCAAATTTTCAACACTCCAGCGCTCCTGTAAGATCACTGACGTTCTTTATGCCATGACGTTCGCAATATTCAACGATGCCTTTAGTGACCTTAACGGTAATGGTTGGATCGATGAAGTTGGCTGTACCTATTTCTATCGCTGACGCACCTGCGAGCATGAACTCGATAGCGTCTGTAGCTGAAGAGATGCCACCTAATCCTATTACAGGAATCTTCACTGCCTTAGCGACCTGCCATACCATTCTCAAAGCGATTGGCTTCACGCAAGCTCCCGACAAACCTCCTGTTATTGTAGATAACTTCGGTCTTCTCTTTTCAGCGTCGATAGCCATACCTAACAAGGTGTTGATCAACGAAACAGAGTCTGCGCCAGATGCCTCAGCTGCCAATGCCAAGTCGGCGATGCTTGTTACGTTAGGAGAAAGTTTTACGATAAGGTGTTTGTCATAAACTTTTCTCACAGCACTCACGACCTGTTCGATACCAGATGTCGTCACGCCGAATGCCATACCGCCTTGCTTGACATTAGGACAAGACACATTAAGTTCTATAGCTGGGATATTTTCCAATGCGTTGACTTTCTCAGCCACAGCGCAATAGTCTTCTATTGTCGAACCTGAAACGTTTACTATTATATTAGTGTCGATATCTTTGATTCTTGGATATATGGTCTCAACGAAATATTCGATGCCTTTATTTTGAAGTCCTACGGCATTGAGCATTCCAGAAGGAGTCTCAGCCATACGAGGATATGGATTCCCTTCACGATGGTTCAATGTAGTACCTTTGACAAGTATTCCACCGATTTGTGACAAGTCGATGAAGTCGGCATATTCTTCGCCATAGCCGAAGGTTCCCGATGCTGTCATCACAGGATTCTTCAATGTGAGACCTTTATTAAGTTGTATTGTTTCGTTTACCATAACAATTTATTTATATTGATTACAGGACCTTCTTTACAAACACATACGTTGCCTTCTATGGTGTTTTCCACACAGCAGAGGCAAGCGCCGAGACCACATGCCATGAGGTTTTCCAATGACACCTCACATCCGATATTATTTTCACGAGCCATTTTGGTCAAAGCCATCATCATTGGTTTTGGACCGCAGGTATATATCATGTCGAATTTCTTTTCTTTCCAGATAGAATGTTCTGTCACGAAACCCTGTTCACCCAAAGTACCGTCGTTTGTTGTGATATAAACCTTACCTACAGCTTCAAATTCTTCGAGCATTATCAGGTCTGACTTTGAACGGCCGCCTAGCAAGAACTGAGGTTCTACGCCATATTTCTTCAACATCTTGCCAAGGTAATAAAGCGGAGCGATGCCGATGCCGCCACCGACGAGGATGACATTTTGAGTTTTATCTTCTGGCATTGTAAAACCATTGCCGAGAGGATATATTATATTCAAGGTATCGTCAAGTTCGGTGTCAGCTATTTTATTTGAGCCTTCGCCTACTCTTTGCACCAACAATGTTATTGTGCGATTTTGATAATCGACGTCGTGAATGGATATAGGACGACGGAGATAAGTATGCTGAGCATCATCGACACGGACCTGCACAAACTGACCGGCCTTTATTTCTTCAAGAGGCTCATCAGACTGAAGCAAAAGATATGTCGATTTTGCCCATTCTTTTTTCTCAATCAATCGGAAGTCTGTAATTTTTTTCATGGCTAATATATAAAAAAGGTCGCCTTATAGACGACCTACATTAATCTTTAGGTTATTTTGTTTCTTCTGAATTTTCTTCAGCATTCTCTTCCTCGATGGTGAAGTCTAAGAGACCTTTGTCGTTAAGAAGTTGATACCATTGGAAGACCTTTTTCATATCTGATTGATAAACCGAATCTTCATCATATTCTGGAAGTATCAGTTCAAATTTTTCCTTAAGTTCTACTGGAGACACTTTCTTAGGATCAAAACCGATGTTGTCACCTAATTTTTCATGTATGCTGAAGAAAACTTCTTTGAGAGGTTTATCATCACCTGTTGTGAAGATGCTAATTTCTTCCAAAGAACTAATTTTATCGTTTGCGAAAGCAGGAGTACGTTTTCCATCGAGCAATGACTCAACAACCAATTTTCCTGTTCCTTGACCTGAAACCAAAAACAATCCTGGTTTACCTGAAATAGCTACTACTTTACTTAAATCCATTTCTAATTTATTAAACAGTTATATCTTCTTTTTTAAATTAATAATATTTCGCAAAGATAATAAAAAGTACAAAGGCGAAAGACCAATGGCAAAAGTTTTTTTTAAAAAAGTAAACAGATAAAATAACAGGATATGTATTAAAACAAAAAAAAGACATCTCAAATTGAGATGTCTTTGTGGAAACTGCTGGGGTCGAACCAGCGACCTCCTGCTTGTAAGGCAGGCGCTCTAAACCAACTGAGCTAAGCTTCCATTAAATTCAAGAACCTATTTCCTTGTGTTTTGCGAGTGCAAAGATACAAAGTTTTTTCATTCACGCAACACTTTTTTTAAAAAAATATTTATTTTTTTATTTTTATTAAAAATCAATGAATTAAACCTCATTTTCAGCACAAAACACCTTATATAAACCTATATTTTTAATAAAATCCAAGATTTTTTCATTAAAAAATATCACAAATTAGAGTTTTCATCGTTTTTTTCAAAAATATTAAGACTATCATTTCACAAAAAAGATTTATTATTATCTTTGTGTATAATTTAAAATCAAGCATTATGACTTTAGACGAATCAAGAATAAGAGAAGCTTTTGAAGAAAAGAACTGGACAGAAATCAAGTCGCAAGACTCTTGGTCTGTCTTTAAAATAATGTCGGAGTTTGTCACAGGTTATGAAACACTTTCAAAGATAGGTCCTTGTGTAGCCATTTTCGGGTCAGCACGAACAAAGACCGACAGCAAATATTACAAGATGGCAGAAGAAGCCGCATATCTTTTAGTCAAGAAAGGCTTCGGCATCATCACTGGCGGCGGCCCTGGAATAATGGAAGCCGGCAACAAAGGAGCGCATTTCGGAGGAGGCAAAAGCGTAGGTCTCAACATAGTTCTTCCTCACGAACAACGTCCTAACGCCTTCATCGATGCCGACAAGAACATCAATTTCGACTATTTCTATGTCAGGAAGACAATGTTCATGCGATATGCCCAAGGATACATCGCTTTTCCTGGCGGATTCGGAACACTCGACGAATTGTCAGAAGCCATAACTTTGATACAGACAAATAAACTAGTCTCCTTCCCTATCATCATGGTAGGAAAAGAATTCTGGGAACCGCTAAATGACTGGTTCTTGAACTCCTTGCTTAAAGAAGGTATGATAAGCGAAAACGACTTCAAGATATTCCATATCGTTGACACCGTTGAAGAAGCCGTTGCCATCATTGAAGAATTCTATCACAAATACGCTCTTAAACCGAATTTTTAATTAGCCGCAATCTTTGACCTTGAATATTTTTCGAAGCCAAGGCTTAAAACCCAAAACTTAAAGCAACAAATAATGCATCGTTACATAGAAATAACTATTAATATAATAAACATAGAAAACGACGGTTTTCATCTCATTGCCGAAGGTAACATCAACGGCACCACGGCTCGTTTTGTCGTTGACACCGGAGCATCAAGAACCGTATTCGACAAGGACAAGATATTTAATTACATCGACAATCCTGAATTTTCAAAGAAAGAAGGCATCTCTGCCGGCATAGGAGGAACCGACATCTCTAGTTTTATATTCACGATAAATGAGTTAAGTTTTGGAGAATTGAAAATCAACGACTATCAAGCCGTAGCAATGGATCTGTCCAACGTCAACGACTCTTACGCGATGATAGGCCTCCCTCCTATCGACGGAGTCCTAGGCGGCGACCTGTTAAGGAAATACAATGCCGTGATAAGTTATAGATTAAAGAAAATAAGACTCTTTCCAAAAAAATAAATATGGCGAAGATTTTAGTTATAGACGACGAAGCTGCAATACGTCGCATCCTAAGAGAGATTCTAGAACACGAACAATATCAAGTCGATGATGCCGCTACAGCCATCGAGGCTCTTCCTTTGGTAAAGGAAAACGAATACGATGCCATCTTGTGCGACATCAAAATGCCTCAGATGGACGGCATTGAATTTCTTGAAGAAACAAAGAAAATATGCGATGCTCCAGTCATAATGATTTCCGGACATGGCACCATCGACACCGCCGTAGAAGCCATCAAGAAAGGTGCTTTCGACTATATCTCTAAACCACCAGAGCTGAACAGACTGCTCATCACTTTGCGTAACGCATTAGACAAATCAAAACTGATGACAGAGACGAAAGCTCTCAAAAAAGTCGTGAAGCGTCAGTATCAGATGATTGGAAGCTCCAAGCCGATGATGGACATTCACGAAATGATAGAGAAGGTAGCTCCTACCACGGCGCGCGTGCTCATCGAAGGCGAGAACGGCACAGGCAAGGAACTCGTAGCACGACAGCTGCATGAGTTAAGCAACCGTTCATACGCTCCTTTCATCGAGGTCAACTGCGCAGCGATACCTTCCGAGCTGATAGAGAGCCAGCTCTTCGGACACGAGAAAGGCTCTTTCACATCAGCCATCAAGATGAAAAAAGGCGACTTTGAACTAGCCAACAACGGCACGTTATTTTTAGACGAGATAGGCGACATGAGTCTGTCGGCACAGGCTAAAGTACTGAGAGCCTTACAGGAAAACAAGATAACACGTGTCGGAGGCGAAAGCGAGATTAACGTCAACGTAAGAATCATCGCTGCTACCAACAAGAACCTCAAGGAAGAGATACAGAAAGGCAACTTCAGAGAGGACCTTTATCATAGACTTAGCGTTATTATAATCAATGTTCCGCCATTACGTGAGAGACTCGATGATATACCAGAGCTGATAGAATATTTCGTAGAGAACATTGCCAGCGAGATGGGAAAAGCTGCACCTACGTTCACCAAAGACGCGATAGAGGAATTGCAGAAATACCGCTGGACCGGCAACATCCGTGAATTGCATAATGTAATAGAAAGACTAGTGATTTTATGCGGAAACAAAATTGAAGACGAAGATATTAGGAAATACGCAAGACCGCTGGTTGGTTAGGAATGGTTTATAATTAAAACAAATGAGACTGTAGAGTAAACCGTATAATATTGACAAATTTTACTTTACAGTCTCATTTACATTACACAAAGAAAGCTATAAGAAAAAGAAACAAAACCATTAAAGCGAACATAATGATATAGAAAACGGTATTATCTTTCAGTGAAATCAATTCGTCCAAGTATTTCTGTCTTTCTATTCTTTTCATTCTATTCGGAATTTATGTCACAATGTGACAGTTTTTTCGACTACAAAGATAAGGTTTTTTACAAGAGATTTAATATTCCTTATGTTATAATTGTATTTTAATATTCTTTTCTTTAGTTTCCATAGTTTTCGCAAATTTTGAACGAAAAACAACGAAATATAGCAAGTATATAAAAAAACTGCTGACTAATTGATAATCAGCAGTTTTATTTTTAACAAAAGTTTAAAAGTGGAGCTGGAGGGAGTCGAACCCTCGTCCAAACAAGGAACACCCATGCTTTCTACATGCTTATTTTGTTGTTGGTTTTCGAGACATGCAAGGGAACAAACACCCTAAACATGACCTTATCTCCTAAGATTTCGCTATGCAGCCGGAGCTTCCGCATCGCTATCCTGAAATTGATGAGCACCTCGGACCCGGACCGGAATCAGGAGGATCCATCCGCGAGATGTCTCGTTCATCCACCTTGTGGACGAATGAAGCTTCAATCTACTGTTCTTCGATTAAGCAGCGAGAGCGTAAGTATTTTCGCCAATTAATTTTTTGCAGTCAAGATTTATGAGCGTCACTGCAAGGCTCAGCATGCTTACATGACCATTCTACAAGCTGTCAAAACCGGTCAACCCCAAATTTCAATGAACTTTTTTGAGTCTGCAAAGTTACACTTTTTCTTTCATATATAAAAGAACAATATTTAAGAAGTTTTGTTTGAGAAGACTAAGGGCGAAAGGCTAAGTATTATGGGCAAAAAAACTCGGCCGTTGATTTTAACAGCCGAGAATTTCTCGTTTATATATTTTTAAAGATCGTTCAGTAATGATTTTCTATCAATCATCTGACTTTCTCCCCCTTAATACTGCAAAAGCTACAAGAAGTAATAATCCGTTTCCAAGAGGGACTTCTTCACACGAATAATCTCCAAGATATCCATGTGAGCCTGGCAATAATGGCATTTCCATGCCCCAATTATCTTCTCTATATTCTGAATAATTTGATGTAAAGAATCCGTCTTTTTGTGCAAACAAAGAACTACATCCTAATATCATTATAAATATAGCTGTCAATAATTTCTTTTTCATAACACAACTATTTTTTGGGTTTTTACTTCATTTTCATTTACGCAGTGTACTATATATGTAGATTTTTTCAATCCACATATATTGATTATTCCATCATGATTTTCTTCTGTAATGACGGTTCTTCCCATCATATCAACAATTTGAATTATTCCTTCTGCATCGATGATTAATTCTTCTCCTGATTGATATGCGAAATGTCCGTTATCTGTTGACTGTTGGCTATTTCCCAATTTCAAGATAAAACGCTCTTTATCATCATTGCTTCTTGATGTAAAAGTATAGTCTTCTATTAAAAGATTAGTTTCAATGCCAGTCATGCGGTCAACTAAAATCACATTGTCGAATTCGCCACTAACATTAACATTGATTGTGTATTTACCCATTTCTTTTGTATCAAAACAAAGAGGAATCTCTTTCAATTCTGCATCGCAATTGAAGATACCATAACGAATGTTGTCATTTTTCACATAGACATTAGCGACATCTGGATTTATATTTTCAATTTTAGGGAATCCTATACTTTCATTTTCTCCAAAACGAACTATGACATTATCTGAAGCTCCTTTACCCGATGCGATGATATTGATATATTCATAATCTGCACTTCTTGACTTTGCCGATGCGATATATTCAAGAGCAGCATTTTTTCTGCTTGCACAAACGAGGAATCCTTCTCCCACCTTAATATATCCTTCTACATTATAAATATATGCACCTGTATTGGCATCCAATGTAGCAAAGCCATCCTCTATTCTGTAGGCATCCATCAGTTCCCAATCGATATCAAAGCTGAAAGGATTACCAAGAAGATAGAAATTAGCCCACTCATTGTTGGAGTTATAGCTTATTCCGAAATCGAAATATTCTGTCTCATTATTAAGAGTTCCTTGGAATGTAGCAACATCTTGTTTTTCGTATGAAGCTATATAACCGATACCAGAAGTGAATGTATCTTCAAAGTCATTATGGTTTTTATAGTTAATCCATTGAAGGTCTTCCTCTCCATCAAACTTATATAAGTCATAATCGCCTTCTGTTGAAACAAAGCCTTCTGTCGCAGCATCAATCATAGGAGAAGAAATAAACTGCCATCCGCTCACAGGATTGCTCCATAAACTTGGATTAACGATATTCTTCTTGAATGTCGCAGCAACATTCTCATTTCTCTGGATAATCTGACCACCGTCTTCAATTATCAAAGCGTCGTAGTCGGCGTTGTCGATTGCTCCGACAACTGTCAAGACACCATCGTCTTGAATTGTCAATGACTTGCCTTCATTGATGATTAATGAATTAATGCTTATTTCATCAGAAATGATTGCAGTTCCATCAATGACAACATCATCATCTTCTGTAGGCATTATTGAATTGAGCCAGTTAGAAGATTCGCTCCAAGAGCCGTCACCGGTGAAGGTGATGGCTGGTGTTGGAGTTACGAAATTTATCACGTAAGGATTGAAAGCGTTGCCTTCTGTTCCGTTTGCATCGAATGTAAGTATCTGCTCGCAAACCAAGTCGGACACTGTATTCGTATTATGGTCATACAATTTAAACGACAAGTTACAAGTTTCGTCAGAATAGATTGTAAGGTCGTATATGTATTTGCTCACCAATGGAGAGAGGCGAGGCAGAGCACTGCCTCTCAATTCTTCTCCATAGAAAACTCCTATTTCAAGATTCGCATCTTGCTGCTCAACATCGTCAATGTAAACCGATGCTGTCACGTTCATGTTAAATTCGTATGCCGACGGATTAACCTTCCAATAATTGTCGGCACAATGCGCGAACTTAGCAATCATAATGATGCTTAATGTTACAAAAAACTTCTTCATTATTTTACTATTAATTTGTTATAAACTATTGTTTTACCTTCGAAGGTCTTGACGATATAAATTCCAGATTCTCTTATACCTTCAATTCTGTCGGTATTTTCATACGATTTCACAATCATACCTAAAGAATTTATCACTTCAACCTTTTCATAATTTTTATTAAGATAGATTGTCTCTTTCTTGTTTACAGGATTTGGATAAATGTTATCGGTCATTACAGGCTGTTCATTCTCTTCAACATCTACTGTAGAATAATCAATAATGTATGGATTGTTCATATCACCCATTATAGCATTCATACTGAATGTAAATGTCTCAGCCGACTGAGGATATTCATAATTCAAATCTGTGTCATACATTCTGAATGTGAGAGTTTCATTTCCTTCTCCATAAACCGTCAAGAAGAAAATATATCTATCAACAACTTCTTTATAAACGGCTCTGGCACTACCACGACATTCTCCATTAGCAAAGACTCCTATCTCAATATTATCCGACTTTTGCTCTACTCCATCAATTGAAAGCACAGCAGTGATGTTCATATTGTTAGGATACTTGTTCACGTCAGCTTGCCAATGATTGCCATCTGTTGTGATATTATTTACCTTGGCCTTTCTCACATACGACTTAGAATATGTCAAGGTCTTTTCTATAGTATCATTGTTCTTGTACATATAACCCTGACCTGGATCTAATGTCAACAATGAGCCATCCCAGCCGTAACCTTCATAATATGTGGCATAACCTGTCTGCGACTTGATGTAATCGCCGTCTTTTGCTTTGAAATCTTTAAGACTTCTTGCCAAGGTTTGACTCTTGTCGATAGGATAACTTATCCAGTTCCAACCTGGTTTTAATGTCATCTCTGTCTGTGATACGTAGCTGATACTGCCATCCATCATAAGGTAATGTTCTGCCGACATATCAATCATATACATATTCTTGTTATCGACTTCGGTGAGACTGCCGTCCCAAATGTCGTAGTCCTCATAATATGTAGCGAACTTGGTTTGTGACTTAATAATCACTCCGTTTGTATTCAAGCCGTCGGTTAGTTTTTCGTAACCGCTTTCACGACGTACATCGATGTATGTAGAATACCAGTTCCATCCTTTTTTGAGCATGGTGTAATGTGCGTCGGCAGGACCGAATACAGCGGTAAGATTTCTGTCGCATTTAATATTGAAACTATATTCCAATTCTGTAGATGCGATGCTGTCGCTTTCCAACCAATAAAGGAATACATAACCTTTGTTTTCGTCTGCAACAACATTCACAATTTGGTCATGCTCATAAATACCGGCTCCGCTCACCGTTCCCATCAGACTATCCTGAACAGCAAGTGTAACTTCATATTGATTTATTGCAAATTGTGCCATGATGGTGGTATCTTGTGTGAGATGAACTGTTCGAGGATTGTCGTTGACGAAATCGTTCCATTGTACGAAGTGATATGCTTCTGAAGGAACAGCCTCTATCTCAATGTCGCTGTTTTCGACGTATGTTCCCGAACCTAACACTTTGCAATCTTCGTTTGTCGTATATGCTACAAGTTCGTAATAATTCAAGGAATCTAATGTGAATACATATTCCGATTCAAAAGCCTTTGTCTCGTTGTTGCCTGCCGAGTCTGTCGCCATGACGAGATATTCTGAGTTTTGCAGACTTTCGAGTTTCATTGTGTAAGAATCTTCGAAGATGCGAGTCTTGAGAACATCCCATTCCATGTTGGTGGAATCGTTGCGATGATATAGTGTGTGATACCATACGCCTGAGCGCATATCTTCTGAGTTGAAGACGAACTTAAGACTGTCGGCAAACGGAATCACCTCTTCTATCTGTGAAGTTGGATTTACAGCATCGACGATGTTTGTCCATGTCGGTGTCACGATTGCAGCTTCAAGGTCGAAGACGATGCTAGCTCTGTTGCTTATCTCAGTGCCGTCGTCGAAATAATCTTTAAGTCTGACGCTATAGTTCAACGTACCTACGCCGTCGCCGTAATAGTTCACCGGCAATGCGCCCTGGTCGGGGTCTGTTGAAGGTTCCATCGTCATCGGGTCTAATGAAGATATAGTCCATTTGATGATACCCGTCTCAGCATCATATTCCTGCTCTATCTGAGCGATTACGTTAATCTCCGGACGTAAGTCTAATGTATATACGAAGTTCTGTTCGCCATCGACTTGCAGAATCTTCTCGCCTATTGTAACGCCATGAGTTTCCAAAGAAGCAAGCTCGAAACGGTTGATGTCTAAGGTATCTGTTACCACTATTGTATGAGCGGCAGCATTAGCCAAAGTAGTATCGTTTTCAAACTCTATCTCATAGTTGATCTTCTGAATCTCCTGACGCATAAACTTACTTCCCGATTCAGCGGTATAACCGTAGATGTCGTTAGGGTCTAATGAGTTAACTGGAGTTGAACTACCACCTTGAGGTGGATCTTGAGGCGGACAATTAGGCTTCTTTTCTGTAAAATCTTTTACACAATCAAATATAACAACACCACCACTAGAAGCTGTTATTGTAGATGATAATCTACCAATAAAATCATTTATATTTTTTAGTTTTCCAGAAGGTAAAAAAGTTGTGAGACATGAGGTAATGGGAGCTACCCAAGAATTAATATTCAAAGTTTTGTGAAGGAAATCTTCTACATCACCATCCTCCTCACACAATATCGCACTCATTTTTGAATTTGTTGTAGATAATATATTACAAACACAATTTGCAATACCTACAGCAATAGATGCAGTAGTTCCTGGAAAACAAGATGTTACCATATCTGCAAGATTTAATCCACCACATACTATATCCATAACACAAGAATACTTATCCTTCACACAACAATAATGGTCCTTAAAACCTCTTGTATTATTCAATGTCAAAGGAGTTATTATCTCAGGTGTTGACATCCAAACATCAACAGCTTCACTATAACCATCTTTTAAATTAATATGTACTTTTATGGTCTTTGTTTCATTAGGAGCAAAATTCACAAAGAAATAATTACTCTTGACAACTACAGGTCGGCCTGTCTCTTCATCAACAGAATTTAATGTAAGAAAATAATATGTATCAGCAATTTCTTCTGCCCAATCTTTATATAACTGTATTTCTTGAGGTGCTAATGAATCAAAATCCATTTCTGAAATAATAGATTTCAAATTCAAACCATCAATATCAATACGAGAAATACCATCTTCATCTGGTGTTGACAGATATAAGTATAAAGGTATAGAATATGCTGACATATTACCTTTATTTGTTATATTATATGTATAAGTAGTAGTCGTCCCTCTTAAAAATGATGATGCGTATGAGACATCTGTGTCGAGTTCTATTTCCTTTGGCTCTTCAACAGTTAAGAAGTTATTAACCCTGATTATCTCATTATAAAAATCTGCAATAAGTTCATATTTGCCTAATGGCTTATCTAAAAAATCAAATGATAAAGTAGTTGTAGTATTTTTCTCATGACCTATGAAAATGCTTTTTATCGTATCATTATTACTGTTAACCAAATAAGCATCAACTAAACTGTTAAAACCGTTGCCTTGTACAGTAACTGTTGAAACGCCTCCATTGCCAATATTCTTAGCATCCCATGCAAGGATAGCATATTTATGAATAAATTGATAACTCACATTCACAGTGCTGCCGCTTCCCATCACATCGTGTACGGCTAAATAGTAATAGCCGTCTTCCCATGCATAACGTCCGCCGTATCTCACAGACTCTTGTCCCGATACGTTATATACTTCTTCTCCCGACGGAGAAAACAACTGCAAACTGCATGCTTTGTCCGCCTTGAAAGACAACGAATCGCCTACCTGCGCCATTACCTTAAACCAACGTATCTCGTTCTCGGCAGGCTTCATTATCAACTCGGAAGTGTTGGGTTCAAATACATCAGCCACCACATCCTGACTTACGCTTTCATCTACGTAGAAATGCGTCCTGTCTATCAAACGATCGTCGGTAGCCCAGAAACGGAACGAGATCTCGTTCTTGGCGTAGATGACAGGCTCGCCATCGTTGGCGTCATACTCGAAGCACATACTTCTTATTGGCTGCGTCTCGACAGGCAATAATGATACTATTGACAATTCGCTTTGTGTAGGGTCTAAGTCTGTCCTTTGCCTATTGTCGTAATCTCCGTTAACGTAATATTCCCAACATTTTATCTTCGTTCCGCCTACAGGTATCTTGTAGAACATATAACTGCTCGGCGCGGTATAAGTTCCATTATAAAGCTGAATGTTCACGGTATGAAGTCCATCGGATAGTTCGCTCACATCTAAATTAAAGACTCCGCTGCCAAGCATTCCGCTTTGCAAAATGGAATAGTCTCTGTCGAACCAGCATTGATATTGAAGAGGCTCCGTTCCTACCGAAGGAGCGACCTTGATAAACATATAAGACATCGGAGATGACATCATATTTCCTTCTAACATCACATTGACAGTATGCATGCCGTCGGAAAGTCCCGTGACATCGAGCATGATATGACCATTGCCCAAAGCTCCAGTCTGTCTGCCGGAATAGTCCTGATCGAACCAACATTGATATTGAAGATTAGTTCCCATGCCGACAGTATCCTGCTGCATCTCGGCAATCTTAATGAACATATAGGATTGCGGAGCTGAATAACTCTTGTTGTTTTGCAGCATCACATTAACAGTGTGCATGCCGTCGGAAAGATCCGTCACGTCAAGCATGATATGACCATTACCCAAAGCGCCAGTCTGTCTGCCCGAATAATCCTGATCGAACCAACATTGATATTGAAGATTAGAGATTGCTCCTGCGCTATCGTATTCCATCTCCGCAACTTTAATGAACATATAGGATTGCGGAGCGCTCCATACGTTGGAAGTATCTTTTACATGAATATTGATGAAGTGCAAGCCATCTTTGAGGCTCCCCACATCCAAATCCGCCTGCATTATGCTGTCGTTGAAAGTAGCAGTGACTTTGTCCTCATACTTATCATCAAACCAATACTGATAAGTATAGACATTCTGCGCACTGAGACAACAACTAAGCAGCAGGCATATAAACAATATGCAGCGTTTCATTGCTATAAGATTTTATTTGTTATTCTTCAACCATTACCTCAATATCTACGCTGAGTTTACCGTCTATGGTAGATTTCTTAGCTACGTTACATTTCTTCACTACCATGTAATAAGGTCTTGTGTCGAATGGGAGCATACCGCCGTGGATACCCACTTCAGTGCCGTCATTACCTAAGAAAGAAGTAGCTATTTCTTCTTTAAGTATGTAACGCTCGTCGATAGAGAATTCATTAGTAGCATTAGATCCTCTATTTGTATTACGTAATGTTTCAAAAACATCGGATAGGTTTTCAACAGTTTTATTTGTGCTGTTATTAGGATTTTTCAACACATCATTGCTATAACCATTTTTAATTAAAATGCAGTTATATGCAATTGCATTTTGTTGCAAATTAACTTGACAATTATTTACAATGATACTATTATACGCAATTGTATTGGTGTGGTTAGTTTGCATTATCAGAATGGAATTTTGCAAAATAATATTATCACCAGTTATATTACTATGATACAATACAGAATTTACAATGCTATATGAAGACATAGAAGTACCACATCCAAAACATTTTATTATACAATTAACAAATTCAGTATTGTAGCATGATTTTTCACCACTCCATTCATCAATATAACATTTATTAAACTTTGCATTAATAACATTATTAAAATATATTTTGTTTTTGACATTAATACCTTCCATCACTAGATTGTGTATAGAATCATTAGGACTTATTAATCTAAAATAACCTGTAATGATAGTTGGATAAGTCATTGCTATAGAATCCATATAGAAACCTGCACCACGTATGGTAATAGCCTTGGTAATATCGCAAGAACTAAAAGTACCTGATGACAATGTCACAATATCACCTGCCACAGCTGCGTTATGAGCATCTTTGAGTGCGTTATTCCCATAGAACACGCTAATTGTGTCATTATGGTTAAGAGTTGCGATTTGTTGTTGAGCAAGGATGTTTGCTGCAATCACAAGCATTAAAGCTAAGAATAAAGTTTTTTTCATTGTTTGTTTTGCCGGTTATATCCCATCGGCACATCGGTTTGTGTTAATGAATTATTATTTATTTGTAGTTTTCAGGTTTATTAATAAAAAAAGTGCGAACTCCTCTTATTCGGTTATTCTGAGGTATCGCCAAACACCTACAACCACACAAATAAGAAAGTCCGCACATACGCGCGAAGCTTTACCTAATTGCAGCAGTGGTTGTTCTTCTTTTTTGGCGATTTTCAGAATATCACTAGCAATAAGTAAACACTTACTTTAATATGTCTATTTTAAATTTTTATCTCATTTTTATTTCCGTTTTTTCTATGTGGCAAATGTAATGATTTTTATCACTAAAAAACAAATAAAATTTAAAATTTATTAACATATTGCGCAGCATGTACGGGACTTTCATTTCTTAATTCTCCAAAATACATTCTCTCAACAAAACTACATCTTTTAATATCCTTTTGTCAAGCGTTTCTCATGACAACATTATGATTTTAACATTTTTTAAGAACGTCTTAATAAAACCATGTAACTTATGTTAATTATCATTAAGATATCTTTCCTGCAAAATTCATCTTGCACATCACGCTCTTCTTTAGTATATTTGCAACTTAATTTATCTATTTAATTAATTAAAGGTATTACTATGAAAAAATCATTTATCCTCACTATCTTGTGTTTACTAGCATTTTTATCAGCAAATGCACAATCTGTCAAAAACTTATACGTATCACCTACTGGATGGGCCATGTGGGACAAATCTGACGAAGCTTCTTCTTACCAGATTTACCTAAACGGAGAATTGGAAGCCGACAACATAACTGACTCGTTCTATCAACATGAGAACCTCGTCGATGAACAAGAATATACAACTAAAGTCGTCCCCGTCTATTCCAATGGCAATGGCGAAGCTGCTGAATACAGCTGGACAAAACAAAACTGTGACAACTATCTAGGCGCATCTAACCTCACCGCTGGTCTCATCAATAATGTCGGTTTCATAAGCTGGACCTTACCTGCAATTTACAAAAACGACAAAATTTCAGAAGGCGATTGGCTTCATTACGACAATGGCGTTTACGCTGAACGTATCGGTCTCACCTTCGACGGCACCACCTTCGAACCTTTCAAATGGGCTATCATGTTGCCTGCCTCCGATATGGCTCAATACGCAGGACAAACAATGACCAAAGTGTCATTCTACGATGTCGAGGCTTTTGACGGCGAAGTGGAAATATACGAAGGCGGATCAACAGAACCAGGAACTTTGTTACACAGCCAGAACTTCTCATGTAGCGGCACTAATGATTTTTACGAGATAGAATTGACAGAGGCCGTTGAATTGAGCGGCAACAAAAACGTATGGGTCGTTCTCTGTAACATCAACGGTTCTCAACCTGCAGCAGGATGCGCCGACCAAGGCAACCCTAACGGACGTTTCATATATCACGAAGGATATGGATGGTTAGATTTCATGTATGTATCTTATCCTGCTTACACTTGGATGATTCGTGCCTACATCGAAGAGGCTGAAGAACCTGTCATCAACGAAGTCATTGGCGCAATATTATATCGCAACGGAGAACTGCTTTCTCCATTAGTAACAGAAGAACATTATATAGATCCAGAAGCTAAAATAGGCGACGAATATACTTTAAGAGTAGTCTATAGCGGACTGAAAGATGAAATACATTATTTCATGACTTGTCCTCAGACTGCAAAAATAAACGATGTTGCTGTCGAAGAAATTGAACTCAATAACATCATGGTTTACCCTAATCCAACAAACTCACTCTTGAACATCGAAGCAGAAGGCATGACCAATATTTCAATCGTCAATGCATTAGGTCAAGTAGTTTATGACAACGCTGTCAACAACGACAAAGCCGTCATCGACATGACACAATATAACAGCGGCATTTATATCGTACGCATCACAACAGAAAGTGGAGTCGTAGTGAAACGAGTTTCGTTGGAGAGATAAGACTACAAGACCACAAGTAGAGACGCGTCAACGTTACCTTAAATTAAACACACGTTGACACGTCTCTTTCTTTTTATCCACTAAATCACACGAATCTTCACGAAATTGTTTTTTCTGTAAAAACCACATCACCCCAACATCTTGTAGTCTTGTTGACTTGTAGTCTTCTTTTTTTGGGGCGTTCCGGCTCTGCCGTCGGGCTTTCCGCTATATCTTTTTTCGCCTCCGCTTCCGTCTCCGCCTCCAGCTTCCGTCTCAAAAAGGATGCCGCTCCAATCCCTAACGCTTTGGGCGAACGCTATAATTTAGGATTATTGCTATTTTTTTCAATGTCACCCCTTAGAGGCATAAAAGAAAAATATCTATCTTTGCAAAAATTGCTAATCTCCAGAATTCCGAATTCCAAATTCCGAATTCCACATAAGGCCTCGTAGTTCAACGGATAGAATAAAGGATTCCGGTTCCTTAGATCTGGGTTCGATTCCCAGCGAGGTTACAAAGCGGATGTTGGGGACGGAGAACGGAGGCGGAAACAGGAGGCGGAAACAGGAGGCGGAGATGGATTTTTTTATTAACCAAAATTTTTGAAACATGAATAGAACAGGTATCACTTTTGCTTCTGAAGAGGAGAAGCAATCAATGAAAATTCATGATTTAACATTTGATTTTGCTAAAAGGATTGTTGATGTATATTATTTTCTAAAACAGTCTTTTGGTGATGAAATAATTTCAAAACAAATTTTAAAGTCTGGGACTAGTATAGGTGCAAATGTGGCGGAATCTAAATATCCTCAATCTGAGGCTGACTATCTTAGTAAAATCAACATCGCATTGAAAGAAGCTTCTGAAACAGAATTCTGGCTAAAACTCCTAAAAGAATGCAATTACATATCATCTGCAATCATCGATTCCCTATTACAAGACTGCTCAAGAATAATAAAAATACTAATAAGCATAGTGAAAAAAGTAAACTCCCACTTAAAAAACAGGTAACATTGTAAAAACAGTTGGTAATTGAACGAAAAAAAAGACAGGCAAAAGACATACAAAACAGTCCATGTTACCTGTCTCTTTTACAAACTCATTCTTAAAGATTAAAACAAGCATTAGTCCCGTTAGGAACGATAGCTCCCAGACATGCGATGGAGTGCGTAGCACGGAACCCCTGCTTGAAATGATTGATTTACAATCCTAGTCCTGTAAGAACAACAGAAATTATATCTGTCGCACCTTCAGCGCTTTGATTTATTTATAAACTTGTTTTGCAGGGATTTCGCGCCTTGCGCTTCATCACCTGCCTATGAACTGCCGCTCCTACGGAGCTGATTTGAGCATGCCTTTCCCTCTTGTTTTTGACAAAAAATAAACCCACCATCCGACTCCACCATCCGCCTCCACCATCCGTCCCCACCATCCGCCTCCACCATCCGCTTCCATCATCCGCTTCCACCATCCGCTTCCATCATCCGACTCCGTATCCGATGTCATTATAAAGGAAAAAGGAGCTCAATCTCCTTTTTCTCTTATATTAACATCAATAGCTCCTACTCCGAATTTCATTATGGAAGCCATTCTGTTACTGGTGTTTTCATAGTTCTTCAGCTCTTCTATGATAGCGTTTTTCAGGACGCCGTTGCCGACACCATGGATGAATGTCACCTTATCGTATTCGTTGGTGATGGCGCTTTCCAACATCTTCTTGAAATAGTTGATCTGTGTCCTGAAGATATCGTTGCTCGACATTCCTAATATATTATCGACGAGTTCACCGATATGAAGGTCAACGATAGCTTCTCCTGGAGCAGTCTGGTGACGGTCGATAGCTGCTTTTTCTTTGACAAGTTTCTGATTAGAAGCGACAACTTTCCTGTTGTCATCCTTCATCATCTTGGTAAAGTCGGTCTCCGTTCCTTTCATAGCTATCAGGCTCGACAGTTTTATCATCACGGCTTTCTCTCCAAGCACTCCCGACTCGGCATAGCTTCCGTCTTTGAAGAAACGGCTGCTTCTGAATGAGAAAGGAGCATGAAGAGGATGATATACGAAGTCAGCCTCTTCCTGAGAGAGGAGCACCTGTATGTAACCCTCGCACCAATATTCAACGTCTTCACGTGATATCGATTCGATGACGACCTTGGAATGAGGTGCGACGCTGCCGTAATCCACACTGATATATTTCTCGCCTTCCTTGATATTGAAGCTATATAAGGCATCGGCAGGAGTATGGTTCACGAGCACCACATCAAGAAGACCGGTAAGCAGCCACTGCTGGTCTTGAGGCACGAAAGCGAGGTACAGGCCTTCTTCCTCAGCATTACGTCCGAAACGACGCAAGGCACTCTTACGAGCTTCTTCATTCTCTCTTTCCTCAATGATCTGCTTTTGCTGTATCTCTTTCTGCACGTTATCAACCACCTGTTGTCTCTTGTCAGGCTGTGAACGGAAGTCAAGGACGAGGTCGCTCATCAGGACAGGAATATCGAAGCCATCTTCTATAGTCACTTCCACCATTCTCGTATCAATAATTCTCTTAACGGTACCACCACCAGTGGAGTTAAGGAAATTAACTTTATCACCTACTTGAAATTTTTCCATTTTATGTTATTTTTAATTTATTGATTATTTCTTATTAATTTAACCCGGTGGTTGAGCCTGTCGAAACCACTTATTCTTAACATTTTCCACTCTGCCTTCGACAAGCTCAGGCACCTCTATCCGGTGGTTGAGCCTGTCGAAACCACTTATTCTTAACATTTTCCACTCTGCCTTCGACAAGCTCAGGCACCAGAATTTCACTTGCAAATTTACCGATTTTATCAAACACATGAAATATTGTCACAACAAAAAAAATTCCTAACTCATAATTGGAAAAAGTCTGTTGTCTGTTGTCCGTTGTCTGTTGACTTTTCCTATCTTTGCAAAAAGATAAAAATGGAAAGACGTTTCAATAGTTATAACGCTTATTTCACTCGTATCTTCGGTGGCCGTGTTCAGAAGATAAGCATAGATGCTGGATTCAGCTGTCCTAACCGTGACGGAAAGATCAGCACTGGCGGATGTTCCTTCTGCCGTAATGACGCTTTCAACCCTTCGTACTGCCGCCCTGAGAAAAGCATACGTCAACAGATTGAAGAAGGCATCGAGTTCCACCAAAGACGTTATCGCCGCGCAAAGAATTACCTCGCTTATTTCCAACCATATAGTAATACATATAAAAATGTTAACGAGTTGGAAAACATATACAAACAAGCATTGGAAATCGACGGTGTCATCGGCATCGTCGTCGGCACACGTCCCGACTGCATCGATGATGACAAACTAGCTTTGTTAAAAGAAATCAACAAGACGCATTACGTCATGATAGAATACGGAGTGGAATCTGTCTATGACGATACTCTTAAACGTATCAACAGAGGCCACGACTTCGAGACAGCCAGAAAAGCCATCTGCCTCACTCACGAATATGGTCTTCCTTGCGGAGGACATTTCATCTTCGGTCTTCCAGGTGAATCTAGGGAGATGATGACAAAAGCTGCCGACATCATTTCAGAGCTGCCTTTGACGACAGTCAAATTCCATCAGCTTCAGATCTTCAAAGACACCATCATGGCTGAAGAATATCTCAACAATCCTGAAGCATTCCATCTCTTTACTTTAGAAGATTATATAGATTTCGTAATAGACTTCGTTGAAAGACTAAATCCGAATATCGTCATAGAACGCTTCGCCGGAGAAGTGCCGCCTCGCTATCTCATCTCAAAGCCATGGATGAACCTCCGTTACGACGAAGTCCTTAATCTAATAGAAAAAAGAATGGAAGAACGCGACACTTTCCAAGGCAAGGAATACAATCAAAAGAACTTGGAACTCTGAACATTGAACAGAAAACTTTAAAACTATAAATTTATCAAAATGTATATAAAATCCAACGATCTATTCAAAGAAACACATCCCGAAAGGATATACGAAAAGATACAGAAGCCCATCATCATAGCCGATCATCTTCTTACTCCTGATAATATGGGATCGATGATAAGACTTGCCGACAATATCGGGGCATCGGAGATGTGTTTTTTAGGCATAGCTCCTACTCATAGTCTTTCCAAAGTAAAAAAAGCTGCGGCCAGCAGCAAGGATAATATTAAATGGTATTATACGGAAGACGATGACATACGCAAGATTGCTGGTGAGAAAAAGATTGTCGCCATCGAGACTTCCGACGATGCCGTATGTATATACGACTGCGTGTTACCTAACGATATTGCTTTCATTGTAGGAAACGAGAGCCGCGGCATAAGAGAAGAGATTCTTAAGCAATGTGACATGACTGTCTATATCCCAGTTCCAGGACCGACACGTTCATTGAACGTCAGCCATGCCGCCGCCGTAGCGATGTTTGAATGGCAGCGACAGATGTTAAAAAGACTATAGTCAACTGTCAACAGTTTTTGTCCACAATAACTTGACAATAAAAAAAAGACAACCCAGTCAGGTTGTCTTTTTTTGTTTATCAGACTCTAGAATATAGTCCGTTGTCTATCATTTAGCAACAACAACGCGTTGTACTGAGCTTTGACCTGCATTGTCAACGATATTGAAGTAGTAAACACCATTGTCGTAGTTGCTCATGTCAACCATATTGTTAACAACTTTAACAACATTTACTAATTGACCGACTGAATTGTAAACAGCGATATAGTTGATGTTTTCAGCTTCTACTGTTACGACACCTGTTGTTGGGTTTGGATAGATATTGTAAGCTTCGCTTAAAACTTCCATTACGTCAACACCTGTTACATTGAGTGTAAGAGGGATAGAAACTGTTGGTTGAGCTGGGTCGTTTGTAACGAATTTAACTGCTGCTTCGTATGTACCTTCTTGGAGACCGATTGAGCTTAAGTTAACTGTGATGTCTTCTGAGCCATCGATAGCGAGTGAACCGTATGTTTTGCTTAATGTAGCGTAACCGCCAGCTACTGGAGTACCGTAGCAAACCATTGCCATGCACCAGTTACCATAGTTTGAACCACCATCTGTGATTGATTGGAATGCTGAAGCACTACTTTGACGATATAAGTCACCATATCCAACAACAGCTTGGCCACCGTCCAAGTTCATAGCTGGACCTTGTGTTGCTGCTGTCATTTCTACTGCTACATAAACATCGAAACCTGTCAATGCTACTGGTTCATCGAATGTAACCATTGTGTAGTTGTTCCATGTAATTTCGTTTTGTGAGATAACTTTTTCAGCTAATATTTCACCTGGTTTACCGTTACGGCCTTGGCCATAGATACGGAAGATAACGTCTGTACCTGGTTCTAAAACTGTAAGAGGATTATTTGAAGCGTCAACATATTCAAAGAAAGCGTACATAGCGTTTGTGATGTATGTACCCATTACTGATGCGCCGTATGATGCTGCTGGATATAAACATGCGATTTCAAAGTTAACTGGTTGTTCTGCTGTCCAGTTCAAACCGCTAGGGCTTGTGATTGGATCCATAGCGTAAGAAATGATTTCTTGGTTGCTGCCACCTGCGCCTACACCGTAGTCAACCCATGCTGAGTACTCACCGATTGAGGTACCATTGTTTTCGATTGTAACTACAACAGATGTCATGTCATCTTCTTCGATTGTAGCTTCGAGAGTTTCTGGAGTGAAGACCAATTCAGGAGCTGTTTCACCACCAATTCTTGTGCATTTGAAGTTATCCAAATAATATTCTGATGTAGCTGCATTTAATGGAGGATAGAAGTCCATTGCATCGAGTTTACGGCTTGCTGCGCCACCTTGTGCGTCCAAGCTCCATTGCCATTCGAGAACTAATTCTTCGTTTTGGCCTGGCAATGTGTAATAGTATTGAGCTATGTCAGTGTCTGTGTCAACGTGGAGACGGAAGTGCATCCATTCGTCATAAATACATGTGATTGTTGCATCGAGACCACCAGCTTGAACTGCGCCTGAACCTGGAGATGATGTTTGATAGTCTGACATGTGGAGGTGTGATTCCAATGCCCATGTTGAGTTTTGACCATTGAAATCGTGAAGAATGTTGAAGTAACCATTCTTTCCTTGTGGGATTAAAATGTCAAATTCGAGGTCATAAACACCTGATGATGTGCCACCAAGTAAAAGAACCTGGTCGTTACCGTATGTCAAATGAGCGCATTTGTCGCCTTCTACTTCTGCAACAACACCGTCTTCTGAACTACCAGGATTGCTTGACCATGTTGTCCACCAGTCAATACCTGCTGCGTTAGCTTCTACAGCGAGCTTGTTGCCTACTGTGTAAGCTGAAAAATTGTCTTCAATTAATGTCTCTGCTTCCTGAGCTCTTACGTTGCCAATGAATAAGAACATAGCAACTAACATGAGTAAAGATACTTTTTTCATGATTTTAAATTTTAATAATACATTATGTTAATAGTCTAATTTATGGCTGCAAATTTAATATTTTTTATCGTCAAAGATGATATTTTCTCAAAAAAAAATCTACTTTTCCAAACATTGATTATTTTTGCATTTTCATTACATTTAACATTTGAAAAACATTTTTGTTCACAGGCCTATACTGTTATATATGACTAAATATCAACACATATTTTTCGACCTAGACAATACGCTTTGGGATTTTGACAGAAGTTCAATTTTAGCATTCGACAAAATATTCGACATTTTCCAGCTTATCAATTATGGCATTCCAAGCGCAAAGGAGTTCCACACAACTTATTTTGGATACAACAACACACTTTGGGAACAATATCGTCAAGGAAAAATAGACAAGGATTTCCTGAAAAACGAACGTTTCAGACTGCCTTTGCTCGACTATGGAATAAATGACGACAAACTGGCTCACGAATTAGGAGAGTCATATACACAGCTTGCTGCAACTACGGTAGCATTAGTCCCAAACACAATGGAAATACTTTCCTATCTCAAAGAAAAAGGCTACAAGATTCATCTGATAACAAACGGATTTCTTGAAGTACAAAACATAAAGATGCAGGCTTCTGGTCTGGACAAGATGATTGATATCTCGATAGTATCTGAAAAAGTGGGATTCAAGAAACCCGACCACAGAATATTCCATCACGCGATACGCGAAGTTGGCGGAACAATAGAAAACTGTGTCATGATAGGCGACGACTTATCTGTCGATATAATTCCCGCCAAGGAGATTGGAATGAAGCATGTATATTTCAACAGAAAAAACATCCTACACGACAAGACTGTCGATATTGAAATAAGTGATTTGATAGAGATCAAGAACTTCTTTTAAAAACATTAAGTCATCAGACTTTCATGTTTTATTTCAAATGAGCCAGCACGCTGATCTTTCCTTTAACCTTGTCACCTATCTTGACATTGATCTCTGAATCTATAGGCAGGAAGAAATCCACTCTTGAGCCGAAACGTATCAATCCGAACTCCTCTCCTACTTTAGCTGTAGCACCTTTATCCACATGACATATAATACGGCGAGCCATCACACCAGCAATCTGACGGAAAAGGACTTCTCTTCCTTGTTCGTCTTTAACCACCAAAGTGTTACGTTCATTAAGTTCAGAAGACTTCGGATTTATCGCAAACAATTTCTTTCCAGGATGATATTTGTAATAACTAACCACACCATTCATAGGAAACCAATTGACATGGACGTTATATGCTGACATGAATATTGAAATCTGTATTCTCTTATCGTGGAAATATTCTTTTTCCTCTACTTCTTCAATCACGACTACCTCGCCATCAGCTGCTGATACGACTGCATTTTCTTCTATCGTAGTGACTCTGTTTGTCGGAACCCTAAAGAATGAAAAAGCCCAGAATACTATAGCTGAGCAAGCTACCGTCATTATCGTCTGCAATAATTTTATCGGAACAAGAAGATAAAATGCTGTATCTATTATTACTGCCAGTATAATTACCGTAGTGATAACTCCGTAACCTTTTTTATGTATATACATGATTGTCGTTTTATATTAATAATAGGTAAATAAAGACAAAAGGAATTGCCATGAATGTTGCATCGAAACGGTCTAATATTCCGCCATGGCCAGGGATAACACTTCCTGAGTCCTTAACGCCGGCATGTCTTTTCATCATAGATTCTGAAAGATCGCCTAAAGTTCCGAATATCACAACACCTAAAGCCAAGAAAAGCACTTCGATATCTGTCATGAAACTGTCGAAGAAATATACATTCAACACGAAACGATTGACGAGATATGCTATCAGCATTGTAAACACAGCTCCTCCTACACTTCCTTCAATTGTCTTTTTAGGAGAAATTCTCTCAAACAACTTATGTCGTCCTATGGCACTTCCTGTAAGATATGCGAATATATCGTTGACCCATATCAAGATGTAAGCAAACATAAGAAGCAGCCATCCTTTGTCGGTTCCCATAATTGCCTCGTTATAGAACATAGTCATTATTCCGCAAGGCAATGACACAAATATCATCGAAAGCCATGAAGCTCCGACAACATTGACATAATCATGCTTTTTGGAAAACAAGGCAATTAATAAAGGTACATTGAAAAATATCGGTGCAATGAAAAGTCTTCCTTCTATCGAATCAGATTCAATTGAAAATGTTGCAAGGAAAACATATAAAAATATTGATGAGAACTGCACTATATTTGTCAGAGGCTTCTTGTCATGGGGATACAGATGGGCTATCTCCACTGATGCCAACGCACAGACCATACATAAAAGAGCTATGACATAGAATCCACCTAAAAAAATACATCCCAAGACAATAATTGCAAACATCAAACCGAATATTGTCCTCTTCCAAAATTCACCCATTTTTACTCAATGATTTATAATAATTAGACTTTGCAAAGTTAATATTATTAATCGAAATAAACCAGAACTTTTTTCTAAAATTTTATTGCGACACCCACACCGCAATCTGTTGTTACTGGCACTATCTCAACAGCTGTTATATTACCTATTTTCTCATTAAACGAGACCACTCCGCGTCCTATAAAATAACCCAATGCAGCTCCGACGACAACATCCGACAACCAATGGTCTTCACACAAGACCCTTCCTATCGAAGTCATTGTAGCCAAAGAATATGACACAACACCAAGCCACTTCTTATCAGGATAAAATCCAGCCACCGTCGTTGCCAGCGCAAAAGAACGCATCGCATGACCTGATGGAAACGAAGTGCTTTCCAATGTAGCGAACGGACCGAGCCAGTTTTGGAAGTTGGAGGTTGGAGGTTGGAGGTTGGAATCTGAGGGACGGAGGCGACATGTGAGGACTTTTAATCCTGCTGAGGCAAGTTCGGCATAGATAAAACTCTGCAACGTCGCCAAAGACAGATTTCTAAGTCGGCAATCTTTGTTAATAGCACTTATGGCATACGTCAATGCCACTGTCGGAAGTATGAAATATTCCTCTCCGAAGACATCAGTATATCGTGAAATGAAGCGACCCATATCATCATTGAAATTCTTATTGACGATATCATATATTTCATCATCATAGACAAATGCCAAGGTTGTAGCTGCAGCCACTCCACCAAAGACAGTCCAATCTTTCCAATCATAATGCAAAGGCTGACCCAATACAGTCAAACCAGAATCCCAATATGACTTAAGATAATTCTTGCTTAACAATATTTCACAATCTTGGCTATTGGCTATTGGCTGTTGGCTATTGGCAATAGGTTGTTGACCATTGGCTGATAGAAGACAACTGATAGCTAATAATAAAACCAATATTTTTTTCATGCAAAAAAGTTCTTAATTCAAAAGCCAACTACCTTATTCAAAGTTCTGCCTTCGCTTCATCCCAAAGTTCATTCATCTCATCGAGGCTCATATCAACGAGCGACCTACCAGCTTCTCTGGCTTTATCTTCTACATAAGAGAAACGCTTTCTGAATTTCTTGTTCGCGACTTCAAGAGCATCCATAGGATTAACTTTTATGAAACGAGAATAGTTGACGAGAGCAAACATAAGATCACCAAACTCTTCAGTAACCCTCTCCTTATTATATTTTCCGTCTCCGCTTCCGCCTCCGCTTCCGCCTCCGCCTCCGCTTCCGTCTCCGCCTCCGCTTCCGTCTCCGTTTCCGTCTCCAATCACCTCCTTCAACTCTCTAATCTCCTCCTCGACTTTTTCCCAGACCTGCTCTTTATTCTCCCAATCGAAACCCACGCCAGCTGCTTTTTCCTGCATACGATATGCCTTCACAAGTTCCGGCAATGCATTAGGCACACCTCCGAGAACGCTTCGGTTCTGCTCTTTTGTAAGCTTTATCTTCTCCCAGTTATCTGCGACTTCTTCTGCACTCTTCACCGAAGTATCGCCGAAGACATGCGGATGACGCACTATAAGTTTCTCACAAATGCCATTGATGACATCATCGATGGTAAACAGATTTCTATCTTGAGCAATTCGAGAATAAAAGACGATGTGCATTATTATATCGCCAAGCTCTTTCTTAACATCTTGATAATCTTCATCGACAATTGCCTGACTCAATTCAAAGACTTCCTCTATCGTAAGATGGCGTAAACTTTCTATGGTTTGCTTCTTATCCCAAGGACATTCGACTCTAAGTCTGTCCATTATATCCAACAATCGTTGAAACGCTTCTAAACTCTTATTCATCACTTGCAATATTTTTTTTTGCAAAGATATAAAAATAGTTGACTTTTAACCATGAGCATGACATTGAACTTTAAAGCTTAATCTTTAATGTCGAGAGCCATCGCAACACCGAATAATTTCCTACATATCTCTAAAATAAATTTATGGAAATCATATTAAAAAGTTAAAAAACAACGATATTTTTTGCTACTTTTGCGGCATGAAAAAGGTCAATTTACTATCAATCGTTTTATGCTTCGTTTTTGTCTTCACATTCACTCATAACGAAGCATTCGCCGCAAACAAGAAAGAAAGCGGCAACAAGTCATTCTCCATTGATTCTCTTATGAAAAACATGGAAATAGACTTCAGGCTCAATTATGGTTTCTACATGCACCATCACTACGAAATGGAAGGCTACAGAGCACACTTCCCTATGTTCGAGCTGTCGTTGCAAAAACAGACTTATGGCAAATCTTATTGGCAGACATGCTTCAACTACCCTACCGTCGGTGTGACAGCATTTTATTCTGGCATGGGAAATATTGATGTCCTGGGCAAGGCTTTTGCCATTTATCCTTACATCTATTTTCCATTCATCAAAAGCAAGACAACAAACTTCGGTATCCGTTTCGGTCTTGGCATCGGTTATCTCACCGAGAGTTATGATCACATTGAAAACCCATATAACATATGTATAGGTTCACCGATAAATGCCGCAGCAAGCATCACTTTCGACATCGCCCATCATTTCTCTGACAGATTCAAGATGTCGGTCTTCGGAGGTCTGCAGCACTTCTCCAACGGTTGCACATCAGAACCTAACAAAGGAACTAACGTCATAAAGGGCGGTATCAGCGCTGCTTATATGATCGACGAGCCAGTGGCATATATCAAGGCAGAACAACTCAACGAAAAGAGAACCATCGAATATCTTAAAGAATTCAGACCAGAGCTCTACGTCGGTCTGTCATACGGATACAAGAACATCGACTATCTCCAAAAAGATTATACAACAGTCTTAGACCTCGAATTGTACGTCATGGAACAACTGACACGTCTCTTCAAATTAGGCCTCGGTTTAGACTTGGTATATGACAGCAACGACATACTTCGCAACATAAAGACTGGTACAGAATGGACAACCACCCAGATCCTGAATCCTGGCGTTCATGTAGCAGGTGAATTGCTCATGGGAAAAACATCATTCATGTTCGTCGTTGGCGAACACCTTGGCAAATATATGCATACTGAAAAAAGCTATCAGAGACTTGGCTTCAAGATAGAGTTCAGCAAACACCTCTACGGCAAAGTCACACTTATGGTTCACCAATGGCATATAGCCGACTTCCTTGGTTTTGGTTTAGGATTTAAATTATAATTTTCAGAAAACAGCATCATGAGAAAAGATAAAAGAAATAGAAGAGACAGAAGAGAGAGAAGGAACAAAAGATTTAACAAGCTACATGCTGCTATCCGTCAGCTGTCGGCTCTTAACCGTTCCATATTCGTAGTCATAATAGCATTGTTTGTCACATCATGCGAGCCAGCTCCTTGGACAAACGGAGACACTGTAACAGAAACACGTTGGATTGACGAAAACATCACTGCTATACATGTCTATCACGACATCAACGTGACATTGGTTGAATCCGACGAATTTAAAATCGAAATCACGACAGGCGAAAACCTCATGGATAAAATCACCAGCACTGTCGAGAACAACACATTATATTTAAAGAACGAAAACATACGTTATTGGATCAGAAGCTATGACTATCCTTTAGAAGTAAAAATATATCACAACAACATTATACATATTAATTATGAGTCATGGGGTGATTTGAAATCTGAAGGCCTCATATCACAAGACACCATCAATCGTTTCGATTTAGATGTTTTGCACGGTTCCGGTCACATCGACATCAACCTTAATTGCAAGGCAATGATCATAAAGACACATGACGGCACCGCCAAAGTTACAGTCGCAGGATCCGCTGATATAACCGTAATTAGTCACAATGCGAGAAACAACATCTACGCTAAAGACCTTGTTTCTAAAGAAGCAATAGCTGACGTACATTACGAAGGTTCTATTTATGTCAATTCCATAAACAAATTAGATGCAAAAGTTAACAATTTCGGAAGCATCTATTATAATAAGGAAGTAAAAGAATTAAACGCTATAATTACAGAAACACCAGTTCCTAATTCAAGAGGCGTTATTGAACCGTATAATTAATTTTATGCAAAGTATTTGTTTTTATAAAAAAGCAATGTATATTTGCGACACAATTATTAACCAATCAAAACCGATGTGCTTAATGGGATATAACTAAGCATTATAACATGAAAAAGACATCATTATTAAAATCATTTATCGTTATGATTCTGATTTTAATCGGTTCTGCACCTGTTATGGCGCAATTATCAGAAGGAGAACCATATTCAAGAACCATCAGAACAGGTAACCGTCCTGGCAGCGGTGACTGGGGAATTTTCATCGGACCAAGTTTTTCTGAAATAGGACAAATGTTCGACTATGAAACCACTTGGAGAGGACTTCCTCTTGTTAATGTAAAATATTACACCAACGACAACTTTGAATTAAGATGCGGCATTCAAGCAAGCAGCCTCACCTACAACATGAGCGGAAGCTATTACGAGTATGATTATTATGCAGATGAATATGTCTTGAAACAAAATTCTATAAGTCAAAAAGATTCAGAATATTTATTCCGTCTCACACCTGGAATCGCTCGTCACTTCTCTCCAACAAACGTATTGGATGTTTATGTAGGCGCTTCATTGCCATTCGGCGTTAACGGCGTAAAATACATCAACGAAATCAACGGACAAGGTCACGATTCATCAGAAAGAAATTCTTTTGAACTCGGCGTAGGCGCTTACATCGGCTTACAATGTTTCGTTGCTGATCTCCCTGTCGCAATAGGTTTTGAATATGGCTTGTCAGCAGTCAAATTCTTCGGACAAAAATATAAAAACACAATCACCGACGAAGAAGGCAAAGAACAAGTTTATTACACAACAGAACCTGACTACGGATGGGCAACACAATATTCTGAATTAAAACGCACCAAAGGCGAAGCTGGCGCTGACTTACGTTTCACAATTAGTTACTTCTTCAAATAATTAAAGCCATGAAACGATCATTATTAACATTAACAATGCTGGCACTGATAGCCTTGACATTCAGTTCATGTACTGGATTGCAACAAGTGTCGGACGTACAAACGGCTTCTTTCGCACCTACTTTCGTACGCGTTGACGCCAATATCAACGATTATGTACAGATTGGCGAAACAACAATAAGCATTGAGAAAAAGAAATATCTCGGTTTTATCAACAGCATATACAAAGTCAACGATGAATATTACAACTCAAGAGACGTTAAAATCGTAGAACTTGAAGGAAGAAGCAACATCAAACTTAAAGGAGACATCACAAAGGCTCTTTACAAAGCCGTTGAAGAATATCCTAACGCAGATTATTACGTTCCTGTGATGAAAACAACCGAAGTGGAACGTATGTTCTTGGGAAAATTCACCAAAGAATCTG
Source organism: Bacteroidales bacterium (assembly GCA_045613105.1). Classification (GTDB taxonomy): domain Bacteria; phylum Bacteroidota; class Bacteroidia; order Bacteroidales; family F082; genus Limimorpha. The sequence goes on along the minus strand of JAZLAI010000044.1, from coordinate 9,672 downwards.
TGAAAATTAAAGCATATATGCTCAAAAATTCTGAAAAATAATAAATTACAATAATGGTTGGAGGTGATAAGCCTCCAACTTTTTTATTTTACAAACATGAGAAAACTTATATATATATTAATATTTGGCCTTATCCTTTCGTCTTGCGGAGGCGATGATGAGTCGGATGTGATTATCAATGTCAAAACATTGAATTATAAAGAATATTATAATGCCGGTGAGAAAATCATTTTTAACATTGAGTCTTTTGCCAACGAAGGCTTCGTATCGTCGATCAACATTTCGACTCTCACTTCCAACGGTTTTACGCAGTTATTGGATACAACAATCAACGCCGACAGAACAAATTTTATATTTGAATATCAAGTACCTCAATTTAATAATGATATAGAAAACGTAAAATTCTATTTCAGAGCATACTGCTCAACAGGCAACGACTCTGAATTGACGATGACACATCATATTTGGGGCACCACTCCACTTCAGGCATCAGAACACAGCATGTTCGCATTCTACAAAAATGAAAAAAACGCATTCAACATCGCATATAATGAGATAATCGATTTTGAAACAGCCGACAGCACTTATATAGACATTTACGATTTTTCAACGGATTCCACCCAGATTTTCAAGAAAGAATGGCGCAGCATGACAGGCATACAATTCGCTCGTTTTAACGATTTTGATTTTGAAAACGCTAATCACATTTCTGTCAAAAACGCCTATATCATCGCCAACAAATCTACTAAACTCACCAACATAAGCAATGACGACATTGTTTTGATTGGATTGGAAAACGAAGCGCTTGGTGTTATTAAAGTTGTCAATGTCTTTGATGAAAGCGACAATATGCAAGACAGATATTATTTTGTTTTTAAACCCGTGATTTAAAAACAGTCAATTTCAAATTCCATTATCCACATCCATTTTCCATTATCAAAAAAAGACGCCACATTTTGAAGTGACGTCTTTACTTGTTGTCTTGTAGTCTTTATCAATAAGCTCTTGCGAATATCACGCGGCGTTTTGAAGGCTGACCTGAGTAAATACATTTGCCATCCTCGAAGTCGTCATCCAAAGGAATGCAGCGGATAGTAGCTTTTGTTTCTTCTTTGATTTTTTGTTCTGTCTCTGGAGTGCCATCCCAGTGAGCATAGACGAACATGCTGTTTTCGATTTGAGCTTTGAAATCTTCCCAAGTATCAACTTTAACAGTTCTTGATTGACGGAAGTCGAGAGCTTTTTGGAAGATATTATTTTGAATTTCTTCAAGGAGATTTGTGATATAATCTTCGATATTGTCGATTGTTGTGTTGCTCTTTTCGAGAGTGTCGCGGCGAGCTATTTCAACTGAGTTGTTTTCCACGTCACGAGGGCCAGCAGCGATACGTACAGGCACGCCTTTGAGTTCCCATTCAGCGAATTTGAAGCCAGGTTTTTGAGTATCGCGGTCGTCGAACTTGACGCGCATTCTTCTGCTTTCGAGGCGTTTCTTCAAGTCAGCGCAATAGTTAAGAACTGCTTCTTTTTGTTCGTCAGTCTTATAGATAGGAACGATAACCACTTCAATAGGAGCGATTTTTGGAGGAAGTACGAGGCCATTGTCATCAGAGTGAGCCATGATGAGAGCACCGATAAGACGAGTTGATACGCCCCATGATGTAGCCCATACATATTCCAATTTATTTTCTTTATTCAAATATTTAACATCGAAAGCTTTAGCGAAGTTCTGAGCGAGGAAGTGAGAAGTACCAGCTTGGAGGGCCTTACCGTCTTGCATCATTGCTTCGATACAGAATGTCTCTTCTGCGCCAGCGAAACGTTCGTTAGCAGATTTGATACCGCGGATGACAGGAAGAGCCATATATTTCTCAGCGAATTCTGAATAAACGTCGAGCATCTTACGTGCTTCTGCCAAAGCCTCTTCACGTGTAGCGTGAGCGGTGTGACCTTCTTGCCACAAGAACTCAGCTGTACGGAGGAAAGAACGTGTACGCATTTCCCAGCGGACCACGTTAGCCCATTGGTTGCACAAGATTGGAAGATCACGATAACTCTTGATCCAGTTGCGGTATGTATCCCAAATGATTGTCTCAGATGTTGGACGAACGATAAGTTCTTCTTCGAGACGAGCTTCTGGGTCAACAACGACGCCAGCACCATTAGGGTCATTTTTAAGACGATAGTGAGTTACAACAGCGCATTCCTTTGCAAAACCTTCAACGTGACTTGCTTCCTTGCTGAAGAAACTCTTAGGGATGAACAATGGAAAATACGCATTGACGTGACCTGTATCTTTAAACATTTTATCGAGAGCGTCCTGCATGAACTCCCAGATTGCATATCCGTAAGGCTTGATAACCATACAACCTCTGACTGCAGAATTTTCTGCCAAATCAGCTTTACTAACAAGATCATTATACCATTGGGAATAATTTTCTTTACGAGATGTTAATTCTTTTGCCATCGTTATTTTGGTATAGTATTTGTATATTTTTCTGCCTGCAAATTTAATAAAAAATTGCATGATTTCATAACTTTAAAAAGTATAAAAATGAAGCATTTAAATTTTTTCATCATCATCACGATTTTACTGCTAACATCATGCGCTACAAGCGAAAATGTTATCAAAGATGACGCTTATTATTCACCTTACGACAAAGACTCCAAATCTGACAAGGAACTGGTTGTATCAAACGAGGGAACTTTCAACACAGCAATGATAAGCAGCAACTCACAATATGATTATCAGTCATATTATAGTGAAGACGAAACACAAAAAACCAAAGCAGAACCTCTCTATGAAAAAACAGAAACAGTAACAGATACCAATGGCGTAGTCTATACCAGCACAGAAATATATTATGACCAGAATTATCTTAACAATGCAGCCGGCGGAACATATCTGGAAGACGACTACGATTATTACTATGACGATGAAGACGAAGACGATGGCGGCTGGAACACCAGCGTCTATTTCGGAGTAGGCTTCCCATATGGAATGTCTGTTGGCTTCGGTTACGGCTACCCATACAGCTACGCATCATACTATAATTGGTATTATGACTGGTGGTGGAGTCCTTATTATTACAACCCATTCTATTACGCTCCTTATTATTATCCATATTATCCATATTATCCTGCATATCCTCCTTACTATCCTCCACATCATCCAGGAGGAGGCCATCATCCTCATCCAGGCGGTGGACTTAACCCTAGCGGACCAAGACCTAATGGCATAGGAGGCCTGCACGTAGCAAACAGCAACCGTCCTTCATCAGCAGGATTTGCACCAACAACAAGCAACAGAAACAGCGACCTCACACCATCCGCAAGCGCAAGACCTTCTAGCAGCGCAAGACCTTCAAGTACTACAAGACCTTCTAGCAGCGGAATAGGAACTACAGTTCCAAGAGTCACTGCCAACGAAAGAGTATCAAATGCTCAAAACAGACCTAACAACAGCTCTTCTACAGCAAGACCTGCATCATCATCTTCAGATCGTAAGACATACTCTCCTGCCAACAGTAACCGCCAAGTTCGCTCAAGCTCAGAATATGTAAGACCTAACAGCAGCTCTAGCAACAGAAGCAGTTCATCTATCAATGTCAATAGCAGCTCTAGCAACAGAAGCAACAGCTCATCTAACATAAACAGACCTAACAACACTAACACTTCAAGAAGCAGCTCAAGCATCAACAGGCCAAGCAATAACGGCTCATCAAGAAACAGCAGCGGCAGCTTCAACTCAGGCTCAAGAGGTGGAAGTGTCGGAGGTGGTGCAAGAGTAGGAGGCGCAAGACGATAAAAAAACGATAGTCATGAAGAAAGTCTTTTGTATATTATTAGCGATATTGCCATTCTGCATAGAGGCACAAAACATCAACGATGTATATAACTTATCTGCAATATATTATCAAGGCACGGCAAAAAGCATGGCAATGGGAAATGCAATGGGTGCAGTAGGTCAAGATCTGACAGCCATCAGCATCAACCCTGCCGGCTTAGGTATGTTCAGAAAACCTACCTTCACCTTCACACCTTCTGTCAATACTACAAATACTAGCACACATGCAAACGGAGGATATAGAGCATACGACACTAAATCAAAATTGTCTGTCAACAATATCGGATACGTCGGTGTCAACAAGTCAAATGAAAGCACCTTTACATGGGCTTTCGGAATGAATAGAACCAATAACTTCAACAACAGCATCCTTTATGATGGATATAATTACTACAACTCATTAATAGACGCTTATTTCGCTGAAATAATAGACAACGAAATATATAACGATGTTGAGTTGGAACAATATTCCCCAAGCTATATATATCCTTTATGGCAAACATATCTGATTGATTTCGGAGCAGACGGAAGCCTATCCACTCCAGTACCTATGGGCGAGATAAAACAGTACAAAGATGTCAACTCATGGGGTGGCGTGAACGAATGGTCATTATCGACTTGCTATAATATCAAAGACAAGTTCTTCTTGGGATTATCTTTCAATATGCCATATGTAAACAGCAGAAAGGCATCCGTGTATGAAGAAGAGTATTACACCACAACGACCAACTTCTGGTATCAGGAAGAGATTTTATACACAAGCGGATGGGGTTACAATTTCGGCATTGGTGTCATAGCTTATCCTGCAAGATGGATTCGTCTCGGAGCTTCTTTCAAGACCCCTACATTATACGAACTCACCGATACATGGAGGACAGAGACTTTATCCATGATTGACGGCAGATATCACGAATGGATAACTCCTACTTCTTATTTCAACTATTCCATGATGACACCATGGAGAGCCAACGGCAGCGTCGCTTTCATTTTCGGAAACTTCGGAATGATAACAGCCGACTACGAATATGTAGATTATAAATCAGTAAGATTATCGGCATATAACTACGACTACAATACATACAACGAAGCATTAAAAGAAACCTTCAGCTCTACAATGAACATAAGATTGGGAACAGAATGGCGTTATATGAATTATTGCTTCAGAGGCGGCTACGCATTTTATGGAAGTCCTTACGGAATAATGGATATGGATTACAGAAGAGAAGCCTTATCATGCGGTATAGGTTACACCAAACATTTATTCACCATAGACTTCGCATACGTATATACACTACAGAATCACATCTACAATCTATACTCACAATACACCAATTATTATGACGCTGTTAATGACAGTAACCTGAATGTATATGAAAATATGAAGCTACATAGTTTTGTAGTGACATTAAAAATGAAGATGTATTGATTACATAAAAACGAGCAGAAACTAAAAATGGTTGTCAATTTCTTGGCAACCATTTTCTTTTATTATGAAAAAAATCTTAATTTTCGTTATGATACATATCAACGATATCCTGATCTATTAAGATACGACCGCAGTATTCACATACGATGATCTTCTTGTGCATACGGATGTCGAGTTGATGTTGTGGAGGGATTTTGTTGAAGCAACCGCCGCAAGCGTCACGTTCAATCTGAACGACTGCCAAACCATTGCGGGCATTCTTTCTGATACGTTTGTAAGCTGTAAGAAGACGTTCTTCGATAAGCTGTTCACTTTCTTTTGAACGGATCATGAGTTCTTCTTCTTCTTTTTCTGTTTCTTCAACGATTGATGACAACTCGTTTCTCTTAAGTTCGAGATCGCTTTTGCGTTCTTCAAGGCGAGCATTTGTCTCATTCAAAGAAATCTTCAACATTTCAGATTTCTTGTTACAGTCGTTGATACGTTTTTCGCAAAGTTGAATATCCAATGATTGGTATTCGATTTCTTTTGTCAATGATTCGTATTCACGATTGTTGCGAACATTATTTTGTTGTTCTTCATATTTCTTGATGAGAGCTGTAGCTTCCTTGATCTTGTTTTTGTAATCAGCGATGTCTTTTGTGAATTTTTCCAACTCTTCATTATACTTGGCGATACGAGTTTCCATACCAGCGATTTCGTCTTCAAGGTCTTGAACTTCAAGAGGCAATTCACCGCGGATGATACGGATTTTGTCTATCTTAGAATCAACTTGTTGCAAGGTATATAATTCGATAAGTTTTCTTTCAACAGTGATTTCTACTTGTTCTTCAGCTTCGTTTCTAAATTTATTTTCTTCCATATATTTAAAATTAAATTATTACACAAAATAATGAACCGAGTTAGTTTTCACGCTCGAAATTTGGACTGCAAAGTTAGGATTTTTTTTGAGAATAATGTCAGCAATTAATTGTTTTGTAAACTGTTCTGTCTCAAAATGTCCAGCATCTATTATAAGTATCTCATTATCAGCATCGAAAAATTCGTGGTACTTAACATCAGCCGTAAGATAAACGTCTGCTCCACAACGTTTTGCGTCATTTATCAGAAAAGCTCCCGATCCACCGCAAAGCGCAATTTTCTTGATTGGGCGACTCAACAATTCAGAATGTCGTATCGCCGGAACATTTAATTTTTCTTTAACCAACGATAAAAACTCACTCTCAGACATCTCATTTTCCAAGATTCCAATCATTCCGCTTCCGACAGGAATCTCATCGTCAACATTGTTCCTATGCAGTATCTGAAGGCCCTTAAGCCCTAGATTTTCAGCCAAGACTCTATTTACACCCAAATAACTATTATCTAAATTAGTGTGCATCGCTGCTATGGAAATGTCGTTCTTGATAGCCTTGGTGACGATTCTTCCCAGCGTATTGTCATTCAATATATTCTTCATACCTCTGAAGATCAAAGGATGATGGCTTATTATCAAATGAAACGAATTTTCAATAGCTTCATCAATGACTTTCTCTGTAACGTCAATCGTCAGCAGAACCTTATCCACCAAAGCATTAGGATCGCCTATCAAAAGCCCAGAATTATCATAATTTTCTTGCCAATGCAGAGGTGCAACTTCTGTTATAAAACTTAAAATTTCCGAAACTTTAGTCATTTTCTTTTTTTTTGCTAAAATACGATTTTTTGTCTTTTATTCGTTGGTCTTGACGAAAATAATTTGTAAATTTGTTGAGTTTTAATTTTATGAAAAAATTATTGTCGCCCATATCAATGCTTTATTCTTTTGTCTTGTTCATAAGACATAAGCTATACGATTGGAGACTCATAAAATCAAAGGCTTTCAATATCCCTAACATCTGTGTCGGAAACCTGAATCTAGGCGGCACAGGAAAAACTCCTCACATAGAATATCTCATAAGACTTCTGTCAGAACAATATCAAGTTGCTGTCCTAAGCCGCGGCTACGGCCGCAAGACTAAAGGCTTCATTTTAGCCAACGAACACCATTCACATAATGACATCGGAGACGAACCTCTGCTGTATTTCAAGAAATTCAACAATATTAAAGTCGCCGTCGATGAAAACCGATGCGACGGAATAGAAAACCTTCTCAAAGACGAGAATCCATCTCAGATCGTACTACTTGACGACGCTTATCAACACAGAAAGATAAAGCCAGGATTGAACATACTGCTGACAGACTATTATAATCTTTACAGCAACGACAGACTGGTTCCAGCTGGAAAATTGAGAGATATCAAGATGGCTGCACAAAGAGCAGAAATCATAGTTGTGACAAAATCACCTAACGTCATTACTCCATATTACAAAAGAGACATCGAAGCTTCTATAAAACCGAAACCTAACCAAAAGATTTTTTATTCTTATATTGAATATCAAGAGTTCCAACCATTAAGCAAAGGATCTAACGACATCAGTGCCAAAGAAGCCAAGACAGTTCTGCTTTTCTCCGGCATCGCCAACACTTATTCTCTGGAAGATTATCTTAAAAGAAAATACAATACCATCAGCACAATAAAATTCAACGACCATCACAACTACACAGTGAAAGACATCGATGCCATCATTGAAAAATATGACAGCCTCATCGGCAAGAATAAGATAATCGTCACAACTGAAAAAGACGCGATGAGATTAATAAACTCGTCATTAAAAGATAAATTCGATAATATACCTGTTTTCACTGTTCCAATCAAAGTGAGATTCCATAAAGAAGAAGGACACAGCTTCGACGATGAGATTTTAAACTATGTCAAAAACAATATGCAATGAAGAAGATATATTTCATCACAGACCTTCACCTAGGAGTACCAACCCTTGAAGATTCTCACAGCAGAGAATTGAAACTGCTCCGTTTTTTAGATTCCATAAAAGATGATGCAGAGATGATTTTCCTCATGGGCGACCTCTTCGACTTCTGGTTTGAATATAAGACAGTGGTGCCACGAGGTTATGTGCGCCTTCTCGGCAAATTGGCAGAACTCATCGATTCAGGAATACCAGTCCATCTCTTCGCCGGCAACCACGACCTATGGACTTTCGACTATCTACAGAAAGAAATAGGCATACAGCTTCATCGTGAGCCAATGACGATGACATTGAAAAACAAGAAATTCCTTCTCGTCCACGGCGACGGCAGAGGCCCAGGCGACAAAGGATATAAGTTTTTGAAAAAAGCCTTCGAATGCAAGATAAATCAATTCCTTTTCAGATGGGTACACCCTGATATGGGAATAGGTATCGCTTTGAAATGGTCTCACAACCACAGAGTCAAAAAGTTGAAGAAAGAAGCGGAAAGTAATTATTACTCTGTAGTTGAAGACACTCGTCTATATAAATATGCGCAGCAATGTGTTAAGGAAAATCCTGAAATAGATTATTTCGTCTTCGGACATCAGCACAAACCTATGCAATATAAAGTCGATAACGGTGCTACCGTCACAGTAGTCGGCAACTGGATTAGAGATTTCACCTACGCCGTATTCGACGGTAACGATATGAAATTGTTAACATTTGACACAGACACAGACTAAATAATAAAAAATATCGTTTATTAAAAATTGAGAATATAAAAGTAAAATTAATTAATATTAAGAATGGACAAAGACTGTTGACCGTTGACTGTTGACTGTTGTCCTAAAAAAATTAAGTTATGGAAATCACAAATTCTTACATCAAAGAAAACGAAAATCGTTTTTTAGAAGAGTTATTCGGATTGATTCGTATCCCTTCAATCAGCTCACAAAGCGAACATAAAGAAGACATGGTTAAATGCGCTGAATACTGGAGAGACAGCATCTTAGCTGCTGGCGCTGACAAGGCTGAAGTCATGCCAACAGAAGGTCACCCAGTTGTTTACGGCGAAAAAATCATCGACCCAAAACTTCCTACAGTTTTAGTTTACGGTCACTATGATGTTATGCCTGTTGACCCAATCGAATTATGGAACACCGACCCATTTGAACCAGTCATCAAAGACGGTAAAATCTGGGCACGTGGCGCTAACGACGACAAAGGTCAGGCTTTCATGCACGCTAAGGCATTCGAGACAATGGTAAAGACAAACACATTGCCATGCAACGTTAAGTTCATGCTTGAAGGTGAAGAAGAAATCGGTTCTGGCAGCCTCTCAAAATGGATTGTTACAAACAAAGATTTAGTCAAGGCTGACATCATCTTGGTTTCAGACACCAGCATGATTGACCACGACACTCCTTCTATCACAACAGGTTTACGCGGCTTGGCATACTGGGAAGTTGAAGTGACAGGTCCTAACGCTGACCTCCACTCAGGATTATTCGGCGGCGCTGTAGCAAACCCAATCAACACATTATGCGAGATGGTTGCTAAGGTCATG
>JAZLAI010000043.1:0-29032 GCA_045613105.1 Bacteroidales bacterium | reverse complement strand
TATGTTTCCAGCCGCTTCTATCTCAGGAACTGAACTACATAATTCATCAGGTGTCTGTCTATTCCAATATTCTGACCATTTGCCTTCTTCGTACCAATCTGGCAATTCCATTCTATAAATGTTTTCCGAATTTGGTATCACTTTGTTAAATGACAGGTCATGTTTCACCTGAACGGAAATAAGATATACAGAAGCAAAGGCTATCGCCATGCCTACTACATTCAACAATGACGATGTCGTATATCTGCGTAATAATGTGATGAAGTTTTTGATGTACATACCTTTTTACTTTTTAATGTCAACGGACAACAGTCAACAGACTTTGTCCAATATTTTTTATTCAATTTTCAATTAGTCGTGCCAAATATATACCATAATTTGATATTATTAGTTATCAAGCATTTAAAATTCCATCTTTAAAATCAGTGTAAAAATAATAGACAGTTGATGTAAAACAAATAGACATTTTGTGTTAAATAACTTTAACTTTATTTTACATTGATTATTGGTAACGAAAAACATCTTATCGTTATTTCAAACAAATAACACAAAAAAAATGTTGTTTTTATACAATTATTACACAAAAAAAATGTATTTTTGTAGAAAAATCTTTATCAGATGGAAAGAACTATTTATCAAAATTTATTGGAATGGAAAGATAATCCAAACAAGAAGCCTCTTATTTTGTTAGGTGCACGGCAGGTTGGAAAGACATACATATTAAAGGAATTTGGCAGTCGAGAATTTGACAACCTAATTTATGTTAATTGTCATAAAGATTCATTCGCATTGAATTTATTCAGAAACTTTGACATTAAACGTATTGTTACAGAGCTGGAACGTTATTATGAAACAGATATAGTCATAGGAAAGACATTGATATTCTTCGATGAAATACAAGAGATTCCGAATGCAATTGCTTCATTGAAATATTTTTGCGAGGACTATCGTTCTCTGCATGTCGTTGCTGCAGGTTCATTATTAGGAATATCATTGCGCAATGATGAGTCATTTCCTGTAGGAAAAGTAAATATGATGAAGATGTTTCCTATGACATTCAATGAATTTTTATTAGCTAATGGAAGAAGCAAAACAGTGGAACTTTTAGACACATGTGATTGGGAATCCATATCAGCAATGGATGAATTACTGAAAGAATATCTTCGTCAATATTATTTCGTTGGAGGAATGCCAGAAGCCGTTTTAAAATATATTGAAACCAAAGATGTTAGACAAGTACGGATGATACAAAGAGAAATTTTAGACACATATTACTACGATATGTCGAAACATACGAAGACTCAGATTCAACGTATTCATCAGGTTTGGAACAACATTCCAGCACAGTTGTCAAAAGAAAACAAAAAGTTTTTTTACGGAGACATTAAAAAAGGTGCCAGATCAAAAGATTATGAGATGGCCATGCAATGGTTGATAGATGCCGGATTGGTGTATAAAGTAGAAAAATGCAAGCAACCTACAATTCCATTGAAATTTTACGCAGATAGTTCAGCCTTCAAATTATACATGCTTGACTGCGGATTGCTGGCATGTCTGTCAGAAGCTAACCCTAACACCATGTTGCTTAACGATAATGCCTTTGTTGAATTTAAAGGTGCATTTACAGAGAACTTCGTACTTCAGCATTTGAAGGCAACGAACAATATTTCTATCTTCTATTACTCTAAGGACAATTCCACAATGGAAATAGACTTTCTCCTCCAGACTGAGGAAAAAGTCATTCCCATAGAAGTGAAAGCATCTGTCAATGTTAAAAGCAAATCATTATCGTTATTTGTAAATGAGGATTTTAAAGACAAAAACTTTAAAGCAGTACGTTTTTCTTTAAAACCATACATTGACCAAGAATGGATGGAAAACATCACGCTGTTTGCTGTAGATAGCTATATTAGAAGCATTTTGGTTTAAGACAGAATCTTCCATCTCCTAATTAAATTGCCTCCACTGGGTTTTCGTTTGCTGCTTTCCATGAGCGGAGCGTAACTGTCACGATGGTTATTATCGTTATTGTCATGACAGCTACGACATAAACCCAGACGGATATTTCAGTGCGATAGGCGAACTGCTGCATCCATCTGTCGATGATGTAATAACTTATCGGGATAGCAACGGCAGAACATATAGCCACGATGTAGAGATATTTCTTGTTGAACATCTTGATGATGCCTGCCGACGACGCTCCGTGAATACGACGTATTCCTATCTCATGGCGTTTGTATTGTGTCTCAAACAACACCAAGCCAAAGACTCCGATGATGGAGATTAATATCAAAAGAAAAGTAAATATAGTTACGAGTGTTGACAACTTCTTCTCCATCTCATATTGAAAAGCAATCGCATCATCGATGAACATCAATTCGTAAGACTCTGGATTTGTATTAGGTGCGAACTCTTCAATAACACTTCTTACATATTTGTTAAGTTCCTTGTAATCAGTGCCAGCAGCAGCTCTTATCTGTGCATAACTAGGAAAACTCCATCCGTATGATCCGTAAATCAAAATGGCACAAGGCAGTATCTCATATTGCAAAGATTTAGTATTGAAGTTTTCGCAGATACCGACGATTGGAGTGAGAGTTGTTTCTGATATGTGTGCCTGTATCTTTGTCCCCACTTCGATGCCAAATTGCTCAGCCGCCTTTCTGTTGAAGATAAGCGCTCCTGTTTCGGAATGTTCGTCAGAAGGCATAAAGTCTCGACCTTCTACAATATCTATCCCCATCATCTGCAAATAGTTCCATGATACTGTCAATACGCTAAAACTTATCACCTTATCTTTATAATCACGGCCCCAGCCCATTCCTCCTCCGCCAACAATACAGGAGTTTCCGTAAGCGACATCAACGATTTGAGGATTTTGTTTCAACCTATCGGTAAAAGCATCACGACCTGTATAATCCATATCGTTATATGAAAAATCATCAGTAAACAAGACTGCATTAGGAACTAAGATGCCATAAAGTTGTTCTTTATCAAATCCCATCTCATGATTAAGCATGTATTTATGTTGTTTATGAATAAACAAAGAACATATTATCAATGAGATGGAAATAACATATTGGATTCCTACCAAAGAATAACGCAATGCTTTTCCAGACCTTGTTGCATGGAACGAGCCTTTAAACACCATGGCAGGATTGAATTTAGTGATATAAAAGGCAGGATATAAACCCACCAGCAAAGCGAATAGCATAAGGAATATCATCACAGAAAGAGCTAAATCCCAATTCTCTCTTAATGAAACGGATGTAGAAATGTATTCCGACAAAGACGTGTTGGCTGTGACGACTACAATCATCATCGCAACTACGACAGATAGGAATACAATGCCTAATGTTTCAAAGACAATGTTGACACGCAACTTTGACGTCGGAGCTCCAAACACCTTATAAGTATTTATCGCTTTAATGCGTGTCGGTATCAAAGCGAAGAAGAAATTGATGAAGTTGATGAATGATATGACGAGGATAAGAACCGCTATCGCTATCAAACTATATATAGTAGAACGATTTCCTTTCATACCTTCGGAATAAGATTGTTCATCGAAATAAATTTTCGATAAAGGATTAAGTCGGACCGTATATCTTTTTACGAGATGTTCTAATTCCTCTTCTGATTTACCTTCTTTTTTCCAGGCTTCTATCATATTGGCATTCATCTTATTTTCCACTTCTAAATGTGATGCATCTTCATTCAATCTCACATAATAAGGATCGTTAAAATTATTTATCTGAGCATTCTGCTGAGATCCCATATTAATCCAACCTTCACATACAGATATGTTGCTCGGTTCTGGGAAGTTCTTGAAGATACCGACTATGTTAATTCCATATCCGCTCTCTAAACCACGACCGACTGCTAGGAAGTCACCAACTTTAAGGTCATATTTCTTGGCCACTTCTTCTGAAATAATTATCCCTTTAGCAGCTCTAAAATCTTCCAATCCACCTTCAACAAATTCAAAAGGAAATACCTCAAGACCTTCTGGTTCAGCCGAGGACAGCACTATTTTCAGATTATCAATAGTCTGATTTCGCTTTATTGAAAAATCGACTGCATCAGAAGCATATATCCAGATTGAACCTGAAGCTTCTATCTCCGGGACGTCAGCACACATCTCGTCTGGCCACTGTCTGTTCCAATTATATGACCACTTTCCTTCTTCGTACCAATTAGGTGATTCTAATCTGTAGATATTTTCAGAATTAGGAATCACCTTATCGTAAGAAAGGTCGTGTTTCACCTGAACTAAAATAAGATATACCGAAGCGAAGGCTATCGCCATGCCTACTACATTCAACAATGATGATGTGGTATATCTGCGTAATAATGTGATGAAGTTTTTGATGTACATACTTTTTTTAAGTTTAAAGTTTAAGGTTTAAAGTTTAAAGCAATTGGAAAGTTTTAAGTTAATAGTTTTTAAGTTTATTTGATTCTATTTCCTTAAACCTTAAGCATTAAACCTTAAACCAAATTATTTAATTTTCAATTTCCCGTTTTCAATTTTCAATTTCTGAGACGCAGCAATTACATATTGTTTATTTTTATGGTGTAATTGATACGTCTCTACAAACATTCCTAATTAATCAAAAGTATTTCATTATCTCCATAATTGTCATACGACGATGTTATAACTTTCTCTCCAGGTTCAAGTCCTTCAAGCACTTCGTAATATTGAGGGTTCTGTCGTCCGATGCGTATCTCTCTCTTGTGTGCTTTCTCGCCGCTTTCATCGAGGACGTAAATCCATCGTCCGCCTGTATGTTGGAAAAATGAGCCTCTCGGTATCAATATGGCTTCGCTCGGCTGTCCAAGCTGCAGATTGAGATAATAGGTCTGACCTCTACGTATATTTTCCGGAAGTTCATCGCTGAAACGGAAATCAGCCTTGAACTGTCCGTTACGAACTTCTGGATACACCTTCCTCAGTGTCATCTCATAAAGATTCTCCTGACGTTCGAAGGAAGCGGTCAAGCCTGTCGTCACTCTGTCGATATAATGTTCATCAACCTGAGCCTGTACCTTATAAGCTGATAAGTCATTGATTTGTCCGATGTTCATTCCTTGTGTGAGCGATTGACCAAGCACCACGTCGAGCATACCGACCTCGCCGTCGATAGGAGCCTTCACCTTGAGATTATCGACACGCTCACGTATGAGCTGCATGTTACGCTCCATTGATTTCAGACTCTCCTCCATCTGTTTCACCTGAATGTTGCGATATAAAGAATCCTGCACCTGACGTTCAAGAATCAAGTCACGTTTGTTTATTGCGAGTTCGTAATTTTCTTTTGCCTGAAGATAGTCTTCCTTTGCGATGAGGTCGCTTTCATAAAGTTCCTTGTTCTGTTCATAGGCACGCTTCAATCTGCTTACTTCCAAGTCGAGCTGCAGCTTCTCCTGACGTAACGACAGACGTTCCTGTTCCATGGAGATGAGCGTGTTACGCAAGATATTCTGTTTCTCAGCGAGGTCAGCTTCCGACTGCAATATCTGCATCGAGAGTGATTTGTTCGACATCTCCAAGATAACGTCGCCACGTTTCACCTTAGTGCCTTCTTCGTGTATGATATGTTCCACCACTCCCGATTCCAACGGAGAGAGCTGCACTGTAGTGATAGGCTGCACCGTTCCTGTGAGGCGCACATAATCATTAAACTCTCCTCGCTCCACGGCAGCCACCGTCATAGTAGCCGCATTGACTCTCAGCGTGCTCTTGTTGTCACGCAACGCCAACCATACAATAAAAACCACCAATGCCGCTGCACCAAAATACGGCATATTCTTCATACGAAACAATGCCTTCAATCCTTTTTTCTTTTCTAATTTTATGTCCATTTTTTTATTAGTTTAAAGTTTAAGGTTTAAAGTTTAAAGTAGTTGCAAGATTGAAAGTTTTAAGTTAATAGTTTTTAAGTTAATTGGATTCTATTTCCTTAAACCTTAAGCATTAAACCTTAAACCAGATTATTTAATTTTCAAATTTCAATTTTCAATTTTTAAAGTCTTTCATTATTTGACCAATTCACCTCCATTATAATATTCCACCATCTTATACTCAATAACGTATTGCAACTTAGATCGCAGGCAGTCTGATTTCGCTTGTAACAATGTAGTTGAAGCCGTCTGCAAATCTATTGCTGTCACGAGTCCTTTCTCGAATTTAGCTGATATTCCTTCGTATGCGAGTTGCGCAGCCTCCACCTTCTTCTGTCCGAGAAGATATTGTTTAGCATATCCTTTCATCTGCTGATACGACTGTGTCACCTCGCTCTCCACGGCGTTACGCACCGCAATCGCATCAAGCTCGGCACTACGCCACGCATTACGAGCCTTATGTGTCGATGTCTTTATGCTTAATCCTGAAAAGATTGGGATGGAAAGTCCGACTTGAATATACGAACCTACATTGTTTCTCAGCTGGTTCAGAAATGCGTCGTAAGCAGCCTGATTTTCCATATTAACGAAATAGCTTGTGTTATAACCACCATAGAGATATAAGGATGGGAAATAATTTCCTTTCATTCTTTTATATGCGAACTTGGCATATTCAGTATTCAATTCTGAAGAGATAATCTTGTCATTATTGTCAAGTGCGTGACTAACTACATCTTCCATCGGAGTAAGCATAGTGATGAATTCGATGTCAATATTCTCATCAATATTCAATTCCTCATCTTGAGGATAATTCATCAGTTCACGCAATCTTATCTTGGCAAGTGCGAGATTATTCTGCTGTTCTGTGAGAAGATAATCGTAATTAGCTTCCTGAGATTCAACCTCTGCCACGTCGGCTGCACTTTTACGTCCTATCTCGTAAAGTTTCTGTGCTTCTTTAAGCATCAGACGAGAGTCTTCAAGTTGCTGCTGAGCTATTTTCACAGTACCTATATAATATAGCACATCAATATAAGCCTTCATTGTCTGCATCGCAACCTCGTCGCGAGATATTTGCAAATCGTGTGCGCCACGTTCGCGAGCCACCTTAGCGGCACGTACAGTATTGACACCTTGCAACCCTGAGAACAAAGGCATCGAACCTGATATTCCGTAGGAGTTGCTGAAAGTAGAGACATTGGTGTAATTGTTTGTCTCAGGGTCGATGGAACGTCCGAAGTTTGTCGCGCCAGAAACGCTTGCCGACAAAGAAGGAAAAAGAGAAGCCACCGAGGAATTAAAATCCTGCTGAGCGTCATCGAGGGCGTTTATTTTCTTTCCAACAGAAGTGGAATGTTCCACGGCGTATGCCATGCAGTCGTTCATATTCATCAATGACGACTGCGCAGCAAGTCCGAGTGTCAAAAAATTTAACACAGTTAAAATGAAAATCGTTCTTATAAAACTTTGGCTCTTGGCTATTAACTGTTGAGCTTTGGCTGTTAGACGTTGAACCTTATATTCTATATACGTACAACTCTGTGTCTTTGCGTCTCTGTGTCTTTGCGTCTTCATAAAAAATTTCATCATTTATATAACTTTTACACTTTATAGCGTGCCAAAGATATGCCATCATCTTATAATATTATAAATCAACGATTTAATTTTTAAGAAAGAATAAAAGGTGTAAAAAAATTAGACAAATCATGTAAAAGAAAATGACAATATTATAAATAAAAAAAAGTCGGCTTAAACCGACTTTTTTTCTTTGGTCAAACATTCATTTTCTATTTGAAAAGCACCGATATTTAACAAACCAAAAACAACAAAAAACAAATTTGCGATACCGGCATTGTTTGATCCTAAAACAACCAACCAATTTTGAAGCAAATGTACAAACTATTTTATTTAATATTTATTAACAAATAAGTTATCGGGCATATTTAATAAGTTAAAGGAATAAGTTTTTTTAAATAAGTGATAAAAAAACAAAATATATCATGAAATTAATCATCTTTGTTGAAAGTGTATCATTTCAGTCTTTCTTCCAAAGCGATTATGATATCCCTATATTTTGCAGCCTCCATAAAATCAAGATTCTTGACAGCTTTTTCCATCTCTTTCTTAGCATCGAGCATTGCCTTTTTGATATCTTTTTCAGACTTATATTTCACATTCGATTCTTCTGCTACAGACTTGACCATATCATCGGCGAGAGCATAATCTTTAGGCTGTTTAGCTATTGCCTTACTCATCGAGTTATCGATAGACTTGATGATAGTCTTAGGTGTGATTCCATGTTCAATATTATAAGCCATCTGAATCTCTCTTCTACGCGCAGTCTCATCTATGGTTTTACGCATCGAATCTGTTATCTTATCAGCGTACATTATAACGAGGCTGTCTGCATTACGAGCTGCACGTCCAGCTGTCTGTGTCAGAGAACGTTCAGATCTAAGGAAGCCTTCCTTATCAGCATCCATAATTGCTACAAGTTGTACTTCAGGCAAATCGAGGCCTTCTCTTAGTAGATTAACACCAACCAGCACATCGAAGACACCGCTTCTCAGTCCATTCATGATCTCTATTCTTTCTAGTGTATCTACATCAGAGTGAATATATCTTGTATTGATATTCAAATTATTAAGATAACGAGTCAATTCCTCTGCCATTTTTTTAGTAAGAGTTGTCACAAGAACTCTTTGGCCGCCTTTCACAACCCTGTGTATCTCATTTATCAAATCATCAACCTGATTCTTACAAGGGCGCACTTCTATTATAGGATCAAGGAGACCTGTAGGACGAATAAGCTGTTCTACATATACGCCTTCTGTTTTTTGCAATTCATAGTCTGCTGGTGTCGCGCTGACATACACTGTCTGTCCTGTAAGAGCTTCAAATTCATCGAATTTAAGAGGTCTATTATCCAATGCTGAAGGCAGACGGAATCCATATTCTACCAGTGTCTGTTTCCTCGATCTGTCGCCACCGTACATGCCTCTTATTTGTGGCACAGTGACATGGCTTTCGTCTATTACGGTGATAAAATCATCAGGGAAATAATCTATCAAGCAGAAAGGACGTGTGCCAGGCTCGCGTCCATCAAAATAACGAGAATAGTTTTCAATACCGCTACAATAGCCCAGTTCTCTGATCATCTCAATATCATAACATACCCTATCTTCAAGACGCTTTGCCTCTTCAAACTTACCAATCTCTTTATAATATTCAACTTGTTTGAACATATCAAGTTGGATATCATTCGTAGCAGACTTTATCTTGTCTTTAGATGTAACGAAAATGTTTGCAGGGAATAAAGTCAGACTAGAAAGAGCTTCAATTCTAATTCCGTTGACTGGATTGAAAGACTCTATCTCTTCTATTTCATCATCCCAGAATATAATTCTATATGCTATATCAGAATAAGCCGGGAATATATCCACGGTATCGCCTTTGACCCTGAACTTACCATGCGTAAACTCTATATCATTACGACTATAAAGCGAATCAGACAGTTGACGCAAAAGATCATCTCTAAGAATACGCTTGCCCAGTTCGACATATATAACATTCTTTTCAAAGTCCTCAGGGTTTCCTATACCGTAAATACAAGACACCGATGAGACAACAATAATATCGCGTCGTCCGGAAAGCAATGATGTTGTCGCGCTAAGACGCAGTTTTTCAATATCATCGTTAATAGAAAGATCTTTTTCGATGTAGGTATTAGTCTGTGGGATAAAAGCCTCAGGTTGATAATAGTCATAATAAGAGACAAAATACTCTACTGCATTTTCAGGAAAGAACTGTTTGAACTCACTATATAATTGAGCAGCCAATGTTTTATTATGGCTTAATATTAATGCCGGACGGTTCAATTCTGCAAGCATATTAGCTATTGTGAATGTCTTGCCAGAACCCGTCACACCCAGAAGTGTCTGATACCGCTCGCCACTCAATATTCCCTGTTTAAGCTGCTCTATGGCTCGCGGCTGGTCGCCTGTAGGCTTGAAATTCGATGCTATCTTAAAATTCATCAACAACCTCCTTTGCTTCCTTATTAATATTGAATGTCAAGACAAGCGGATAATGATCTGAAGTCGTCTCCTTGATCCTTTTGAAATCAACGGCTTCGATCATATCATTATACCAAAAATAGTCAATTCTCAATAATGGCAACGAACCGCAATATGTCTTACCAACGCCTTTTGAAGTTGTTATAAAAGCATCTTTCAAACCAGAACGTGACATTTGATTATATGTATATGACAAAGGAGTGTCATTGAAATCACCGCATATAACAAACGGAATGTCATCTTCAGGAAGATTGTCCAAAAGAAGTTTGGTACATGTACTTCTTGTGCTAAATCCATTTATAAGCTTACGAATCAACGATTTGCCATATATATCAGAATCTTTGACAATATTTTTCGCATCGTTAATATAATCAATTTCCTCTTTAGAGATACCGAAAGAATTGAAATGGCAGTTTATCAGATAGAAATAGTTCTCCTTGTCAACTTTAATCTTTTTCATATCGACAAACCTATTCAGTTGTTCGCCATTAAAATCATTTACATTCTCTATCGGATATTTTGAAAAATAACTGTTACCATTACTTGCATTACATTTATAATACTTATAACCGATATTTTTCGAGAAATTAAAGGCCATATCATTAGGCCATTTCCCTGATTCCTGTAAACACACCACGTCAGGATCATGTTCCTTGATAAGATTTGCCAGAGTCTCTTTAACATCCTTCACTGTTCTGCTCTCAACATTATAGTCTCTGAAAACCCCGATATTATATGTCATCACTTTAATCTGAGCGTCAATATCTTTCTTCTCTCCGAAAGAAAATGATTTCATAATACCTGGTATAGAGAACAAAATCGCCAATATAGGAATAAACAAAGTCCTCCTCGATTTTAATGTTATTAAAACTATGAGTATTATGATATTTGCAAAAAATATCAGCCAGAAACCCAAGCCAAAAAAAGCTGTCCATACAAAAACAGAAGGATTAATATAAGGACATAGAGCTGACAAAAATGAAGACAACAAAGCTATTATACCGCAAATACCTATTAAGAATTTGCTAAAGCCTTGTAAGAAAGTATTTCTTTTTTTCTTCGTTTTCGACACTTTCGCCATCACTTTTTACTTTGTCTGAATAAATACTCCTTTTCTTTCTCGTTCAAACTGGAATAACCGTTTTTTGCTATTTTTTCAAGGATCCTATCTATTTCTTCCTGATTCATAGCACGTTCTTCATTATATTGTTCATCAGTCTTTGGTCTATTACGATAGTTATCTGCATTTCTTGACTTCACTCTAATACGAGGTTTACGTTTGAAAATCAGGTAGATGTCAAAGTCTTTTCTCAACATATAAGCGTAGATGAATCCCCAAAGAGCACCCCCTAGATGTGCTATATGTCCGCCTGAATTGCCTTTTGAAATGCTCAGAAAATCAATGATAACGAACACAATAGCAACCCATTTCATCTTGACTTCTCCCAAGAGAAAAAGATTCAATTTATATTCAGGCTGATATGTGGCTGCAGCCACTAAAATTGACAATACTGAAGCAGAAGAACCTAAAGCGACAGCATGACCTTTCATATTTTCAAAGACAGGAAATGCATTGAAAGCCAATATAAAAAACAAAGCGCCTACAAGTCCGCCGAAGATATATGTTATAAGCAGTTGTTTTTGCGAAAAATACTGCAAGAATATCCTACCTCCGTAATATAACATTAGCATATTGAAAAACAGATGCCAGAACTGTTCCTGTAAGAACATGTAAGTCAATACAGTCCACGGTTTCTCAGCCAATGCAGCGATATCAGAAGGAACTGCAAAGAACTTTGTCACGAACGAGATGTCACTAATGTTAAAGAGCCATGTAAATACACTGATGAAGAGACAAGCCACCCAAACGACGATATTTATCAGCATCAGTCGTGACAATATTGTCTTTTGCAAAAGGAAGTGTTTCAATCCATCCAATATGTTAATCTGAAAAGGTCTCATAATCAATATAATTTACCTTTCTTTTTCCAATAAAGAATCAAAATCAAACCGAATACCATACCGCCTAGATGTGCGAAATGAGCGACATTATCAACAGAGGTAAATCCTGCAAAAAGCTCAATTACGCCATATAACAACACAAACCATTTAGCTTTTATCGGTATAGCGAAATAAATGTAAAGCGTAGAATTTGGAAACATCATGCCAAAGGCAAGCAATATTCCGTAAACAGCACCAGAAGCTCCAACGGTTGTCAACATATTTAAATATTGACCCATTGGTATTATCTGATTAGCCGCTATTCTTACATTTTCATAGCCTTCCAATGTAGTGACATATTGGATATACTGCACCAATTCCTGCGTGAGGCCAGCTCCTACTCCACATACGAAATAGAACATCAAGAACTTTGTTGGACCCCAGATGTTTTCAAGGGTATTACCGAACATCCACAGCGCGAACATATTAAAGAAGAGATGACCGAAGCTACCATGCATAAACATGTATGTTACAAGCTGATACGGCTGAAAGTCAGATGCACCAATATAATGCAAGCCCAAATAATCTGAAAGATTGATACGTAATGTCGTCTCTGCTGCTATCGTTGCGAGAAAGAACAATACATTTATAATCAACAAGTTTTTGACCACTGTCGGCAAGACAGAAAATCCACTTGGTCTAAAATTACTCATAATTAACTCAAACGTGTTTTTAATTCATTAACATTCAATATGCTATAAATCTTTTTACCATCAGGAGACACTTCAGACACAGCACAGGCAAACAATCTGTCTATCAAGTCCTGCATCTCCATTGAAGTCAGTGACTGTCCCGATTTTATTGCCAATTGCGATGCCAGTGTTCTCGCAAGATTCATTTTCTTATCTAACTTCAAATCAACCATATTTGTTTTATACATCTCCAAAATCTTTTCAAGCAGAGCCACTGCATCATTTGTCTTGCTGTCTGCAGGTGTTCCGTTGATGACGAAAGTGGAATTATTCATGCGTTGTATTCTGAAGCCTATTTTCTCAAGATCAGAATTGATTTCCATCAGCAAGGAAGCGTCGTTTGGTCCCAAGGTGACATGTTGAGGAAACAATTCCTGTTGTGAGGCCTCTACGACATTCTCCATCTCTCTGAGATATTTTTCATACAAGACTCTCTTATGTGCAAGATGCTGATCTACAACAAGAAGTCCTGATTTAACTGTAGTAATAATATAAGTCTGTTGCAACTGTAAATAAAGATTCTTGTTATCCACCACAGTTGTACTTGTCACCTCATCGAAGTTACTTATTTTATTTATATTACTTGCCACAGTATCATTATTATCCTCATACATAATTCTCCAGTTACCGGAAGAATGACGTTGCTGAGGCATAGGTTTAAAAGGATTGAATTCAGGATCAAAATTGACTTTCGGTTCCACCACCTGACGATCCATTCTGCTGAGTTCTCCAAAATCTATCCCCAATTCTGGAGATACATCGAAGTCCAGCATTGGAGCCAGGTTATTCTGTCCAATGGATTTTCTGACAGCAGAATGAAGGATAGCATATACAAGCTTCACATCTTGGAAGTTCACTTCAGTCTTTGTCGGATGGATATTTATATCAATTTCAGAAGGATCAATATCTATATTTATGAAATAGCCCGGATAACAATCCTTAGGGATAAGCTCCTGATAAGCGTTTTCTATAGCATGATGAAGATAAGAATGTTTTATAAAACGCTTATTTACAAAGAAATACTGTTCTCCGCGTGTCTTTCTTAGAAATTCAGGCTTGACGATAAAACCATTTATGCTTGCCGTCTCTGTCTCTTGCTGCACAGGAAGTATCTTTTTGTCATAGTCTTTTCCACAAAGCCCTACTATTCTTTGTTTAAGATTTCCTTTTGGCAGATGATATATCTCTTTATCATTGTTAGTAAGAGAAAATGCCACCTCAGGATTCATCATGGCCACCCTGAAAAATTCGTCAGTAATATGTCGCATCTCCACCTCGTTAGACTTCAAGAAGTTACGACGTGCAGGTATATTAAAGAAAAGATTTTTTATTGTAAAATTAGTTCCTACCGACATAGGCTTTGGCATCTGCTCTTTGACGACAGAACCTTCTATCAATATTTTAGTTCCTAGTTCATCTTCTTGACGACGCGTCATCAGTTCCACCTGAGCTACAGCCGCTATACTTGCAAGTGCCTCACCTCTAAAACCCATTGTTCGTATCGAGAACAGATCCTCAGCCTTTTTTATTTTTGAGGTTGCATGACGTTCAAAACAAAGACGTGCATCTGTTTCCGACATGCCGCAGCCATTATCGATAACAGTAACCATTGTCCTTCCAGCATCCTTGACATACAAGTCTATCTGAGTAGCACCGGCATCCAAAGCATTCTCCATCAACTCTTTGACTACTGATGCAGGACGTTGGATAACCTCACCGGCTGCAATCTGATTAGCAACTGAATCAGGTAATAATTTTATTATATCAAAAGACATAAACTATTGATTTTTATCTGCCTAAACTAAGAAACATTTCAAGGAAGTTTTCTATCAGCGGAGTTCCGAAAATGACATAGGTAAGAATACCCATCAATCCGAAAAACACAATGTATCGCATTCCTTTAAAACCAATTTTTACAGGTTTCTCTTTCACTTCTTCAGGCTCATAACCGAAACCTGTCCTGATTCTCATCCTGCGTTTTTCATATTCAGACAGTTTTGAATCAAGTCCCATAGCAGCCTTCTTCTTTTCAAGAGCCTCTTGGTTAGGATCAAAGTAGCGTGGTATATAATTGAATTTCCTTGGTTTAGGAGTATGAAATACGTAAAAACCCATTTTGAATATTTTTTTATTGTTAAGACTACAAAGATAATTATTTTTTCTGAGATTTAACTCGTAAAACACCTGCATTTTTCTTATCTTTGGCGAGATTTTTTCAACAACAAATACTAAAGAAAAATGACAAAGAAATGCCCTCGTTGCAGCAAGGAATTTGAATGTAGTCACAGCTCAACATGCTGGTGCTCCAAATATACGATCAATGAAAAAGTCAGAGAATATCTGAAAAACAATTACCAAGACTGTCTTTGTGAAGAATGCCTGAATAGCGTAATTAAAAATTTCAATAACAATGCGTAAGATTTTAGTAATCCTTCTTTCAATCAGTTTTTTATTATCTTCATGCATCAACAACAATGATAATGTCACCATTGACAATCAATGCGACACATTGAATCTTGTACGTTATGCCCAAAATTTCAGGATATATCCTTACAAGTCAGGTCACAAACTTAGCATAAGAAACATATCTTCATCAGAAGTAATAGATTTCTATCTTTTTAACGACAGCACCAACATTCCAGAAGACATAGACGAGAAACAAATCATCAGGACACCGATAAGTTCTGCCATAGCTTTTTCATCAACACAATGGTCTGTCTTCCAAAAACTTGGAGAGTTAGACATCATCAAAGGCATTCTCGAAAGCGAATACACAAAAAACGAAGAGATTCATAAACTCATCGCAGAAGGGAAAATAATAGATGTCGGCACATCAACGAATGTAAACAAAGAGAAAGTAATACATTTGCAATCAGATCTGATTTTATACACCCCCTATCCCACTTTAGACTTTTCTGAATTAGGAATATTAAGCGGCTCCGTCATGCTTCCTTTTCCTGACTACCTGGAATGTCATCCTTTAGGAAGAGCCGAATGGATGAAAGTCGTAGGACTATTATGCGGAAAAGAAGATATTACGAATAAATGGTTTGACGATGTCGTAAGACGTTATGAAACGCTGTCAGACAAATGTTCAAAAATCGAAGACAAACCTTCTGTATTTTCTGATTTACCATTTGAAAACCAATGGTATGTACCTGGAGGCAACAGTTACATAGCCAAGATATTCTCTGATGCTGGAGGCGATTATATCTGGAAAGACAATGCATCTACGGGAAGTCTCCATATCGATGCAGAAAGTGTTTTGTTAAAAGCGCAACAAGCCGATTATTGGAGAGTTATAAACTCTTACGACACGCCATTCACATACGAGAAATTAGAAAAGGAAAATGAATTATATCCGCTTTTCAAAGCCTTCAAAGAAAAGCAACTTCTGGTTTGTGACGTAAGAGAATGTGGATATTTCGAGCAATCGCAATATGAACCTGATATGCTTCTGGCTGATTTCATATATCATTTTCATCCAGAATCACTAAAAAACGACTGGGAAAACTACACACCAAAATATTTCAAGAGATTAGTTAAATAATGTTTCGTAATAAAATAAATATCATCATCTTATCATTATTAGTAATATTAGGAATAATATTATTTATACTGAATTTATTCATAGGTTCCGTCACGATTCCTTTTGAAGATTTGTTTCATGCATTTTTCAATAAAGAAAGTAATCCCACCATATCTACCATCATATTCGACTACAGGCTGCCACAGGCCATCACGGCACTTTTAGCAGGAGCAGCTTTGTCGGTATCAGGACTTTTGATGCAGACTTTGTTCAGGAATCCACTCGCCGATCCATCCATGCTAGGCATCAGTAGCGGCGCAGGTCTAGGAGTAGCAATAACAATCTTATTTACTGGCATTTTAGGTGGATCAGCCTTGTCATCATTTGGATTATGGGCAAACATAGGAGTAAGTATTTCCGCCTTTGTAGGAGCCACCTTGGTCTTAATGCTGATATTAGGGTTCAGCAGCAGAATTAAAAACATGACAACACTGATAATCATTGGATTAATGATTTCATATCTTGCAGGTTCGTTGACAGACATCCTAAAATTCTTCAGTATGAAAGAGGATATCCATGCATACGTCATCTGGGGAATGGGATCGTTCTCGGCTGTAGGATCAAGCAAGCTGACATTCTTCATCATAGCAATAATGTTAGGATTATCAGCGAGTTTGTTTTTATCCAAAAGTCTAAACATCTTATTATTAGGAGATTTATATGCCGAAAACCTAGGTCTGGATGTCAGAAAAAGCAATCTGATAATAATATTGATATCCGGATATTTAACTGCCATCGTAACAGCATATTGTGGACCTATATCATTTTTAGGACTGGCCATTCCACACCTCACCAGATTCATTTTCAAGACAAGTGACCATAGGATTCTTGTCCCATCAGTCATGATTATGGGAGTTGTTATCAGTTTGTTATGTAATTTGATTGCCAGAGTCCCTGGATTTGAAGGCAATCTCCCCATCAATGCCGTCACTGCTTTCATAGGAGCGCCTGTTGTTATATGGGTTATATTAAGAAAAAGATAAACTATTGATTTAAAATAAAAATGGAAGTTTTAAAAACAAAAGACCTGCTCATAGGCTATAAGGACAAAGCCATTTTGCCACACATTAACATCACTTTAAATGAAGGCGATCTTATTGCGCTTATCGGTCCTAACGGAGCCGGTAAATCAACGCTTTTTAAGACTTTGACAGCACATATAAAACCTGTTGCAGGAAGCATCGAACTGATGGGAAAAGAGTTGTCATCATATTCTGCAAAAGACAAAGCAAAATTAATAGGACTAGTCCTCACCTCTCGCCCCGACGACATGTTCTTAAAAGTGTTCGATGTAGTTGCAAGCGGACGTTGTCCTTACACCAATTTCTTTGGAAAGATAGAAAAAGAAGACGAAGATATAATTCATGAATCACTTGAGATAGTCGGAATTAAACAATTGACCAATAGATATTTCGACACTCTAAGTGATGGTGAGAAACAGAAAGTCATGATAGCAAAGACGATAGCTCAGAACACACCTATAATCTTCATGGACGAACCCACAGCATTTATAGATTATCCAAGCAAGATAGAATTATTTTCTTTGATGAAAAAGCTCACGACAGAACGCAAGAAAACCATAATTTTCAGTTCTCACGACTTAGAATTACTTCTTCGCTATACCGATGACCTATGGATGATATCAAAAGACAAGAAACTCGTCTCAGGTAAAAAAGACATGTTATTAGACAAAGGCATCATCAATGAATATTTCAATTTAAAAGAAAACATTAGAATTTGACATGAAAGATTACGTTTATGAGTTAAAGATGAAAGTACGTGACTATGAATGTGACGCACAAGGAATTGTCAACAATGCCAATTATCAACACTATATGGAACACACGCGTCACGAGTTCATACTCTCTAAAGGCATCAGGTTTTCCGATCTCCACGAGCAAGGCATAGACCCTGTAGTAGCCCGTATCTCATTAGAATACAAAGTCCCTCTCAAAGGCGGCGACGAATTTATATCAAAGTTAAACGTAAAAAAAGAAGGTATAAGATATGTCTTTGAACAAGACATCTATCGTATTGAAGACGAGAAACTATGTGTAAAAGCTGTGGTTGAATGCGTATGTATTGTCAACGGACGGTTAAAGACACACGAAATGTTCGATAGGATACTGTGACAATCAAGCCAGTAACAACATCTTTACAACCAACATCATTATAATGTCGCGCCAGCGACATTATTTTATTCGTTCAGTCATAGTCTGCGATTGAACAAAGTTCCCTTTTCTCTGTTTCTGTCTCTGAAAAATTCATGATTTTATGAAACCTTTTTACCTTTTTGTCATACTCATAGTATGTCAACAGACGGCAGTAAACGGACAACAAAGGACAGGACATCTGACAGAAGCACAAGACACCAAGTCAACTAATGTCATATCCTTAGACTTCCGTACTGCCGTTGACATGATGCTACAAAACAATCATGCGGTAAAAGCAGCAGAGAAGAACACTACACTCATCAGACGTCAGAGACAGCTTGTCAATGCCAGTTGGTTCCCTACAGTCACCATGACAGGAAACTACACACTCATGTCGGAGAAGATCGGGGTGTCGCAGGAATACGCATCACTTCTTGAGCCGCTCAAAGAGAAATATTCCAACACATTGCTGATACCAGACATTATAAACTATATCTCCAACGAGCTTGGCGATTTAAAATTCGACGTTCCCATCTCTGACGACGACTTCGGCTCTATCGACATTGAAGTATTATATCCCATCTTCACAGGTGCCAAGAGAATATATGCCAACAGATTGGCTGTTAGCAATGAAACATTATCGGAGATCAACAAGGAATCCGTTGGAGCGGTGAAATATCTAGAACTTGCCGACATTTATTTCTCTTTATGTCTTACAGAATCGATGATCAAAGTTCTTGACGAGACTTATAAAATGACCAAGAACCATTACTCGCAAGCATTGAAAATGGAAGAAACAGGAATGTTCGACAAGGCGGAACGTATGATCGTGAAAGTCAGTCTAGACAACAGCGACAGAAACCTCAAAAGCGCAGAAAACCAAGCTAAGGTACTAAGAGAAGCCCTATACAAATTAATAGGAAAGTCAAAAACCGATGACATACAACAGACTTCATCATCCGAGTCATTGGAAAGTCATGACATTATCACTTCAACACCTTTATTCATCAACGAACAATATCCTCAGCTACAATGGTTCAAAGACATGATGTATAAAAATGCATATATCTTCAGACAAGCAGACTTACACGACGAGATTGCAAAGACAAGCCTGAAAATAAGCCAGTCGAATTATTTTCCCATCCTATCGGTATTCGGCAAACAGACCATAGCATCATATCAAGTTCCCAAAAACCTTGTACCAGGGACAATAGCAGGCATCAACCTCACCTTCGATATTTTCGATGGTTTGGCAAGAGAACGTAACATACAAATGACAAAGATAGAATCAGATGTCATTTCTGAAACACAGCAAAATCTAAAAAATGAGTTGGAGATAGCTGTCATCGAATGGCACACCAATTTAAAACAAGCCTGCGTCAATGCAAAAGATCTGCAATCATCGTTGGCATTGGCCGAAGAAGTCTATAAAATAAGAAAGAAAGCATTCAGTGAGGGTTTAGCGACATCACAACAAGTGCTTGATGCACTTAATCTTTTAGACAAAACAAAATTATTATTACTCAGCACATATTATGAATATGACATCGCGTTAGCCAACTTATGTTGTCTTTGCGGAATACCGGAATATTTCGAAGCATTTTTAACAAAATAAACCAAGAAATATGAAACCCATCAATAAAATATTATTCGCTTCATTTGTTATCATACTATTAACAATACTAGCCCTATCCATCATCGGCATTTTCCTGATGAAAGAAAAAGATATTGTATTACAAGGACAGCTTGAAGCAGAGGAGTATTCTATTTCAGGTCTGTTACCAGGAAGAATTGAGGAGATATATGTCAAGAAAGGAGACAAGGTCGAGAAGGGAGACACGCTTGTCCATATCATATCCAGAGAAGTGAATGCAGAATATGAAGCACAAAAGGCATTAGAGAACGCCGCTTCGCTACAAAGCGAGAAAATAGACTCTGGTACTCGCAAGCAACTCATTTCTATTGCAAAGGAAATATGGGACGGAACAAGAGCCGACTTGAAATTAGCGAAGACGACATTCGACAGGATCAAGGCCTTATATGAAGACTCCATCGTCAGCTTACAGCGTCGCGATGAAGCCGAAGCCATTTACAAATCATCATTGTCGGCAGAACGAGCAGCCTGTTACCAATATCAGCTCGCCATAGAAGGAGCGCAAGAAGAAGACAAGGCATCAGCCAGGGCGATGGCTACGGCGGCGCAGAACAACAGCGCTGTAGTAGAAGCATTGCTCAACGACTCAAGGCTAAGGTCTCCTATCTCCGGAGAGGTAGCGACGATAGCATTTAACGAGGGAGAACTGACATCAATAGGGACTGCCATCATGACTGTTTTAGACATAGAAAACATCTATCTAGTCCTGAACGTACGCGAAGATCTATTAACGTATTTCAAGATGGGACATGATATACTATGCGACATACCAGCTTTGAGATTGGAAGACGTTCCTTTCACCGTCAGCTACATCTCTCCTCTCGGAAATTTCGCAACATGGAAAGCCACTAAGGAAAGCGGCGGCTACGACCTCCGCACCTTCGAAATACAAGCTGAGCCAAGAATCAAAATCAGCGATTTAAGACCAGGCATGTCGGTATTAACAAAGATAAAGCAATGAAAAGATCTGGATTTATAGCGGTTTTAAAAAGAGAATGTCACATCCTGACATCGAAGCCACTTTATCTCTTCACGGCTTTGATATTTCCGATGTTTGCCTTGTTCTTCATGACGACCATTTTCGGTGACGGCATGATCGACAGCATACCCGTCGGCATAGTCGATGAAGACGACAGCAAGATGTCGCGTAACATAGAACAGCTATGCTCGGCGGTGCCTGAGATTTCGGTAACACATAAATTCTCTAACACCGCCGAGGCCCGCGATGCCATTTTATCGAAGAAGATATACGGATACCTCATCATACCAAACAATTTCCAAGAAGACGTAGAAGCTAACAAAAATACAACATTAACCTTATGTTATCATTACGCTTTTCTGAGTGTAGGATCTGAAGTGATGCAAGGATTCCTTAATACATTAAGAATAATAGCGGTTTCACCATTACAACAAACGACAGAATTTCTTGGCATAGACAACGAGACTTTAGAGTCGATAGCCTCGCCAGTAAATATAGTAGCCAATCCGCTTTACAATCCATCGTTGAACTACAGTTCGTATCTTACTTTTCCATATTTCTGGGTTCTGTTTCAGATATTGATTCTACTCAACATCGCCTATTCATTCGGCAACGATTTCAAAGACAAGAGGAAGATAACAGAGTGTCTTTCTATAGCTAACGGAAAATATATCAACATAATTTTAGGAAAGCTATGCCCCTATGCCATAACATTCTCAACCATCGCTATATTCGCCAACGTATTGATGTTTAGCATCCTCGATTTCAACCTGAGATCCAACATCTATTCTATAATAACAATATGCATCCTATTCATATTAGCGACATGTTCTATGTCATTATTTATTTTCTCTATATATCCCAACCTACCTATAATCATCAGTTTCATCTCGATGTTCGGTTCGTTGGGAGCCACTTTCGCCGGCGTGACTTTCCCCGTAAATGCGATGTACCCTATCTTTGAAAAGATATCGTATTTCTTCCCTATCCGTCATTTCGTCGTGATAACAGATTACCTTCGCTATGAAAGTCACGCCTTTATATACTATTGGGATCATATTCTTATACTAATATCATTTAACATCTTGACGATATTATCATTGTTGCTTTTAAAAAGGAAATATAAAGCCTTGAGTTATTATCATGAGAAATACAACCAGCTCAAAGCTCACACAATAAAGACATGAAGGATATATTAAAAATAATAACAGATGAATATAAAGCCATCGGCACCAGCATCCCTATTTTGATTGTACTGATTTTGGGCAATGTCGGCTATGGCTTTCTGTATAATTTATTATATGACACCAATGTTTACAAAGATGCACCAATAGCTGTCGTCGATATGTCGCAAAGCGACATCAGCCGTCACTTGACAAATTATATAGATGCCACGCAACAAGTAGATGTCGTCTTGAAGACACAGGACTTCAACGAAGCTAAACATAAAGTCATTGAGAGGGAGATAGTAGGTTTTTTATATATCCCACACGACTTAAAGTCAGAACTGATGCGCGGCAATCAGGTGCAATGCATCATTTATGGTTCCACGCTTTCTTTTCTGGATTATCTGAACATCTCTGAAGCCGTCAATTTCGCCACACTGGAAATCAATGCCGAACTGCTTCCTGAGATGATAAAATCACTCAATATGATCGATGTGCTTTTTCTTGCCAACGACAAAGCCGTCAACATCGTCAGTGAGCCTCTATATAACAGCTGCGAAGGTTATGGCACTTATCTCATACCACCTGTAATGGTGATAATAATATTTCAGACAATGATGATAACGATGGCCATTAGATTAGGAACTGAAAGCAGCTGCCGCAGCTGCCATAGCGCATATATGACAGTATTCGGCAGAGCATTAACAAACGTAATGATTTATATTATGTTTTCGATATTCTTCCTAGGGCTTTTACCACTGATCTTCAAGCTCCCACATCTTGGCAGCTACCTCGACATCACTATCATGATGATTCCATATCTCTTTGCATCAGCGTTTTTCTGTCTTATGCTTGCACCTTTCTTCACTGACGGTGATATGCCTTTGTTCATGATCGTCTTCATGTCGGTACCTCTGGTATTTCTGACAGGCATCTCCTACCCTTTGGAACTCATGCCTTGGCATTGGAAAATATTTCATTATCTCATTCCTACAGCACCAGCCACCTTAGCATTTGTGAAACTCGACTGCATGGGAGGCGAGCTGAGCAATATCAGACCAGAAATGACGACGCTTTGGATTCAATGCATTGTATATTATATGATAGCAGTGATGGTATGGAAAAAGAGAAACACATATGCGACATTACAACAAAAATAACACCCATAAGCATTTTATCTATAGTATTTTCCTATCTTTGCGTTATGGTATTTAGCCGAATAAATCAGTCGTACAAACAAATAATTTAACATAAAACAAGCCGTTAGTATAACACCTATATTATTACTATGGAATGAAATTCACAAAGAATGATTATAAGACTATAAACCAGACAGAATATTGTGAACATTAAAAAGAAAGAAATGACGATTACATTATATCACACTTCCAATTCCGAAGTCAAAGAACCTTCGGTTAACATCAATGGAAAAAATTCCGACTTCGGACAAGGTTTTTATCTGACAAATATGAAATCCGAAGCAGAGTCATGGGCAAGAAAAACAGATGGCAATGCTGTCATAAGTGTATATAACTTTAATTATTTCAAGACCAAGAATGTCGGATACCGTTTCAATGAGTTCGAAACCTACAACATTGAATGGTTGAATTTCGTCGTTGAATGTCGCAAAGGCAAAGATGTTAATTCACAATACGACATCGTAATCGCAGCCGGAGTAAATGACGAGATTGCTGATATTGTTGAAGCATACGAGAAAAATAACATCACAGCAGAAGAAGCCGTTGAACAATTGAGATATAAAGACGTGAAATTCCAGATATGCATCTTAAATCAGGAAATCATCGATTTCAATCTGGAATTTGTGGAAAGCTATGACATATAAAACATCATCAGATTGACAACATTACGCTTTAACTAATTTTTAGAGATCTAGTTTTAAAACTCTACTGCACATAAACACACATTGCTGCGTCTCATGAAATTTCGTTGTTTTGAGACGCAGCAATTACATATTGTTTATTTTTCATTGTGTAATTGATACGACTGTAGGTTAATTCCTCAATTCCTTAGCTCAACAATTACTCAGTTCCGAACCCCTCCCATCATCGCTGATCCTCCGAAATTCAACTCTTTTAAATATGGTATCTTGTCGAAGGTGACGCCGCCTAATGCAACTACTTTTTCATCAATAATGCCTTTGTTACTAGCGTCTTTCAACATCTCTTCTGTGAATGCTGACTTATATCCTGCTTTCGAAATGCTGTCGAAAATGGGACTTAAAAACACATAGTCGTAATCGTCTTTGTATTTCATCACTTCTTCAAAAGAATGACATGATTTTGTCTTAAATCCTTCATAATCTTGAGGTACAATAGTTACATTCTTGTTAAAATGCAGTCCTTTCAAGTCGAATTCGTTTATCAGCTCGTGATAGTCGTGGATTATGATTTTCCTTCTGTCTTCGTCGGATAATTCTCTTAACAAACGTCTGCATTGCTCAACATCTGCATCAGGTTTTCTGAGATGTACGATATCAAATCCTGTTTCTAATAATTCATGAATATGACGGGCTTCGTCTTCTATCATCGAAGGTTGTGTTATCGCTATAAATTTCATTTTTTCAAGTCTAAAGACTAAAGGCTAAAGACAAAAGAACTTTTGCCATTCGCCATTAGCCTTTTGTCTTTTGTCTTTTATCATTTGCCAATAATAAGTTCCGCGACTTTCTTGCCTGAGAGTAACATTCCTCCGAAGATTGGTCCCATACGAGGTGTGCCGCTGACGGCTGACGCCGCCATACCGCAGACGTAAAGTCCAGGATAAATCTCTTTAGTTCCGTTCACGACTTCATTCTCGCCCGTGACGACATCCAAAGAACGTTCGCCAATCACGTCGCCGGTATCAGTTGCGAGACGAATTCCATTCTTGCGAGCTACTGTCTTACACATTTCGCTGTCGTGACCAGTGCCATCGACAACGCATTTTGCCATGATATTGAGAGGGTCAACATGAAGTCCTTCTCTCAACACTGGTGTCCAATTGACGACAACGCCGCTCACTTTATTGTCTTTAAAGACAACATCTTCAACGGAATAGCAGTTGAAAACCGTTGCGCCAGCATGTACCGCCTTGTAAAGCAAAGCTGATGTGCTTTCAACAGAATCCATGACAAATAAATCGTCGGTGTATTGTTCGTAGTTGATGTCGAATTCCTTGATGATGTCGAGGGCTTCTTTCTGCACCACAATCTGATTGAACATCATCGCACCGCCCCACATGCCTCCGCCTGGAGATAATTTCCTGTCGAACAAAGCGACTCTCTTACCAGCTTTCGCGAGATAATACGCTGCTACAATACCTGAAGGGCCGCCGCCGACAATAGCGACATCTAATTCCAAATTCTTTTCTAACTTGCTGAAATAGGTACTGATAATACCTTGTGATACTTTTTGTTCTATCATATTTTTTATTTTTTAAAGGTCAACAGACAACGGTCAACAGACAACAGACTTTGCGTATAACAACCGCCGTTCGTTGATAGGTTATTAATTTTATTTATAATTCTATTTTTCGTCACATATCGTATGACTGATTTTCATAGCGCAGAAGTTCGGTCCGCACATTGTGCAGTATTTTCCGCCGACATTGTTTGAAGTTTTATAGTATTCCAAAGCTCTCTCTGGGTCCAAACTGAGATTGAACTGGTCTTTCCATCGGAACTCATAACGCGCCTTGCTCAATGCATTATCACGCACCATTGCACCAGGATGTTGTTTTGCGATATCAGCAGCATGAGCCGCCAACTTAAAGGCGACAACGCCTTCACGGACGTCTTCTCTATTAGGAAGCGAAAGGTGTTCTTTAGGAGTGACATAGCAAAGCATCGCAGTGCCATACCATCCTATCTGCGCCGCTCCAATAGCAGATGTTATATGGTCATAACCAGGTGCGATGTCTGTCACCAAAGGTCCCAAAGTGTAGAATGGCGCGTTATGACATTTCTCAACCTGACGTTCCATATTCTCCTTAATCTTATGCATCGGCACATGTCCAGGTCCTTCGATAAATACCTGCACATTCTTAGCCCAAGCTCTTTCTACCAACTCTCCCATCGTATCCAACTCAGCAAACTGAGCAGCGTCGTTGGCATCGTAAATACTTCCTGGTCTTAACCCATCGCCGAGAGAAAGCGCGACATCGTATCTCGCAGCGATATCGCATATATCATCAAAATGTTCATAAAGGAAACTCTCTTTTTGATGTATCTGACACCATTTCGAGATGATGCTTCCGCCACGACTCACCACGCCCGTAAGTCGTTCTGCTGCAAGCATGATATTCTTCAATCTTATTCCGCAATGTATGGTAAAATAATCCACACCTTGTTCACACTGCTCTATCAGCACATCACGATATATATCCCAAGTGAGATCCTCCGCTTTGCCGTTCACCCGCTCCATCGCCTGATATATTGGCACTGTGCCGATTGGGACCGGACTGTTACGCAAAATCCACTCTCTTGTCTCGTGAATGTCAGAACCTGTTGACAAATCCATAATGGTGTCAGCACCCCATTTGCAAGCCCATATCGCTTTTTCAACTTCCTCCTCTATGCTTGATGTGGTTGCCGAATTTCCGATATTAGCATTTATTTTCGTCAAGAATTTTTTGCCAATAATCATCGGTTCTGCTTCGGGATGATTGATGTTTGCAGGAATGACAGCTCTGCCACAAGCCACCTCATCGCGGACAAATTCCGGAGTGATATGAGTGTCTATGCCGAGTGTCTGACAATTCATGTTCTCGCGTATTGCGACATATTCCATCTCAGGAGTAATGATGCCTTTTTTAGCATAATACATCTGACAAACATTATTGTCTTTCGCGGCTCTATCTTTAATCCACGTCTCACGCAAGTGCGGCAGACCTTTTTCCAAATCAATGTCGATGTTATTATCGCCATAAGGTCCAGATGTATCATAAATATAAACAGATGGATTCGCTCTTTCTATACGTTTTCCATCTTTAATAGAAGCTGTCGGCATCTGCGTCACCATGCGCATGCCTACTCTCACACTCGGATGTATTGTTCCGTTAACATAAACCTTTTCCGAGCATGGATATGAAATTTTCAAATCTGATTTCATATTTTTAGATTATTAGTTAATAATTCATTTACTATATCTTTCATTTCTTGAATTGGATTTTCCGCTCTTAAAATACTGCCGCTCAACGCTATGCCATCGATTCCTGTCTTTAAGATATCAGAAATATCATCTTTATTTATTCCGCCTATTGCGACAATCGGGATGTTTATATTGTTTCTCTTCATATTGCTGATGATATTTTCATAACCCTCGAGACCTAATATCGGAGCGAGATTTTTCTTTGTAGAAGTAAAACGAAATGGTCCGCATCCGAAGTAATTGACTGTTGGCTGTTGGCTATTGGTCACTGAGCTTGTCGAAGTGCCGATTTGCGTGTTGCGCATTATTTTCAATATATCTTCAAATGTATTTACAGTTCCGCCGATGATGAAGTCATCGCCCAGGATACTGCGTGCTTCTGATACGGGCATATCGTTTTTGCCGAGATGTACGCCGTCCGCTTTGATTTTCTTTACGAGATGTACGTTATCGTCGATGATGAATGTCGCGCCATATTCCTTGCACATTTTCTGTATTATCAAGGCGTGATGTTCCAATGTCGTTTCGGGAACGTCTTTCATTCTCAGCTGTATCCAGCGGCAGCCTCCTTCCAATGCAATTTTCGCTGAATCTATGTAAGAATAATTCTCGGTATAATGCGTAATAAATTGTAAATGTACGTTTTGCAGATTCATAACACTAACATTTTTTGAGGATTGAAAGAATGATTTATAGGACCATGACCATTACCGATATTGACATCAGCGCCATGTGATATTGCGTCAGAAACATATTGTTTGGCTTTTGCCACGGATTCTTCAATGGAATCGCCTTTTGCGATGAATGAGGCAATCGCGGATGACAAGGTGCAGCCTGTTCCATGAGTGTTTTTGGTTGAGATACTTTCAGAAGAGAATTCTAACATCGAGACAGACTCCGACTTTAGACTTTTGTCTTTAGTCTTTAGACCATTAAAAAAGAGGTAATCTTTTTTAATTTCACCTTCTTCATGACCGCCTTTGAGAAGCACATATCTGACTCCGCGATTGAGAAGATGCTTAGCCGCCGTTTCTTTTTCCGTAATATTTGAAAGAGGCATATTGGTTAACTCTATCATTTCCGGAATGTTAGGCGTAATGATAGATGACATTGGAAGAAGTTTTTCTTTTATGACATCACGAGCTTCTACCGACAACAATCTATGTCCCGATGTCGATACCATCACGGGGTCGAGCACGATTGTGACATCATATTTGCTAAGCGCATCTGCCACAGAATGAATTATTTCGGCATTAGCCAACATCCCGATTTTCACGACAGAAGGACGCAAATCATCCATGACACAGCATATCTGCTCATAGACGAGTTTAGGGTCGAGATGCAATTGAGAGAAAACGCCTAATGTGTTTTGTGCCGTTATCGCGGTGATGGCAGTAGCGCCATACACGCCGAGCGCTGAGAACGTCTTGATATCAGCTTGAATACCAGCTCCTCCCGACGAGTCGGAACCAGCGATGGACAATACGATGGGATAAGATTTTGTTGATTTCATACCACTATTTTTAACATTACTACTGCTCAAAATAGTGGTACGCATGTACCTGAAAAGGACTCCAAACTTCCAGCGTCAGCATTATCTGTACTGGTGCAATGTGTATAATCTCAGCTACGGCATCCGTGAGGCTTGCCGTGGCACCACCATTCGAGTTGGGT
>JAZLAI010000042.1:0-35062 GCA_045613105.1 Bacteroidales bacterium | reverse complement strand
CAACGGTCTTTGTCCAAATTGTTAATCTTTTATTTTCAACTTTCAATTCGTAAGACGCAACAATGATATATTGTTTATTTTTAAGGTATCATTGGTACGTCTCTACCATAATTTTCAATTTTCAACTTTCAATTTTCAACTCTAAAATAACCATAGTACTGCTCACCGTTACTCAAAGTGATGTCCATTCTGTAGTAGCCGGCATCATCTATGATAAAGGTGGCATAATCAGGTGTAGATAAGACATTGTCGTTGTCGATATAGACACCGTTAGAATCCTTAATGACGATATGTGCTATTCCCACATTATCGTTAAAGGTGATAGTTAATACATGTCCCGTAATGTCGGCCGAGATGGATTCGGAACGGAATTCGGAACCGTTCTGGGTTCCTATTTGTACTGAAAAAACATCAACACCTTCATTGTTTGAAGTACTTTCGCCTTTCATAACAAATGTTGTTATGAGAAGCATAATGATTAGTGGTATTTTCTTTGTCATAACTTTATTCTGAAAAGACAAAGGCAAAGAAAATAAAGTATTATTTTGATGTCAAGAAAAAAAATGTTACTTTTTGTTACCTTGATATCAGTGTATATTATTGATTACCAATTCTTATTATAATAAATTAATTTTTATAAACAAAAAAAGGTCCTCTTTTTCTCCAATATTCATAATGGTTTTTATTCTTTTGGTTCTCTCCCATATGTTCTTGCGGCTTCTGTTCAACAAATATGGCAATCCGCTTTTGTTGATATGTAATAGTATCAAGCAAATAAGGCACATATCGTCTTTATCAAGTTGAGGGTATTGTAAATTCAGTTTGTCTATTATTCCTCCCAGGTTGTTATTGGCTGACTCTAACAATGATGTCAATTCTTCTATTGATAGGGGAGCATATTCTATTTCCTTTTTACTTAATATTATTTTACATATTTCAGAATCATAATATCTGCTTAAGGAAGACTTGTTGTTATGATTGATATTTGCAAGTTCTTTCTGTTGTTTCCTTATAATCTTTTCCTTATCAGAAATCTCCTTTTTTCTCATTTCAAGACATTCTATTGCAAGAGAAACAAGATTGTCTTTATCTTTATTTATCAGTTTGTTGTCTTCTATCTCTTTATGATATTCTTTTATTTCCGATTCTATTTGTTTAATTATTATATCTTTTTCCAGAAGATTCTCATCTTTTTCTTTTATAGAGTTGATATAATCTTCCTTCTTACGTTTATATATATACCTTATAAATAATGTAGCAGCAAAAGACAAAATAAGAATAACGGTAAATGTAATAACTATCAGTTTCGTCCTTTTCTTGTTAATTGCTCTTTCCTTTTCAACTTTCCTTTCTTTGTATTTGTCATATACATCCTGAAGTTGGTTGTTCTTTACAGACCTTTTAATTCTTTTCACGGACAAATCTGAAATGATATTGTCGTAATATGCTTTCTTTTCGTAATCGCCTATTGAATCATAAATGGCAGATAGTCTTATTGATGATGCAATCTTAACATAGTTATTAGTACTTTCACTGCATTTTCCCAAATAGTATATTGCCGAATCATATTCTTCATCTTCATGATAAAAAATTCCTAAAATACCATAATATGAATCTATTGGTCTGTAATTATCCAATTTCTCAAGATTACTTTTAATCATAATATAAGCACTATCTTTCTCTCCTTTATCAAATAATATCTGGGCTATGTTCTTTTCAAGGTCTAACTTATTTGTCAAATCAGGATTCGCTTTCAGTGAGCTATTATAATAATATAAAGCACTGTCAGATTCTCCATTAAGCTGATAAACATTCCCTAATTCTTTAAGGATATTTGCTTTATATTCGTTATTCCCCAAATATTCAATGTATTCCAACGCCTTCCTATATTTCAGAATCGCCAAGTCACAATAGTTTTCATTATAGAACAACCTTCCGAGACGGGTGTAGGTTAATGCGAGGAATCTTATCTTTTCATAATCCTCTGGATTGTCAACAGTCAACAGACTACGGTCAACAGATTTTTTTGAGCTATGAGCTTCGGGCTGTGAGCCATGAGCTTTTTCTTTTCCTTTAGACTTTAGCCTTTTGTCTTTCGCCATCATTTTCTCCATAATCTCTAGCGCTGTCAGATAATGCTCGCAT
The DNA here is from genome assembly GCA_045613105.1 of Bacteroidales bacterium. Taxonomy (GTDB): domain Bacteria; phylum Bacteroidota; class Bacteroidia; order Bacteroidales; family F082; genus Limimorpha. The sequence continues at coordinate 32,917 of JAZLAI010000042.1, read as the reverse complement.
GCTCCAACAATGTAAGGGCACAAAAAAGAAAAGTACATTTTTTAAAAGCGGAATTTGTTGATTGTTAATAAGATAGATAAAAAGGCTAAAAATTAAAAAGTACATTTTACTTGGATTTGCTTGTATTTTGCTTGTATTTTTGCTTCGATTGGTTGCAGTTTAGTTAAAGTTTGGGTTGATTTGTACAACTTACGCCTTTGTTTTGATAGTGAATTTATTAAAAACCAATGATTTAGATGTTTAAATAGTGTTTAAACGGCAGTTGAGCACCGGTTGTTGTAGCGGTGCGGATCTGTGCGAAATATGCCTTCCAGAGCGTGGTCTTTGGAAGGTTTTTTTATGCCTTGTTTTTTTGGGAAAATACAGACTTAGGCGCAAGTTAGGCGCAAAAGTAAGCGCAAAACATAGCGATTGAAATATATATGTTTCTTTAAAAATTATAAAAAATCTCAAATAATGAAGAATTAAGTAACCTTTACTTCTTTTTTAAGGTGTGGTTTTGGATAGTATTATTTTGAGTTAAATTTGTAATTATCAGTGATTTATGTGTATTTTATAAGAAAAATGCCTAAAAAAACACTGATTTTGGTATTCTTTAGGCATTTGTAAGGGTGCTAGTCTATGATATTACCATTTAATTATTGGTATGTCCTTGCCAATTTCTATATCATTAATAGAACATTCATTGGTTAGCATAAACAATCTAATCTCTGTGATAAAATCCGTCAATTTTTCACCACTTGACATACTTGTAATCAAATTTGTAATATTCCTAAACCTTTTCTTACTTGGTTTTTGGGTCAAATACATACTCAACACATTCTGATAAATAGGATAAATGTATTCTGACGTAATATCAATTCTTGCATTTATAAACAATTTAATATACCGGGCACCTTCAAAATCATATTTTTCTAATGCTGTCGATGTCCAATATTCCAATTGATATAAATTGCATTGATCCAGATTGTCAGTTGATATAAGAGCCGCATTGTATCTTAACGCAGATATTGTATACAACAAAGTAATCCAATCAACTTTAAATCCGTAATAGGTAGTATTGTTGTTATTATTATCTGTTTTATTCTCAATTTCCCTGTGCCCCTTAATACAATGTCTTATTTCCTGTAGAATGGTAGAAATCAAATAACATCTCCCTATTGCACTATTACCTTTTGCTTCAAACATCATTAATTTGTCCATTGTGTTATAAAGATTTGCCAAATCTTCATAATCACCCCAAATTTCAATGCCTGTTCCGTATATAGTAGGATTTGCATATATCATACTAAACCCTTTCTTTGTTCTATGATAGCTAATAACCTATCAATCTGCTTGTCTTTTTCTTTTAGTGCATCTTGTAGTATGGTGATTAAGCGAGATGTGTTGTCGTTTGTAGTATTTTCATCAGATAAATTAGACGAGTTTTCTCCATTATTGCGATACATTTCTCCTATACCTGTAATCAGCCAATTAGCATCTATATCAGTAAAATAAGCGAGAAATCTTGTTATATTTTCTTCACTAATACCATTATTTTGGTCTAAAATACCTCTTGTTATACCTGTAATTTTATAAAATTCGTATTTGCTAATACCTTTAATTTCAATTACTTTAGATATATTTTTCTTTACTATTAATTTTTTTTGCATTTTTTCTTGTATAATAGGCGAGATTTATTGTATATTTGCAATCGTAATTCAAAATTGAACTCGCTGATAAAATTATGAAAAAAATCGTCACAACAAACGAAAACATCGAAAAACTGTCGAAAATATTCGGAGTGAGTACGAGATCGGTCTATAAGGCTTTAAGATATGACACCAGCGGTGATCGTCCTAATAAGATAAGAACAGCCGCTTTGAATATGGGAGCAACAAAGTTAACATCAGAAAATTAAACACTAATTAAATAGTAATTAAATATGAAAAAAATCAAGGAATATATCGGTTTTGCGGTGGTGGTATTGGGACTCTTCCTCGCCATAGGAACGGCAGATGGAAGCAATTATGAGATTTTGCTTCGTCTTGGAGGTGTCGTGTTGTTTACTCTCGGCGCATATTTCGCGCAAATGTTTGATTTTCAATCGGGGGGGGTAAATCATGAGACTAAAAATCAAGATAAACACCTACGAGGTGAATGCTGAGCATAACATGGTGATACTTGCGAATATGGAGGATTTTTATGATATGCTCGACAATGTTAATCCTGTAATCATTGAAAATTACATAAAGAATAAAAATAAGGCGTAACCTGCATCGGTGAGCGGCATGAGGAATAGTGAAGAATGAACTGGGTTCGACTCCCAGTCACCGAGCTAATCAAAAGAGAAAGAAATGTATCAAAGATACGGTGACATATTGACAATTAGCGTTAATGATTGGATTGCAGCTGGACTGACTTACGACCAATTCCGCATGGACAGCCAAAGAGGTGGTCAGCTCTCTATCGTCAAGCGTGGCATCAACGGCAACACTCTTATAGATGTGAAGTCTATAAAGAGACCTGATCGTCGTGCTGCTATCGAAGCTGCTTTCGGCAGTATCGAGGAACAGGACAAAAAACCGTCTATCATGGATATTGTGATTGACGAGGATGCCCGTATGTTCTTCCGTGACTACACCTATACCGACGAGTCGGGAAAGGAACGTCACCTTCCGGAAGACACACAACGCCAATATACCAACGAGGCTTCCATATTCAATATGTTCCGCCGTGTATATAACAGACAGATTGTTGCCCGTGCCACTAACGGCAAGCGCAAGACTAAGAAGGAGTTCTTTTCAGAATGTGCAAAACAGGCTGAGATTCTCGCAGAAAAATACGCCAACAAGCTTCCATCTAATGTACGTTCCCTGGAACGCAAGTATGAAGAGTATGCCAGCAATGGTTATGAGTCTCTCATCAATAAGTTGTACGGCAATAAGAATAGCGGAAAGATTACCGAGGATGCGAAATACTGGCTTATCGCGCGCTATGCGACACCTGTTGACAAGGTCACTACACAGCAGCTGCTTGCTGAATACAATGAAGAGGCTCGCAAGCATGAGGACTGGAAGACTCTTTCAAGTGAACAGGCTATCTACACATTCCTTAACCGTCCGGAGATAAAGCCTCTCTGGTTCGGAATGAGATATGGCGAACTCAAAAGCAAAGAAAAATACAACCGTCAGCACAAGACGCTGCTTCCTACTCGCAGAGATGTCTTATGGTATGGCGACGGCACTAAACTCAACTATTACTACCGTACTGAAGACGGCAATATCGCTACCTGCAATGTCTATGAAGTGATGGATGTATATTCTGAAGTGTTGCTCGGTTATCATATCAGCGACAGCGAAGACTTCGAGACTCAATATATGGCGTTCCGTATGGCAATGCAGTTTGCCGGTTATCGTCCTAACGAAATAAAGTACGATAACCAGGGCGGTCACAAGAAACTCGCTGCCGGTGAGTTCTTCAGCAAACTCGCACATCTTAACATTCCTACAGCACCATATAACGGCAAGTCAAAGACCATTGAATCCGCTTTCGGCAGATTCCAAGCGCAGTTCTTGCATAAAGACTGGTACTTCACCGGTCAGAACATCACAGCCAAGAAGGATGAGAGCCGTGAGAACTATGAGTTCATCATGGCGAACAAGGCGAACCTTCCTACATTGGATGAGATAAAACGTCGCTATGAACAGAGACGTGAGGAATGGAACAACGCTGAGCATTTCGACACTGGCGTTCCTCGCATTAAGATGTATCGTGAATCTGTCAACGACAAGACACATAAAGTCGGATGTTTAGAAATGATTGATATGTTCGGCATCATAGATCCAACGCCAAACACATATACAGCATCGGGCATCACCAAGACCATCAAACGTCTCAACTATCGTTGGGAAGTCCTTACCGCTGATGGCGATCCAGATTACGACTTCTTACGCAACAACGTAGATCGCAAGTTCCACATCGGTTACGATATGAACGACATGAGCATAGTGGCTTTATATACAAAAGAAGCCAAAGGTTACAGATTCGTGGCGATGGCTCAGAAATATATCGAAATCCACAGAGCGAAACAGGAACAGACAGAATTTGACCATCATTTCATCAAAGCTGCTGAGCATGCCAACAAGAAGATGCGTCTTGAAATGGTCGATGAGATTGAAGGCATCATGGAACGCTACGGAATGCACCCGGCACAGCATGGTCTCAACATGCCGAAACCCAAAGGTATCAATCTCAAGAAAGAGGATGTCGGCATGAAGACGAAGAGACTGTCGAACATGGTAGTCGCAGATGTAACAGACAAATATTAAGACAATAAGTAAGTATAAACAAGTAAAATTAAGGTCATGGAAGTAAGAGAAAAAGAACTAATCAAGGAAGCTCTTGAGCGTTATGTCGCTATCAAAGGCAGTCAGAACAAGGCAGGCAATGCTTTAGTCGGCATCAGTCCAGCAACGGTCAGTCAGATTCTTAACGGCAAATGGGAACTAATAAAAGATGACATGTGGCGCAACTTGGCGGCACAGCTCAATCTTAAAAACAAAACATGGAATATAGTGGAGACAAAGAACTACAAGGAATTGATGGAGATTTTCACCGATGCACAGGACAACAGTCTGGTGATGGCGGTGACAGGCGAAGCCGGTTGCGGAAAGACAGTGGCGGCTCGTGAATATCAAGCGGACAACGAAAATGTGTTTGTGCTATGCTGCAACGAATATTGGAACCGCAAGCTGTTCATGCAGGAGCTTCTTCGTGAAATGGGCAAGAATCCAGCCGGTGACACCGTCGGCGAGATGATGAACGACATCGTGACTACTCTCAAGCGCATGGAATGTCCGCTGATCATAATGGATGAGGCAGACAAGTTGAGCGACCAGGTGTTCTACTTCTTCATCACCTTATACAACAAACTCGAAGATCATTGCGGCATCATCATGATGGCTACTGATTTCCTTGAGAAGAAGGTCAACAGAGGTTTGCGCTTGAACAAGAAAGGCTACAAAGAGATCTACAGCCGTATCGGTCGCCGTTTCATTGCCTTGGAACCTATTTCAGTCCAGGATATCACTGAAGTCTGCATCGCCAACGGTCTTACAACCAAAGAGGATATCAAAGAGGTGGTGAAAGGTTCTGAGAATGATCTTCGCCGTGTACGTCGCAAGGTATTTTCCATCAACAAGAAAAATTCAAAGCAATGAAACGGGCTTATTCCATCCAGAACATCAGCGATGCCAAGTTCAAGACCATCGAACTTGACGGAGAATGGTCGGATGCCATAGGAACACCGGAACTTACGGGTTCATGGTTCATCTACGGAGCACCCAAGAACGGCAAGACGACATTCGCACTGCAGCTGAGCAAGTATCTCACCAAGTTCGGTCGTGTGGCGTACAACAGCATTGAAGAAGGTCTGTCTCTCACAATGCAGATGGCGATGGAACGTGTAAGAATGTCGGAGATAGGTTCTCGCCTAATACTTCTTGAGAAGGAAGACACAAACGAACTCATGGCGAGACTGCGCCGGCATAAGAGTCCAGACATCATAGTGATAGATTCGGTTCAGTTCATGGAACTTAAATGGACGGAATACAAAAAACTGAAAGAGACATTTCCCAACAAGCTGTTCATCTACATAAGTCACATCGAAGGCAAACAACCGGAGGGCAATGTTGCCAAACGCATCTGGCGAGACGCCAACGTATATTTTAAGATTGAGGGATTCAGAGCGTTCCCGGTGTCAAGATACGGAGGTGGCGATTCCATAGATGTGTGCACAGAGAAAGCTAATGCGTATTGGGGATTTGAGAAATAATATAACAAGCTATGAAAAAGATTACAACGGAACAGTTCAAGGATTGGGATTTGAAATTATGCGACTTGCATTTCAGTCTTGACTGCCTCGAACGCAACAAGGAGAAGATGAGCTTCGAGGATTATATGAGAGAACGCAGTCTTATAATGCATAAGATAGAATGCCACAACGCTCGTGTGTCGGGCAAATGGAACAACGTGCCACAAACTGAAACTTATAAAAACGAAAACAATGGAAAGCGTTAATGACAAAATCAGCGACGGACAGAGACGCAGCCTGTTCTACATCTTCAAGAGCATGAAGTTCAATGACGAAATGCGTCACGATTTTGTGTCGGACTATACCAACGGCAGAACCGACAGCATGAAAGATCTCGGTTATATCGAAGCACAGGAAATGATACGCTATCTACAGGAACTTGCCAGAACACCTCAGACAAGGAAGTATAAGTCGGAACTTGACCGATATCGCAAAGGTGTCATCAAGGCTATCGGGAAATATTATGAAGGTTGCGGATTAGATGTATCGCTTGACTATATCAAATCGACCGCTGTTCGTGCTGCAGGAATAGTACCAACAGGAATGATAAGCCACGACTTCAACAGAATACCAGAGGCGACGCTGACGAGAATTTACAATGAGTTCTGCAGGAAACAGAGTGTCGCTAAAGTGAAAAATAAAATACCAAGAATAGGATTAAATTAAAAATCAATGAGTATGAATATTCAAACACTGAAGATTCCAAAAGGGTTACACAGACCCATTACATTTGTTCCTGCATGTTTTAAAGGGATGAAAGTGTGCCGGGGTAATGGATGGATAATTAAGGATTGTTATATGTTTGTTTTCGATGATTCATGCAGGTATCGTCTTAACGACAATGACCAATATGATTGGAACAAACTGAAGGGATATTGTTTCGGCATATTAGGTATTCACAAAGATTCAGCGCGTATCGTATGGAGATACAATCCTGATACGGACAAGATAGAATTAGGATATTACATATACAAGAATGGCAATCTAACACACAATATGATATGTTCGGTTTCCATTGGTGATGCAGTTCTTCTGAAAATTGAAATTTGGCTTGGAGAGTCAATAGGTTGCTATTTTCATTTGAAAGGTGTGACAATAACAGAGGAGTTTGACAAATCAAAATTCATTTTCGGATGCGGTCTTTATTTCGGTGGCAACCGGAGATCTCCAAAAACAATGAAAATTAAACAATACAACTTAAACTTTTAAATACAAATAACTATGGCACAAAAAAGATGTAAAATTAGGGTATCAACAATTAGTGCTGCAGGATACCTTGGGGTAAGGAAATCGACTAATACTATAAATTGGAAAGTATGTACGATTGATGACCCGAATTGGGAAAAAATTGTTGAAGAAGAAATGCTAAGAGTCAGAGAAAAACTGGAACTAGAAATGCCATCAGGTATGACGCTTAGGGTAAAAGTTAGTAAAACGGAGACATTTTCCGTAGATACATTTCTTGATAGTAGATATCCCGCAGAATCTACCAATAAAAAGAAAATTGAAATGACAGTAAACCAATAAATACAAATAACTATGGCAAAGAGAGAAAAGAAAGTTGTGATCAGTGATGTCACAAAAGAAAAGATGGAATCAGCGATGGCTGATTTCGCTAAGGCGGATGCTAGAATCCAAAAGATTACTGCCACGATGGACGTGGAGATGACTCGTATCAGAGAGAAGTACCAGGAGGAACTTGGCAAGCTCACTGAGGAGAAAGAAAAGGCTTTCGAGGTCTTACAGGTGTATGCTACAGAACAGAGAGACGCACTTTTCAGCAAGAAGAAAAGTCTCGACACCATTCATGGAACAATAGGTTTCCGCACAGGCACGCCGAAGCTGAAAACATTGAAAGGGTTTACATGGGCTTCGGTCACTAGCTTGCTGAAGGAGTTTCTTCCGGATTATATCCGCAAGACTGAAGAAGCTGCCAAGGATAAGATTCTCGCTGACCGAGACTGTAAAAACGTGAAGGAGAATCTCGCCAAGGTCGGTCTTTCTGTAGTACAGGACGAGACTTTCTACGTTGAACCGAAGAAAGAAAGCGAAGAATGAGAAACAATCATGAGATTTGGGTGGTGTGTCCGCAGTGCGGTTGCGAGTATGACGCTCGCATCTGGGGCGACACCTGCCCAAACTGCGCAAGCAAGATTATTAACGAAATAAAAAGGTACAGAAATGGTAAAAGACATCATCAAAGCTTCGCTGCAACTCTCTAAGAAAGACAAGATGCTGCTCGTGAATGAGGTTCTTGCGTCAATGTCGTCGAAACAAGGCAGAACAATGCCTGTTTACAGAGCACTGGAAACCTTTGGCAAGGCGTATAAACTTTTCAAAGGAACAGATTACACCATCAGCAAGGCTGACTTCAGATGGATGAAGGAGCTGCTGAACCGCCTTCATGAGAAGATAGTAAGCAGCATTGACGACACCATATCGGTTACAGACGATGACATCATAGACAATTTAAACGTATTTCTAACGGCAGTTAAACAGATGCAAAATACTTGGTATTTCGACAACAGGTTCACTCCGGAAGGACTTGCCAAGGACTTTGATAAGATTTACGGCAACATCTATAAAAGAAACAGTTATGACAGAACAAAATCAGCTTTCGATTATCTCTAAAAAAGACTATGAACCACGAGCTTTGTCAGTTGCCATGCGTGAAGCTGGCATTGACACGGTGGCGAAGTCGGTGCGCAGTAATGTGGTTTCGGTGAACAGGCTTGTAAAAGAACTCGGTTACAAGGAGACAGCTGCGCTAATCGTGATGCAGCTGACGCGACTGGAGTCGATGCTTAACGTCTCCAAGCAGATGCATCCGGAAGCACTTGCCGAGACAGCGACGATGGTGGTTGACTCGTGTCTAGGTGCTGGCGTAGGCATCAACGCTGCCGACATCGACATCATTTTCAAGCGTGCTTTGAAAGGCGAATACGGGAAGTTTTACGGCGGTATATCATGTGCCGACGTGCTCGGTTGGTTCAACAAGTATTATGCAGAGAAATCGGAAGCTTATGTTCAGTATAACATTGAGAAGTCGAGCGAATATAACTATCATTCGCCACGGTCGTCAGAGATGGCAGCCGACAAGGAAGTGGAATTCCACAAAGCTGCAGCGGAGTATTACAGAGAGACAATGAAGAATGTATAATTAACAATGAATAATTAAGAATTATGAGACAACAGGATAACGAGACAACAGTACAACAGGTTGATGATTTAGATCGTAACAGGGAATACCATTACGAGACCATTGACAAATGCTGGCATTGCAAAGGCACGGGCAAGGTGACGGTGGAACAAGTGCAGCCATCTACTTTTTCATCAAAGTTTGCAAAACGATTATACCTCCTTTCGCAACACCAGAAAGAGAAGACCTGCGACTTCTGTAACGGCAGCGGTCGCTTGAGAAAGAAGAAAACTGTAGTGATAAGTTTAGAACCGTACTTTGAGAATTGAAATGGGAAAGAAAAAGAGATATAGAAGTACAATCATACGCATCAAGGAGATTCTTGAGATTGTGGAGCGTAATTATGAAATCGGCAACCAGAAGCGTTGTTACAAAGCTATATGGAGAGATTTCATATATCCAAAATACGGAATCTGCTATGATACGTTTCTGTCGTACATTGGGGTCAAGCCGTCTGAATTAAAGGATGATGATGACGAAATACAAGATCCCAATCAGCTGTCTCTTTTTTAAAAAAAATAAAGCCCTCGATTTTTTCGGGGGCTTTTCTATTTTATTCAACGCTGATATTGTATGACCGTATCTGCGTTTTGATATATTCTGGTGTCGCGCTTCTGTCGTAGAGGTGACATGAATATGTCTCGACGCTGTCAACGTATTTCTCGTGGTTGTGGTTCACTTCTGACTTAATGCGTGTGAACGAGTTTGCTCTTTCGAGACTTCCTTCTGGTGCTATGGTGAAGTTTTGCAAAGCTGCAACGATGGTGCTTGGCAGTGTGAGATATTCGAGAGCTTGTGAACGGAACGGCTCCGGTGTGTTCGCTGGAGTGTTGGCGAACCAAGGTGTGACGATGTGAAGCTTTATTGTCACTTCACACTCCTGAAATCTTCGCGGCAAAGTTCTCCAGTTGAATGTGCCGAACTCTATGAAAACCGATGGAGTGTTGAACGGTGTCTCTTCTTCTAGGAACTCGACCTGCTGATTCCATAGGTCGAAATGTTTGAACAGCTGTTCGCCTTCTGCTGTTTGAATGGCTTTTAATCTTTCTTCAATTGCCAAATAAAGGGTCTTAATCATTTCATTTAGTGTTTAACATTTGTTTAAGTTTACGTTCAAGTTCTTTGATGATGGTGTCGTTCAGTTCGGGGTGTATTCCCATGAACTGACGTTTGGGCATTATGAAACCTGCGCCACGACCTGCACGGAGACCTTCGTTATGGACTCGTGCATATACCTTGTTGCTTCCGATGGGACGAGACCAGATGGTGACGCTTCCGGAAGACATCTTCATAATCTCAATGGAACGACCGAGGTCGCCGGTGTCGCCTGTAAGGATTTTGCGAGACAGCTTTGCGCCTTTGTACGGGTTCTTGACGGTCTTTCCGCCTCGAGTCCATGATGACATTCTGCGCTGCACCTGTTGCCAGTCGCCGGCACGTTCCCAGCCTTCAATCTGAAACCTCTGCTTGAAGAAACTGACGGCTGTCTTGCCCACTATTGTAGGAGCATACTTGTCGAAGAAGTCTTTGAATTCAACCTGAAGACGGTTGAAATGGGATTGCAGTTCATCGTGAGTCATAGCATTTCGTTTCTTTTTTAGGATTTTTTTTCATAATTATTTAATTAAGTTGAACTTTATATTAAAAAAGTTGTATCTTTGCAGTGCCAGATTGACTGATGGGTTGCATAGCCCTGTCTTTCTGGTTTTTTTATACATATACAGTATAGGCCAAAAGTTTGCCTGAATTAAGTTCGATTACTTTTACAGTGTATTTCTCATTCTTGAAGTTAATAGCAAATTCGTGAAATTGTTTAGATTTTTTCTTTAGCTTATAAGCCTTGCCTTTTTTACTATTGTGCGTTAAATCAATAGGTTCATTGCCAACGTATTGAGCTGTTGGTAAATATTTGTCCAAATTGAGCATCAATTCATTTTTTAGCCAATATTTAGGATTTTTGATAGAAGACTTGGCTGTTTCATTTGCACAAACTTTATCAATATAAATATCACCTTTGCTTGATTTTGACACAAAATTGACATTTTTTCCAATAAATCTTAGATAGCTACACCCAAAATTGTTCACAATTTCCATATTGCCTTTCTTCACATACGGACAATCTTTAGTGAAAATCTCACCTGTCACAGCCGGATTTCCTTCAAGACCTTTGGCTGACATTGTTCCGTTAGGGTTGCCGTTGGTAACAGGTTCGTCGGTCTCTTCCCAGTCGCATTTGCAGTTCCATAGGCTGCCTGGTGTGTTGCTGTTCCAGAATGGGTCGTTCTTAGCCCATACACGGTTCCAGAACACACGATGCGCTTCTCTCGGCGATGCGCTTCGTGACGAAAGCCATTTGATGTTTGGATAAAGTTCGTTGGAAATCGGGTCAGAAGTGAAGTCGTGATACTGCTTCGCCGTTCTTGTACGGGCGACGGCTGTGTTGTATTCCGCAGCCTGCCACCTGTTGTATTTGTTGAGTATCAGTTTTCCTTTCTTGTCGATGTCCGCAGGGTCAACGTCTTTGAGTTCCTGAGTCGCATGATAAGCCTTGTATGCCGCGAAACGGCTTACGTTGGCGCGCATCTGCATCTGCATGTCGAAATACTCGTCGCCATATTCGCTTTCTCCGAGAACAGTGTCGACAGCCTTTCTCAGACCGTTGCCGTAAGCTTCGTACAGGTCGGTGTCAATCTCCTTTATAGTTCCGTTTTTCAGATCGTCGAGGACTTTCCTGTAGAGTTCTCTTTGCGTGATGTCGTAGATGATCGGAAATGTCCTTACGGCATCAGCCACCTCTGACATCTTGTTTCCGAAATAAAGATTGTCGAGTTCGTCCAAGCCCTCATAGCGAGGGCTTATGCGAAAAAATTCCTCAAGCGTGCGAAGAGGTTCTTAGGCTTGTCGTTTCTGATGTCGCCGTTTATGACATCGTCGTCTGTAAAAGCCGGCTGCATGACATGCAGCATCTCTTCTTTCATCTGCTCGTAGTTGTCAGGTTTAGGAATGTCGAACTCCTCATAGATGTAATCGTCATCGACAGGCACCGTCTGTGCAATCTCCCTTACTACGTTCCATTTGGTCTGAAGCTTGTCCCAGTCGGTCTCGAGACCTTCATACATGATTTCACCGCCGGTGACATTGAATCCGAACTTCTTGAGCACAGCTCTGAATCTGGTGTTGAGGATAGAGAGAATGAAAAGCTGATCGGAAGCGTTCTTCTCGCTTTCTGATTCCTTGTGCACTTCGCCGAGAGCCTGAGAACCTATTTCACCCTGTTCTGTCGTCAAGGTGTTGCCGAGAATTATTTTGCTTATTGAAGCGTCACATTTTGATATGAGCAAGTCGTAAACCTCCGCACTGGATGTGCTGCCTCCGGTGTCGTGCAACGTAAGCTGTGCGCTTTTAGGCTTGATGATGAAGTTTGCACCGCCCCATTCTTCCATCGCCTTTTCGAGTTTTGCTCGTGTCTCAGGGTCGTAGTCATCGTAGCTGAGTTCTCGGAACGGCATTCCGAACATTTCAGCGAACTGCGCCCAGTCGCCGAAGCTTCCGCGTTTGTAGATTACATATTGAGCGACGGAACACAACAGTCCCATGTCGTCCCTTTCGCCAGCCCATATCATATAGTCGGACATAGGCTTTTCCATAAACATGTAGTCTTTTGTCGCCATGTTCTGGTCCTTGCTGACGCATTGAAATCCGTCTTCAGGGTGGACGTGCTTTCGAGGGATAAGATTCCAGTCAATCTTGTATTGCTCTTCGTCATCGTCAAACCGTATTCCGTCAACCTGAATCAGAGTGAAACCGTAAGCAATGGTTTTGAGCAGTTCCTTGATGATAAGACGCATTTCAGGCGAATTGAGCAATGAAGTGATCTGTTCGTCTTCCATTCCGTCTTTCTTGAAGAGAAGTCTTTTGTTTGTGATAGCATCGCAACGCTTTCCCCATGTCGCCAGCACCTGACCGTCGAGTTCGATGTCCTTGTACAGGTCGTACAGGCGTGTTCTTGTCGGATTGGTCTGGTTTTCAAAAGAGGCGATTGCGCTGCGCCAGCTCTCAATGTTCTGCGAGTTGCGGTTAGGCACTCTTAGATTGATGTTGGTGATGTTGATGCCGTCTTTCGGCAGTTTTGTTTTTTTTCTTTTTACAGCCATCTGTTCCTCCTTTTCTTGTTGCCGCCATATTTGACATAGTTGCTTCCGTCAGTGTCACCGTCGAGTCTTTTCAATCCAGGCAGAGCAGCCTTTTCCGCCTGAATGTTTTTCAGCAGGACAATGGCATCGTCGTAATTGCGTCGTCTCATTTCAGGCATACTGGCGGGATTGCTTATCGCATAACAGCGGTAGAGAGCGATGTCGCGCACCATTCTGAAGACCATAGGGTCTCTGTCGTTGCCTGATTTCTGTAATTCACTGTCAATGTCGTATCTGACACAGAGATAGCTTCTGACCTCAGCCACGGCTTCCCGTATGGCTTGGTCGGCATTGTCTCTGTTGCGAGTGATGACATTGAGCGATTCGGTATTGATACCGGTTAACAAGTCATCGTAAGACAAATACATACAACCTCCTATTTAGTGTAATAGATGGATATTTTCCGTAGTTCGAGAGCACCTCTGAGCTCTTTCTTCAAAATACCGCAGTCGATAAGATAGTTTATCTTATTTCGGTCGTAAACATGTATTTGATCGTGGATTTTGATAACGAAGTGTTGTTTTCTTGTCAGCTGTTGCATTCTGTTTGCATGCCGGATGGCGTTCTTTACCCTGACGTAGTTCATAAATCTTTTGCATAACTTGAACATTTTAAAAGGTTTTTAAATGATTATTGAATTGTATTTACACGCGTTTCCTGTTGACGGGTCTTCTGCCCATCAAGAAAGCGTCTGGATTTATCGTCTGTAATTTTTCGTTGATTTTAAATACACAGCCTTCCACGGAGTCGGCACCGTCGGCAGGTGCAGAAAGACCAGGTTCTACCAACAAGAACTCTTCCTCAAGACGTTTCATGTGAGGATTGCCCGACTGCGCTTCGTTGAAGATGAGTCTTCCGTTGCGGTTAAGAGGCTCAAGATTGCCTTCAATACGAGCAAACTTGTCAGGTTTCTTTCGTGTGTCGGGTGTGAGGTTTATATGACCGTCTGTCTTTGCCTTTTCGTTGAACAGAGGTACAATCACCTGCTCGAAAAACGGGTTCTGCAAGGTGTTGTTCTCAATGAAGTTATACACCTGTATTCCTTCCGGTATAGATTTGTTGAGTTCGTAGATCCATTCCACGAATTCTGCATTAGTGGCATGATCGAGACGGCAGTCGATGATATAATAGTATCCATCGGCGAAACCCATTGCTACAAGAGCCTTGTTGGAACTTACACTCTTTTTTGAATTTGACGGCGAAGGGTCGCCATACATTACGATGAATCTGAATTTGCGCATGGATGGAATCTTGCCCCAGAACATTTCCTTGAAGACAGAACCTTCGGTAATAGGATTGTTGAAGTATTCCTGCTGTGCTGATTTTGTAGATATTTTAGAAAGAATAAAGTCGATGTCTTCCTCGGAGTTCTTTTCTATCCAAGAAGACTTTCCGTTTTTGTCGCGTATGTTGACGATGTCGAATTTGTCGGCGACCTCTCCAGCTCTTACGATGCAGCAGTCCTTGGCGATGATATTGCCGTTGAACACTATTCTGATGTCGCCAGAGACAGAGACCGTAGGAATAAGAGCCTGTTCTATCCATTCCCATTTCTGTCTTATTCTCTCTGGGTTTCGGCATTCTTCGTCGGTGTCAATATCGTCAATCAATATTGCGTCGGGACGCTTCGCTTCGTTACGAGTACCACGAGGAGACTGTCCTGCGCCGATTGCACGGAACGAGCATCCGCATTTGGCTATGAACTCGCCAGCTTCCCAATGTCCGGGATTGACCTGTTCGCCGTAGTCGTTGATGATACGCTGGTTTTTCTCCAGCTGCATCATGAATGGCAGCAGAAGACGACATGCGTTGTCGTAGCTGTTAGAGATAAGCAGGAAGTTGGATATTCTTTGAGTGAGTGCAAGCTTCAGGAATTCCATCATGGCACGCGCTGACTTGGCAAGCTCGCGGGACCAGGCACGGACTTCATACCAGCGACGGTTGTTCATAAGTCGCCTGGTGGCATCCTTGTGGAACTTGGCAGGTTCTGCAGTACAGTATTTAGGGAAGTAATATTTGAACCATTCCTCATCATTGGCTTCAAGTCGCTTGATGCGAACAGCCTTATCGACAGGACTTTCGTCATTGTCAATTTCAACATCTGAAATGAACTGGCTGTAATAGTCTTCCCAGTCCTTCCAGAGCTGTCTGTCTGTAGGTTTTCTAGTCTTAGCCATTGATACAGGTTTTTAAGTAGTCGTTAAAAAGTCTTGCGATATACTTGCTTGTTTCAAGGTCTGTCGTCTTTCTTACAAATGAAAGGAACTCTTTTCCCGTTGACATCTTTTCAGCGGTGTTCGTTTCCGTTTCGAGATTCTTTATAGCCGCTGTGATTTTAACCACGGCATCAGCTTCTTTAGACAATAGATACTGTTCTCCGTCCGGACGATTCTCGACTGCATCGTTCCATTTTCGGAGCTGGGTGTATAATCGGGCGAGCTGTGTGTCTTTTTCTACAAGCATGGATGTCTTCATGTCTTCCCATCTGCCTTCACTTACCCATTTGCAAATGGTGTTTTTTGAAACACCTACCCGTTGCGCTATTTCTGCCTGTGTTATGCCTGGTTCATTCAGGAACAACTGCTTTGCATAATCCTTCTGTTGTTGACGTGTCAAGTCTGCCATATCTTAATTTTTGTGCAAAATTCCGAATAGATTATTCTTTTTTAAAAAAGAGTAGGAAGAGTTCGAGTTCCGTTTGATTGTCAACTATTAAAGACTGAATTTTGCACTCGAAAAAATGAGAATTGAGATGAAGGACAAGACAAAATTGATAAATAAGGTTGACAGCACTACAGCTGAAATATATATGTATGGTGTCATCGGCAGCGGTCTTGACATAGACGCAAATGTCGTTGTCGCCGAAATAGAGAACTTGCGCAAGAAAGGATGTCGCAATTTCAGGTTTTATGTAAATTCTGAAGGAGGAGAAGTTATTCAGGGCAGTGCCTTGTTCAACTATCTCGATAGGACTGATATTGAAGTTGAATGGGTTGTTGATGGCGTTGCCGCTTCAATGATGGCAATGCTTATCTCCAATCCGAAGCACAAAGTGAAAGCTGCCAAATATGCATCGTTCATGTATCACAGGGTGCAGGGCTCATGCTATGGCAACTCTGACGAGGTGCGCAATCTTGCAGCCATGATAGACACCTTTGAGAAGTCATTGGTTGACATGATGGCAAGCAGAATGAAAGTCGATGCCGCATCAGTGAAGAAGGAATTTTTCACTGACGGTCTCGACCACTGGATGAACGCCGAAGAGGCGATGCGACGCGGTCTTGTCGATGAAATCATCAGCGGTAAAAACATTACATCTCCAAAGGAACTGCTCAGTTCCAAAGATGTGTTCAATTTTTATAACAAACAACTTATTAATTACAAACAAAATCAAAAAAGCATGATCACAAACAAAGCAGAAATTGGAAAGCTTTTGAACATCGCTGAAGCGGAAGTCAATGATGATTCCGTAATGACAGCTGTCAAGAATGTTCTCAAAAGCAACAGCGAGCTTCAGAATCAGCTGAAAACAGTCAAGGCTGAAAATGCAAGTCTGAAGAATCAGATCGGCGAACTCAACAATGCAAAGGTCAAGTCGCTTATCGACAAAGCCATTGCTGAGAAGAAGTTCGGAGAAGACGAGCGCGACAGTTACACCCGACTCGCCAATACCGACTTCGAGCTTGCTGAGAAGATGATTGGCAAGATGAAGGGCGTAGAACGCATCGTTGACCACCTTGACACAGAACATGAATCTGAAGAGGAAAAGGACTGGACTTTCGACGATTATCACAAGAAAGGCAAACTTGAGAACCTCAAGAAAACAAACAAAGAAAAGTACAACAAGTTGTACAAAACAAGATTCGGACGCAATCCACAAGATTAACTAATTTAAAAAACAGACACATGAAAAGATTTCTTACAAGTTTATTGACAGCCGTTATTTTTGCGGCATGTATCGGTTCCGTTTTCGGAGCACCAGCTGGAGCGGGAGCACTCGCATTGTCGTTCATTCCAAAAACACAGATAGGCAGTGCCATGATGGCGGTAACGCCTGAGATTTGGACAGAATATATCGTTGAAAACCTTTTCAAAGACAACGAGTTCATTCTTGCTTCCATAGATGAAAGCCAGTATGTAGTACAAGGCAGTGTGGTACATATACCGCAGGCAGGAGCAGCAAGTGCTGTCAAACGTAACAGAAGCACAGTCCCTGCTACAATAACACGCAGAAACGATATTGATGTTACATACGCGCTTGATGAGTTTACAACAGATCCTCGCTATATTCCAGAAGCAGAAAAAATGGAATTAAGCTATGACAAGGTTGCATCATGCATGACTGAAGACATGTCTAACCTCCAACAGGTAGTTGGCGACACAATGCTTTACAACTGGAGACCTAAATATTACATCAAAGCTTCAAAGACAGCTTCTGCCGAATATCTCATTCACGGAACAGGATTGAGAACAGGCGTCAGCGTAGCGGACTTCTCAAAGGCAAAGACAATCTTCGACAAATGGGGAATTCCTAAAGTAGGCAGATGCGTCATACTTAACACAGAGATGTACGAACAGTTATGCTCAGACGTGCGCAATTCAACTAATGACAACCTTTCAGCAGTATATGACCATGTGAGCGGTCGTCTTGTTAAATTGGAAGGCTTCAAGATTTATGAACGTGCTACAGCCTTGCTCGCTTCAAATTCAACATTGAAGGCTGTTACCGGCAACAAATACTTTGAATTTACAACAGATTTGAACTATACACCTGAAAGATATGAAGAAATTGTGGCAGGTAAAGGTGAGGCAGTAGATAATACAGCATGTGCCATCGGCTTATTCTGGCATCCTAACTGCGTGCGTCGTGCTCTTGGAACCACCAAGATGTTCGAGACTGCAGGTGACCCAACATATTATGGTGACATCTTCTCATTCTTGCAAAGAGGAGGCGGTCGTATAGCACGCAATGACGGCAGAGGCGTTCTCGGCATAATTCAAGAATACAAAGCATCTTAAAAAATAATTAACTCAATATGAAAACAAGCAAACAAGGCATAGAACTGATCAAGCGTTATGAGGGGCTGCGTTTGAAGGCGTATGTGTGTCCTGCAGGTGTCGCTACAATCGGATGGGGTCACACCAAAGGGGTGAAAGCCGGCATGGTCATAGACCTAGCCGAGGCTGAGAGATTGCTTGCCGACGACATCGCCATCGCTGAGAGGTGCGTTAACTGTGACGCGGAAAACCTGAACCAAAATCAGTTCGATGCCCTTGTGAGCTTCGTGTTCAATGTTGGCACGACGAACTATAAAAAGTCCACTCTGCGCAAGAAGGTATTGGCAAATCCGAACGACCCTGCCATAGCCGATGAATTCGGACGATGGAAATACGCCAACAAGATAGTCCTTCCAGGACTTGTGCGCCGACGCAAGGCAGAAAGTGATTTGTATTTCAGTAAAAGTGATGTGATATGAAAATAGATCTTACACAGGTGATATTGGCAGTCACAACATTGCTGTCTCTCTGCGGATGGTTCGTCAACGGACGCAAGCACCGTGCAGAGATTGACAAGCAGAGAACCGAGATAGAATCGCTGAAAGCCGACATACAGAAAAAGAACCTCGACCTTGCCAAACAGTTTGTCGAGGAGTTTTTGACCAACATCGTAGAACCGTTAAAGAAAGAAGTGAAAGGACTCTGAAATGATGTCAAGAAATTACGCAAAGCTGTTGCACAAGCTTCTAACTGCACTTATCGTGACGAGTGTCCTGTTCATGCAGAGCTGCAGAAGCAGTCAGCCGCTGATGACGACACAAACATCTGATAGTGTGAAAGTCATCGAGAGATGGAGAGACAGCATCATATATGAAGAACCTGACAAGGCTTGGCTGAAAGGCTGGCTGGAATGCGACAGCGCAGGACAGGTGCTTCTAAGAGAACTGGAGATTGAACGAGGCAAGAATATCACGCCTCATATTAAGATCGTCAACGACACTATATATGTGGAATGCAAGACTGACAGTCTTGAAAGACTTCTCAAAATACGAGACTTGGAAATAAAGATGCTGAAGGAAATGCAGACGGAGGTTATCGTAGAAGTGGAAAAAGAACTGTCGTGGTGGGAAACGACACAGATGAAGATGGGACGCCTGTTCTTGATAGTGATAGCGGTTCTGCTCATTATAACAGTGATTAAACAGCGTTTAAAATGAAGAAAAGTCAACAGACAACAGACAACGGTCAACAGACCACGACGATACACGCATCATACGAAGCGGCTCGCGGAGTGATGATGCGACTGGGTGTCGGTGAAATATGGCACACATCAGACGGACAATGGTTCACCGCTGCTGATAAGGCAGAGGATCATGCCAAGAAGATGACTTCGACAGGCTCAGCCACCAAGAATATTCAATATTTCAAACTTAAAAAATTCTAAAAAATGTTACCAAACGTTAAAATAGATTTCGCAAACGGAGCCATCGGCGCAAGCGAACCGATGGACGACGGCGTGACAGGTCTTGTTTGTACAGCGGTGGCTGTGACACAGACAGTAAACGGCAAGACAGAAAATGTTTTCGCCTTGAACACTCCGTATCTTATAACCAAATTAGACGAACTTGTAAGCAAAGGCATTACATCTGGCGAAGAAGATGCCAACGCTACATTGTACAAGGCAGTGAAAGAGTTCTACGACGAAGCTCCAGACGGAAGCAAGTTGTGGATAATGGGCGTGGCTGACACCGTGACCATTGCCGACATCGTCGACAAGACAAAGGACAACGCCAAGAAGCTTTTGGTTGCTGCAAACGGCACTATCAGAACCTTGGCTGTGAAGATTAAAGACAAGAGTGCTTACACACCAATAGTGACAACAGGTATTGACGGAACTGTAAGAACAGCTATCACCAATGCTCAGGCTCTTGCTGAATGGGCAACAGAAACATTGTTCGCTCCGGTGATGGTTCTCTTGGAAGGTCGTCACTATACAGGCAACGCAGAGACACTCGTAAGCAATCCTGTCAACACCGGCAACAACAACCGTGTTGGTGTGGTTATCGGTGATACTGTTGCCGACAGCAAAGGTGCAGCGGTTGGTTTATTGGCTGGTCGCATTGCTTCAATTCCGGTTCAGCGTTCTGTAGCTCGCGTAAGAACAGGCAGCATAGTGGCAACAACAATGTATATCGGAGGCGTTGCTGCTGAACTCGGCAATCCTGAGACAATCAACGACTGCGGTTTCATCTGCCCAAGAACATTCGTAGGCAAAGGCGGATATTTCTGGAGCGACGACAAACTCGCTGCTGAAGCTTCTGACGACTATTCATTGATACCTCGTCGCCGTGTGGCTGACAAGGCATACAGAATCACTTACACAACTCTTATCAATGAGGTTGCAGAAGAGATTTCTGTCACTGACGACGGCAAAATCAGCGCGCCTGTTGTCAAGGCTATCCAGACAGCCGTTGAATCAGCCATCGTAAACAACATGACATCGAGAGGCAACCTCGGCAACGACCCAAGCGACCCTAACGACATGGGCGTGGAATGCTACATCAATCCAGACCAGAACATAGTCGCCACATCAAGATTGGACGTACAGGTAAGAATAAAGCCTCACGGATACAGCAAATACATCAACGTAAGCTTAGGCTTTAAGGTAACACAATAAAAGAAAGGAGACTGACAAATGTTTAATTCAAGAGAATACGAATGGGCTGACCTTACCTTTTTGTTGGGAGGCAAGGACTTGACAGGCTTCAGAGGCATCAAGTACAGCATCAAACAAGAGAAAGAACTCGTCTATGGCAAGGGCAATATGCCAATCGCCATTCAGAAAGGCAACAAGTCTATTGAAGGCGAGATTACGGTCTTGCAGAGCGAACTTGAAACAATGCGCCTGCAGAGCGGAACAGATTCTATCCTCGACCTTCAGCTTGACGGCGTGGTATGCTATGGCAACCCTGCCAACGGCGACGTATTGGTAACCGACGTAGTGCAAGGCATCCAATTCACGGAAGAGCCTAAAGAGTTGAAACAAGGCGACAAGTTTATGGAAATCACATTGCCGTTCATCGCTTTGAGAGTTACTAAAAAATAATTGACAATCCACAGTTAACAATTTATAGTTATGGAAAACAAAAACTTAATCGGACAGGCAACACTAGAACAGATAAATTCTTGGAAAGCAAAGTATGGTGAAATCTATGCAGTGAAATGCGACGGTCATGTTGCATATCTCAAGAAACCAAGCCGCAGAAGCATCAGCTATGCTTCGGTAGCAGGCAAGACAGATCCAATCAAGTTCAACGAGATACTTTTGAGCGACTGCTTCATCGGCGGAAGCGAAAAGGTGAAGACTGACGACGGACTGTTCCTTGGCGTTTCAGCGAAATTGGCAGAACTCATAGAGGTGAAAGAGTCTGAACTGGAAAAGCTCTAAAGGCTGCCGAGGTGACAAACGGAGACGGAATTAGAATGGTGAACGCACAGCTGCGCTATTATATGCACGTCTCCGACCCGGACAGCTTAGACGATGCCGAATGGGCGATGCTCGTGAAGGAACTTGAATGGATAAGGAAAGAGGAGGCTAAGAAGAATAGGTTTTAATCATTTCCACAGACCCCAATTATTGAGAGGAGATGGATATGATAAGAAATGTAACGAACCGCCACGATGTTTGGCTTGTTTCTTTGAACGTTTCTGCTTTTTGTAACATTCATAAACTGAGATTCTACGTTCCTGTTCTTCTATTGAAACTTTACCAGTAGCAAGTTCATAGATGGTATGTAAAAATACACCTATTACGAAGATAGCCACAATCGCTATTATTGCAATTATTATGTAGAATAAGACTTTCATGCTCCAAAGGTAATAAAATAATCAATACAATTACAAAAAAATGTCAAATACTGTTCAATTTACAATAAATCTTGATGGCAATGCCTATACAGGCATAGCGCAGTTGGATAAGGCTCTTGGCAAATTCAACGTGCAAGCGACAAGTACGCCTAAGATAATGGAGCGTATCAACAATGCTGCCTTTAAGATAAACAACCTCTTCCAAGCGGCACAGAATACTATCGGAAAAGTCGGTAATGCCATAGGCAAAGTCGTGGAAATCGGTGGAGAAAATGAATTGCAAAGGCTTGACATGACAACCCTTTTTCAAGGCAACTCCTCCGCTGCCGAGGAAATGTTTGAGAAAATATCAGAGTACGGCAAAGCTACTGTTTATGACAAATCAGGTCTTATCGAGGCGCAGAAAACAATGATGTCTTTCGGTATGGAGGGCGAAAAGGCATTTTCAACCTTAAAGCAGATAGGTGACATCGCTATGGGTGACAGCCAGAAGATGCAATCGCT
Organism: Bacteroidales bacterium; assembly: GCA_045613105.1. GTDB lineage: Bacteria > Bacteroidota > Bacteroidia > Bacteroidales > F082 > Limimorpha. Next base: position 10,302 of record JAZLAI010000042.1, on the reverse strand, counting down.
TGCGTTGGCTTTTTCTCAAGCAACAAGTGCAGGCAAACTTCAGGGACAGGATCTGATGCAGCTTATCAATGCCGGTTTCAATCCTCTTAATGAGATTAGCAAGCATACAGGCGAAAGTATGGCGTCGCTCAAAGAGAAAATGAGCAAGGGACAAATATCTGCCGAAATGCTCGCACAGGCTTTCGCTTGGGCTACTGAAGAAGGAGGACTATTTTATCAAGGAGCAGAGAAAGCAGGTGATTCCACTATGGGTAAAATCAACCAGCTTAAGGACACATTTGACGAATTTCTAATAAATGTATTCGACAGACTCAAGCCTGTTATAGATACTTGTCTTAGTTTCGCAACAGGATTTCTGGAGACTCTCCCAGCTTTGTTAGACGGCATTGCAAATGGCGTAAGTAATGTAATTGGTTTCTTTTCGGAATTTGCTCCGATAATAATCGGTGTAGCAAGTGCAATTACAATATTGACAGCTGCAATCAACATTTCCAATATATCATTAAAACTTCAAGATTTTTGGCTAAACGTCTTAATTGCTAAAGAACAAGTTGTTGCCATAGCCACAAAGGTATGGGCTGGTGCACAGGCTGTATTGAATGCGGTGATGAGTCTGAATCCAATAACATTGATTGTTGCAGCAATAGCTGTTTTGGTCGGTGCAATAGTCTGGGTCTGCTCAAAGATTACAGGTTGGGGCTCACTATGGCAAGGCATTGTCGGTTTTATGAAATATACGTTCTTAGCCTTCGTGGATGCCATCAAGTTATATTTCACAACATATATCAACGGTTTTCTTATAGGTCTTGACAAGATAAGACTGGGCTGGTATAAGTTCAAAGAAGCTGTCGGCATGGGTGACAGCGAAGAGAATCAGAATGCCATCAATGCTATCAATGAAAGTATAGAAGCTCGTAAGAAAGCAATTTCAGACGGTGCGCAGTCAGTCCAGGATAATGTCAATAAAGCCAAGGAATCTCTTGGTGGCATTGAGATGGGCTGGAAAAAGAAAGAAGATGTCAGCGAAGCTTCCGACAAGGTCAGTTCCGGCATTGGCATAAACGAGCAGCTTCAGAACTCGGTCAACGGCAATTCCACTACAGGTAATGTAACCGGCACCGGCGGAGAACTCGCAGGTTCTTCCAGTGCCATCGCTTCAGGCGGCACACGCAACACTAATGTCACTATCAATCTTGGCAAAATGGCTGATGTTACTTTCAATGGTGGCGTTGGCGAGAATGCTGAGGATATGGTAAGAAAAATAGAGGAATGTCTGCTGAGAGTGCTGTATATGGCGCAGAACGCTTAAACAATTCATAATTCACAATTCATAATTCATAATTGAGATGACAAATCCGGTTGATTTTATACATGAGGAGACGAATCTGGCGAAGCATGTGACGAATGCGCTTGGTTATGCTCAGCCGATGGTATTGCCGTTCAGGAATATTGTCGTGGTGTCGAAAGGTTCTAATGACAAATATGTCTATGAGAATGTCGATACCATAAGAAAACCTGATGATGGCAAAATGGAGAAAGGTCTTTCCAATCTTGGAGACAACTTCTTTCAATGTCCGCTATCGTTTATGATTGACGGTGAGGAATGGAGACTTCCAGTGGATCCGTTGGTGTCGGTCAACGGCAAGAACGTAATCAAAAGACGTTATGTCGCCAAGTCGTCAAACAGAGGTTCCATCAAGGAATGCTGGTCGCAGGATGACTATGAAATCAGTATTTCCGGTGTGATCATAGCGGAAGACGCTGAAAAATTGGCGGTACATCTGAGCAATCTGCGCAAGGTGTGCAATATGGCGGAATCTGTGGAAATTGTCAGTGAATTTCTTAATAATCCGAGTACATTCGGCATTAACCGCATCGCCATAGAGAGTTATGATTTTCCTTTTACAAAAGGTTTGGAAAATCAGTCTTTTACAATCAAGGCGTATAGCGATGACAGTTATAAATTGTTAGAAGAAGTTTAAGCTATGTATAGAATGAGTTGGAATATCAGGATTGGCGGTTTCCGTCTGAAGATGGTCGAGAAAGTCAGCATCAAGCGCAGTGTTGAACTGCTGTCAGACACAGCAACAATCACATTGCCTGGCACTGTCTTCAACAAGGCAATCAACATCGAGGGCAAGATAAAAGTCGGTGATGCTGTTGAGATACAGCTTGGCTATAACGACAATCTTAAAGAAGAGTTTAAAGGCTATTTAAAAGCCATTAAAACAGATGGCGGAAGTCTGACACTGGAGCTTGAAGATGACATCTATCTTTTCAGAAAATCAGTCAAGGACGAGGAAATGAAAAATGCCAGCGTGAAGAGCATTTTAGAAAACATCTGTTCGCAGGTAGGCAGTTTCTCAGTATCGTGCGACTATGACTTCAGCTATGACAAGTTCGTCATCAACAACGCAACCGGTTACGATGTCTTGAAAAAGATACAGGATGAGGCAAGTCCGAATATCTATCTTAAAGACAAGGTGCTTCATGTGCATCCTCAATATGCCGAGATATTCGGCGAAGCACGATACGATTTCAGCAGGAACATTGAACGTGACGGCACAGATCTTAAATACAAGTCGGAAGACGAGAGAAAACTTCTTGTGGTTGTGGAAGGCACAGATGAAACTGGCGCAACTGTCAGCGTGGAGAAAGGCACGACAGGCGGCGACAAGATGACCTTGAAACTGCCAGGAGTAAGCTCTAAAAGTTCCCTTGAACAGAAAGCGCAGTCGGTGCTCGACCAGAAGGTCTACACCGGATACGAGGGAAGTTTCCAGTCGTGGCTCATTCCATACGTCGATGCCGGATATAAGGTTACAATTACAGATCCAGACTACGAAATCAAGGACGGAACATATTATGTCATTTCTGTAGAGACTACATTCTCGAAGGACGGCGGAGTCAGGAAAATCACTTTGGGAAAGAAAATCAGTTAGGTTATGGATAGAAGCAAGGAAATAAAGGAGGCTATTAAGAGCATTGTCGGAGTGCCTGGAATGATGTTCGTGATGGGAAAGGTTGAGTCGGTTGGTGATGAGACTTGTTCGGTTAAGATAGCGGACAGATTGGTCATAAACGACGTGCGTCTGAACGCTTCAGCAGATGGCAATGCTGACAACATTCTGATAAAGCCTAAAGTCGGCAGCATGGTTCTGATGGCAGACTTGAGCGGTGGCGAGCTTCGCAGTCTGGTTGTTATTTCATTCTCAGCACTTGAATCAATGACAGTTAAGTTTGAAGGCGAAGTTGTCATCAACGGTGGCGAGAATGAAGGACTGGTGAAGGTGACTCCATTAAAAGATAGATTGAATGCTATAGAAAATGACATCAATTCTTTGAAGAAGGTTTTTTCATCTTCATGGATTCCTGTAGTTTATGACGGAGGCGCATCGCTTAAAGCAGCTGCAGCATCTTGGGCGGCTCAGAAATTGACGACTACATCAAAAGAAGACATAGAAAACCCAACAATAAAACATTGAGATTATGGCATTGGACAAGGAAAAACTATCGAAAGCACTCAGAGAAGTTGATACTAGAGGAGATATTCCCTCTCAAATGGCGGAGGCTATAGACGCATACATCAGAGAAATGGAGATAACAGTTAACGCAGGAATACCAGTATCGACAACAGGTAATTCATCAGCACAATCTGGTAAGACGACAGCAACAGGAACAGCTACAATTTCATAGTTATGGCAAAGGACAGAGACATATTATTAAGTACCGAACTTGACATCATGTTTGCCAACGGCGACTTCGTTATCGGAGACAGCACGATGCAGAACCAGTATCTGATACTATCGACGCATAAAGGCGAATGGAAGGAAAATCCGTTCATAGGTACTGGTCTTGAAGACATGCTGAACGACGATGGCAGCGAGGCATATTGGAAGCAGAAAATATCCGAAGAATTAGAACGTGACGGCATGGATGTCAGAGACGTTAAAATCAACAATGGTCAAATTCAAATCAACGCTAATTACAAATGAGAACAATTCAGGAAATCAAAAAGTCAATGACAGATGAGATAATGAGCAACGAAGGTCTTGTGGAAGCAATGGGTCTCAACCCTGAGATGGAATGGGAGTCGCAGGTCAGTTCTGTCGGTATAATCAATCTGTTGTTATACGTTGTCGCCGTGGCTCAATATGCCACTGAATGGATGTTCGAGCAGTTCAAAACAGATGTCGAAAAGCGCATAGACGCAGCTTTGCCAGGCACCATATCCTGGTACTGGAACAAGGTGATGAACTTTCAATACGGAACAGATCTGAACCAATACGGCAACTACGATCTGATAGATCCGAGCAGGATGATAGTATCACACTGCTCCGTTCTGGAGGTATATAACGGCATAATGGTAAAGGTGAACAAGGGTGATGACTTTGACGTGCTTGACGAGAAGGAAAAAAACGCATTAGCGGCTTATCTTAACAGGATAAAGTTTGCCGGAACAGCTGTCAGCGTTTACAGTTATCAGCCTGATGACCTGAATCTGGAAATAAAGATATGGAGGAATCCTCTCGTTCTTAACGATGACGGCAGTGCAGTGTCAGGAGACGGCAGAAACCTTATTGAAGAAGCTGTAAAGAAATACCTTGACGGCATTGTCTATGGCGGCAGATTCAACAAGACCAAACTTATTGATGCTATACAGTCAGTTGAAGGCGTAGAGGACATAATCATAACATCATGCAGGTTCAAGGCATACAATTCCGATGCTACGGAAACGGAACTGCAGACCGGTGTGCAGAACTATACATCAATCTGCGGACATATAAGACTTGAAAATCTAAAAATCACAGAAGAATGAGCCGATATGACATAGACTATATGAGACTGGCGGTACTTCTGCTGCCGATGCAGATACGCAAGCCGAGACTGATGGCGTTGGCATGTCATCTGACAGCTCCGTTAAGGAATATCCATTCGGGCTTTCTCGAATTCAGAAGTGAGAAGGAATACAGGATGGCGCATAACGGTCAGGTCTGTCTTTTGGAGAAGGTGCTGAACGAAAAACTATGCGGTTCATACGTTCGGGAAGAAGCCTTGATAAAGATTGCCGACGTAAACGAGATATCAGACATGCTGCTTCCATACGATAACAGCATATCGGAACATCGGAAATATATATGGTATGATGTTGCAGATATGGGAGATGAAGAGATTACATCAGACAATTCTATCCTGTACGATGCATCAGGTGCGGTGTCAGCCAACATCGTGTTCGAGGTTAGGCTGGATTCGAAACTCGCTCCCGGTTCTGATACGGAAGAATCACGTGTCTATGAAGAGAGAGGTGGTGCCGTCATGCTCCGCAGACTACTTGACATTTACAAATTAGCAGGAAAACAATACACGATAATACAGGAAATATGAAAAAACTTAACATCAACAACATCGGCAGAATGCCGTTCTTACAGAAAGACCTTGAGTTCATGACCGAGGATATAACCAGATTTATCGAAGACGTTGCTCTTGAGTTGGGAATGAAGACAAAATACTTCATCATTACAGGATGCCAAATTACCATCAATGGAAACAATCTATCCATGACACCAGGCTGGGCTTATTACAACGGAGAGATATTGCCGGTCAGAGGACTGGATAGTGTTGACGTGTCATCAATAGACGGTGATAAATACGTCAAGCTTGTCAAGGTAAACTACAATGATCCTAACGGTGCGAGAAAATTCAAAAAGACCGACGAGACAGAAGAACTTGTAACGGACGTATGGCAGGACAATTATCTGAATCCTGTAGTAAGCGGAAGTTTTTTAATTAATGAATTTGCAATTAAACAAAATCCGTGGACACTGAAGGACTATATCATAAAAGGTGTCAATGACGATAGCGGATGGAAGGTGAATGATATTGTTTCATGGCGAAAAATAGGCAATATCGTATTTCTTTCCGGGTTCTATTTTGATGATGGATTAGTCGGATATAATGAGCATGTTTTAGCAAAAGTGCCAGCACCATCGCTCGAATGCGTCTTTCCTGGAACTACGCCTGGTGTAAGTCAGATAAAAGTTGACAGTTCTGGTAATTTGTCTATATCAGGCAGTGCCGGAGCACGCTACAATTTCAGTCATATCGTATATATATGTGACGGCAAGCAGGTGAATATCAACAGCAATACATATTCGTCTTTCAATATGCCTAATGAAGATGGAGATATTGTATCATGAATCACAGCTTATTTGACATAGCACTTCGTGATTGCGGAATGTTGGAAGCTGCATTTGTCATATCAGAAACTGACGACATTCCCGTTACAGACAGCCTTGTCTCATATCAGGGATCGGTGTCTGTGCAGAACAAATCAGTAGTTGCATATTATTCAAAAAACAAGATTAATCCATCTACCGACACTGATGTGGCATTTGCCAGACGTACACGCCAGTCGTGGAACAATGAAGAAGGTTGGGATAACAAATCAATTTGGTAACATTAAAAACAAACAAGCATGAAAATAATAGATAATACACCTATCAAGGATTTCAACGAAGACTGGGGTGATCCTGACGGCACAGGCATGAAGGAGAAAAGTAAGGAACAGGTACAGAAGTTCATAAAGAAGAAGTTTATCGGACTCGGTTACACCTTTTTAGGGATAGCAACACCGACAACAACACCTGTCACTATTACCAATGAAGATAAATTTATGTATATCGCAACAGAAGAAGGCGATTATGCTAACTTCGGACTCGGTGAGATTACAGAGATGAGCGTGATTAAGAGTGAGAATGAAAGCTGGAAGGCTGAGGGGTTAGGTATTTTGATAAAAGGTATGTACAATGTGATTAAGAATAGTGATAAGACATTCAACCCTGCAAGACCTAATGGCGAGCAAAAAACATCTGGCTCATATAAAGGTTACAAGGTAAATTTAAATGGTCTGAAAGAAAGAGGCGTTCATGCTGTTAAATTCCAATGCTCAGTATATAACAAACAAGATATTTTAATTTTGGCTAATGTGTATCACAAAGACGGCTCAGTGAGTGATATTAAAAGAGAAGAGGATGACCCTACATATTCTGTTCAATGGAAGACGCTTGACATAGATGATACTATGGACTATATGATAGTAACCTATGGCTTTGCGCAACTAGCAGAATATACATCTCACATATTTGACCCTCATGTTGTATATTTTCTTATTACCGATAATAGCAGTCAAGAAGTACCAGAAATACCAGATATATCAGGACTTATCGGAACCTCTCTTAAAATAGATAATTTTGAAATTGTCAACTGTCCAGCAAGAACAGATGGCAAACAAACAGCGTCTGGCACATTTAAAGGCTATAAAGTCGATTTGTCAAATTATTTGTCTTATCAAAAAGTTTATTTCAGGGGGGCTAACGGCTCAAAAACACAAACAATATCGAGAGGTGTTATCATAGATAAAAGTGGAAATGTTGAATCTTATGTACCCATAGATGACGACTACACGTCTGGTTGGCAAACTCTACCTATAACTACTAATTCTGGTTATTTACTAGCGTCTTATCCAATAAGCGACCAATATGCGAGCGTAGAGCTTTGGAATCCTGAATATATAGAATTAAAAAGTGAAGGCATTGCCGATAAAGTGTCAGAGCTTGAAGATAGAGTGGGGCTTATTGAAGAGAAGCAAAATATCGAATCTTATGTGAATGTACATCTGCCATCTGATATATATATACTAAAAAATAAGACTTCGCAATTCTTCTTTAGAGGTTTTGTCGAAGCAGTTGACCCGTACATTTATGATATTAAGGTAAAATGCGCTATCGGCAAAACATTCAGAAGATATTACGAGATTACTCCTGCACAAATAGGAGATTATCAATTTACACTTGAAGTGAGAGATGATAATCGTAAGGTTATAGGCTCATCAACCTCTACCATACACGTAGTGGAAAAAACAGATAGTACACCGGTCAATAAGAATATATTGTGCGTAGGAGCTTCAGCTACAGCTACTGGACATTGGGCTGCCGAGCTCAAGAGAATGCTTGCGGATATGACTATGGGAATGTCTTTCAAGGGAAGGAAAAACGGCACGTCAGATAGCAGTGTTCTTCTAGAAGCTACGGGAGGATGGACTTGGAGCACCTTTATAAATAGCGGAATTAAATGTGTAAGATTTCAAATATCTTCAGGCAGTGGCGAATTGACATACGGAACAAAGCTGACATTCGGAAATAACACTTATACTGTCCTCGAAATAAACATTACTGGTGGAACTGGTGATATCAGATGCGCCGGCGTTAATGACTATACTGCAGCCGTAGAACCTTCCTCTTCTTCTGGTACACTTACAGGAGCTGGTATATCTTACAATTTTTCAAGTTACGAAATGGAGCAGTATGTTCCATTCCTAAATGGCGATTTCTCAAATTACGCTAATCAATACTGTAATGGTAGAATAGATATTCTAATAATACACCTCGGAGTGAACTCCATGCTGTGGGAAAATCGAGCTATACCAGAGGAAGATATAAAAACATTTATAGATGGTTATTTTGCTGATTTCCCTAATGGTAAAATAATACTTACAGCGTTGCCTCTCCCCGATTATGGGACTAATGTCTATGCCAATAAAGATACTGATGACAACATAAATAGATATGGCACATTGTGTAACTTCTTAAGATATAACGACTATCTCTACAGCTTATCAAAAGACACTCAATATGTTGGTAAAGTATATTATTGCCCATCTAACATGTTTTTTGACACTGACTATGGCTACCCTAAAACAGAAAAAAATGTAAACACCCGTATGACGTTGAAAGAAACTATTGATACTAACGGAATCCATCCAGTTAAGGAAGGGAGCTATCTTATAGCAGATGCCATAGTGCCATTGATGATGTAACTACCATGAACCTCCACCTCAACATAACGCAAGACATCGGGCATGAAGTGATTCAATATAAATAAAAAGCCCTCCATCTCCATTAGTCGGCTCCTACCCCGAACTAATGACAAAGGTGCACGAACACCACGACAGAAGGCAGTTATGTCTTCACGGTGTTCGTGCACCTTATTTTTAGTAAATGTAGGAGACTGCAAAAATAAGTATTTTTTTGAGATCCAAGAACCGAAATGTGAGAATCAGAACCAAAATTTGAAACCTATTTAAATAATGTTTATTAACCAATTAAAAACCAAAATCATGACAAAAACAAAAAAAAGATGGTCATTTGCACCATTGCCATTCCAAGGGCAAAAACGTAATTTCGCTTCTATTTATCGTGAAGTGTTGAAGCAATATCCAGATTGTAAAATCATAGTAGATCTGTTCGGAGGTTCTGGACTTCTGGCGAGAATATCCAAGGATGAGCGACCTGATGCTCGTGTGATATTCAATGACTATGACGATTTTTCCAAAAGAATCGAGAATATCGGTAACACCAACCGGCTATTGCAAGAATTGAGAGATGCTGTCGCTGGCATTCCGAGACATAAGATACTGCCTAAAGAGAAGAAAGATGAGATTATCACCATCATCGAAAAAGAACAGGGATATGTGGATTATATCACATTATCATCGTCGTTGCTATTCTCAATGAAGTATGAATTGGATATTGAAGGCTTCCGTAAGCAGACGTTCTACAACAATGTCCGTAAGAACGATTATCCGTTGGCAGATGGGTATTTGGACGGCATTGAGATAGTCAAGGGCGATTATAAAGATATTTTTGCGAAATACGGCAATGCACCTGATGTCCTATATCTTATCGACCCACCGTATCTGAGTACAGATTGCAGCAGTTACAATAATTCATATTGGAAACTGTCTGATTACTTAGATGTGCTGAGAGTTCTGGAAGGCAGCAACTATGTGTATTTCACGAGCGACAAGAGTTCTATTGTTGAGCTATGTGACTGGCTTGGAGACGGTCGTGTTACGAGGAATCCGTTCATTGGTGCAAAGATGATAACGGTTCAGGAACATCAGAATCCAATATCATCATATACGGACATCATGCTCTACAAGAGGGCGTAAACAAAAAACGAGGCTGAAGTGGTTGCAGTCTCGTTTTTTTTGTTAAAAGTGTATAATTCGTTTTTTAAAAATGCATTATTTGATTTTGTGATTATAAATGTCGTCTTTTTCGGTGAGACCAACGGCGTGGTAGTAGTGCGCCTTAGCGCAGATAAAGTCAACGGACAACGGACAACAGTCAACAGTCCGTGGGTATGCGGTCGCTGAGCTTGTCGAAGCGCCGGATATTGTGCCTTCGACAGGCTCAGGCACCGTACACGTTTTATGCTGTTTCTTGTTTGTCAGAATTCTAT
>JAZLAI010000041.1:0-66902 GCA_045613105.1 Bacteroidales bacterium | reverse complement strand
GTGTAGAATTCTTAACGAATTTACCGTAAATAGGGTGTTTTGTACGACGTTCAATAACAACGACTATGGTTTTATCCATTTTGTTGCTAGCAACAACGCCTATTCTCTCTTTTCTAAGATTTCTTTCCATGATAATTCCTTAATTGTCGTTATTATTTATTGTCTTTCTTTCCTTCAATGATCTGACGTTTTCTGAGTTCAGTCATCATACGTGCGATTTCCTTGCGACAAGCGCCTAATTTATGAGGATTATCCAGCGGAGAAACTGCATGATTGAGCTTCATCTTAACGTATTGTGCACGTTGCTCTTCGATGCGTTCCATCAAATCAGCTGTACTTAATTCATTGATAGCTTCTTTTTTCATAGTGCTTGTTCATTCTAATTATTCAACATAATCTCTTCTTACAACGAACTTTGTTGTAACAGGTAACTTTTGAGCGGCTAAACGCATAGCTTCTTTAGCAATTGCTAATGGCACGCCTTCAGCTTCGAAAAGCATATGACCAGGATATACGCGAGCTGCAAAGTATTCAACATCTCCCTTACCTTTACCCATACGAACGTCTTGTGGTTTCTTGGTGATAGGTTTGTCAGGGAATATTCTAATCCAAATTTGTCCCTCACGTTTCATGTAACGAGTAACAGCTTGACGTGCAGCTTCAATTTGACGAGCTGTGATCAGAGCATCCTCCATTGATTTTATTCCAAAAGTTCCGAATGCAAGTTCGTGTCCGCGGTGTGCGATACCTTTTATCTTGCTTTTCTGAGGTCTTCTGAATCTTGTTCTTTTAGGTTGTAACATCGTCTATAATTTTTTATTTTCTTACTTATTGTTGTTACGTTTATTGCGACGTGGAGCTCCTCCGTTTTGCTTTGGTGCTGATTGTTTTTTAGGTGCACTAGCAACTGAGGTTGGTACTAATTCTGGTCTACCATAGATTTCACCTTTGCAGATCCATACTTTGATACCGATACGACCGTATGTTGTATGAGCTTCGACTAATGAATAATCGATGTCTGCGCGAAGTGTATGTAATGGAATACGACCTTCTTTGTATGTTTCTTGACGTGCCATTTCTGCACCGCCAACACGACCTGATGCCATGACTTTGATACCTTCTGCTCCGATACGCATAGTTCCAGACACAGCTGTTTTGATAGCACGACGGAATGATACGCGGCCTTCAATTTGTTTAGCAATTGTGCTAGCTACTATATAAGCATCGAGTTCAGGTCTTTTAATCTCACTGATATTGATTTGGACTTCTTTTCCAGTGAGTTTCTTTAATTCTTCTTTTAATTTATCTACTTCTTGACCACCTCTACCTATAATCATGCCCGGACGAGCTGTGAAGATAGTTACGGTCACGAGTTTAAGTGAACGTTCGATAGCAATCTTTGAGATACCTGCTTTACCGAGACGAGCGTTCAAATATTTACGGATTTGATCGTCTTCAACAAGTTTCTTTGAAAAATCTCTACCGCCATACCAATTGGAATCCCATCCTTTGATGATTCCTAATCTAAGACCTATTGGATTTGTTTTTTGTCCCATTGTAAACTCTAATTAATTTTTATTCTTCTACTTTTGCCTCGACATTTGCTTCAGCAATTCTACTATCGACAACTATAGTGATATGGTTTGAACGTTTGCGGATACGGTGTGCACGTCCCTGTGGTGCAGGTTGAATACGTTTTAATGTACGACCTTCATCAACAAATACTTCTTTAACATATAAATTAGCGTCTTCGATACGTTTTCCTTCATTTTTAGCTTCCCAGTTTGCTATTGCTGAACGAAGTACTTTATACATCGGTTTTGCAGCAGCTTTGGGTGAGTACATCAAGGCATGCAGTGCAAGTTCCACTTTCATTCCTCTTATCATGTCAGCAACTAAACGCATCTTACGAGGCGATGTAGGCACGTCATTCAACTTTGCCATAGCAACGTGTTTACGTGCTTCTTTTATAGCTTCTGCTCTATTATGTTTTCTTGCTCCCATACTATTCTTTATTTATCATTTTTTATTTCCGGCATGACCTCTGAAGATACGTGTTGGAGCAAATTCTCCTAACTTGTGGCCTACCATGTTTTCTGTTACGTAAACAGGGATGAATTTATTACCGTTATGTACAGCTATAGTTTGACCCACGAAATCTGGTGAAATCATTGAAGCTCTCGACCAGGTCTTAATGACGGTCTTCTTACCTGTTGCTACATTATCCAAAACTCTTTTTTCAAGTTTATAGTGGATATATGGTCCTTTTTTAAGTGAGCGACTCATTTTATTATTTTTTTACCTGGTTAATTACTTCTTTCTTCTTTCAATAATGTATCTATTAGATGCATTCTTTAATGCGCGTGTCTTATAGCCCTTAGCTGGCATACCCTTACGGCTACGTGGGATACCACCTGATGCACGGCCTTCACCACCACCCATTGGGTGATCAACTGGGTTCATAACAACACCACGAACACGTGGACGACGGCCTAACCAACGGCTACGACCTGCTTTACCTGATTTTTCAAGGTTGTGTTCTACGTTAGATACTGTTCCGATAGTAGCTTTACATGCTTGAAGTATGAGACGTGTTTCGCCTGAAGGCATTCTCAAAATAGCATATTTACCATCACGTGACATCAATTGTGCGTATGCACCAGCACTACGTGCCATTTTAGCACCTTGACCAGGACGTAATTCAATGTTATGTACAATTGTACCAAATGGAACATCGCTTAAAAACATTGTGTTACCTACGTTTGGTGTAGCTTCCTTACCTGACATGATTGTTTGTCCAACTTTCAAGCCTTGTGGAGCTATGATGTAACGTTTTTCGCCATCTGCATAACATACGAGAGCGATACGTGCTGTACGGTTTGGATCGTATTCGATAGTTTTTACGACTGCTGGAATACCGTCTTTATCACGTTTGAAGTCAATTATTCTATATTTTTGTTTGTGTCCACCACCAATATTGCGGACTGTCATTTTACCTGTGTGGTTACGTCCACCGGTGCTTTTCTTTGTAGCAAGCAATGACTTCTCTGGCTTGCTTGTTGTGATTTCGTCAAAAGCGCTAATAATTTTGAAGCGCTGACCCGGTGTCGTTGGTTTATATTTCTTTAAAGCCATCTTTAAATATTGCTAAAAAAGTCAATAGTTTCACCTTTTGCTAATGTCACGATTGCTTTCTTGAAAGCATCTCTTCTACCGCTGATAACACCGGTTTTTGTATAACGTGACTTAAGCTTTCCTTCATAATTAATAGTGTTGACTGATTCCACTTGTACACCGTAAAGGTCTTGGACAGCCTGTTTGATTTGCAGTTTATTTGCACGTTTGTCAACAATAAATGCATAGCGGTTAAGCTTTTCGCTAATCGCAGTCATTTTTTCTGTTATAACAGGTTTCTTAATGATAATCATCGTTTCTAATTTTTTAAGGTTAATTATCCAAGAATTTCTTCAATTTGTGGTAATGAACTCTCCAAGATGAATATTTTCTTGGCATTGAGAATATCATAAGTGTTGAGGTTACGAGCAAGTGTGACTTGAGTGCGTTGAATGTTTCTTGCTGACATTACTACATTAGTATCTACAGCTGGGAATACAAACAAGTTCTTGCCACCATTCACTTTAAGGTTGTTCAAAACTTCAACCATCTTCTTAGTCTTAATGCTATCAAATGTGAAGTCTTCTAATATAGCAATCTCTGCATCTCTCATTTTGTATGTCAATGCTGATCTACGGGCGAGAAGTCTAACTTTCTTGTTTAACTTAAAGCCATAGTCACGTGGTTGTGGTCCGAATACACGACCGCCGCCTCTTAATACTGGTGAGTTAATATCACCACGACGTGCGCCACCTGTTCCTTTTTGACGGATCAACTTACGTGTACTGCCAGCAATCTCGCTACGAGTTTTTGCTTTATGTGTACCTTGACGTTGATTAGCTCTGATCAAATTTACATCTAAATAAATGCAATGATCATTTGGCTCAATTCCGTAGATATTTTCGTTCAACTGAACTTTGCGTCCTGTTGATTCACCGGTTACCTTTAAAACTTCTAACTCCATCTTTCTATTTTTAAATATCCGTTTTTAGATCCCGGTACTGAACCTTTCACAACTAACAAATTCTTCTCGGGAACGATTTTCATGATTTGAAGGTTAATAGCCTTCACTGTACGGTTACCCATGTGACCACCCATACGTAATCCTTTAAATACTCTTGAAGGGTATGCACATGCACCGATTGAACCCGGTTTTCTCAAACGGTTATGTTGACCGTGAGTCGCTTGTCCTACGCCATTGAAATTATAGCGTTTAACTACACCTTGGAAGCCCTTACCTTTGCTGATACCTGTTACGTCAACAAATTCGCCTTCCATAAATACATCGACGGTAATTGTTTCACCAAGGCTCTTTCTGTGACCTTCTTCGAAACGTGAAAATTCGCGTACTACCTTCTTTGGTGTTGTGCCAGCTTTTTCAAAATGTTTTTGTAAAGCTTTTGGTGTGTTCTTCACCTTTCTTTCATCAAACGCCATTTGGATAGCATCGTAACCGTCCTTTTCTTTTGTCTTAACTTGGGTGACTACGCAAGGACCTGCTTCGACTACTGTTACCGGAATGTTTCTTCCGCTTTCATCGTAAATGCTGGTCATCCCAATCTTTTTTCCTAGTATTCCTGACATGCTACGCTTTTAATTACTAGATAGTTTTACAATTATAATTTAATTTCTACTTCTACACCACTTGGTAATTCTAACTTCATCAAAGCATCGATAGTTTGTGATGTTGAGTTATATATATCAAGCAAACGCTTGTATGATGATAACTCAAATTGTTCTCTCGATTTCTTGTGAACGAAGGTAGAACGCAATACTGTGTAAATTTTCTTGTCTGTTGGTAACGGTATTGGACCGCTAACTACAGCACCAGTCAATTTGATAGTCTTCACAATCTTCTCAGCTGATTTGTCAACCAAGTTGTGATCGTGAGATTTTAACTTAATTCTAATTCTTTGACTCATAAGAATTTGTTGTTAATTTTTATTTTTATTCTAATCTTTTCTTGTCATTACTTCTTATTTAAAAGAAGAAATATGTTCCTTTTGCTTTCTTTACTACAACATCAGCCAAATCATCAGCAAGTCTAGCATAGTGACTGAATTCCATGCTATAGTTTGCTCTTCCCTGTGTCAATGTTCTTAATGCTGTAATGTAACCAAACATCTCTGATAATGGCACATCAGCTTTAACGATTTGTTGTGAAGTACCTGCTTCTATTTCTCGAAGCATAGCTCTTCTTCTATTGAGATCACCAGTAACATCACCTAAATATTCAGATGGTACTCTAACCTCAACTTTCATAATTGGTTCCATAACTACTGACTTAGCTTTTAAACCTGCTGCTTTGAAACCTAATTGAGCAGCAACTTCAAACGATAATGCATCACTATCTACAGGATGTGTAGAACCATCATATAAACGTACTTTTACAGAATCCATTGGAAATCCTGCAAGGACACCATTTGATAAAGCGCTTTTAAAACCTTTTTCTGCAGCAAGGATATACTCGCGTGGAATATTTCCACCTTTTACGTCACTGATAAATTGTAATCCTGAAACACCTTCATCAGCAGGTCCAATTTCAAACTCAATATCAGCAAATTTACCTTTGCCACCGGTTTGTTTTTTATATACCTCATGATGAGCAACTGTTTGTGTAAATGATTCTTTGTATGAAACTTGTGGACTACCAACATTTATCTCGACTCCGAATTCTCTTCTCAGTCTGTCGATAATAATATCAAGATGCAATTCACCCATTCCAGCAATAATAGTTTGACCTGAATTTTCGTCTGTGGTGACTTGGAATGTAGGATCTTCTTCGGCAAGTTTATCTAAGGAAGCTGATAACTTGTCCATCTCTGCTTGAGTTTTAGGTTCAACTGCGATTTGAACTACTGGTTGTGGGAATGAGATAGACTCAAGCAATAAAGGCATGTCTTCGCTGGTGAGTGTATCGCCTGTTCTTATAGTTTTAAATCCGACTGCTGCTGCTATATCACCTGCTTCGATTATATCGAGAGGAGTTTGTTTGTTAGCATTCATCTGCATAATACGCGATATACGTTCTTTCTTTCCTGTTGTAGCATTAAGCACATATGAACCTGCTTTTAATGAACCTGAATATACACGGAAGAAAGCCAAACGTCCAACGTATGGATCTGTTGCAATCTTGAAAGCGAGTGCGCAGAACGGCTCATTTGAATCCGCTTTGCGTATTTCTTCTTTTTCTGTCTTTGGATTAATACCTACAGCATCATCAATATCATTTGGACTTGGTAAATAGTTAATGATAGCATCGAGCAAAAACTGTACACCTTTGTTTTTAAATGATGCACCGCATAAGACTGGACAAGCTCTTCTTGACAAAGTCACTTTTCTAATCTCTGCTATAAGTTCTTCTTCAGTGATAGATTCTGGATCAATCATGAATTTCTCGAACAACTCTTCATTATCTTCTGCAGCACCCTCTAATAACATAGTACGGTATTCAGCTGCAATTTCTTGTAAATCCTCAGGAATTTCAACTTCTGTGAATTGTGTTCCAAGTTCATCTTCCCAAACAAAAGCTTTATTTTTCACTAAATCGACGACGCCGACGAAAGTGTCTTCGCTTCCGATTGGTATTTGCAATGGTATTGGATTTGCATTAAGGCGCTCTCTAATCTGTTCAACGACTTTAAAGAAGTCAGCACCACATCTATCCATTTTATTTACAAAACAAATATGTGGCACTTTGTATTTATCGGCTTGATGCCATACAGTTTCTGATTGAGGTTCAACACCACCCACTGCACAGAATAATGCGACTGCGCCATCGAGAACTCTAAGAGATCTTTCTACCTCAACGGTAAAATCAACGTGGCCTGGAGTATCAATCAAATTAATCTTATATTGTGTATTGTTAAGATTCCAATAAACTGTAGTAGCAGCAGAAGTAATTGTAATACCGCGTTCCTGTTCCTGAACCATCCAGTCCATTGTAGCGGCACCATCATGTACTTCACCGATACGACGACTACGGCC
This sequence comes from Bacteroidales bacterium, assembly GCA_045613105.1. Classification (GTDB taxonomy): domain Bacteria; phylum Bacteroidota; class Bacteroidia; order Bacteroidales; family F082; genus Limimorpha. The sequence goes on along the minus strand of JAZLAI010000041.1, from coordinate 59,801 downwards.
TGTATAATACAAAATACGCTCTGATGTCGTAGTTTTGCCGGCATCAATGTGAGCCATGATACCTATATTACGAGTATAAGCTAAATTTTTGTTATTACTTTGACCGTTTTTCATCTTTATTTACACCTTTTGTTTTATATATTAGAATCTGAAGTGTGAGAAGGCTTTGTTAGCATCAGCCATTCTGTGGATTTCTTCCTTTTTCTTGAAAGCAGCACCTTCTTCTTTGTAAGCTTGCATGATTTCACCTGCTAATCTTTCGCCCATTGATTTTTCATGGCGTTTACGTGCATAACCGATAAGGTTTTTCATGCCGATACTTTGTTTACGAGAAGGACGAATCTCTGAAGGGATTTGGAAAGTAGCACCACCAATACGACGGCTTCTTACCTCAACCTGTGGAGTAACGTTTTCTAAAGCTTTCTTCCAAACACTTACAGGGTCTTCATTCAATTTATTACCTACAATATCCATTGCACTATAGAATATTTCGTAAGCAAGATTTTTCTTACCCTTTAACATGATGTTGTTAACAAATTTTGTTACCAATACATCACCGTATTTTGGATCTGGAAGGATGATTCTTTTCTTTGGTTTAGCTTTTCTCATGTTTTAATGTTCTAAACTTTTACCGTTTAACAATTATTTCTTCTTAGCGGCCTGTTTTTTAGGACGTTTAGCACCGTATTTTGATCTGCGTTGTGCACGACCATCAACACCTGCAGTATCCAATGCACCACGGATGATATGATAACGTACACCTGGAAGATCCTTAACACGGCCTCCTCTAATCATCACGATAGAGTGTTCCTGCAAGTTATGACCCTCACCAGGAATGTAGGCATTAACTTCTTTCTGATTGGTCAAACGAACCCTAGCAACTTTACGCATAGCTGAATTAGGCTTCTTAGGTGTAGTTGTGTACACACGTACACAAACACCACGACGTTGTGGGCACGAATCCAAGGCAGGAGATTTACTCTTGTCTTCCAATTTTTGACGTCCCTTGCGGACTAATTGTTGAATCGTTGGCATTTCTTTTTCTTTAAATTACTAATTTTTATCCATTCAATAGGAAAAATTCCTTTAATTTCCACTTAAAATAGCCAAAAATTTCACTCTTTAAACAACATAGTTTCGGGAGTTACAGCCACGATTGTGACTTATTCTGCTAAACCCATTGCAAGCCCATAGAACTGATTTACATTCACTTACAATGTAGAAACCTCTAACGTTTAACTTATCAGGTCCCTTAACTATCTCATTCACAAAGTTAATTTTTCTAACTTTTTTCCGAGTGCAAAGATACAACTTTTTCTTTAATACACAACACTTTGTAGAAAAAAAATTTAACTTTTTTTCACACCCTATTTTTTATGGTATTTTTAGTATTTTTTAGTCACCGAGTCGCCAAGTTTCTAAGTCACCAAGATAATCTCTCGTAGAGGCGCACGTCCGTGTGACTTCTCAGATTCTCAGATTCTCAATTTCTCAGATTCAACAAAAAAAGAGCCCCTATTTCTAAGAGCTCTCTAAACTTTAGTCCTATTTTCTCAGGTTCTCAGATTCTCAATTTCTCAGATTCTATTTAATCCATTTCCCTTCCTCAACTTTCAATTTTCCATTTTCCATTTTCAATTCCCAAATGTATGTTCCGCTTGGCCAATTTGAAGCATCCACGCTTGTTACATCATCGGTTATTTCCTGTTGATGAACGATTCTTCCCTGCATATCATAGACTGTAAGATTACAATCTCTTAATGTGCTTCTTATGTTCATCACGTCTCCTCCCGGATTAGGATATGCGACAGCGACTTTCAAACCATGTACATGAGGTTCTTCGATGCCGACAAACGCCTCTGGAGGGAATTTCTTAATGAAATTATAATATGTATCTGGATCTTTGACAAAATCCTTGTAATGACCTGCTATCATGCAACCGCCGTCTTTGGTGGCTTTAAGTGTGGTTGTCCATAAGCTGGATGTCTCTCCAAAATCATAATAAAGTTCGTCCAAGACATTCAAATCCTTGTCAATCATTTTTATGACAAGATACTGATATTTATTATTGTACATCAAATCAGAAAAGAATGAATTAGGTGTAGCAGCTATAAATATTCTGCTTTCATCCACCCAGTCTATGGAACAAGCAGAAGGAACAGAAGTTCTGTTTCCTGAAGATGTTTCAGCTCTTCCGAATGTTATGCTGTCAAGCATCTTTGCTTCGTCATTCATTTCCAAGCATACCGCTGCCGTATATTCATCTATTGGAGGATTGCCATTTGTAACATGAAAACAGTCTGCACCTGCCATCATAATCGTAGTGTTAGAACTTGTACGCTTTAATGTTATGCCATCTGCAACCGATTTATCATCCCTATATTTTATAGTATGCATTCCAGTACCATCTGTATTGAACATGTAATGTTCACCAATATAATTAAAATCAGAATCAAAACGGTATAAATAAAATCCTCTTTTCAACCATTGGCTCCAATAACTACTGACATAATACAGATATTCATTATCAGCTTCATCATAAAGCAAATGATTTCTATGTCTCATTTTATTACATTTGGTATGCCCAAAGCTTCCGCTTTTATGTACATTAAGTTCATAGTCGGTCTTAATAAATAATGTACTATCATATCCGGTCGCATGAGGTTCTGTACCAGTTATATTACCAGCATATTTTTCATAGCAAATAACAAAACCGTCGCCATTATCTAATACCGTACCGATTTGTATTTCCGGAGATTCGTAGGCGCTTTGTGGAGCTGCCCAAAGGTTTATCCAGTTTGTAGTATCCAAAGGAATTGTAATTTCTTTTGAATAGACTACTTCAAGCTCCTCATTCAATTTATTCATGACTATCTTGGAATCGAAAAAACCTTGACATCCCGTATTGGTAGTATCAAATATTGGATTATGCGTAATAAAGACATAGAAGTTGCCATCATTGTCTTTTATAATCGGAGTGCCTTCATAATTGGATGATCTATATCCCAATATACCAACACTCATTGTCGTATCAGATAGCAATTCGCCAGACTTTGAAAAACGTCCGAAATATATTCCCCCTTTGTTACCGAATACGACATAATCCCCATTATCCATTTCAAAAACGTCTGTGAATGTTTTGTAATATCTAGTACCTACCCCATCATAGATATACTCAAACTCATTTTGAGAAAACATCATGTTGCACAATAGCAGCATGATAAAAGTTAAGAAAAGTTTCTTCATATTAACTACAATTATAGATTATCGTGGATCTCCAAGTTTATAGTAGTAAACATGTGCATAATGATACAGATTACTATAAATATTATTCACAGTATCTTCATGGCATTTAATTTCAATTTCTCTGTAAGGAGAATTACGATTAGGAGAATAATGGTAACATCCTGTTTCTAAAATCGCATAACGGTTTATACTTCTGCAAAAACAATTCAAGTCAATATTATCGATGCAATATGTTGATATTTCTTCTATAGGGATATTCTCTGCATAGAAAAGCCAATATGTACTACAGTTTTCTTCATTTAGTTTTTCTGTAGCCCAAATATCATCATATTCTGTGTCCCAAATCATAGGTTTAATCTGCGCAGTGTCAGCAACACCTATTTGACCTCCTCTTGTGGTATTAGCAAATTTCTTAGTAAGTTCCTGCGCTGCATCGCTATAGCCTCCGATGTCGCATCTTCCATTGTCCATACCCCAAATCCAGTCTTCATCATCACCAAAAGGATAATTGGGAACATTGGGGGTTGGTACAGGTGTTGGGGTCGGTGTTGGGGTACCTCTGGTATATACAATCTCGATATTGTTACTTCTCGTATTTGCGTCAGGAAATGTAACCATGAACAGATTGACTGTATTTTCCATTTTTTCAATGTCTGAGCTAAATCTGTCGTATATGTCGATAAGATCGTTTAATGCCACTTCACCTTGTGAATTGACAAAAGGTGCTGTATAATAAAGAGTATCCAAATCCCTGTCTTCTAAATAACGGTTGACATCCGAATATTCGTAATTGATAGAAGCGTCAAGGATCAGACGTGCTTCAGATACAGGAACCGTACCGTTGTCACCCCTTGAATTTGAATGGTAAGATTTTCTCAATGATTCAAATCTCTTTACTTTCTCATAAACAACCTGTGCTTCAGACTTGACTTCAGTCTGTCTGTTCTGGGTGAATGTTTCGTCATTGTCTTTTTTACACGAGACAAAGATTGTGGACGCAGTCACTATCAGCAATGTTGCAACTGCAATGGTTTTAGTTAACGCTTTCATGATTATAATATTTAGATGTTAATAATTAATTTTATTGGATTATCATTATTTAATAACGTGTTGATTAATTCTTGATTACTTTATCAAAATACACATTCCCTTTGTCGCTTATAATCTTTACGATATACAAGCCAGAACTTAAATTATTCATGTTAATGACATTGTCGTTTGGATTGTCTTTATTGACGACAATACTTCCCTGATGATTTGTTACCGTTATCTGCTTCATACATTCTTCTGGATTGTTGAAAGAAACGTTAAACATGTCATTTGTTGGATTAGGGTAAATGGTTATGCCATGGAGAGATTCGTTTGATTGGGATAAAGTTGAGATTTTCTGATTATCACCAACAAGAATTATATTGCTATGATTATCACCATTGCTATAACGTCTATCATTATTATCATGCCCAGGCGATGTCATAGCCGCATCATCATCACAAGACAAGCATGGTTCTATATATGCATGAAAGTTGCTGCCTTCTTCAGCAACAAATCCATCTTGCAATATTATTGTCTCATGAGCCACATATTTTGACGTTGTCCCTGCAGGGATTGTACGCCATGAATCTGGATAAGAACTTGAATTTGGAACGCTTCTTAAAATAGTTGCTGTTTGAGGAATATTATCGTATGGTTGTGGAGATGTATTACCATACAAGTCATAATAATAAAGATAATGAGAAGCAAGTTCCAAACCAAAATTACAGTGATTAGAATTTATGTCTGGATAAATATTAAAAACAGCTTTTTGTTTATTGTCATAAGAATTACCACCAGGATTTATATCTTTAACCGTAAACCAGCCATTGTTATATTCACCATTCCATCCCCAGTTAAAATGGAACATATCATTACTATCAAACCCATCACATATATATGAATGAACGCCCCCACTATATAACAAAGGTCTATTGTTATTCAAATCATCTTTCAGCATAGTTTCCCAAGTTCTTAAATGCCAAAATCTTTTTTTCAGCTCAGCATTACCATAATTAAATTGTTTGATAGAGTCAGGAACATCTTCTAAATATGCTCCAGTTGAACATCCCATAGGGAAACAATAGAGACTTCCAACTGCCAATCCGCAATCTCTTAACAATCTGGCAACAGCATTCCTTTCTTGTTCATAATTATCACTAATCGTATCTAACTCATTTGGCATATTGCACCAATCATATTGTTCTATTTTATGAGGTACATATACAGGATATTTCCAGTAGTTCATAATTTGACCCATTGCAACAGCAACACATCCGGCAAGACATGATTCACAACTATTACTACTTTCCGTAACATAATAATTATAGGCATGCGTATCACTTCCGTCATTAGAAACACTTTGTCCCCATTTGCTGGTAATCAAAGGTGAAACAATTTCTGTTCTTCTTGCTCTATTTGGATGATATTCCTGCAATTCTTGCCATTCAGATTGATAGCCTGTGCTTATATTATTTCTAAAACAATATTTTATTTCCTCTAAATACTCATTTATCATTTCCTTCAAACCATCAGGAATATTGTCATAATTATCCAGTATTGATTGTGTTTCCTCGTTATCATGTAAAATATATCCTAATATTGGAGAACATGTTATATTTCCAGATAGTATGACTATGTCTTCAGTATCAAATACAACTTCATACATAAATACAGTGTCTCCACTATGCAATGTGTTTATTTTTTCTACATTAGAAGAAGTAATATTGGACCGTCCATTGTATCTTATAGTATTTATTGCCGCAGTTACAGCTTGTTCCTGCGTAACCTGATATTGCGCATTCACCATGCCACTTATTATCAGTAGACAAAATATTATCAGATTTTTTTTCATAAAGCTTTCCTTTCATATCTTAAAGTCATACCCACACTATGATTTTTAGTTCCTCTCACATAAATACCACGCAAATCTGTATATTCAGCTGGGGCAAGACCAAGACTTCCGCTAAGCATCAATGACAATCTGTTTTTTGATGTGGATATTAAATTGCATCCTATTCCGTATTCTAAACCATAATCAATATCTGCGTCGACGAGTTCACGTTCCTTGTCAAAATCGTATGAATAGCCAATAAGATCATCGTTAAGATAAAATTCGGTATGAGTATAGTCTTTAACCTGATAAGCCAAATAAGCACCTGCATTCAGGAAAAATCTCTTAAATTGCCATTCAAAGCAAAGAGGAATTGCAAGATAATGATAATCGAAATAAATGTCAGCATCAATGTCATACACAGCAATTGGAGTATCAACGTATCCTTGAGATAATAAACCGTCATAGCCACATCCGCTAAATATCTCATATCTATTAATTTTTCCACGAGCTCCTTTTTGCTCATAATTAAAGTTCAGTATCAATGAATAATGCTCGTTAAAACAATAACGCATACCAAGTCCTAATTTTGCTCCTGCCTTGAGCCTGTTTCCAGGGGTATATTCAACATTAGGTTGTAATGGATTTGTTTCGTTTGCCCATAGCACATATTCACCGTATTCTTTATTATAATTATGACCTCTAGCCGAATAAACGTTTGAAAACATAAGACCGCCTTGTGCCGAGACCCACAATTTGCCATTATCATCCTGTGCAAAAGAAATCATTGATAAAGCGCATAGGATAAATAATACAAATATTCTTTTCATAACTTACTCCTTCCCGTCATTAAGTTTTTCTATCTTCTTTTCCAACTCAATGATATACAATGTAAGTTCTTCAATCTTTTGAAGCAGTATGGCATTCATCTCACCGACTTCAACGCCGTTAGCCTTTACTTCTTTAGCCGATGGCACATCTGGAAGATGTCCGTTTTCTTTGATGTATGATTCAACTTCATTGAGCGTCATCAAATCATAATCCTTGTCAAAGACGAAGTCAGACCAGTTAGTCACTTCAACAAGAACTTCCTTAGAACGAATGGCACCGTTCACTTCCAACGCCTTTGTCGGATTAGCCGTACCTGCGCCTATTCTTACGTTGCCGTTCTGCGCCACATAGATGCCGCCTGTTCCACTTATCGCGCCTACAATATTTTTCCCGTTTAGGTTTAGATTTGTTGTAGCTATATGGTTGCCCATACCGTCGCCAACTTCCGACATGTCGGCTGACGAAAGTAGTCCGTTGGAACCTACGGTAAGAATCTTCGACGAACTGCCTGCTAAAGAATTGAATGTAACATTACCTGTAACCGTCAGTGTTGAAGACTGTACTGCCGAAGTTGCTGTTACGTTTGTGGCTTTTGCGTTACCCGACACCTCAAGTTTCTCGGTTGGACTGCTTGTTCCGATTCCGACATAGCCGTTGTTTCTTATATACATAAGGTAATTGGTATTATTCGGAATGTAGAAGTTAAGTCCTGAACCTGTATATTTTATTCCGAAATTACCGTCAGTAGTGGATGCTGATGTGGAGAAAAGCAAGGCTTTGCCAGAACCGCTTATCAATGTATTGCCGTTGATATGCATCTGCTGTTGTGGAGATGTAGTTCCAACTCCAACAAACGCAGGTAAATCCTGTGCGGAGGTCTGGCGAATTGTTATTGACGGGCTGCTACTGCCTGCACCAAGCATAATGCTCTTGGCAACATTATTCGCAAGAACGGCTGAAGAGGAATAACCACTACCGATGGCTATTGAGTTTGAACCGCTTGCCACCATATCCCTGCCGAAGACAAAACTTGTATTTGGAGCTTGTACGTTTTTTCCAATTGCTACGGAATACATTCCGGTCGCATCTGCATCATACCCTAATGCTGTTGAATAATTACCAGAAGCCGTTGACGAATATCCCGATGCCAAAGACGAATGCCCTGTTGACATTGTAGATGTTCCAAGACGGCTGGCATTTTCTCCAAGTTCCATATTCAAACCATCTGAACATTGCACACACTGTGCGTAGATTTGCAAATAAGATAAAATTGCTATTGCAAATGCAAGTAAGATTCTCTTTTTCATTTTGATTTGTAATAAATTTTTTAATTGTTTATAATTTGTTTTTTTTGCTGCGAGCTACGAGCCATGAGCTGTCAGCCAATTCTAAAATTCTAAAGTTATAGAATTCTAAAGTTCTGTAAGGACCGTTCTCTACTCCCACGGATTTCACTGATACGCACTGATTTCTCAGTTTTTCAGATTTTCAATTTTCAACTTTCAATTTTCAACTCTAAAATAACCATAGTACTGCTCACCGTTACTCAAAGTGATGTCCATTCTGTAGTAGCCGGCATCATTAATAATAAAGGTGGCGTGATCGGGTGTCGAGAAGACATTGTCTCTGTCAATGTAGACACCGTTAGAATCCTTAATGACGATATGTGCTATTCCCACATTATCGTTAAAGGTGATAGTTAATACATGTCCCGTGATGTCCGCTGAGATGGATTCGGAACGATGGCTGGAACCGTTTTGGATGTTGGCATGTGTACTTAGTACCTCAATGCCTTCAGAATTTTTTAACTGTTTCGCTTCTGTCACGAAGTGCATCGCAAGAAACATTAAAATTGCAATAGTTTTACAGTTCATGATATACACGTATTTTGTTACGCTGCAAAATTACGGCATTTCATATAACTGCAATTTTTATGGCAAAGAATCGTTTCCCAATTTTTCACAATAATAAAAGTATCGTGTTTGTTATCAAATGATTGCAGGAATTATTTTATACAGGTCGTTTCTGAGTGAAATATGAAAAGGATAGCTGTCCCCTATAATAGACCTAATAAAAATGACTGTAGATTAGAATCAGCATCAAGTTTAAAAGTATTTTTTATTTTAGTGATTCTGGTCCACACCGCATTGTAACTTTTACCCATAAGTTCAGATATGTCTGTTATACTTATATCCAAAAGCAACATACAAATACAAATGAGATCTTCATTGTCAATCTTACGATAATTTGATGTAATCTTATTAAGTAAATGGTTGAGCGTGGAATTTGCGGCATATTTCAAAGATACTATTTCTTTAGGTTTCAATTTGTTTAATGTTATTTTCTTTACTTTGTTCGTGTTTTTGTATTTTACCTCTAATAAGATCTTTTCACAGATTTCGGTCTCATAATAAGAATTTATGTCTGCTTTGATAGCATTTATAGTCTGTTCCTTATAATTACTTATTTGTTCATCTTTCGCCTTGATATTTTCCAATAATTCACCAATCCAAATTTCTTTTTCATTGACATCTTTTTTCAATTCATTAATTTCAGTCGTAGTTTTCTCTATATTCTCAATGTAATCATCAATGACTTTACCTTTGTTTAGATTATCCTCGGACAACCTCTCAATTTCTATTTCTTTTTGTTTTATATCTTCGTTAATTCTAATTATCAGATTCTCATTATCTAGTATGGTTGTCATAAGAATCTCAGATCTTCTTTTGTATATATACCATAGAAATAAAAGGATAACGAATGTAAATACGATAAAAAATGCAAACATCAAGAGTGTCATATATGTTTTTCTATTTTTTTCGAGTTTTTCTCTTTCATATTTTCTTTCCTTATATTCATCGTAAGCACTTTGAAGTTGAGAGCTGTGTATTGTTTTGTTGCTACTTTTCAATAATATTTTTGATAATATGTTATCGCAAGCTGCTTTCTCGATTTGATTGCCTATAGAGTCATGTATCGTGGAAAGTAATCCCAATGAAGTCGCTTTGATACTGTAATTATTGCTATTGCTTGAAATCTTTAGGAAATATGTTGCAGAATCGTATATCAGATCACTGTAGTACATCTCTCCTAAAGTAACGTAATAGGAGTCTTTGGCTATATAATTGTCCAATTTGTTAAGATTGTTTTTTAACAAAATATAAGCTTTATCTTTTTCACCTTTGTTAAATAAAATTTTGGCGATACTTTTCTCGACATCCAATCTGTTTGTCAGGTTAGAGTCCGTCTTTATAGACATGTTATAATAATACAATGCGCTGTCGGGCATATCGTAAAGATGATACGAATTGCCCAAGCATTTGTAGGTGTTAGCTACGGCTTTGTTTTCTCCAAGCAGCAATACATATCTCAATGCTTTTCTGTATTTGGAAATCGCAAGGTCGCAGTAGTTTTCACTAAGGAACAATTCACCTAATCTCGTATAAATCAATGAGAGGAACCGGATTTTTTCGTAATCCTCTGGATTGTTTAAAATCTGAGAATCTGAGAAACTGAAAAACTGAGAAATCTTTAGCCGTTTCTCAGATTCTGAGGTTTTTAGATTTTCAGTTTCTGATTCCATAATCTCCAAGGCTATGAAATAATGCTCGCAGGCTCCGACGATGTCATCACGTTCGGTGAGACCGACGGCATGGTAGTAGTGCGAGCGAGCGCGTTGATATTCTATGTCAACAGTCAACGGACAACAGTCAACAGTCCGTGGGTATGCGGTCGCTGAGCTTGTCGAAGCGCCGGATATTGTGCCTTCGACAGGCTCAGGCACCGTACACGTTTTATGCTGTTTCTTGTTTGTCAGAATTCTATGGAAAAAGTCTGTTGTCCGTTGACTGTTGTCTGTTGTCAGCCGCAGGCTATCAAAAAACATCACCGCAGCTTTAACTTCCTCGAAATTATATTGCGGGAGATAGTTTTTATATAAAGAGTCGGCGAGACGGATTTGGTTCTCATAGTAGTCAACAGTCTTTTTGAGGCATTGAGCTTCGAGCTGTGAGCCTTGAGCATTTGGGGATTTCTGCTCATTGCTCATAGCTCGTTGCTCACAGCCTTTCTCAGATTCTGAGTTTTTCAGATTCTCAGATTCTAAAAAAGGAGTCTGTTGACAGTTGACTGTTGTCTGTTGACTGAGCAAAGCGAATAATATGTAAAGCAGAAGCATTCTCATAGTCTCGCAAAGATAGCAAAAAACAGCTTCCTTTGAACAACGATTTTCATCAACTCTCCGTCGCACCCTCCTCCTACCAAGTTCGTGTCAAGTTCGAGTGTAATATTTTAAAAAATCTGTTGTCTTTTATCGTTAGCTTTTTGTCTTTTTTATTAAATTTGCGTTTTAATATTATTCACAGTGACAGATATTTTAAATGGTTTAAATAACCCTCAAAGAGAAGCAGTTACAACTATTGAGGGTCCTGTTATGGTTATTGCAGGAGCAGGTTCAGGCAAAACGAAAGCTTTAACACATCGTATCGCATATATGATTCAAGAAGGAATCAATCCTTTTTCTATTATGGCTCTTACCTTTACTAATAAGGCTGCCAAAGAAATGAAGGATCGTATTATGAAACTTGTCAATCCACATGCTGCTCGCAATGTATGGATGGGAACATTCCACTCCATATTTGCACGTATTCTCAGAATCGAAGCTCAACATCTAGGATTCACACCAGACTTCACTATCTATGATACAGACGATTCCAAACAACTTATCAATACCATATTAAAAGAACGCGAATTAGACACGAAGGCTTATCCTGCCAAATATATTCTTCATCGTATTTCTATGGCCAAATCGGCGCTTTATACTCCAGATGATTATTGCAATAATTTTGAGATACAACAGCAAGACATCAGAGCTAACAAACCTCTTATTGGTGAAATTTTCAAAACATACAACAATAGGTTACAACGCGCAAATGCCATGGACTTTGATGACATATTATTTTATACTAATGTATTACTGCGCGATTTTCCCGAAATCCTATATAAATACCAGCAACGTTTTGAATATATTTTAGTTGACGAGTACCAAGACACCAACTACGCACAATACCTTATAATTAGAAGAATAGCAGCAATGAGAGAAAACATTTGCGTTGTTGGAGACGATGCTCAAAGTATATACGGATTCCGTGGTGCTAATATTCAAAATATTCTTAATTTCAAAACTGACTATCCAGGACAACGCCTTATTCGTCTGGAACAAAATTATCGTTCAACAAAAACCATCGTCAATGCAGCAAATAGCGTAATTGACCATAACAAGGACCAGATCAAGAAAAAGGTATGGTCAGACAAAGAAGAAGGCGAGCTTATCACAGTACTCCGCGCAACATCCGACAATGAAGAAGGCACTCTTGTGGCAAATTCTATTTTCGGCTATAAAATGTCAAGGCAACTCAACAATAAAGACTTCGCCATTTTGTACCGAACAAACTCTCAATCAAGATCTCTCGAAGAAGCATTACGCAAACAAGACATACGTTATAAAATATACGGAGGTCTTTCTTTCTATGACAGAAAAGAAGTAAAAGACCTACTCGCATATTTCCGTGTTGTAATAAACCCGCATGACGAACAGGCATTATTACGTATAATAAATTATCCGGCACGCGGAATTGGAAAAACAACAATAGAACGTCTGATGGTAGTTGCAGATGAACGTAACAAGGGCATTTGGGACGTAATTGCTTCAGACGACGATCCTATGCCAAACGATTTCAATAACGGCACAGTAGGAAAGCTTCGCAATTTCGCTACAATGATAAAAAGCTTCCAAACACTTCTTAACAAACAAAACGCCATTGAACTTGCAAAACATATTTGCAACACAATAGGTCTGATAAAAGTCCTGAAAGAAGATGACACACCCGAAGGATTATCTCGCATCCAAAATATAGAAGAACTTCTCAATGCCATTATGGAATTTTCAGACAAACAGGTTGACGAAGTTACAGGAGAGCAAAATGAAGTAACACTAAATAAATTCATGGAAGATGTAGCTCTTCTTAGCGACCAAGATAAAAAAGAGGAAGAAGATGATGACTACGTAACTTTGATGACAATACACAGTGCAAAAGGTTTGGAATTTCCATACGTATATATCGTTGGTCTTGAAGAAAACCTTTTCCCTGGCATACAATCATTAAGCACAAGAGAAGAACTGGAAGAAGAAAGACGCTTGTTTTATGTAGCACTAACCCGTGCAGAAACAAAATTGGTTTTAAGCCATGCAGAAAGTCGATATCGTTGGGGAAATTTAACTTTGAGCGAACCTTCTCGTTTCATCGAAGAAATCGACCAATCGTTGATAGAAAGAACTAAAAAAGCATCTTTCAGAGGAACGTCTAGTTTTAATGAAGGAATGAACTTCAGCAATCCATTCTCTAAAAGTTTTCAAATAACAAGAGAATACCAAAAAAAAGTAACACCATCTAATACCACATACACCAGTAAAAGTGTAAGCAATAATACACCTATTAATATTAATACACAGAAGAACAACGATTCCGATTTCACAGCAGCCTCACCAGACGAAATCAACGAAGGAATGAGAGTACTGCATCAAAAATTCGGACAAGGAACCGTAATAAAGGTCGATGGCATTGGTCCAAACAAAAAAGCTACAGTTCTTTTCGACGAGTGCGGAAGTAAGCAATTAATGCTTAAATTTGCAAAATTGAATATTTTGAAATAAAAAACATTTATCTGTACAAAAACGTTACTAAAAAAACAACATTAGACTAATGGACAAAGAAGGTTTAAAATATAATACAGAAAGAGAGAAATTGATAATCTCCGAATACGGACGCAACATCCAGATAATGATAAAACATCTTCTTGAGATTGAAGATAGAAATAAAAGAACAGAAGCCGCCCATTTTATTGTTGATGTAATGGCCCAAATGAATCCTCAGGTAAAAGAATCTAACGATTACATTCACAAGCTATGGGATCATCTCTATATCATTTCTGATTACAAACTTGATGTTGACGGACCTTTCGATCCACCACAACAGGGTATCATTGTAGCAAAACCAGAACATGTCGGTTATCAAAGACATAACATACGTCACGGACATTACGGACATTACACAAAAGAACTGTTAAAAGAAATAGAGAAAATAGAAGAAGGTCCTAAAAGAGATGCTCTGTTGCTTGCAATGGCCAACCAAATGAAAAGAGACTATCTAAACTGGAACCGAGAGACTGTAAACGATTTATTAATCCTCGATGATTTATACAAACTTTCCGATGAGAAGTTCGTCATGCCAATTGATACAAAACTTACTCCTACAAACGAAATACTAAATAAAACACCTATCGCACAGCCACAGCAGGCTGCAAAGAAGAAAAAAGTCAAAAAACAACCAGCAAAGAAACAGTCTAATCCTAACAGACCTAACAAGAACAAGTAATAGACAACACATAAAAGGGCTTGAGAAACAACACAATCTTAAGCCTTTTTTATACTGTTTAGTCTCCCCTTTTCATGAAATTATTTTCATTGTATCAAATTTAAAAAATTATTATTTTTGCATAACATTCTTGGTTTGAAATTTAAGGATTAAAGTCTAGATTATTAACTAACAAAATGGGAAAATTCAAAATTGTTGGCGGCAACAAATTGCACGGAAGCATTGTTCCGCAAGGCGCCAAAAACGAAGCTATGCAGATTATTTGCGCATGTCTTCTTACAGAAGAAAAAGTTAGCATCACTAATTTACCTGACATATCCGACATCAACAACCTCCTTGATTTATTACAAGACATGGGAGTTGACATCAATAGGATTTCTGCCAACGAAGTTGAAATACAAGCCAAAGACATAAATCTATCATATTTCGAGACAGAAGATTTCTCTAACAAAGCTACACGACTGAGAGGCAGTGTTATGATATTAGGCCCGATGCTAGCTCGTTTCGGACAAGGTTTCTTACCAAAACCAGGAGGAGACAAGATAGGTCGCCGCCGTCTCGACACTCACATCATCGGTCTTCAGAAATTAGGCGCAACATTCGAAAATCTCAACAAATATCAAAAAGCCACTGCGCCATCTGACGGATTAAAAGGAACATACATGTTGCTTGACGAAGCTTCAGTTACAGGAACCGCCAACATCATCATGGCTGCCGCGATGGCCCAAGGCGAAACCACCATCTTCAATGCCGCATGCGAACCATATATCGTTCAATTATGCAGAATGCTAGTTAGCATGGGAGCCAACATCAACGGTATTGGATCAAACCTTCTTAAAATAGAAGGCGTTACAAAATTAAGAGGAACAACACATCGTCTTCTTGCCGATATGATTGAAGTGGGCAGCTTCATCGGTATGGCTGCCATGACAGGATCTGAACTAACTATAAAAGATGCTGGCATAAAGGACCTCGGCATAATTCCAGACGTATTCCGACGCCTTGGCATAAAAATGGAATTTATCGGTGACGACATATATATTCCAGCACAGGAACATTACGAAGTTGAGAATTTCATGGACGGCAGCATCTTGACAATAGCAGACGCTCCATGGCCAGGCTTCACCCCTGACTTGATAAGTATCATATTAGTTGTAGCTACACAAGCTAAAGGAACAGTGCTTGTACATCAAAAAATGTTCGAAAGCCGTCTCTTCTTCGTTGATAAACTCATAGACATGGGCGCTCAAATAATTTTATGTGACCCACACCGAGCAACTGTCGTAGGTCTAGACCGATCACAACAATTACACGCCGTCAGCATGGCATCACCAGACATCAGAGCCGGGGTTGCACTCCTCATAGCAGCAATGTCAGCAAAAGGGACAAGCATCATTGAAAATATAGAACAAATAGACAGAGGATATCAGAATATAGACGGCAGACTCAGAGATTTAGGAGTGGATATTGTGAGACTTTAAAATTTCAACATAAGTCCTGATCAATTAACGTTAAAAATCAAACGTGACATTTTGTCAAATTTAATTTTTATAAATTCGTGGCAGATTATTTGATAATCCAGCGATGAATTTTTCTATTTGCTAATAAATAAATATTATATATCCATGGAAGAAAACATTAAAGACAATGTTAACATCAATGATAAACAAGAAGATGTCAACATGATGAATGAAGTTCATGAAGATGAATCAAAAAGCAAAAAAAACAAGAAAAACAAAAGCGATAAACAACTGGAAGAGATGAAGGAGAAATACGACAAGTTAAATGACGAATACTTGCGTATTTATGCCGAGTTTGACAATTATCGCAAACGCACTGCCAAAGAAAAAATAGAATTATCAAAGACTGCATCAGAAAGCATCATGATAGATTTACTTCCTATACTAGATGATTTTGAACGCGCGCTTCAGACAATGGAAAACAAGGAAACAGATGCTAACTATGAAGGCGTTTTGTTGATTTACAACAAGCTCAAACGCACTCTTGAACAAAAAGGTCTGGAAGAAATAAATGCCAAAGACGCTGTATTTGACACTGACGAACACGAAGCTCTGACAAATGTCCCTGTCACTGACGAATCACAGAAAGGAAAAGTAATAGACGTAATACAAAAGGGTTATAAACTCAACGGCAAAGTAATACGCTATGCTCGCGTCGTTGTCGGCGGTTGATAATTAAAACAAAAAGACAATGGAGAAAAGGGATTACTACGAAGTACTTGAAGTACCTAAAAACGCTTCGAGCGAAGAAATAAAGAAAGCCTATCGTAAGATGGCTGTAAAATATCATCCTGACAAGAACCCTGATGACAAAGATGCAGAAGAGAAATTCAAAGAAGCAGCAGAAGCATACGAAGTCTTGAGTAACCCAGATAAACGTGCACGTTACGATCAATTCGGACATGCTGGTTTACACGGACAACAAGGCTTCAGCGGAATGGACGACATCTTCAGTCATTTCGGTGATATTTTCAGCGACCTCTTCGGTGGCGGCGGATTCGGATTCAGCAGCGGATTCGGCGGCGGACGTCAGGCCCAACGTCACGTCAACAGAGGCAGCAACCTCAGACTTCGAGTCAAGCTTAACTTAAGCGAGATAAACGAAGGCGTCAAGAAAAAAGTAAAAGTAAACAAATTCGTCCCTTGCGAACACTGCGGAGGCAGCGGCGCAAAAGACAACAGCTTCGAGACCTGCCCTACATGTAACGGAAGAGGACAGACTGTCAGAGTACAAAATTCTATCTTCGGACAGATGCAGACTGTAAGTACATGCCCTACTTGCGGCGGCGAAGGTAAAATAATAAAGCACAAATGTCCTGAATGCCAAGGCAACGGCATCGTAAAAAGCGAAGAGATAATAGAACTCAACATACCTGCCGGCGTTGCCGATGGAATGCAACTGTCAGTAAGAGGCAAAGGTAATGCAGGTGCAAGAAACGGTATCGCAGGCGACCTCATCATCCTCATAGAAGAAGAAAAAGACAAAAATCTGGAAAGAGAAGGCAACGACCTTATATATAACCTATTCATAAGTTTTCCTCAAGCCGCATTGGGAGCAACAGTAGAAATACCTATCATAGACGGAACTACCGAAGTGAAAATACCTTCTGGAACTCAAAGCGGTGAAGTGATAAAACTTAGAGGCAAAGGCCTGCCAGAACTTAACGGATATGGCAGAGGCGACCTACTCGTCAACGTCAATGTATGGACTCCTCAAAACCTTAATAAAGAAGAAGAGAAAATAATGAAATCCCTCCTCGAAAGCGAAAACATGAACCCTTCTTCCGAAAAGGACAAAAGCCCATTTAAAAAATTCAAGAAATTTTTTAGCTAATGTAATAATGTTTAAAGTATAGAGTTTATGGTCATGACAATTCATGACCATTTCTCTAAACTTAAAATAACTATAAACTAAAAAAGCATGAATAACTTTATAGAGATAAACAACGTCAGCAAGACGTATGGCAATTACAAAGCCTTGGACAGCATCAGCATCAGAGTACCAAAACAAAGCATATACGGATTGTTAGGCCCTAACGGAGCCGGTAAAACCACACTGATCAGAATGCTGAACCAGATAACAGCTCCAGATGAAGGTTCCATAATATTCAACGGCGAGAAATTGAATCGAAGCCATATCTCACAAATAGGATATCTGCCTGAAGAAAGAGGCTTGTACAAAAGCATGAAAGTTGGTGAACAAGCCATCTATCTGGCACAACTCAAAGGCGTCAGTCAAAGAGATGCGGAAAAAAGACTAAAACAATGGTTTCATAAATTCGACATATTAAACTGGTGGGATAGAAAAGTTGAAGAACTGAGCAAAGGTATGCAGCAGAAAATACAGTTTATCGTCACTGTTATACACAACCCACCTTTACTTATTTTCGACGAACCATTCTCAGGCTTTGACCCGATCAACGTCAACCTCCTTAAAAAAGAAATATTAGAACTTCGCGACAAAGGTGCTACCATAATTTTCTCTACTCACAACATGTCATCTGTAGAAGAATTATGCGACAACATCATGCTTATCAATAAAGGTCAAAAGGTTTTAGAAGGCAGCGTATATCAGATTAAACAAGATCATAAAGAGAATAAATTTGAAGTTAAATTAAGGAATTCAGGAACTCAGGAATTCAGGAATTCAGGAGAGCATGTATTGCCCGAAAACTTCTCTTTAATTTCAGAAGAGACTGATTCTAACGGCGAAATCACATTAGTTATAAGCTCTGATAAAGAAACTAATCCTAATATTTTGATTAATTATCTATCTGAAAAAGGAACTATTATTTCATACAGAGAACTACTTCCTTCAATGAATGATATTTTCATTAATAGAGTTAATAGTTTATAATTCATAGTTAATAGCATTTAAAGTTTTAAGAAGCATGAATAATTTAAGTATAATATTAAAGAGAGAATATCTTACTCGTGTAAAAAAACGCAGTTTTCTGATTATAACATTCTTAGGCCCGTTATTTTTCGCAGCCTTGATGATAGCTCCTCCCCTGCTGATGTTGAAGTCTGATAACATGGAGACAAACAAATCCATCGCTGTTTTGGACGAGACCGATTGGTTTAACGGAAAATTTGAAAACACAGATGTAAACACATTCGTATATACCGAAATTGACGAGAATATAGACAGTCTAAAGAAGTTAGTCTTAGAAGGTATCTACGACGCTGTATTATACGTTCCAGCAACTGAACTGAGCGTACCGACGAATGCCAAGTTATACAGCAACAAGCAGATACCAATGTCGTTGAGCTCATATATCAAGAGCGTGATGAAACAGGAAGTCGAGCATAGGAAATTACTTGCTCACGGCATTGACCCTAAAATCGTCAAGTCAGTGAATACCAGCATCAATATCTCAACCATACGCATGGATTCTGAAGAAGGAGAAAAAACAAGTTACGCAGAGTTAGAATCAACTATAGGTCTTTTACTTGCAATTGTCATCTACTTCGTCATATTCCTTTTCAGCAATCAGGTTTTAAGAGGCGTCATTGAAGAGAAAAGCAATCGTATTGTAGAAGTCATTATAAGTTCCGTCAAGCCTTTCGAGTTGATGATGGGCAAAATATTAGGTATTGCACTTGTTGGTCTCACACAATTCGTGCTATGGATCGTCCTAACATTAGGAATATATCTAGTAGCAAGCGGAGTCATCTTAGGACCAGAAATCATATCACCTTCAGGAACAGTAATGACAGAAGAAATAAGTCAGATTGTCGAGACAAATCAGGGACAAGATGTCATGCTCGAAGTAGTGAATATGATACAGACGATTAACTTCAAGGCAATATTGATAAGTTTCTTGTTATATTTCGTTTTTGGATTCTTCCTTTATGCGGCAGTGTTTGCAGCAGTAGGCGGTATGGTTGACAACGAAACCGACAGCAACCAATTCATCACCATCGTCACTATACCATTGATTTTAGCGATAGTATGTTCAACAGCCATGATTAACAATCCCGACAGCGGATTAAGCATGTGGCTTTCAATGATACCTTTCACATCACCTATCTCCATGATGATAAGAATACCATTCGGAGTACCATACTGGCAGGTAGGACTTTCATTATTTTTATTGATAATCACATTTATTGCTATTACATGGCTTGCAGCCAAGATATACAGAACTGGCATTTTGATGTATGGCAAGAAACCTAGTTGGAAAGAAATCTGGAAGTGGTTGAGGTATTGATGGCTAAGGGCTAAAGACTAAAGACTAAAGACTAAGGGCTAAAGGCTAAGGGTGGATGAAGAGTTTATTAAAGATATTACCATTATTATTTTTACTGATGGTTTCGTGTGCTCGTCGGGATGAGGCATTGCGTCTCTTGGAGAAGGCGCAACGCCTCATCGAATCTGCTCCCGACAGCGCATTGATGTATTTAGACTCTATCTTCCTGCCCGAGAAATTCCTCAGCAAAGAAAACTATATGGAATATCTTGTGACCAACGTACAAGCCAAATATAAAAACTTCAAAGACATCAAAGACGACACTATTATCTTTGAAGCGAAAGATTATTTCATAGGAAAGGCTCACGACCCAAAGCTCATTGCCCAGAGCTATCTCTACAGCGGCTGCGTATATGACGAAAGACAAAACTACGGCAAGGCTTTAAACGAATATAACTATGCGTTTTCTACAGCAGAACTCTCACACGATTCTATCTTGATGTATCTAAGCACTTCCTATATCGCAAACATCTATGGCAAACAAAATTATTTCGACAAGGCATTAGAAAAACATCTGCAATCTATCAATTATATCAAAGAGGATGATAAGGAAATGTTGACAACATCTTACGCCAATATCGCAAAAGGGTATTTAATTTCTCTCAACAACGACAATTCCATCTATTATATAGACAAAGCATTAGATATTGTTACTGATAGCGACAATAAAAAATTATTATCATCCGTATATCAATTCGCACACGTGATTTATAGAGAATGTAATAGAATTGAAGAAGCAAAAGATTTTCTAAGACTGTCGATTGAAGCGAACGGAGATTCTTTGGCAACATCTCTGTATAATCTGAATTTGGCTGAATTATATCTTGAAACAGGAGAACAAGATTCCACAAAAAAATATACTCACAAACTCATAAACGAAATAGACAATATAAACGATATGGCTTTCTTGGCGAGTTCGTATAGTTTTATTTCAGATTATTATACCTCGCTCAACATGAACGACAGTGCTTTATATTATCAGGACAGGCTCACGAGAACCATCGACAAGATAAGAGAAGACAACATGCAGCAGAACATATACGAAATTGAAAAGAAATATGATTACGAACGTCTCAGCAACAATTACCATAAAAAACTCAACAGCCAGTTCAAACTGATAATAATGATGTTGACTATTGTCATCGTTCTTATAATCACTATTTCATTACTCATAATACACAAAAAGAAAAACGAGATATATCTTATAAGAAAGAACGAGCAGATTGCCATAGAGATGAACAATCTGAAAAACGAATTCCATCTTCTTGAAGATCTGAACAGCGGCATCAAGTCGTCTGTCGATAACATACTGAAGCAAAGAGCCAAACTGATTGTAAAAGTCCATAATGCAGAGAAGAATCATAAAGACGACGACAAGACTGTCATCAACGAGCTGAAGAGTCTTGTTTTCGGGTCCTTCAACAAGACTGGACTTAAAACCGCCGTCGATTTGGTTGAGAACACATATCCGAAACTGCCCGCAATGATCAAGAACAATTACGGCAGCTTAAACGAGACCGAATACAATGTATTCCTATTGTCGTTGCTTCCGCTCAGCAGCCGCGACATCGCCAACCTGATGGACTTAGGAGAAAGCTCCGTCGCCAAGTCACGCACCAACATCAGAAAGAAAATAGGAGCCGAAGGCTACGGAAGCGACATTAGAGATTTCATTCTGGAAAAATACTATCGAAATTGAAAGCTGAAAATGGAAAATTGATAGTTGACAATTTAAATAACAATAGCTTCATTACTAATTTCCATTAAAAAAACTTGGAAAACACCCATCCCCTTTTCTTTCGTAAATTACTGACCTACAATTTATTTTAAAACCAAACTTTCTTTATTATCAAAATAAACTTGGAAAACGCATGTAAGCACTTCCAAAGTTAGCTTGATACGTCATAATTTTACAATGAAAGATTAAATGAAAAATTGATATGAGAAAGTTAGCACTTATGATTATGCTGTTCGCATTCGGGATGAGCGCGAACGCAAGATGGTTTGTTCAATGTACAGGACATAATTGTAATGCTTCAACATGTCAACCTGAGAAATTTGAAGGATATTACGGATGCATTCCATGTTCAGTAGTAGATAAAGATCACTGGTGCGAACAAACAACAACTTCTAGTGAAGGATTAGGATGCATAATAGGTGGTATATTAAGTGGTATCGGAGATATAGTAAAATAATACATTAAATATGAAGATACTTTTAAAAATATTTGTTCTGAGTATGATTTTTACATCATGCTCAGAATTTCATGATAATATAAAAGAACAAGTACAATATATACAATGTGCTAAATCTGCCATTGCAAACAACAATTTTCTAAGTATCAAAATAAGTAAACATTCATTTTACAACGAGATTAAAGATCCAACAGAAACATTCTACCTAATATACCATTATGACAAAAAGCGTCCATCATTTACATTCATAAACTCTGATTCGACAAGGTTCATGAAATTCGACAACAAGAATTATTATTTGGTTGATCGCAACAATAGAGAAATGGCTCGAATCAAATGCATTGGTGAAGGCAAGGATGCTTATTGGATTGTAAAAAACACAACAGAATCTGTTTTCAAGGAAATAACTTATTATCATCAAATATTAGGGAAAAAATTTATCATAAGTAATTACCTCACACACGAAAAAAACACAGACACTACGATAAGAGATGTTAATTGCAGAGTGTTCGTTAGCAAAACTCCAATGGCTCATATTTACAATAGTGATACTCATAACTACGACATTCCAATTCAGTATTCGGTTCATACTTACATCAATACTGCAAACAATCACATTGATAGCGTTTGTGTTAAAAACATTACAGAAAATAATTTTAAGTTTAAAACAACCTATATTGTATCAGATATATCATACAACAATAAGCAAGTATTTTTAGATTCAATATTCGATTTTAACAATTTGAAATATTATGCTTATTCATATCATGACGAGAATAATCTGCCTTATAGCATGAGAGGTTCTTCTAATGAGGAAATTGACGATGACATTTTAGATTATCCTTTAATTTCCTTAAATAATGACACCACATATCTTAGAGATAGTAACTCTTGGACACTATTGAATCTATGGAGTTTGAATTGTCCTTCATGCATAGAAAACCTTAACGGCTACAAACACGAAATAGATTCTTTAGGTTATAGAATAATTGAAAAAGAAGGAATCGAAATTCTTGCTATAAACTATAGCACCGACAATATGGATATATTAAAAAACATATCCGAAAAAACAAATTCTACAGATATAATCTATTCTGCCAAAGGATTCAACGGTTGTATCAGTATTCCTTACCTCGGTTATTATTATCTCATCTCGCCAGATAGGAAAGTCGTTTTTAAAGATTACCAGTTAGGAGATTATTCAGAATTGTTAAAAGCTAAAGAAGAATATGAAAATGAAAATAAATAAATTATTGCTACTATTAACAATAATGGTTTCATCCGCAATATCAGTTTACTCTCAAGTAACAAAGTCAAATACAATACAAACATTGTTGGAGACTTTACAAAAGTAATCGTTGTTAAATCCAATGCCAAGAATAATTCAAAAGCCAATTTTAAGAATCAGCGGAGTTGTTATTGACGAATGAAGGAGAAGTGGAAAATGGATTAAATAAAAAACTCAGAATCTCAGAACTTTTGCAGGAATTCAGGAATTTAGGAGTTCAGGGGTAGAGGGACTAGAGGAATTAGAGGTGCAGAGGGATTAGAGGGATTAGAGGGGTTTTTCACATCACTTCATCACTCCATCACTAAAAAAGTTCAAAAACAGCTCATAGCTCATGGCTCACGGCAAAAACCATGAACGAAGTCTGTTGACCGTTGACTGTTGACTGTTGACAGCCGAAGGCTCAAAAAAAACTTAGAAATCCCCTCTCCTCCACTCCCGCCATAAAACATTGATAAGCAAAGCGTTTAAAGCAATAAACTTTTCATCAGCATCAAATAAACTTGGAAACGGTATATAGGCGTCTCTAAGCACATTGTTATATGCTCTACTTTTGCAAAAAATTTAAAATTGAATTTTTATGAAAGGTTGCGACAAAACAAAATTAGCTGATCATTATTGGAGATGCTCAAATTGCGAAGAAGGTCAAGAAAATGCCAAATGCGAACAAGGAGAATCTTGGCTTTTACGTTTTTTAATGGAATTAGTTTCTATTTTCTAAATTCTACACCTGATGAAAAGATTTCTATTTCTTACAATATTTTATCTGTTAATAACATTTTTGTGTCCATCATATTCTCAATCAATGTTGAATGACTGGAGTTTTAAGAAGCATAGACAATATGTGAAACAAGCTGAAACTATCACTTACGATAATATTGGTTTTGAAATCGAACGAGATTTCTATATTGACGGAATAAAATCATATACACATAAATATAACATCAATATGATAAAAAATGACAAACAATATTTAATCTATTGTAATATGGACTCAATATTTTGCTTCAAACTTACAAACAAGCAGATGAAATATATAGATCATGTTAATTGTGAGTTATCTATGTTTGATGATGTAAGAAACAAGAATTCTTTTTATAATCAGGTAGGCATAGATGATATTCTATCCAAGACATTTACAGATATCCCATATTATATTCATTACTTAGAAAAAATAAAAGTGCCTATTGGATGTTTCTTCTTAATTTCTTCAAGAAAAGACACCATAATTGATAGTAGAAATTATATCATATATAAAGGCTATCATGACGGATATATATATAATGACTCAACAGAACACTTTGACAATTATGTCAGAACTGATATTTATAACATCATAAATTCTGAAACAAAACTTTTAGAATACGCATATAGCACAAAGAATATTGATAGTTGCAAATATGAAATTTATACATATATCAGAAATATTTGTTTTGATAAATCTGCAGGTTGCTATGAAGTATTGTTCGACGATAAATTATATCCATCTTACAGTTTTCACAACGAAAAGAATCCGCCATATTCACGAACATCATCTGACGATATAATCAATGAGGAATTGTTCAATTATCCATTGATTTCTCTACAGAATGACACCGTCAAATTTTGCAATGATAATGAATGGATATTAATATACCTATGGTCTTTAAACTGTGAACCATGCATAAAGCAATTATATGAGTTTGGGCGCGAAAAAGACTCTTTGGGCTCTCATGTTCTTAATGATTATGGAATTAAAATTTATGCTGTCAATTATTCTTCCAATAATTTAAGTTTAATAAACAAGATTGCTGATAAAACAAACTCCACTGACATCATGTATTCTGCCAAAGGATTAGGAAATTGCATACGTATTCCTTCTCTCGGTTATTATTATCTCATCTCGCCAGACAAGAACGTCGTTTTTAAGGATTACAAGTTAGGAGATTATTCAGAATTGTTAAAAGCGAAAGAAGAATATGAAAAGAAAAACAAATAAAATATTGCTACTATTAACAATAATGGTTTCATCCGCAATATCAGTTTACTCTCAAGTATCAAAGTCAAATACAATACAAACATTGTTGGAGACTTTACAAAAGTAATCGTTGTTAAATCCAATGCCAAGAATAATTCCAAGTCAATTTTAAAAATCAGCGGAGTTGTTATTGACGAATGAAGGAGAAAGTGGAAAGTGGGTTAAATAAAAAACTCAGAATCTCAGAACTTTTGTAGGAATTCAGGAATTTAGGAGTTCAGGGGTAGAGGGACTAGAGGAATTAGAGGTGCAGAGGGATTAGAGGGAATTGAGGGAATAATATCATTACTACATTACTACATTACTACATCACAAAAAAGATTCAAAAGCCTTAGGTCAAAAGCCAAAGTTCAAAACATTCCTAACTCCTAATTTTAAAAAACTTGTGGTCTTGTAGTCTTGTGGTCATGTAGTCTTCCTCAACTCCTAACTAAAAAGTCTGTTGTCTAAAATTTCCTCTTTTCATATTTTTCAAGTTTTTATAAAAAGCACTTGTTTATAAGATAAAAAAATCGTACTTTTGCACCCCAAAAATTGTTTTTAGGTAAAATTGAAATAAAATAATTAATTATAAAAAATAGATTTACAATGCAAAACAAAGGAGTTATCAAACTTTTAGCTATTGTTTTAGCTGTATTTTCTTTGTATCAATTGTCTTTTTCATTCGTAACAAGACGCGTTGAAAAGAAAGCAGCCGAATATGCTACAAGTGCAGAATCAGTGAAAATGGCAGAAGTTCTTGCCAAAGGTGATCAAAATGCTTACGATTACTTATTAGATTCAATTCAAGGTGCCAGAGAAACTTATTATTTAGATTCAATGAGCACAGTGAAAGTTTATCCATTAGGACAAACTTATCGTCAAGCAAAAGAAATGGAAATTAACTTAGGTCTCGACCTTAAAGGCGGTATGAACGTCATGATGGAAGTCTCTGTTCCAGACATCATCGAAGTTCTCTCAGGTCACAGCACAGACCCAACATTCGTTGAAGCTTTAAGAATGGCTAACGAGCAACATCTCAACAGCCAAAGAGATTTCGTTGACTTGTTCGGTGACGCTTTCCAACAATTAGATCCTAACGCTAAATTAGCTCCTATCTTCTTGTTTGAATTCAAAGACAAGGGCATCACAGTAAACTCAACAAACGCTGAAGTATTGAGCGTTATCAAAGAAGAAACGAACAGCGCTATCGACCGTTCTTACCAAATCTTAAGAACTCGTATCGACCGTTTCGGCGTTGCTCAACCAAACATCCAAAAATTAGAAAACTCAGGACGTATCCTCGTCGAACTCCCAGGCATCAAAGATCCTAAACGTGTCCGTAAACTTTTACAAGGTACAGCACAACTCGAATTCTGGGAAACATACAACTTCACAGAACTTTATGAATATTTCGACGAAGCTAACAAACGTCTTGCTGAAATCAACAAAGCTAACAAAGCTTTAGAAAATGACGAAACTAAAGAAGCTGAAAAAGACAGCGACGAACCAGCACTCTTGGCAAACGACTCATTAAAAGCTCAA
Organism: Bacteroidales bacterium; assembly: GCA_045613105.1. Taxonomy (GTDB): domain Bacteria; phylum Bacteroidota; class Bacteroidia; order Bacteroidales; family F082; genus Limimorpha. The sequence goes on along the minus strand of JAZLAI010000041.1, from coordinate 32,631 downwards.
GAAGAAGCTTTAGAAGAAATGAGAGCCAACTTCCCAATCTACAACTATTTAACACCTTCTTATTATCAAAACGAAGTAGGTCAGACATATCCTGCACAAACAGCACGCGTTGGTATGGCTTTGGTAAAAGATACCGCTAACATCAACAGAATGCTCAAACAAGTCAGCAACGTATTCCCACGCAACGTAAGATTCGCATGGTGCGTAAAACCTAACGTAACAGAAGACGGTACAGAATTCATCGACCTCGTAGCATTGAAGACATCACGCGAAAACAAAGCAGCTCTCGGCGGTGAAGTCATCGTTGACGCACGTCAAGACTACGATCAAAACGGTCGCGTTGAAGTTACAATCCAAATGAACACAGAAGGTGCAAAAGCATGGAAACGTTTAACAGGTGAAAATATCGGCAGACAAGTCGCTATCGTACTCGACAACTACGTATATTCATATCCAGTAGTTAACGATGAAATCCCAAGCGGACGTTCATCTATCTCTGGCGGTGACATGACAGTTGAAGAAGCACAAGACTTAGCTAACATCTTGAAAGCAGGTAAATTGCCAGCTCCAGCAAGAATCCTTGAAGAAAACGTCGTTGGTCCATCATTGGGTCAAGAAGCTATCCAATCAGGTCTCTGGTCACTCATCATCGCTTTCATCCTCGTTCTCGTTTATATGATGTTCTTCTACAACAAAGCTGGTGTTGCATCAGACATCGCCTTGTTAGTTAACATCTTCTTCATGTTCGGCGTATTAGCATCATTCGGTACAGTATTGACATTGCCTGGTCTCGCAGGTATCGTCTTAACACTCGGTATGGCAGTTGACTCTAACGTTATCATCTTCGAACGTATCAAAGAAGAATTACGCGCAGGTAAAGGCTTAAGAACAGCTATCGCTGACGGTTATAAAGCAGCTTACTCAGCTATCCTCGACGGTAACATCACAACATTCTTGACAGCATTCGTATTGTTCGAATTCGGTACAGGCCCTGTTCAAGGTTTCGCAACAACATTGATGATAGGTATCGCTACATCATTATTCACATCAATCTTCATCTCACGTTTAGTATTTGAAGGTTGGTTGAAGAAAGACAAGAACATCAACTTCTCAAATAACGCTACACGTAACTTCATGAAGAACACTGCATTCGATTTCATCGGTTTCGGTAAGAAAGCAGCTATCATCGCAGGTATCTTCATCGCTATCAGCGTTGGTTCATTAGCAGTACGTGGTTTGAACCTCGGTATCGACTTTAAAGGTGGACGTAACTATGTTGTCCGCTTCGACAAAGACGTTACAGTTAACGAAGTACGTAGCGCATTAGCTAACGTTAAAGAATTTGAAAGCGTTCCTGAAGTTAAGACTTACGGTCCAAGCCGTCAAGTTAAGATAACAACAGACTATAAGATTAACGACAACGCACAAGACGTTGACGCTGAAATCCAAGGTCTCATCTACAACGCACTCAAAGGCTTGTACGAAACAGAAATGACATACGAACAATTCACAACAGACTCAGACAAGAGCAACGTATTACTCGGCATCTTGAGCTCACAAAAAGTTGGTGCTACAGTTGCTGACGACGTTACACGTAAAGCTTTCGTCGCTGTTATCGTATCTCTCGTTGTTATGTTCATTTACATCGCTATCCGATTCAGAAGATGGCAATATGGTTTGTCAAGCATCGTTTGTTTGGCTCACGACACATTGATCGTTATCGGTATGTACTCATTGCTCAACAATGTATTACCATTCACAATGGAAGTTAACCAATCATTCATCGCTGCTGTTTTGACAATCATCGGTTACTCAATCAACAACACAGTGGTTATCTTCGACCGTGTACGTGAAAACGTTACATTATTCCCTAAGAAAGGCTGGCGAGAACTCTTCAACAGTGCAAACAACAGCACATTGTTACGTTCTATCAACACATCAGGTACAACAATCGTCGTATTGTTAGCAATCTTCATCTTCGGTGGTGAAACAATCCGCGGTTTCGTATTCGCATTGTTAGTTGGTATGATCGCTGGTACATTCTCATCAATGTTCATCGCTACACCTTTGGCATACAGACTCTTCAAAGGTAAAGAATACGATGCACAATTAGAAACAGCTAATACAAAAAAGAAATAATAAAATAGACTAAAGACGAAAGTCTAAAGGCTAAAGTTTAAAAGAGCTCCTATGAATTGGGAGCTCTTTTTTTAACTTTAGAATATTATCAGGGACTTGAGGGATTTTAGGGACTTGAGGGGCTTGAGGGGCTTGAGGGGCTTGAGGGGCATAGGGGCAGAGGGATTTGAGGGGCAAAGGGACAAATCTCAATTCCCTTTAATTACTCTAAACATTTAATTCCTCTACTCCCTCTAAAAAAATCTTTCATCTTTTGTCTTTTGTCTTTCGACAATAGTGTTTTTTTTCATACTTTTGTAACATTAATTACGTTACACCTTATAAAAGGTATTTATATGTTAAAGAAATTATTTCTCATACTCATAGTCATTATTTTAGGCGCAGCTGAACCTGTTTGCGCTCAACGCAGAAACCCAAGCAAATCTGCCGACATAGCCTTCGAACGCAAACAATATAATGTCGCAATAGAACGCTATAAAAAAGCATACAAGAAAACTGGCAACAAAAAATACGAAGAAGAACGCACATACATCACACACCAGCTCGCAGAGTGTTACAGATTGACAGAGGCCACCAAGCTTGCCGAATCACAATACAAGAGACTGATGCGTACAGAATATCCAAAAGAGAACCCTATTGTATATCTCAACTACGCTAATGTATTGAAAAGAAACCAGAAATATGAAGCAGCAGCAGAATATTATACAATCTATAACGAGATAATGCCAGACGACCCAAGAGGTTTTGCTGCATTGGAAGACATACAGCACATTCAATCATGGATAGAATATCCTTCAAAATATGAAGTGACACGTCTGAAGAAACTCAATTCCAGAGCATCTGATTTTGGCATCTCATGGATTTCAAACAATTATAATGAAGTGATATTCGCTTCTACAAGAGAAGACGGTGTATCGAAAGAAAAAGACGCCATCACAGGACAAAATTTCCCAGACTTCTATACAGCACGCCAGAACAAACAAGGCGAATGGGAAGAACCAATGCTAGTAGATGAAGACATCCTTAACTCAGAAGGTAGTGAAGGTACAGCATTCATGAACCATAATTTCACGACATTGTATTTCACAAGATGCCCTAACCATAAAAAACGTCAGTCAGGTTGTCAGATAATGTCATCGTCACGTTCCGGAAGCGCATTCAGTGATCCTATAACAGTAGAAATCAAGACTATCGACAGCTTGGATGTAGTAGGTCATCCTACACTATCCAGCGACGAGCTTAAACTTATATTCGCTTCAGAAAGAAGGACAGGCATAGGAGGCAAAGACTTATGGATTTCTGAAAGGGAAAGCAAATCTGAAACATTCGGTCGCCCAAGAAACTTAGGAATTGTCATCAATACAGAAAGTGATGAACTATATCCATATCTGAGAAACGACAGCACCCTATACTTCGCATCAGATGGTCATGGCGGAATGGGCGGTCTCGACATCTTCGTCAGCACCTTGGATTCATTAGGAGAATGGACAACACCTGTCAACCTTAAATCTCCTGTCAACTCAATAGGAAATGACTACGGCATAACATTCCATCCGTCAGAAGAAAGAGGATTTTTCATAAGTAACAGAGACACCAGAAACGGTCTCGATGATGACATTTATTATTTCATCGAACCTCCTGTATTATTCACAGTAAGCGGAACCATAAAAAATGCTAGCAGTTTACAATATGTAGAAGGTGCCACTGTAAAAATTGAAGGCTCTGACGGTTCAAAATATACAACAAACAGCAGTGAAAAAGGTGCATTCCTATTCACCAACACTCAGATTCAACTTGGAAACACCTACATACTTACCATTGACAAGAACAACTATTTCTCATTCACCGACACCATCAGCACTGTCGGACTAGAATTTAGCAGAGACTTCAACAAAGAATACGAGATAAGTGTAATTCCAGATCTGCCAGTTGTACTGCCTGACATTCTATATGAATTGTCAAAATGGGAGTTAAGACCACAATTTGAAGACTCTTTGAGAGGTCTCATCGAAATGTTACAGATAAATCCTAACATCACCATCGAGTTAGGTTCTCATACCGACAACCGCGACACTCATGAGAAGAATGACTTGTTATCTCAAAAACGTGCTCAGTCAGTATGCGACTATCTCGTCATAAGAGGCATCGACCCGTTCCGTCTCACTGCTAAAGGATACGGAGAAAGAGTACCAAGAACTTTACAAAAAGATTACACATACGAAGGATATACATTCAAATCCGGAACGACATTGACAGAAGATTATATCAACGCATTACCTAGCGATGACATCAAAGAATATGCACACCAACTTAATCGTAGGTCAGAGTTCAGAGTCATCAGCAAGGACTATGTGTCTAGAGAATTTATCAGCGACGATCAGATGGCTGTCGTCGATATGAAACATCAAGACAATGCCGTAGATTTTGCCATAGACAAACAAGGTTATATATCGTTCAAAGCCATCATCAACGCATATACAGAAACCGTCACTTACGACCAAAGCTTTGAATTTGGAGTATCTCAAAGAAAAGTTATGCAAATGTTAAATGACGGTCTCGTAGGCAAAGAAGATTTCATAGGCGACAATATTGACAGAATAATCACCGTCGGTGCCGTTGCCGACAGGGCTGAGTTCTACATCAAGGAAATGTGGATTGCCAACCGTTCAGTAAAAAATGTAAAAGTAAGAGTATATAACAACTTGAGAACAGACTGGCTCATCGGAGAAAAGACACTCAAACAATTTGGAGAATCTGTCTTCGATACAGAAAGTATGAAACTCATTTTTAAATAAAGAAAGCAATGTCAGTAGAAAAGCGTTATCAACTTCGTGGCGTCTCTGCAGAGAAAGAAGACATCCACAATGCAATCAAGAATTTAGATAAAGGATTATATCCTAATGCATTTTGCAAAATCATCCCTGATGTACTAGGTGACGACAATGAATATTGTAACATAATGCATGCCGATGGCGCAGGTACCAAATCGTCATTAGCTTATCTTTATTGGAAAGAAACCGGTGACTTATCAGTATGGTCAGGTATAGCACAAGACGCTATCGTCATGAACACCGACGACCTTTTATGCGTCGGAGCTACCGACAAGATGTTATTGTCATCCACAATAGGACGTAACAAAAACCTCATCCCAGGCGAAGTCATCTCAGCCATCATCAACGGTACAGAAGAATTTCTCGCCAAATTACGTTCACTAGGATGCGGCATCTACCTCACAGGTGGTGAGACAGCTGACGTCGGCGACCTTGTACGCACCGTCATCGTCGATAGTACAGTGACAGCCCGCATGAGAAGAGACGAAGTAATTGAAAATAACATAAAAGCAGGTGATGTCATCGTTGGTTTCTCATCATCTGGACAAGCCACATACGAAGACAGATACAACGGTGGCATGGGCAGCAATGGACTCACCTCAGCACGCCACGATGTGTTAGGTCATTACTTGGCAGAAAAATACGAAGAAAGCTTCGACCATTCAATTCCAGAAGACTTAATATATTCTGGTCCTCATACATTAACAGAACCAACAGAGATAGAAGGTGTCGATGTAGGCAAACTCATCCTCTCTCCTACCCGTACATATCTCCCATTGATGGTTCCAATCTTGAACAACTTCAGAAAACAAATCAACGGTATCATCCACTGCAGCGGCGGTGCACAGACAAAAGTGCTACACTTCACCAACAGTCTCCATATCGTGAAAGACAACATGTTCAAACTTCCTCCTCTCTTCAGAATGATTCAAGAATCATCAGGAACAGACTGGAAAGAAATGTATAAGGTATTCAACATGGGACATCGTCTCGAAATATATACCAACGAAAAAGCAGCTGAAGAAATGATTCAGATAGCTAAAGAATTCAATATCGAAGCTCAGATTGTCGGTCATGTTGAAGCATCTGAAAAGAAACGACTCACAATCAAGAGTGAATTCGGCTCATTTGAATATTAATAAGAAAGAACCTACCAAAGATGGAAATCATTGATAAGTTAGAAGATATAAAAACCAAATGGGAAACATTAGGAGAACAACTCAACGACCCTGAGATCATCGGCGACATGAAACGTTTCGTCAAGATCAACAAGGACTACAAAGAGTTGGAACCTATTGTAGTAGCTTTCAAAGAATATAAGAACCTCTTGTCTAATATGGAGGAAGCTCGTGAGATCTTAAAGAATGAGAAAGATGAAGAGATGCGCGAAATGGCACAGGAAGAACTCACAGAGGCTGAACAAAGACGTGAGACTATTGAGGAAGAAATCCGAGTGATGCTCATCCCTAAAGATCCAACAGACGACAAAAATGCTGTGATGGAAATACGTGCTGGTAGCGGTGGCGACGAAGCATCTATTTTCGCAGGAGACCTCTACAGAATGTATATCAGATACTGCGAGACAAAAGGCTGGAAAATAGAAGTCGTTGAACTTAACGAAGGTACAGCAGGTGGTTTCAAGGAAATAGTATTCAACGTTATAGGCGATGGCGCATACGGACTTTTGAAATTCGAGTCTGGAGTTCACCGCGTGCAACGTGTTCCTAAGACTGAAACACAAGGCAGAATCCACACATCAGCAGCATCAGTAGTTGTTCTCCCTGAAGCAGAAGAATTCGACGTAGAACTCAACGAAAAAGATATACGCAAAGAGACATTCTGTGCTTCAGGTCCAGGAGGCCAGTCTGTTAACACAACATATTCAGCAGTACGTCTGACTCACATCCCAAGTGGCATCGTCGTTTCATGTCAAGATGAGAAATCTCAGATCAAGAATCTTGCAACAGCGATGAAGGTTTTGAGAACACGTCTCTATGAAAGAGAGTACAACAAATACCTTGAAAGCATCGCCTCACAAAGAAAGACAATGGTGTCAACTGGCGACCGCTCAGCAAAGATCAGAACATACAACTATCCACAAGGACGCGTCACTGACCATCGTATCAACTTGACAATTTATAACTTGCAAGCTATCATCGATGGCGACATCAACGAGATAATAGAAAAACTCCAGATGGCGGAAAACGCTGAACGACTTAAAGAAAATTTATAATTGAAAACATAAGTTAAAAATTAAATTTGTTTAATGTTTAAAGCTTAAGGTTTAAGGTTAAATTATGATGAAATTTTAAACTTAAGAGTATATCAACAAGAAACTACTTTAAACATTAAACTTTAAACTAAAAATATAACATCATGAACAAACAACAATTAGTAGAACAGATATTTGCAAAGAAATCATTTCTTTGCGTTGGTTTAGACACCGACATCAACAAGATTCCTCAACATCTTTTGGAATGTGAAGATCCTGTCTTCGAATTCAACAAACAAATTATTGATGCAACAGCACAATATACAGTAGCTTACAAACCTAACACTGCTTTTTACGAAGTTTATGGTGCTAAAGGCTGGGAAAGCTTAGACAAGACAATAAAATATATCAAAGCTAACTATCCTGAGATTTTCGTCATCGCTGATGCCAAGAGAGGCGACATCGGCAACACATCAGCCAACTACGCAAGAGCGTTCTTTGAAACAATGAGCAGCGACGCTATCACAGTAGCTCCTTATATGGGATTAGATTCAGTTGAACCATTCTTAGGCTTTGAAGACAAATGGGTTATCTTGTTAGCTCTTACTTCAAACAAGGGTTCAAAAGATTTCCAATATCTCAACGTGGAAGGTCATGAACTTTACAAAGAAGTTCTCGCTAAGTCAAGCACATGGGCTGACGACAACAAGATGATGTATGTTGTTGGAGCTACACATCCTGAAGAATTAGGCGAAATAAGACAGATGTTACCAAATCACTTCTTCTTGGTTCCTGGTGTTGGAGCACAAGGCGGCGACTTGGCTGCAGTAGCTAAATTTGGTCTCAACAAAGAATGTGGCTTGTTGGTTAACTCATCAAGAGGCATCATCTACGCTTCAAAAGAAAAAGACTTCGCTGAAAAAGCTGCAGAAGAAGCAAAGAAATTACAAGAACAAATGGCAGCATTCCTATAAAATTGATAGTAGAAAATTTGTAGAGACATATCAATTACACATATAAAATCAAACAATATGTAATTGCTGCGTCTCAATACAATAAATAAGGTTTAATGTTGTAATGACGTTAAACCTTATTTTTCATTAATAAACTCTACTATCTCTTTTCGTTTTGGAGAACTAACGACAAAGATTTTACCGTCTTTCATCTTTATTATAAAACATTGCTCTCTATGAGTGACAAAGCACCTCATTTTTCCAAGTTTATCATGTTTAAAATGTCCCAATACTCCGTACATTCCTCCGCTACCAAATCTTCTGACTCCATTATTAAAAAATTCATAACTATCTTCTATTGACCAACATGACTTGACATCAGACAAATTTATCCTAAGCCTACCACAAAGTCTATATATAATTACATTTTCATCGGTAACGACCAATCTAAGTGGCAAAAATAAAACAGGTATTGTTATAAAGCATAATGAAATAATTTCAAACAACAAGACTCCAGTTTGAAAAGCATCCCAAACACAAAACAGAAATATTGCATTAAATATAATAGTAATTACACTTATCAATGAATCCCAGGGAAAGAATGATTTAATCTTCATTTTAATTCATGTTAAAAATATATAAAACAAAAGTAAAAATATTTTTTAATTTTGCTATCAATTAAATCATAAATAATTATGCTATCAAAATTCAAGAAAATATTCCTTAATGAAAGTATCATATTATCGATAATTGTCATCAATACATTAATAATATTCCTGACAGAATCCGGTATAAATAATTATTTGCTTTTACATGTTGATATTTTTATCACCATCTTTTTTGTGATAGAAATGATTGTGAAAATCAGGGAATATGGTTTTAAAACATTTTGGAATAATGGCTGGGACAGATTCGATTTAATCATAATACTTTTATCCATTCCTTCCATCACAACTTTATTTATAAACTCTCCTCTTTCCAATCTATCCGTTATACTCGCATTACGTCTTTTAAGGATATTCCGTATTTTCAGAGTTTTCAAATTCTTTCCTAATATCAGTCAGATCACAAAAGGATTTGTTAGAGCATTGAAACAATCAAGAGCGATATTGATAGGTTTTATAATAACAATCATAATTTCAGGCTTGATAAACTGCTGTTTATACAAGAACATAGCACCGGAATTCTTCTCTACCCCACTACAGTCCATCTATACTGTTTTCCGTATTTTCACCACAGAAGGATGGTACGAAATTCCTGATACTATTGCAGCTGCCACATCGCCTTTAATCGGAAAAATATCTCGTATGTATTTCTGTCTTTTATTATGCGGTGGCGGAATCATCGGATTATCATTCATCAACTCAGTCTTCGTCGATGCCATGGCGGAAGATAACAACGATGACATCAAGAAACAACTTGACAGAATTGAGAAGAAGCTTGAGGAATTAGAGGAATTAAAGGGAAAGAGGAATTAGAGGATTTTGAAAGAAAATTCTTTGGGCAAGCGATCTCTTATTGAATTATAATAAAAAGAGGCCGTCTAAACTTTGGGGTTCACTTCACTTGTTAGACAGCCTCTTTATCTTTAGACTTTTGTCATTATCAATTTTGAATTGAAACCTTATTTGTAATCATTTCACCATTAACGTTAGTGATATTGATGAAATAGATTCCATTTTTCATATCATTTACATTGACTTCTATTTCGTTTGTATTACAATCGATATTTTTAACCATCTGGCCTAAAGCATTATAAACCTTAATTTTGTTCATATTCTCGCCTTTAATTATCAAAATATCTTTTGCTGGATTAGGGAAGATATTATATGCAGATGCTATAACATCATTAACTGATCCTGAAGTCTTAATTGAAACGATATTGTAAGCCATGTCAGTAAATTCACCGTTTCCATCGACAATAACATCGCCATTTTCAGCAAGGATTCTATAATATCCATCACCGTCTTCGCCGCAGCAGATACCATTGCCATAGCTGTCATAAATAACAAATTTATAACAATCAGCTGTTACATTTACTGTATAAGTATGTAATTCTGAATTAGCATTTGGTAAATAGCTATAAGGGCCGCCAGAAGCCAAGACTGTATTATCTGATGACAAGAACTCCCATGTTGTGTGGTTACCATATTTATCTTGCATGATTTCTATTGTCAATGGTATTTCATCTATGCATCCTGTATCATACTCAGCCCATTCATCACAAAGAGCCATAACTGATTTAGAATAATCGTGTGTTTGATTATTGACATCAACAATATTGAAAATAACTTCATTATATCCGAAAGGAATATTTAATGTAATGTCGATACGTTCTGTATCATCAGGATTGATTGTTCCTTCCCAAGATTGATCAACTACATTTCCATCAGCAGTCTTAACTTCAAACTTCATAGAAGTGATTTTCTGTGAGCCGATATTCTTCACATATGTCTTAAATGTTCTTTCGTTGGAACAGTACACACCTTCATCAATAACGACATCAGAGATATAAGGAGACAATGCCATTCCTGAAGACTGTTCTTGAGACAGCTTATTCACGTTAAGTATTGGACGTGTTGATATGCCTTGATATTTCTCTGTCACGAAAGCGATGAAATAGATGTTATCGAGATCAACATTAACACCATTAGGGTCGCCTATTATTTCAGGGATAGCATATTCGTAAGTCTTCTTAACCAAAGATCCTTCTGTTGTTGGAGCTATTTCATTACCCCAGTCAGCTGTCACCACATCTCTCAAGACATGCATGTGGCAATACATATCATCGCCGAGGTCTTGATCTGGATTAGTGTGAGCATAAGCCTGTTGTCCGACGATACTGTCTTGAACCATCACGATGGTAAGATAATTTGTTGACTCAGTGCTATTAGCTGTATAATATACTTCAGTTGTTATAGTAGCTGTACGTGTTATAGGATCGATTATAGCATGGCCTGCCACGTTACATTCGGCAGCGATTTGAAGTTGAGAAGCTGCTTCATCTCTCCAATAGCCTCTTCCCAAAGCCTCTTCTGTTGAACGGTTCAACACTGCAGCAGGATAACCGAGTCCGCCGCTCACGTCATCGTAAGGATCTGTAAAGACAGCACTGATGTCTGTATTGAAGTTAGGATATGTTGTAGGTGCGAAATAACCTGAATGGATACCCATGCTCCATGCTCTTCCTGGATTGTCGTGAGTTATCTCTGTAGAGATGATATGACCGGCTGGACAGTTAGGACAATTTCTTCCTGTAAATTCTTCAATAAGAAGATTTCTGTTTTGAGGTGTAGTTGAAACATATTCTGCCTCGACATCGTCATTATTGTCATCATTGCCTGATTTTGATATTGACAATATGATAGAAGCCTGTGAGCCAAATTCACCGTCGCCATCGACAATAACATTACCTTTACTATCTTTGATTTTATAGTAACCTTCACCATATTGGCAGCAGATACCATTACCGACACTGTCTTTGATAACGAATTTTATACATTCACCTTGAGCTATTGTAACTTTTTTCTCATGAAGCTGTGTTGAAGCAGAACCACCTACCAACATTGTGTAAGGACCGCCAGATGTGATGACAGAACCGTCAGAACCGATGAGTTCCCATGTGATCTGGTTACCGTATTTATCTTGCATGATTTCTATTGTTAACTCTTCTTCTTCGCCTTCTATTTCAACTTGAGCCCATTCGTCGAATGTGAAATTCATTGCTTTATTTGACTCATAAGCTGATCCGTTAGCTTCAACTATTTTAATTTCAACATTATGAGTACCGCCTGGGACATCTATCTCCATATTAATGACTGTTGCTGCATACGAAGCGAGTTCACCTTCCCACAATTGCTCTTTTACAAATTCACCATCAACATAAGCTTTAAACTTAAGAGATGTGAGTTCGTCCAAACCGCCGTTTGTCACGCCTATACTGAAATCTCTTGTTTCAGAACATGAGATGCCAGACGCAGGGTTAAGAGTTGATATGAAAGGATACAAAGCCTCTTCTGAACCCTGGAGTGAATGTAATTCATTAGCGTTAAGTACTGGACGTGTTGCTGAACCTTGTTGTTTTTCTGTAACATAAGCAAGGAACAATATATTATCCAAATCGACTTCCACACCGTTAGGAGAACCTATTGATTCAGGAATCTGATATATATATTCTTTGGTTATCAAAGTACCAGCTGTCGTTGGTGATATTTGATCGCCCCATGTTGGAGTGACGGCATCGCGGAGGATGTGCATGTGGCAATATTGTCCGTTGACATATTGTGATGGATTTGCAGAACCGCCAGACTGAGATCCCCAGATGCTGTCTTGCAACATGACAATTGTAAGGTAATTGCTAGATTCAGCGCTATTTGATGTATAATAAACTTCAACATTTATTTTAGCTGTACGTGTCACAGGATTAATAATAGCTTGTCCTGCCACATTACATTCTGCTGTTTGGCTTAACTGTTGGTTTGTGTATGACTGCCATTCACCACGGCTTATGCCAGCAGCTGTTGTACGGTTAACGACTCCTGATGGGAAAGAAGAAACATTGAAAGCATTTAAGATCTGTGAGCTTACTGTCGTATTGAAGTTTGGATATGATGTTGGAGCATATCCGCCTGCATGAACATTGACAGCCCACACTCTGTCAGGATTAGCAGCTACGATATTGTTAGCTATGAGGTGACCATCTGGACAATATCCGCAGTTTCTACCTGTAAATTCTTCTATGATGACGTTTCTGTTCTGAACTTCCGTTGAAACGAAATCCTGTGCCATACCATGCATTAAACATGCTAATAAAGCACATACTAATAGAGTAATTTTTTTCATTATAGCTTGATTTATCATTTTACAAAAAAATAGGGCGCTACAAATGCAACGCCCCTTTAAAAATTATAAATTTACATCAATGTAAAACTGAAATTTTACTTGTTGTCATAACACCATTGTTATCGATAACATTGATGAAGTACATTCCGTTTTGGAAATCACTTACGTTAACCTTAACTTCGTCTTCTGCGCAAATGATTGTTTCTACCATTTGACCTACTGAGTTATAGATAACGACTTTGCTCATATTTTCACCTTTAACTGTAAGAACATCTTTTACAGGGTTAGGGAAGATATTCACTGATTCTACTGTTTCAATTTCATCAACAGCAATTGTTTCACCGATTGACAACAATACTGATGCTTCTGAACCGAAGTCGCCGTCGCCATCAACTACGATGTTGCCTTTGCTATCTTTGATTTTGTAGTAACCTTCACCATATTGGCAGCAGATACCGTTACCTACAGCGTCTTTGATAACGAATTTTACACATTCACCGTTAGCAATAGTAACTTTTTCTTGGTGAAGTTGTGTTGTTGCAGAACCGCCAACCAACATTGTGTAAGGACCACCTGAAGCGATAACTGTCATATCTGAAGCGAGGAGTTCCCATGTGATTTGGTTACCATATTTATCTTGCATGATTTCGATTGTGAGTTCTTCTGTTTCGCCTTCAACGTTAACTGTTGCCCATTCGTCTGTTGTAATAGAGCCAGTCTTTGTGAATTCGTATGCTGTACCGTTAGCTTCAACGATTGAAACTTGTACGTTGTGTGTACCGAATGGCATTTCAACATCGATTTCGATTGATGAGCTTTGGTATGAAGCGATGCTGCCTTCCCATGTGAATTCGATTGGTTCGTTGTCAGCAACTTTAACTTGATATTTGAGAGATGTCAATTCATCTAAACCGCCATTAACGAGGTCGAGTTTCAATGTTCTTGTTGTTGAACATGAGATACCTGAAGCTGCTGCTACGTTAGCGATGATTGGATAGATAGCTTCTTCTGTACCTTGTGTCACTGTTAATTCGTTAACGTTGAGGATAGGACGGTATGTTGCGCCTTGTTGTTTTTCTTCTACGAAAGCGAGGAATGCAATGTTTTCGAGGTCAACTTCAACGCCGTTTGGTGAACCGATTGAAGCTGGGATTTCGTAAATGTATTCTTTTTGGATTAAAGTACCTGCTGTTGTTGGAGCTATTTCATCACCCCAGTCTGCTGTGATAGCATCGCGAAGGATGTGCATGTGGCAGTATTGACCATTTACATATTGTTCTGGGTTTGAGCTACCGCCTGCTTGTGAACCCCAGATACTGTCTTGTAACATATATATTGTGAGGTAGTTGTTAGCTTCAGCGCTGTTAGCTGTATAGTAAACCTCAACGTTGATTTTTGCGAGACGTGTTACAGGGTTAATAACAACTTGACCAGCTACGTTACATTCAGCAGCTTGTGCGAGTTGTTGGTTTGTTAATGATTGCCATTGGCCACGACCTTGAGCTTGTGCTGTTGAACGGTTAACAACGCCAGCTGGGAAACCTGTTACTTGGAAACCGTTGCAAATTGTTGTACTAACGCCACAGTTCAAGTTAGGTAAAGAGGTTGGAGAATATCCACCTGCGTGAACGTTAACTGCCCATACTCTACCTGGGTTAGCGTGAACGATTTGGTTAGCGATAACGTGACCGTCTGGACAATATCCACAGTTTCTTCCTGTGAATTCTTCGATGATAGCGTTTCTATTTTGTGGGTCTGTAGAAACGAATTGTTGTGCATTAACTTGCATGAAACAAGCTAACAAAGCACCTGCTAATAAGGATAATTTTTTCATTTTAATCTATTTTGATTGTTAATTGTTTCTGTTAATAATTACATTTCTACTTCTGTGATCCAGCCATATTCGTCTGGTTCTGCACCTGTTTGGATACCACGAAGTTTGTTGTATAATTTTTCACTCATTGGGCCAGGGTTGCCATCGCCGAAGACGTATGATTTGCCATTGTCGAGGTCGTCGATGCGTGAGATAGGGCTGATAACAGCTGCTGTTCCGCAAGCGCCAGCTTCTTCAAATGTAGCGAGTTCGTCAACGTGGATAGGACGACGTTCTACTTTCATACCCATTTTTTCTGCCAAGAACATCAAACTCTTGTTTGTGATTGAAGGAAGGATTGATGTTGACAATGGAGTAATATATGTATTGTCTTTTATAGCGAAGAAGTTAGCTGCGCCAGCTTCGTCGATATAACATTTTTCTTTAGCATCCAAATAGAATTCACAAGCGTATTTACCGCCATGGCATGCCTCTGTGTGAGGACGCATACTTGCTGCGTAGTTACCACCGACTTTGTAAGTACCTGTTCCTAAAGGAGCAGCGCGGTCATATTTACGTGTAATGACGTATGGGTTAGCTTGGAAACCGCCTTTGAAGTATGGACCTACTGGTGTTGCAAATACTAAGAACAAATATTCGTCAGCTGGGCTAACACCTACACGGATACCTGTACCGATGATCAATGGACGGAGATATAAAGAAGCGCCGCTTTCAAATGGAGGGATGAAATCTGCATTCAATTGAACACATTTCTTCATCGCTTCTTCAAACTTCTCGATTGGGAATTGTGGCATCATGATACCATCGCATGATGATTGCAAACGTTTTGCGTTTTCTTCCAAACGGAAAATACGTACTTTACCATCAACACCGCGGAAAGCCTTCAAACCTTCAAAAGCTTCTTGACCATAGTGCAAACAAGTTGCAGCCATGTGAATGTTAACAGTTGTTTCTGAACTGACTTCTAATTCGCCCCATTGTCCGTTTCTGTAATAACAACGAACATTGTAATTAGTTGGATAATAACCAAATGGGAGCTTTGACCATTCAATGTTTTGCATGATATTTATTTTTTTTAAGTTAATTTTTTTTACTTTGATTATAGCCCACGAAGATAAGCATTTTTCTTTATATGGAAAGTGTTTTTTTAATTTATTTTTTCTATTTTTTGAACATTTTGGCCATGATCATTGGGCTATGAGCAAAGAGCTTTTTTCGGTCACAGAGCCTATAGAAGTGACAAACTCATAGCAAAAAAGTTCTCAGCTCATAGTCTAGTCCTAGTTCAAAATATCCTCTCCAGATAATGCTTCTCTATTCCGTATTGTTTCTTCAGATTTTCTATCTGTTTCAAAATCGATTCCTTATCTACCGGAACATCGCTTTTTCTTCCCACGAGCAATATATTTTTAGGTGTATGTTCCATCTCGATGAACTCCATCACCTGTGTCTTGTAACCGTAATATTCCATAATCAAGGCTCGTATTGCATCGGTAATCATCACAGCCTGACGTTCCAAGAAGATGCCATAACGCGTGATAGGATCAACGACCTTCGATTTCTCCATCTCCTGACGAATCTGCTTATGACAACAAGGAGCGCATATGATCAACTTAGCACCCGACTTGATACCTTTTATAATAGCATCGTCGGTGGCAGTGTTGCAAGCATGGAGAGCGATGAGGACATCCAGTTGGCTGTAAGCTGTGAGCTGTGAGCTACGAGCATTGGTCTCAGGCTGTTGGCTGTTGGCTATTGGCTGCTGACTGCTGATAGCTGATAGCTGATAGCTGTCTATACTACTTTCAACAAAACGGAAGTCTTGAAGGTTAGATTCTTTTATTATCTCATTGATTTTAACGACTAAGTCAGGGCGTATCTCGACGCCTTCCATCATGATGTCGTATTTGCATTTCTGTGTGAGATATTCATATAAAGCGAAAGTGAGATAACCCTTACCAGCTCCCATGTCGGCGATGCGTATCTTGCCATCAAATTTGACGTTCTTCATCACGCCGTCAACAATCTCTACATATTTGCAAATCTGCTTGAACTTATGCTGCATGTCGGCAGTCACTTTGCCTTCGCGTGTCGTCAGACCCAATTTAAACCACCATGGATTGTCGGTGTTTATCAGACGATTTTTGACTTTGTCATGCTGAACGTTCTGCTCTCTCTGCTCCTTGACAGCCTTGCACATGACAGTAGCCTTGCCTTTCTTGCTTACGAGAAGAGTGACGTCCTCAGTCAAAGTAAACAATGAAGCATTGAGGAATATTCCAGAAAGCAATTCTGTGATTATCTCGAGAGTCTGCTCAGCGTCATAATTTTTGGTCTCATCGCGTCTTTCGTAACGATATGTGAAAGAATACATCTTCTCGTTTTTTAAGATAATAGGTTTCACATATACATTATTCAAATCTGCCATTAGCTCTTGGCATTTGGCTCTTGGCTTAGATAATGTCAGCTTGACGAAAGATCCGTCTTTTAATGATGATTGTAGTTTATCTATGAAATTATGCATAATTCATTTTTTTGTCAACGGGCAGCTGTCAACAGACATTGTCCATGATTTTTCAATTTTTAAACTGATGTGCAAATCTACACATTTTTTGTGGACTCTGCCGTACCTACGGCACTTTTTATGATAACCTACACTCATTTTCACAAGCGTTTAGTGCTTCGCACTTCACACCTGCCTATTGTCTGTCGTCCCTAGCGGGACTAAAATGTTAAAACTAAAAAATATTTCTCACCATGGCATCATTGTAATTTTTATATCTTTGCAATGAGAACTAAAAAAGCGCCGTAGGTGCGACAGATTATAGGCAGGCGATGCAGTGCGTAGCACGGAATCCCTGTAAAAAACGAATACAGTAAAAATCAAAGCGCTGTAGGCGCGACAGAAAAAAACCAAAATTATGGCAAACACATTCACAAGCATCAATGTTCACATTATATTCCATGTCAAAAGTACGGGAATTAAAATATTAAACAAAGATTTAGAAAAAACCTTTGCTTATATTGGAGGAATAATAAATGGAATCGGAGGTGTTCCTATAGAAATCGGCAGCATTACGGACCACATACATATACTCGCATCATTACCAAAAAACATGTCTCTTTCAGATTTTGTCAGAATCGTAAAGTCTGACAGCAGCCGTTGGATAAAAACGATTGACAAATATTACTACAAATTCTCATGGCAAGAAGGATACGGAGCATTTTCCGTTAGTTCATCTTCTGTTATCAAGACGATAAATTATATCCGTAATCAGGAAAAACATCATAAAACGATGACATTACGTAAAGAATACAAATTATTTTTAGAAGCATACGGAATACAATATGATGAAAAATATGCATTTGACGATTGACTCTCTGTCGCTCCTACAGAGCTTTAACAATGATTAATTGGTATTATTTTTCACAGGCGTTTCGTGCTTCGCACTTCACACCTGCCTATTGTCTGTCGTCCCTAGCGGGACTGGTTTTGAACAAAAAATCCCTCAATGAGTGCTTGATTTTAATATTTTCATCACTCAATGAGGGAATTTAACAGAAAGTGTATTTAGAAAGAACACTATAAATCTAAAATGTGAGACACAGCGAAACAATTGTTTCCAAACGATTTTTGATACATCTGTTTTTTTATTCTAATACAGGGCGAACTGACAAACAGCCCGACGGCAAAGCCGGAACGCCCCAAAAAGGACTAATGACAAAAGTCAAAAGACAAATGACTAAAGTTTTGTTGTTAAAATTTAGAATAGCTTTAAAGTGTAAAAGGCAGATTTTAGTGTATATTGGTTTCAAAAAACTTTAGACTTTGGTCTTTAGCCTTTAGACATTTTAAAAAGTCATTTTGTCAGTGTCATTTTCATGGCATATTGTTTGACATCACGATTGTCAGAAAAATAACAACTAAAAACA
The DNA here is from genome assembly GCA_045613105.1 of Bacteroidales bacterium. GTDB lineage: Bacteria > Bacteroidota > Bacteroidia > Bacteroidales > F082 > Limimorpha. The sequence continues at coordinate 13,887 of JAZLAI010000041.1, read as the reverse complement.
TATAGATATGCAAACAGGTTCAATAGGTGTAAAAACGGAAAACATTTTCCCTGTAATAAAGAAATTCTTATATTCTGAAAATGAAATATTTTTACGTGAAATCGTAAGTAACGCTGTCGATGCTACAAACAAGCTGAAGACTCTAGCATCAGCAGGCGAATTTCAAGGAGAACTAGGCGACCTCACCATCAAAGTAGAGATCGACAAACAGAAAAAGACGCTCACCATACGCGACAACGGCATCGGCATGACAAGTGCTGAAGTCGATAAATACATAAACCAAATCGCATTCTCTGGCGCGACAGAATTCGTAGAGAAATTCAAGACACAGACAGAAGCTGAAGCCGCCAACATCATAGGTCACTTCGGTTTAGGATTCTACTCATCATTCATGGTATCAAACAAAGTGGCTCTCATCTCCAAATCATTCAGACAGACAGAAGAAGAAAAAGGCGTTATATGGGAATGCGACGGCAGCCCAGAATACACAATGACCGAAATACCAAAAGGCACACGCGGCACTGATGTCATCCTCTATATATCAGACGACTGCGCTGATTTCTTAGAAGAAAGCAAAATCCGTGAGTTATTAAATAAATATTGTAAGTTCTTGTCAGTGCCAATCCAATTCGGAACAAAGAACGTCGATGAAATAATCGAAGGAGAAAACGACGAAAACGGAGAACCAAAGACAAAAACAGTAGAGAAACCTTGGATCATCAACGACGTAGCTCCTCTCTGGAAGAAATCTCCATCATCGATAGAAGACAAGGAATACGACGACTTTTACCATGTCTTGTATCCGATGAACTTCGAGACCCCGTTGTTCCACATACATCTCAACGTCGATTATCCTTTCAACTTGACAGGTATCTTATACTTCCCAAAAATAAAGAACAGATACGAATTCCAACGCAACAAGATCCAGCTCTATTGCAACGAAGTTTTCGTGACAGACTCAGTAGAAGGCATCTTACCTGAATTTCTCAGCATGCTTCACGGTGTCATCGACTCCCCAGACATTCCTTTGAACGTAAGCCGTTCATTCTTGCAAAACGACCAGAATGTCAAGAAGATTTCCGGTTACATCACAAAGAAAGTAGCCGAGAAACTTGAAGAGTTATTCAAGAAAGACCGCGAAGATTATGAAAAGAAATGGGACGACATCAGCGTCTTCATCGAATACGGCATGATAGCAGATCCTAAGTTCTTCGAGAGAGCAGATAAATTCATGCTTTTCAAAGATACTGAAGGCAAATACTACACAATAGAGGAATACAAGAAACTCATAGAAGAAAACCAGAAGAATAAAGACAACCGACTCGTTTATCTCTATGCTACAAATGCTGACGAGCAATACAGTAACATCGAGAATGCCAAGAGCAAAGGATATAACGTCCTCATGATGGACGGAATCCTCGACTCACATTTCATCAGCACTTTCGAGCAAAAATACGGCGACTGTCAGTTCGCTCGCGTCGATTCTGCATCCATCGACAAACTCATTGAAAAGGAAGACGAAAACAAAGAGTCAAAACTCAACGATGAACAAAAAGCTGACATCAGAAAAGCTTTTGAAGAAATCATCGACAAAGTCACATTCAATGTTGATTTCAGCAGCCTAGGCGAAGACGACGCTCCTGTAGAAGTCATCCAAAATGAGTTCATGCGTCGTATGAAAGACATGAGCGCGATGGGAGGCGGAATGCAGATGTGGGGAACAATGCCAGACAGCTACACACTCATGCTCAACACCAACAATCCTATCATCGCTGGTCTTTTGGACAAAGACGAAGAGACACAGAAGAACACTATCAAACATTTATACGACCTAGCACGTCTTTCAAAGAACCTATTGAAAGGCAAGGAATTGAATGAATTTGTCAAGAAAAGTTTTAATAAAATTTAAGCATTGAGTCATGAGCTATGAGCCATGAGCATTGCTCACAACTCATAGCTCACTACAATAAAAAAGGAGAAAATATGAATAAAAAAACTAACACAATCATCTTAATCGTTGGTGTTGTTGTATTGATTGCATTCTGGTTAATAGGCAAATACAACGGATTAGTCAACAAGGAAGAAAACGTAAATTCAAAATGGGCTCAGGTTGAGAACGTCTATCAACGTCGTGCCGACCTCATACCTAACCTGGTTGCCACAGTAAAAGGCTATGCAGAACACGAGCAGCAAGTACTGACAGACGTGGTTGCCGCACGTGCAAAAGCGACATCAGTAAACTTCAATGCAGACAATTTGTCAGAAGAGAACATCAAGGCATTTCAGGCAGCACAAGATCAGCTGTCAGGTGCGTTGTCAAGACTTTTGGTCACGGTAGAGAAATACCCAGACTTAAAAGCAAACCAGAACTTCATGGAATTACAGGCACAGCTTGAAGGAACGGAAAACCGCATCACTGTAGAGAGAAAGAACTTCAACGAGGCTGTAAAAGATTATAACACAGGCTTACGCAGATTCCCTACTAACATTGTCGCCAACATATTCGGCTTCGAAAAGAAAGCATATTTTGAATCGACAGCAGGTTCTGAGGTAGCTCCTAAAGTTGAATTTTAATTTTTGCCAAGATGTCAGCGAGATTGTTCTTTACAAGAGAAGAGCAGCAAAGCATAGTAGCTGCCATCAAAGAAGCCGAACACAACACCTCCGGCGAGATAAGAGTTCATATCGAGAGCCACTGTAAAGTAGAGGCACTGGAGCGCGCGGCAGAACTGTTTTACGAGTTGAAGATGGATCATACTGCCGCGCGCAACGGCATATTTTTCTACTTGGCCGTCAAAGACCACAAATTTGCAGTAATTGGCGACGAAGGCATCAACAGAAACGTAGAACATGATTTCTGGAACGATATAAAGGATGAGATGACTTTTTATTTTAAAAACAAGGATTTCGCCAAAGGTCTAATCTCTGGGATATTAAAATGTGGAGAGAAGCTAAAGACTTATTTCCCATATCAGGATGATGACGTCAACGAACTAAGCGACGAAATATCTTTTAATTAATAAGAAATTGAGTAGAGACACACCAACGGTTCTTGCAAAACAAACACTAACGGATGCGCCTCAATTAAACAGGATTTATTTCCAATTTTGAATTTACAATGATAGCAGATAATAATATTAATGACAGACTTGTGATGATTCGCGGACTTAAGACCGCCACTTTATTTCTATTGTTATTCATAGCTTCTTTCTGTCATGCTCAGCAGATTCCCAACCGTCCGTCACCTCCAAGACTCGTCAACGATTTCACCAATACCTTGACAAAATCCCAAGCCAACCAACTGGAACAGAAACTTGTCGCATATAACGACACCACATCAACACAGATAGCTGTCGTTATAGTCAACGACTTGCAAGGTACCACAGCAGCTGACTTCTCATATCAGCTCGGCGAGAAATGGGGTGTAGGAACAAAAAATAACAATGGCGCTGTCATTTTGGTCAAGCCTAAAAACAACACTAAAGGAGAAGTCTTCATTAGCGTAGGTTATGGACTCGAACCCTACATACCAGATGCCATAGCCAAAAGAATCATAGAAAACACCATGATACCTGCATTCAGAAACAACGATTATTATGGAGGTATCAACAATGCCATCAACAACATAATAAAACTGTCATCGGGAGGTTTCTCTTCCGAAGATAGCAGCGATGCCAAGACAGACATTTCCGCTTTGATATTTCTGATTGTCATGATGGTTGTCATGATAATATTCATCAACTCTGCTGGTAGAGTTGGAAAGACATATTCTTCCAGTCGCGACAACTCATCTATATGGAGAGCACTATTTTGGGCCAGCATATTTTCTAACAGCAGCCGTCACAATCATCATAACCACTGGAATAATTTCTCTGGAGGCTCAGGCGGATTTGGTGGCGGTAACAGCTTCGGAGGCTTCGGCGGTGGAAGCTTCGGCGGAGGCGGTGCTGGAGGAAGCTGGTGAGAACGAGGACGAGGACGAGAGTGAGGATTGGTGTATTGAAATTTTCATTACATTTGCATAACGAATTATGAATTGTGAATTATGAATTCTAGAAGCGTCATATCAGCAAAAAATGTTTCTGTTTTTCAGCATAGCAAATGCGTGTTGAAAAATGTCAACTTTGAAATCAACGAGGGTGAATTTGTTTATCTCATAGGTAAGACAGGCAGCGGCAAATCGTCATTATTAAAGACTCTATATGCCGATCTTCCTGCACAGAAAGGCGACATCAACATTGCCGGCTTCGACTTGCGTAAGATCAGAAGACGTGACATTCCTATGTTGAGAAGAAAGATTGGTATAGTGTTTCAAGACTTTCAGCTATTATACGACCGCAGCGTCGAAGATAATCTCTCTTTCGTACTTGATGCCACAGACTGGAAAGACAAAGCTGCAATATCCAAAAGAATCGATGACGTGCTGCAACAAGTAGGACTGCCTCATAAACGTAAATCTATGCCTCATCAGCTGTCGGGAGGAGAACAACAGAGCATCGCCATAGCACGAGCCTTACTCAACGATCCATCATTGATACTAGCTGACGAACCTACAGGCAACCTTGACCCTGAAACGACAAACGACATCATGAATCTGCTACGCGACATCAGCGCAAAAGGCAAGACCATACTGATGGCAACACATAACTATAACCTCATACTTAAATATCCTTCTAGAATAATAAAATGCGATGAAGGAACTGTGATTGATTCTAGGAAATAAAAACACCTGTAATTATGGTAATTTATTATATTCAATTGACGAACATTGATTCATAATGATCCTACCAATTATTCTTGTATATAATACCGAAGTTACAAAGAGAGATATTTCAAAAGAGTCTCTTCTGAAAAATTTTCATATTGTCTAAAATATTCATGAAAGAGTGGCAGCATTTCCAAGTCGCTGCGTAACACCTTATGCGTATTGAAAATACTCTGAAAAAGCCAATTCATGAAATCGCTGTTCAAAAGCTCGCATAACTGACGATGCGTTATAGGGAAGTCATCTTTTAAAATAAAAAGATTGGCACTATTCAAGACATATCGCTGCTGTGTGTCATGATGACATATTATCCTATTCGATATAAACCTATATATGATTTTCTCCGATGCATTGTAATATCTCAGATCCGGAACCTGACGACAGCCCTCCAAATTTTCATTGATAAATAATGATGGATCCGCCATCTTATCTTTAAAAATATCCTTACCTCTGAAAACAGGAATCATCCCCACACCTCTTCTCCTGCTGCAAATCTTGGCATTATTACCTGTTATGATACCTAAAGCCCAGTCAGCGTTGTCTTTTAAAGTGACGTGCGGCATAGAAAAGACACGACGTATAATATCGCTGTCTTTTTCTTCGACATGAAAATTCAAGATATGTTTCGGAATATCAGAAAAGCTGTTCTGCGTCCTATAATGTCTTTTAACATCATAAAACTCACAAGAAATCTTATTATTTAAACTTCCATCTTGTGTCTCTTCCCTTTCATCCTTGACAGCCACAAAAGCCATCGCCTTTGTCAGCAATCCTTTAAATGGCTTGCCATAATCAACCAAACGACTTATATGCAAGGTAAGAAGAGACTTCCTTGCATCTTCAAAAGAAGTTATATTAAAAAAAGAATCTGGCAAAAGAAAACCCATCATGCCATTTTCTTTTAACATTTTCATAGATGCAAAATAAAACAATGACGAAGTGTCGGAACTGCTGCCTGAATTGTATAAAGCTGAATATCTAACTTTATCGACTTTATTGATTTTCTTACCCCAAGGCGGATTGGTAAAGATATAATCAAACCGTTGGTTATTGACTGATGACTGCTGAGCCAAAAAATCAGTGCAAAATATATTATCACTTTCATAACCACAAAGCTCCTTGATTCTTTTTTTCGTTATAAGGACAGCATTCTCATCGACATCAAAGCCGTAAACGTTTTCTGGGGAAAAACCTTTTCTTATCGCTTCTATTATGAAATTACCTGAGCCACAACAAGGATCAAGGAATGTCTTATCTTCAACATTCACCACGTCTTTCATCATATCACACACGATATATTGAGGAGTGTAATAAATTCCTTCCTTGTTTCTATGCGAATCTGACAACGACGACTCGTATTCATCAGAAATATCTTCAGCTGACATACCCGAACTTATTTTCATCTTGACATAATCCGTCAAGCTATTATGATCATGAATATCCTTATATTGTTTATTTGCTCGGGAAGAAAGTTTATTTTTATTAAGGAAGTCTCTTTTAAAATCATCAAGACATCCTTGTGTCAAAGAATTGTTAACGGTTTTTAAGATACCTTCATTGATCCAATTATGAATACTAACGGCAGAGACATTAAGTTGCTCAGCAGCATTTTTTATTGAGATTTTCTCAGAAGACATCTTGTTATGAATCAATTAATACATTAACCTTATCCTACCCTATCAGCTTTATCAACAGATCTGTAGCTTCTTCTATATTGTAGAAATGTTTCATATTCTTTCTACGTCTTTCTATCTGATGCTCATCAAATCGTCTAGGCATCAGTTCATCGACAGCAAAACGAATGGCATTCTGGTCATTGACAACATAACACAAACCATTAACATCCAGTCCTTCCACCATCTTATCGTTGACAAGACAGAAACGTCCGTTGAATAAAGTGTTCAACAACTTCAACTTAAGTCCTGTCGCTTGTTCTGTAACCAAGATATTTATATGAGCATGACGTATCAAGTCGAACAATGTCTGATCGTCCGGACTGTCAATAAGTTCCACATTAGGAATTTCTTCTATCATCTTAACCAGATGAGACGGAGGATTCATGCCAGCCACCTTCAGCTTCACATCGATTTTTTTGAAAGTATCTACAAGATATTCAGCGGCAGAATAATTCTCAGCAACTGAAAGATTGCCATGATACAATACATAGTCGCTGCTACCTTCAAGTATATCGACTTTAGTGTAAGCGTTATATGCCGTCACCTTATGGACATTTTTATATTTTTCGGAGAAATAATCGTAGTCTTTTTGAGAAATAGCCAATATGGCTGTAGCCTTATGCAATATAGACTCAAAATCTCTCAGCTTGGTAACCTCTTGCTTAAGATACAGTTTCTTCTTCGCATCGACTTCTGCCTTAGCCAGATGTTCATAGTAGTCATGTTCAACATTATGAGCTCTCACAATTATATTCCTATTCTTAAATTCTACATGAGTAAGGACGCTACAGCAATGCAGACCTTCCAGCAGAATAGGATAATCATCTTTTAACAAATTGGCACGTAGCTGTTCGCAGTCGCGTGAACACACTATATATGGCAGATTGCTAAACAGTTTAGATATCTTAGTCTCTCTAGTGTAATAATTAATGGAGTGACAAAAACTTTCCAGATATTCAGAATGTTCGCGTCCATATTCAAAACAATGCAAATGAATTTTAACACCTCTTTCAGAAAGTGCCTTGATTCTAAAAAACACGTCTATGACACCGCCGTAATTGGCAGGATACGGAATATCGAAACTGACGATATGCAGATGTTTATCAGATGTATTGCTCATATATTTTAATCAAAGTTTTTTCTTCGTTTTCCCAACATAACTCTTGAGCTGCGAAGTTAAGATTATTTTTCCATGTTTTCAATGTCTCTTCATCAGAAATGACATCTTTTATTTTTTCAGCTATATGCTGAGGATCGTGTTCCTCGATAAATGTTCCTATATTATAATCCTTAATTATCCTTTCTATTTCAGGAAGATGCGATGCCACTATCGGCACATTGGCCTGAATGTAGTCAAACAATTTATTAGGCAGACTAAACAGATAGTTGAGATTATTGGCTTTGTCTAAAGTAAAGCCTACATCAGCCAGACGTGTTATCGCCATCATATCCTTATAAGGCATTCTTGGATAGAAACGCACTCTATCGTCCCAGTTGTTTTCCTTCACTTTCTGTTTCAAGATCGGTAGCACATCGCCACCTCCTATAATCAATAATATACAGTCATCGATATATTGCATGGCATCGACAAGTTCTTCCGAACCACGATGAATGTTGATACCAGATCCTTGAAGGATAAGGATATGTTTATCTTCAGGTATAGCCAGTCTCTCGCGAGTCGTCGGTTCCGGAAGCATCTTACGCATAGGAATGTTTCTTATCACATGAACCTTGATACCATATTTCTCGCGGAACAGATCTGCGATAGACTCATTGACAGTGATCATCTCCTGCATCTTAGGCAATACAAATTCTTCTATCTTACGCCATATCATTTGCACCTTAGGACGGCTGACCAGTTCTGGCACTTCAGTAAAATATTCGTGACTGTCGTAAATAAGTTTGCTTCCTTTTATCTTGGAAATCAAAAAAGAAGGAAGCAATGTATCCAAGTCGTTCGACAGGAGACAGTCTGCTCGATGGAATAGCAAGAACAAGAAAAGTCGGATGTTATATTCTGCATAGAACAGAGGACCTTTCTCAAATACAAGCTTCATACGATGCGAACGATACGGACGCTCGTCCATATCTGGACTTTTACGTTGCCTGCGACCTACCAACAACACTTCAAAACCTGCTTTCTGAAGTGTAAGACATGACTTGTTAACTCTTTGATCAGTCACTAAGTCATTGATTACTGACACTATTACACGTTTCAATTTTATATCTTTTTGGGTTTATAAAATTAATGTTTTTATGTCTCACTTTTGCAGAAAAAAACTTAATTTTGAAAAAAAATTTTATGAATTCAGATTTTATAAACAGTCAACGGATAACAGATAACAGACAACATACTTTGTCAGATGGTATTGTTAAGAATCAATGCTCTTTATCAGGATTAAACACTATGGGCTTTGATATAGTAGCCAAAAACTTTTATGAAATCAATTCATTGATAGACATTGACAAACTCATCAAAGAAAATATTCTCAAAGACAAGAACACTTTAATTCTTGGCGGTGGAAGCAACATTCTTTTCTCAAAAGAATATTTCGACGGAACAATAATACACTCCAAGCTAAAAGGCATTTCTTTTGTCAATGAATCTCACACTTTAAAAACATCAGAATCTCAGAATGGCATAATTGTAAGATGTATGTCGGGTGAGATCTGGAAAGATTTCGTCGATATCACAATAGAAAACAACCTTTACGGACTTGAGAATCTCGTCGATATTCCTGGCAGTGTCGGAGCTTCGCCTGTACAGAACATCGGAGCCTATGGTGTCGAAGTAAAAGACTGCATAGATCTTGTCCATGCCATCGACCTCACTAATGGAGACAGAGTGACTTTCACAAACGAAGAATGCCATTTTGCTTATCGCGACAGCATATTCAAAAAAGAGGAAAACAAGAAATATTTCATCTATGCTATAGATTTCAGGTTAAAAAGAAATAGCTGCTTGAAGTTAGAATATGGCAATATTAAAGAATATTTAGAAAAAAACGGCATCATCAACCCTACTCTCATGGATGTTTCCAATGCCATTAAAAAAATAAGAGCCGAGAAATTACCAGAAGTAGGTGTTGTCGGAAGTGTAGGCAGCTTTTTTCAAAACCCTATCGTTGATAATGACGTTTACTTAAGACTCAAAGAAACATATCAAGACATTCCGTCATATTATAATGAAAAAGGTGTCAAAATTCCAGCGGGTTGGCTCATCGACAAGGCAGGATGGAAAGGACATAAAGAGAATCATGTCGGGGTCTGGGACAAACAAGCACTAGTCCTAGTCCATTATGGAGGCGGAAAACCGGATGAGATTATAGCTTTAATGAAAAAAATCCAAGACAGCGTAAAAAACAAATTCGGCATTGAGATCAAACCTGAAGTAAATATTGTATAAAACACTTTATTAAATAATAGTATAACAATATGCAAAAAGACGGACTCCATGTCTAGAATCCGTCTTCAAAAAAAATAACACTCTATTAACTAATCTTATATCAGTCCTTAAGGACCTTTTGTATAGAAGTGCCTTTAGAAGTAGTTATTCTCAAATAATAGACTCCTGATTTATAGTCATTCATATTCAAGATATAACTATCGTTATTGACATTTATCCTTTCGACAGTCTGTCCATTAGGCATAAATACTGTTATCTCCTGCATTTCCTTACATTCAATATTCAGATCACCATTTGTAGGATTAGGATAAATCTTAGCATTCAAGAAATGATTTTCATTAAGACCCATATTCACTTCCACCATAACTTCAGCATTGCCGTCGCAGCCTGCTGTTGTTCCAACAACCGAATATGTTGTATTTTGTTGAGGACTGACAGTGATAGAAGCTGTAGTCTCTCCTGTTGACCAGAGATAAGTGTCGGCGCCGCTTGCTGTCAAGGTAGTGCTTTCACCATGATTGATATGAGTATTTCCTGACACTGTGACTTCTGGAGCTTCACTTACTGTCAACACGACACTGACGATACTGTCACAGTCGTAATCTTCTGTTTCATATTCGTGAGATTCCTCATGAACTCCTACCGAGAGATTGGTAAAATTGAAACCGTTTTCAGTATAGCTATCACCTTCGCATAATTCTGCTGTATATTCTATATTATAAGAAGGATATACTGTCAGTGTCATGACTATGACGCTATCACATCCATCCACAGTTTGAAGTACATTTTCTTGAGTATGAACACCAGCTTCAGGATTATCGAAGTGGAATGCACCATAATGGAATGATTCGCCTTCGCAGATTTCCATTGACAAGTTACGTGTGTATGTTGGGTAAACGGTGAGGAACAGATATGCACTTTGTCCGTTGTTGCCTTCTATTACTTCTTCATAATAACCTACAGCAGGGTTGACATAATTGAAGCCGTTTTCAGTGTAGCTCTCACCTTGGCATAAGTCGATGACGTACATAGCAGGTGAAGGAACACCTAATTCACATGCATTGAGGACAGTACCGCTGCTATCGTTTTTATCTGTCATGAATGCAATAAAATAGATATTATCGAGATCGACCGCTACACCATTAGGGTCGCCAATAGTTTCAGGGATTGTGTATGTGTATGTTTTTGTAATTAAAGTACCTGTTGTTGGTGTAATAGCATCGCCCCATGTTGATGTCACTGTTGAACGGAACACGTGGGTGTGACAATATTGTCCATCTACTATTTGTGTTGGGTTAAGATTAGATCCTGCTTGATAGCCTATAACATTATCTTGTAACATAAAGATATTAAGATAATTTGTTGATACAGAACTATTGTCAGTATAGTATATTTCAACGGTAATTTGAGCTGTTCGTGTTGCTGCATTTATTGTATAGTCACCAGCGATATTAACGATAGCTGTTTCTTTCATTTGGTTCATAGATTTTTCTTCCCACATATTTCTTCCTATAGCACCAGTGGCACGATTCACCACTCCTGAAGGATAGCTATATACGCCGAAGCTATTATTAAATTCATTACCTTCCGGTGTTGTCATATTAGGATAAGAAGTAGGGGCATAACCACCGGCATGAATATTAATAGGGAATATTCTACCTGGGTTTTGGGCTGCCAATTCATTGGCTATTCTGTGTCCATCAGGGCAATATGTACAATATGCTCCTGTATATTCTTCAAGGATTACATTTTTCTTAGTAGGTGTAGTTACAACATATTGTTGAGCATAGACAAGTTCTAAAGAAAAAAGAACAATGATAAGTGATAATAAATATTTTTTCATATTGTAATATTTAAAAAAGTAGAGACGTCACTGTGATGCGACGTCTCTACAGGTTAATTATTATTTAACGACAGTAACGCGTTCTACTGCTACTCCGTTTTCTGTTGTAATACGTACCATATAAACACCGGCTTCATATTGAGTCATGTCTATGATTTCGTTGTCTGAACCGACTTCTTTATCATAGATTGTTTGACCTAATGTATTGGTGATAGAGATACGTGTCATTGCTTCAGCGTTGATATTTAATTTATCCTTTGTTGGGTTAGGATAGATCATCATACCATTTACACCGTTTTCATCTATTGAGATAACTTCAACAACTACATAGTTTTGATTTTCGTTGCCGTAAGCTGTTGCTGGTTCTGACTCACATTCTTCACCGTTAGCTGAATATACAGCTGTTACTTGATAGTAGTAAGTACCTGTTTCAACAGCGTCGAAGTATTTACCTTCGTTGCTTTCGCCAATCAATTCAAAGTTATTTGCAGAAGTACCGCGATAGATGTTGTAGTGATCCAAGCTACGGCCTCTTGTGTTGCCACAAGCTTTGAATTCACCTTCACCTACATTGTATTCGTAATCTGTTATTGGAGTAAGTTGTGATACTTCACCCTTAGCACCATTAGAAACGAATGCGCGGATCATCCATGTATTATTCAATCCGTAAGCTGTAACATCTTCCCATGTCACGCCGTCCAATGAGATCCAACGACCGTTAGGATCGCCTGTATTAGAGCAGCATGATGCTGGATAGTTACTACCTTGTGTTGTTGTGTAAACAACCCAGATATTTTCTGTTGCATCGATTGGGAGTGAGCTTAACAGATCAAATTCAACAAATTGTTGTGTACCTGTTGTTGTGTAAGCTTGTGTGTGTACCAAAGTACCAGGAGCTGAGCTGCCACCGTAGTAGATATTGATGTCACCTGATGATTGAGCGAAGTCGAAGATAGAGACCTTAGTGATGTATTGACCATCGTAACCACCTATCAGTTCTGATGGGAACATCACACCCCACATAAATTCTGCAGGACCACCGATACCGTCTTCATTGACGCCATTATCATAATACATCCATTCTGCGACTGGTTCTGAGTATGGCCATACGAGGCTTACACCTGTTTGTCCGTTTTCAGTAGCTTGTTCGCCATAGAGTTTTGTTGGAGCATCGCAAGGCATTGCTACGTCAAGAGTGATGCATTCTGGGCAAGACATTGCATAGTATGTACTGTCTTTTGGACCATCATAAACAACTCTTAAGCAATATTCATATTCACGAATTTCTGTAAGAGGTTCAATGAACTTACCTGTTGTGATTGGTTCTGGTGTAAGGAGTTCACCATCGCGATATAACATTGCGCCGAGGCAAGCGAGTTCATTACCAGGATTTCCGCCTTCACTTAAGAATGCACGGATCATCCATGTGTCATACAAGCCGTATGATGTAACGTCTTCCCATGTTGTACCGTCTAATGAGATCCAGCGTCCGTCAGCATCTCCTGTATCTTGTGTACATGATGCTGGGAAGTTAGCTCCGTCATTTGTTTCGAATACAACCCATACATTTTGTGTGCCGTCAACAGCTACAGCTTCTGTCAATTCGATTTCAACGAAGTCGCTGCTTGATGTCAATGTGTATGATTGAGTATGTGCTAATGTACCAGGAGCGTTGTCGCCGCCTAAGTAGATCTTGAAGTCACCGCTTGTTGCGAGACGGTCATAGATAGCAACCTTTGACAATCCTGCTGGAGCGTATTGAGCAACGTCAGCTGCGCGTAATTTGATACCCCATTGGAATGATGCTGGACCACCAACACCATCATAATAGTTACCATCATCGTAGTACATCCAAGTACCATCTGATTTAGCTGATTTAGCTGCTGTTGTGATTTCAACATCGTCAACCATCAAGACGAACATGTCTGTGCAGTTGAAGTGACGGATAGCAACGTAGATTTCTTGACCTGCGTAAGCGCTTAAGTCAGCTTCGTATTGGTACCATGTACCTTGTTCGCCTCTTCCGCGAGCTTGAGTACCTTTGCTTGACTTGCCTGTCATTGTCCATTCAACGATTGTTGTGAAGTCAGATGCTGATGTGTTACCAGCTGTTGATACTGCTACACCGAAATGTTCTGCTGGATAGCCGTCGTCTTTTGTACATGCGTAGAACTTAATCTTAGCGCCGTTTTCTACA
>JAZLAI010000040.1:0-5981 GCA_045613105.1 Bacteroidales bacterium | reverse complement strand
CTTCTTCCCATACTCATTATGAATCTCAAACATCGTGTAATTATCCGCAAGCATATTCTGTATGTCCTGTCGTCGGTAGTAAATCTTGCGCCCAATCTTCGAGAACCGCACCTTGCCGTTAGACCGCAGCGTCTGCAACGTCCTCCGGCTTATATGAAGCATCTTCATAACATCATAATTATCAATCCAATCCTCTAATGGCGTCTGCGCAATCACACTTTTATCTACCACACAACCAACAATCTCAGCATCTTTTAACAATTTTTCGTTCTCTTGCATAACACGACCCTTCTGTTGAATTAGAAAATAACAATAGCACAATAAACTCCAGAAATCACCATCACGAGACCCCTTGCCGTAATACCTCTGTAAATCAATGCCAAAATACCTCTTCAGCGCATTATACAAGAAACAAACCCTGCCATACACATCCTTAATACCCTTGGCACGTTCCAAAAACCAAGCAAACACATCACTAGAAGGCATTCTAACCGAAACCTCCAAATCACCAATGTACTGCGTCATAGATTTCTTCACCACGACGTCTTCACTAAAATCAAAATAATTACTCATTATTTTAAAATTGAATTAAAAAATATAAAAGTCGGCCAACAACAGTTTCTAATTAACTTTAGCCATTAGACATTAGTCCTTAGCCATTAACCAACAACACAAAGATAGCAAAAAATACGATAACAATCAATCAATTATACCAAAGTTTTTTTTGTTTTTTTCAAAAAAAAATTGTTGATAAAAAGTGAAAAAAGATTAAGAAAAGACCATAAAACGGCATAAAAATTGTCGGCAGCCAACAACCACCGACAATTCATGGAAATCATAAGTTAAAGCCGTTACACTGCCGCCAAAAGTTAACACACAACAGACTTCGTCCACGTTTTTAAAAGTCACATATAGGATGTGTACTATGAACAACGAGTTGTGAACTGACTGCTGATAGCTGATAGCTGACAGCTAATTTTCAATAACCTTTTCTCCCACATAAACCGAGTCAGAGACCAACGCTCCATTCTCCGAAACAAAGCCCAAGTAAACATGGACAGTATCCCCAACCCAGTCCGAAGGATAACTCAAGCTCACGCCCTCGTCACCACGGCACGAAGAAACCATGTCATACACCGCCTCATTCTTGTCAGCGTTATACGCCAACGGCATAGCGAAATCAGTGTCAAGAGCATTCGCCATACCACTGTTGTCAGACCAAGCAATGGCAATCTCACCATCATTATTCAAACTATGAATATTCAAAGGCAGAGCCAGACTGCCCCTTGAAACCATCACCTTAGAATAATCGATAGAGACATCCTGCGACGCACCCTTAACCGCATTCCTCATAGTGTACGACATAGCCGCATTAAAAGCAGTCTGACGCGTAGCATACATCTTAAAACCCACACGCACATACGACTGCACAGACCTAAGAAAACCCAGCACAAGCTTAAACTTCTCACGCTGAGCCAACTGCTTAGCAGTACGAGCATCCCTGATACTTGGAGCAATAGCCCTCATATAATTGATACCCTTCCAATTGGAACCAATAACAGTTCCCACCTTACCTGAGAATCCACCAAGGATTCCTTGCTTTATGTTACCCATTGCAATAAAATTTTAAAAAAGTTAGTACTAAAAACCAAGCAGAACTGAAGCAAACCATTCACCGGACAACACACTGTCAGAACCACTTACACAGCAAAGATAAACACCAAAAACCCACAAAATCAAAATCAGTTTCAAATGCCCAATATTGCGCCATTTTGCGCTATAATGCACAGATGATACAAGACAACACACAAACCCTACCACACCACCCACCAACTTCCTGTCAAGTTCCTATCAACTTCCTGTCAAGTTCGAAGTAGGGAAGCCCACAACCATCCCTGTCGTGCCTACAGCACTCTGATATTATTCTAATCATGTTTGCAGGCATTCCGAGCTTCGCTCTCCATACCTGCCTATGAACTGCCGTCCCTCACGGGACTTTTTGAGTTGAAAATTTGCTGTGAGCTCTGAGTTGTCAACAGACAACGGACAACAGTCAACAGACTTTGGATTTAAAGAATAATCTTTATTTATGGCGTCAATCCCTGCCGCCTCGGAGAAATCGCGTTAAGAAATTATGAGACTGAAGCGTTAAGAACAAAAAGCTGTCTGAGCGTAGCGAGTTCTTTTTGTTTAGCGAAAGACTCATAATTTTAGCGTATTTATCCGCAGCGGCGAGCTTTTTCTGTTTCTCTTTTTTGCGGTAAAAAAGAGAAAGGAGATTTTTTAAGTCAACAAGACCACAAGACCACAAGTTTTAGTTAGAAGTGGTTCCTAACGGGACTTTTTTTGAGTTGAAAATTGAAAGGTTAAAACTGAAAGTTAATTTTCCATTTTCAGTTTTCCATTTTCAATTATCAGACTGCCGCCTCGGAGAAATAGCGTTAAGAAAATAAAGACACAGAGTCGCAGAGACCCAGAGACACAAAGAAACTTTAAGACTCTGCGTTTTTGCGACTTTGCGTCTTAACTAAAGCTCATTTCCCGTTAACTTGCCAAATAACCACATAAAAGTTAAAAATAGTTAAAATTGTAAAAGCGAAGATTTTTCTTTATACTTTTGCATCGAAACTTTAAAAACACAAGATTTATGACGAAGAAAGAATCACTACAACTTTTCGAGATAAAGAAAGTCCGCACCATCTGGGATGACGAACAAGAAAAATGGTATTTCGCAATTGTCGATGTGGTTGCTGTATTGACAGAACAGAACGATTATCAGACATCGAGAAAATATTGGAATAAACTAAAACAACGTCTAAAAGAAGAGGGAAATGAAACGGTTACAAATTGTAACCAGTTCAAACTTCAAGCTGCTGATGGTAAGATGCGACTGACGGATGTCGCTGATACAGAGCAACTGTTTCGTCTCATTCAGTCAATACCTTCACCTAAAGCAGAGCCTTTCAAGATATGGATGTCGCAAGTGGCAAGTAGTCGCTTGGAGCAGATTCAAGATCCAGAATTATCTATAGAACAAGCAATCTCTGATTACAAAGTCTCGGTTATTCAGATTCATGGATCAACCAGCGACTTAAAAGCATAGAAATTCGCAAGGAACTTACCGATGAATGGAATCGGACCGGAGTTATAGAAGGCTATCAGTATGCGACGCTCACAGACATCATCACCAAAGAATGGAGCGGATTCAAGACAAAAGAATACAAACAGTTTAAAGGCCTGAAAAAAGAAAGTCTTCGAGACAATATGACTAATGTGGAATTGATTCTTAACAGTTTGGCGGAAGCGTCAACAACGGAAATTTCAAAGCAAAAAAAACCTTTTGGTTTTGAAGAAAACCAAGTCGTTGCAAAAGAAGGCGGTGAAGTCGCCAAGATTGCACGCGAACAGTTGGAGACAAAAATAGGGAAGACGATAATATCTCCTAAAAATGCTAAAGACTTTACGCAATTGCAGGAGAAGTGATTTTATTGGTAAGTCAACAAGACCACAAGACTACAGGTGTTCGGAGTGGTGTTTGAAATAAGAGGAGATTTTATCTTCTCAAACTTATTCCTTTCTCATTTGTTATCTGCATGTTCAAATACATAGAATTATGCATTACCTTCTGATTTTACTCCTTGTGTCGCTCGTCGTTTCAGCCTTGGGCTGGGTCTATTTCATCTATTTCTTCAGTCTGGGCTACGGGTTCGGGATATCAGCTCTGGCAATAACTCTCGCTCTCATCTTCCGCGATGTGCTGTCAGTACCGACGGTGCTCTTGTGTGCTATAATATTCATCTTCGGGATGAGACTCGGTCTCTACCTTGCAACTCGTGAAAATAAATCTGCTGACTACAAAAAGATTCTCTATGGTCCGGATGCGGCGAAGAAGAAACCGCTTTTCGTGGTTATAACGGTATGGATTTTCTGCGCTCTGTTGTATGTGGGACAGGTGAGCCCTGTCGCTTTTTATCTTGCCAACGCCGTTGAGGGAAAGGATGTTAGCGAAGTGTGGGCGTGGGTAGGAGCGGCGCTTATGGCATTGGGCGTTATCTTGGAATCTCTTTCTGATGTCCAAAAACAGGCGGCGAAGAAAAGAGACCCTAAACGTTATGTCGATACAGGATTGTATAAACTGGTGCGCTGCCCTAATTATCTCGGAGAACTTGTTATCTGGACAGGCTCACTAGTTGTTTGCATCGGCGCTGCTTGTTCAGTGTGGCAATGGATTGTAGCGGCTATCGGATATGTCGGCATCGTATATGTCATGTTCAGTGGAGCTCGCAGACTTGAATTAAGACAAGCTGTAACATACGGCAAGAATCCTGAATTTCAGGAATATATCAGTAAGACCCCAATATTGATTCCATTTGTTCCAATCTATAGCCTTGCTAGACACGAATGGCTGAAGGCGTAGAAGAGGAGTTTGTAAAGCAATAATATTTCAAAAACTAAACGAATATTAACATCAAACCTTAATATTCTTCAAGATTTATGTTAATAATTGTTAAAATCGAAAAAATCCTTTGTAAAACCCTTGACAAAAGGATGTTAATGATTGTAATTTTGTAGGAGACAATATATTTGTTTTAACCAAAATTTATGTTCATATGACTTCATTAATTAAAATGGATGGCGAGTACGCCAATTGGATTAAAGATTTAAGTTTACGATTCAAACAAAGTCAAATTAAGGCATCTATAAAGGTCAATAGCGAGATGCTTAAGTATTATTACTCTCTTGGAGCGGATATTGTAAACAAGAAAGCTGAGAGCAGGTGGGGTGATGGATTCTTTAAGAATTTGAGTAAAGATTTGCAAAATTCATTGCCTGGTGTTAAAGGATTATCCGAAACAAATCTTAGATATGCTAAATATTTTTATTTGCTTTATAATCAGTGTGATATATTTTATCCACAACTTGTGGATGAATTTGCATCTATTGCTGATAATGATCATTCTTATATATTAAGCATTCCTTGGGGACATCATCGGTTTATTATTGATAAATGTAAAAACAATACGCAAAAAGCTCTTTTCTATGTTAAGAAAACAATAGAGAATAACTGGTCACGAACAGTTCTTTTAAACTTTTTAGATACAGATTTATATGAGCGTCAAAAGAAGTCTGTTACTAATTTCAAAACGACATTGCCGGAAGTGAATAGTGATTTGGCGCAAGAACTTATAAAAGATCCATATTGCTTTGATTTTGCGAGCCTTTCGGAACGTTATAACGAAAAGGAGTTAAAAGATGCTCTTATAAATAATATCGAGAAATTTCTCATTGAACTAGGAAAAGGATTTGCATATATGGGAAGAGAATATCGTATTGAAGTAGGTGATAGTGAACTATTTGCAGATATGCTTTTCTATAACACAATCCTACATTGTTATGTAGTTGTTGAAGTCAAGACTCAGAAGTTTGAAAATTCATTTTTAGGTCAACTCAGCGGTTATGTGTCTTGTGCCAATCATGTCATGAAAAGAGAATTGGATAATCCTACGATTGGTTTGCTGATATGCAAAAACAAAGATGATGTCATGGCTCATTATTCATTGGAAGGTTATAATAATCCTCTTGGCATTTCGGAATATGAACTTTCGAAATTGTTTCCTGAAGATTATAAAACGACATTGCCTAGTATAGAAGATATTGAAAAGGAAATAGGTTATTGAAAATATTCTGATATTTGTTCCATTCGTGTCTATCTAACGCTCTAGATAGACACAAATGGCTGAAGGCGTAGAATTTTTCTCCAAATTATTCCTGTTAATATTCATTAACATATATCATTTTATATCAATATGATAGAATTATTAAAATTTTTAGTTAATGGATTTATCTAAACTCAAAAGTTTTTTATTACTTTTGCACCCAACTCGAATGGTGGTGCCACGGCAAGCCTCACGGATGCCGTAGCTGAGATTATACACATTGCACCAGTACAGATAATGCTGACGCTGGAAGTTTGGAGTCCT
>JAZLAI010000039.1:0-46739 GCA_045613105.1 Bacteroidales bacterium | reverse complement strand
ATAACTGCGCTAAAGCGCACTATTACCATGCCGTAGGTCTAACCGAAAAAGACGACATTGTTGGAGCATGCGAGCATTATCTTATCGCCCTTGAAATTATGGAGGAAATGATGGCGAAAGACAAAAGGCTAAAGGCTAAAGGAAAAGAAAAAGCTCATAGTTCAGGAAAATCTGTTGACCGTTGTCCGTTGTCTGTTGACCATCTGGAGGATTACGAAAAAATAAGGTTCCTTTCTTTGATTCACACAAGATTGGGAGAAATATTTCTTAATGAAAACTATTGCGACTTAGCTATTATCAGTTATAAAAATGCATTATATTATTCAGATATCATTAAAAACAATCTTTCAATAGCGCGAGCATTAAAGTGCATAGGCAATTCATTTCAATTGCTAGATCAAGCAGATAGTGCATTATATTATTACAATAAGTCTTTGAAAACAAATAATGATCTGAGCAACAAATTGGATATAGATAAATGTATAGCGCAAATTATGTATTCTAACAAAGGTGAAAGAGATAGTGCATATTTTTTATTAAAAAGAAATTTTGAAACACTATACAATGACAATGTCAAATATGCATATCACTACACATTAGGCAATATGTTTTATATTGACAAAGCATACGATTCAGCTCTTTATTATTTAGAGAAAAGTTTGGATGATAGAATTGTAACAAAAAAACTAGCATTTACTACAAGGCTTTCTGCCATCTATGATTCTTTAGGCAATCATGAGAAGAAAGCCTATTATGATAATTTATCCTCCAAATTATTTATAAATAGTACCAATAAGGAAATTGATAGATCAAAACTACAAGCACTATATGGTGAATATAATGAAAGAAAGCAAAAGAAGGCAGAACTGATAACTAAAAAGAGAGCCATAATTTTATGTGGTTTTATTATAATTATTATTGTGTCTTCATTCATAATGATAAGATTTAAACATAAAAGACATAGCGATAAGTTGTCCGAAGAAATTATGGCCAAAGACAATTATATTAAACAAAATGAATTCAAGAATGCATTAATTGAAGGCAAAATCAAGAGTAAGAATGCAGAACTGCAGCAAAAAGACAAACAGATTAAATCGCAACAGTTAAAGATAGATGAATTGCAAAGCAGACTAGAAAACAGGAAGGATAATCTTAAAGAATACTACCAGTCTGAAATTTGTGTGAAAATCTTGAATAATATTAATGAATTGTCAAAATCGCAAAAAGATACTTCTTGTCTAGAACCTCTATGCCAAGAAGAGTTTGTGATGCTACTACAATCTGCAAATTTGCATTTAGTAGAATTCATTAAAAATATATCAGGTAGATACCCTTCATTCAAG
The DNA here is from genome assembly GCA_045613105.1 of Bacteroidales bacterium. Classification (GTDB taxonomy): domain Bacteria; phylum Bacteroidota; class Bacteroidia; order Bacteroidales; family F082; genus Limimorpha. Next base: position 45,396 of record JAZLAI010000039.1, on the reverse strand, counting down.
AAAGAAGATTTTTATTATCTATGTTTGGTGATTTTAAATCTAAACGACAGACAAATTGCAGCCCTATTCAATGTGACATACAATGCCATCAGAAGCAGAAGAAAGAAAATTTGTACTTTGTTAGATATAGATATAAATGAAAATATCTATAAAAAGCTACTGGTGTGACAGTGTAATACATTGGTTATTAAAATTATAACCTTTTTTATTTGTTTTTTTTTAACTTGACATCATTTTCATATAGCATTACTTTTGTCTAAATTTAAAATCATCGCTATATGAAAAAGTTAGTTGTTTTACTATTTGTTATGCTTCAGTTTGGGTATATACTTGAAGCAAAAGTAAATTTCTCTAAAGAAGGAATAGATGTTTTATCAACAAAAGAAAACATTGTTAATGGTTCAGTTGACCGTCACAAATCCATCTCCGCCGACATTACCGGAAATTTATTAACCATCATCTTTAACGAGAATGTGGGAATAGCACATATCGTTATCAAGGACTTTAACGGTGTATATATCGACAACGACAATGTCTTATCTACTCCTGACCATGCCACCTTTATTATTAATGATGCCGGAAACGACAACAATCCCTCAAACTAATACATAAAAAATTCATATATATAATGGATTATCAGTTACTTGAATTGAAAACTGCATAAAAATGCATAAAAATGCATAGATTTTTTTCTTGACTTTTCATAACTCATAAATATAAATTTGCAAAAAAATAACAAAGCAATGGTAAACGCAATAATCAGATTTTCGCTTCACAACAAAATGAAAGAAAAAATCATTAAGCATAGGGAGAGGTTATATAAATCCCCCACTTCAAACAAATCTAGATAATGATAATAAATAATAACCTTAAAAATTAATGTATAACAAAAATCTAATAAAACGAAAACAAAATTTTTTATATCAATCATATTGTTTGCTTTAGGCATTGTAAGTAATGCTCAAACAAGCAAAGAATCGGCAAATACAAGCATCTTAAATGAATTTGCCAATAAAATTGTCAAACAATTAAAATACATTATCAACATGAAAAGATTTATCCTTTCTTTAACCATCTTAGTCATGGCGGCATCCTTGACGGCACAGGTGTCTGTTTGGGATGGAAGTTATGAAGAATTCGACACTTCTAACGAAAAAGGTCTTACTGAAGACAACCCTATCCTCATTGAAAATGCGGCGCAGCTGGCTTATATGTCAGAACTATTTTTCTGTAATGAGGAAAATCAAGATAGATATTACAAACTTACAACAGACATTGACTTGAATAACATGGAATGGCAACCTATCGGAGGTGCTCATCCAGCAGCTAGTTGTGACATCTTCTATGGTTTCTTCGATGGTGATAACCATACAATTTATCGTCTTACATCTCCTTTGTTCGACGATTGTACTGGTTATATTAAAAATATAACCATTAAAGAATCAACAATCAGTAAAAGCGGTTGGGAATATTTTGGCGCAATTACTAGATTCTCTGATGGTCTTATTGAGAATTGCCATAATCATGCTGATATAAATTTTGAAACGACAAAAATGTCTTCAGCTGCGTACGTGGGTGGAGTCGTAGGTATAGTCAACAGCGGAGATATTCGTAACTGCACTAATCATGGCGATATCAATATCTATGGAGAGGAAGCCGTTGAAAAAATGCATGTGGGAGGTGTTACCAGTAAGTCAGTAAAAATTACAGACTCGCATAACTATGGCGATATCACAGTCAAAGACTGCAAGTTTGAACAGGCTACGGTTGGCGGAATCTCTTCCGACGTTTACGATATGTTCTGCTGCTCAAATCATGGCGGCATCGATATAGAAGCCACAATAACCGACAGCGATTATGACTATGCTTTGAAATGTGGCGGTATATCGGGTGTAATGTTGTGTGTGAACAGAAAAATGAACGCCTGTTATAACAAAGGTGACATTGATGTTGATGTCACTTGTGGCAGTGAAAAAATCGTGTCATGCGGTGGTCTGGTGGCATGTTACGATGATGATGTTAACTATAATTTCACTACTGAGGTCAGCCATAGCTATAATGTGGGCGATGTCACGGCAAACATCGACAATGGTGTCACATACGCTGGTGGCATAGTCGGAATGGGTGCTTATAACGCAGATGAAAAAGGCACTCTTTTGAAAATATATTCCTGCTATAATGCTGGTGAGATGGAAGCTAAGTTTGCTTCAGGAATCGTTGGTTTTGCTGATGATGGAATAAATGCGGAAGTTGACAATTGTTTCATGTCGGGTCATGACAACGGCTATGGTGATATTGTCACCGACGATTTCATGAAGACAGAAGAATTCGTCAATATGCTCAACAAATACGGAAAATTCTTCGTGAAGGATGTTGAGCCATTCGTCAACGACGGCTATCCGGTATTATTGGATTATTCCAATATTGATGGTGTTGATGTGGCTGAAACTATTGTAGAAAATAATATTTCAGTCTTCCCTAACCCAGCAAGAGACGTTGTGAGACTGACAACAGACAACGGACAACAGACAACAGTCAGAATCTATAACACCCTTGGAATGTTGGTAGATGAAATTGAGATGAATTCTAACGAGATTGAGATCAACGTCTCAGAATATAATTCAGGAATGTATTTCATCGAAGTCCAGACGGAAGAAGGAAACTTCGTTGTGAAGTTGATAGTTGAAAATTGAAAGCTGAAAATTAGCCAAGAACTGTCAGCTATCAGCTGTCAGTTCTTGGCTAATTAGGAATTCCAGTAGAGAAGTATCACACGACACAATGAATAATAAACAATATGTCGTTGATGCGTCTCCTCAATTATGCATTATGAATTATGCATTATGCATTAAAAAAAATCTTATCTTTGCAGCTTCAAAATTTTTGATAGTAGTTTCATAAAAAACATTTATAAAGTCATTATCATTCAATTAATTTGTCATGGCAGAAGCTGTTAACACAAAGGCAAAGAAAAGCCGCAAATTTTCCATTGATTTTAAGCCTCGCTTATTTTCAACATTAAAGAATTACAACAAACAAATGTTCGCTAAAGATGCGATGGCCGGTATCATCGTAGGTATAGTAGCCATTCCTTTGGCCATCGCTTTCGGTATCGCCTCTGGCGTCGGTCCTACCGAAGGTCTCGTCACTGCCATCATGGCTGGTTTCATTATCTCAGCTCTCGGTGGTTCTAAAGTACAGATCGGTGGTCCTACCGGCGCTTTCATCGTCATCATCTATGGCATCATCCAACAATTCGGTCTCACAGGTCTCGCCATCGCCACCATCTTGGCTGGTATCATGCAGATTCTCATGGGTACTTTTAAACTCGGAAGCATCATCAAGTTCATGCCTTATCCTATCATCGTAGGTTTTACCGGCGGTATCGCCATTACCATCTTCTCAACACAGATGAACGACCTCTTCGGCCTCGGCATCGAAAACGTCCCTGCCAACTTCATCGACAAATGGGCTTGCTACTTCCAGAACTTATCTAACATAAACTGGTGGTCATTATTGATAGGTATGCTTAGTATCTTGGTAATCGTATTCACCCCAAAAATCTCAAAGAAAATACCAGGATCGTTGTTGGCTATCATCGTCATGACTGTCATCACATGGGTCCTCAAGAAATACGCCGGCATCGATTCCATCAAGACCATCGGTGATTTATACGAGTTACCTTCAGGTCTCCCTTCATTCAGAATGCCAGCATTGGCAGAAGGCGAGACAATATTCTCCACTGCTCAGAAGGTCCTCCCTGCTGCATTCACCATCGCCATGTTAGGTGCCATCGAGTCATTGCTCTCAGCTATGGTTGCCGACGGTGTCATCAGCGACAGACATAACTCCAACACAGAGCTCATCGGTAACGGTATCGCCAACGTCATCGTTCCTTTCTTCGGAGGTATCCCTGCAACAGGCGCCATCGCCCGTACAATGGCTAACATCAACAACGGAGGCCGCACTCCGATAGCTGGTATAGTCCACACTTTCGTATTATTATTAGTATTGTTATTCTTGGGCAGTCTAGTAGGTCTCATCCCTATGTCATGCCTCGCCGGCGTCCTTATCGTCGTCTCATATAACATGAGCGGATGGAGAACAATAGTATCTATGTGCCGTCAGTCAAGAAGCGACATCGCTGTTCTCTTCACAACCTTGTTGCTCACAGTCATTTTCGACCTCACCATCGCAATCGAGATAGGCTTGGTCATGGCTGTCATCTTATTCATGAGACGTGTCATGGAAAACACCAACATCTCTGTCATCCAAGACGAATTGGACGTACACCACGATGGCGAACAAGACGAGAAACTCGTCATCCCAGCACATACAGAAGTATATGAAATAGAAGGTCCTTTCTTCTTCGGTATCGCTAACAAATTCGAGGAATTGTCATATCGTCATTCCAACAACAAGATACGTATCATCAGAATGCGTAAGGTCAGTTTCATCGATGCGACAGGTATCCACAACCTTGAGATATTCATAAAATCAGCTCAAGATGAAGGTCATATAATAATATTGTCTGGCGTCAACCAGAACGTCCATGCAGCGATAAAACAAGCTGGTATCGTTGACATGGTCGGAGAAGAAAACGTCCTAGATCACATCCATAAAGCTCTCGCCAGAGCAGAACAAGTGTCAGAGACATTGAAATAAAAAAGAGTCTTAACAAAAAGAACCCCAAAGTTTTTTACAAACTTTGGGGTTCTTTTTGTTTTTTATCCCAACCTACATCCACCATTTTCTGTGATTGAAGAAATATATCAGAGCTGCACTCACTATCAGCATCACAAATATTATTATCCAGAATGCTATCTTTGTCGTTGTGATAAACGGAAACACCACATTCATTCCGAAAAGACCAGTGATAAATGTTAACGGAAGTATTATAGACGACAGCAAAGTGAGAATCTTCATAATCTCATTTGTCTTGTTAGTCTGCATCGAGTCGAAAGTCTTGGACAGACCTTCTATCAAATCTTCATGGTCTTCCGTCATATCCCATACCTTCTGGTAGTAGTCGAGGATATTACCCCAGTAGTCTTCCATGAACTCAACATCGCCGAAACCTTTGATCTGACCAGTCTCGAAACTATGGAACATTCTCAGCTGAGGCTTGAATATTGTATTGATAGTGATGATATTTTTTCTAGTGACAGATATTCTCTCGATGATTCTGACCTGCTTGCTTCCGAAGAGTTCCTTATTAAGCATTTCCAGTTCAAAACCTATTTTCTTCAAGAGATACAGTGACTCTTTCATCAGCTTTTCTATGATACGATAAAGGAGAATATCGGATGTTGCAAGTTCCTTTACAAGCGACTCGTCGTCACGCTCGCTGTATTCGTTAAAGAGCTGACTTACATGCCAACGTTTTCTTTCCAAGGTAATGATATAATCTTTACCCCAGAAGAGCTTCACTTCTTTTGGAAATATGAACTTGTCTTGTCTGTCGAAATCAGGATATTGCAGGATAAGGAAATAATAGTCATCGTAGATGTCTATCTTAGGACGTTGGTTCACCGACCTACAGTCTTCAATATCTAAGGGGTGAAAATGAAATTTATCTTTTAATTCAACGAAATCCTCTTCCGTCGGGTCTGTAATATGATGCCATTTCAGTTTGCCTACTGCTAATGTTTCTATCATGGTTTTCCCCTTTCTTTAGATAATGAATACTATGTTATAAATCCTACATAAGATGTTTTTAATAAAAAATCGCGCAAAGATAATAAAAAGTCAACAGAAACTGTCAACAGACATTAGTTTTTTTTAATAAAGAATCACAAAGATAGAAGGCCTTGGCTTTATGTCAATAAAAATTCTATTTCCACTCCACTGTTTCTATAAGATGTCTGACATCATCTGTAATGAAATCGATGACTGGAGCGAGAGAATCATTATTGGTTCTTACATTAAAATATAAAGAGCCTCTCATGAAATGGCTCACGCTATCGGTAAGATAAAACTGAAGTGGCGATGCCACACCTTCTCCCTCAAGGAAATACACGAGGCCATACACACCACGCTCTGGATTCACTATCAAGCTGTCGCGTATTCCCATCGCTCGCGTAATATGTTTTGACATCATATAATATGAATCTTCAAGATATTGGCTAAGATTGCCATCTACGGTCTTATAGCTAAGATGTATGGTTCCCTTATAAGAAGGATATTCGATATTGATCCATTCTTTTTCCTGAGGCGACAGATAGTCGGGGGTTATCTTGGAACATGAAGGATATTCAAAGCTGTAATATCTCATGCTGTCGAGTCTGACATATTCTTTTTCGGGTAAGTCAATTCTAAAATAGCCTCTTGGTTTTGGCTGGTAAGTCTTATTATTGTCACAAGAAAAAAAGGACAAGCAGCTTATAATTAATAATGTATGACAAGCCATGTACACCAAGCCACGGCCTTCACGTCTCAAACCGCTGAATGTTCTTTTATTCTTCATTTTTACGAATCACTTTTATTTTAATAATGTGTTTCTTATCGGCTTCCACTATCTCGAAAGTAAAATCTTTATAGCTGCATTTGAAGCCAGCTTCCGGGATACGGCCTTCTTTTTCAAGTATCATGCCTGCCAATGTATCCGACTCACCTTCTATCTCTTCAAAATAATCGTCGTCGATAGCATAAACCTTACAGAAATCAACGATACTTATCTGCGCTCTGAAGATATAAGTGTCGTTATCTATCTTCTTATAATTTTCGTTTTCAGGTTCCTTGTCAAACTCATCGCTGATGTCGCCCACAATCTCTTCAACAATATCTTCCAATGTCACGAGTCCCGATGTTCCTCCATATTCATCAACGACTATAGCTATATGTATCTTCTTTGCTCTGAAATCCTGGAACAAATCATTGATCTTTTTGTTTTCAGGGACGAAGAAAACAGGACGTATGAGATTCTGCCATGCGAAACCGCTCTCTTCGAGGTGTGGAAGCAGATCCTTGACATAAAGCATACCTTTGACATCGTCGAGATCTTTATCATATACTGGGATTCTTGAGAAGCCTTTATCGATGATCTGTGGCATCAACTCCTCAAACGTTGTCTCCATCGACAATGAAAACATATTGACACGTGGACGCATGATGTCGCTAACCTCTTTTTCACCAAAGCTTGCGATACCTTTAAGCATGTTTTTCTCTTCAGGAGAAGATCCGTCTTCTGTGGCTATATCAACAGCTGTCGAAAGGTCGCTGAGCGAGATTGAGCCAGTCTTCTTGACCAGTTTCTTGTCGATGAACGATGTCGATGAAACGAATATCTTACTTAAAGGCTTGAAAACCACAATAAGCACTTTCAACACAGGGGCCATCATCACAGCTATCGACTTAGCCTTTTTAGAGGCATAGACTTTCGGTATCATCTCACCAAAGAGAAGTATCAACGATGTCACAACAACAACATTGAGAATAAAAGCCGCGACAGGATTTACCGCAAGGTTGAACAACATATTCATGATATATGTAGAGAATATCGTGATGGAAATGTTGACAAGGTTATTTGCGATCAATATAGTGACCAATAAGGTTTTCGGTTTCTGACGTATCTCCAATACAAGCTGTTCGTTACGATTTGAAGAAGATTCAAGATCGTTGATGTCGTTAGGTTGCAGTGAGAAATAGGCCGTCTCGCTTGATGATGCCATTGCCGAGAAAAGCAGCAGCATACACATTATTATTAAACATATAATAGCTTTGACTGATATTCCTAAGAAAAAAGGATCCGATGCTGTCGAAACCAGCAAACATATAAGAGGGTCTATTGAAGATATTTCCAAAATATAAATATTTACGATTACGGGTGCAAAGATACGAAAAAAGTCATTAAGGCTGTGAGTCTATAAGTTTTTTATATCAGTGCTCATAGACCCACAGACTTCATGTTTTCAGAATGGAAGATCATCTCCGTCGTATGCCGGATCCGGCATTTGCGTCAATGGTGGATTAGCAAATGAAGGCTGCTGCTGATAGCTGGCTGCAGGTTGCTGATAACTAGGCTGTTGATAACTAGGCTGTTGATAGCTTGTCGCCGGCTGTTGATAGCTATTATATGATGCATTCTGCTGATCTGGAGCATTTTGTGTACGATTCACACCCATGCTCATCATCTTATCGACAAGGACTTCAGTGACATAACGTGTTACATTTTGGTTATCGACATATTGACGTGTTTTGAGGCGTCCTTCCACATATATCATATCGCCTTTGACATAGTTACGTCTTTTCTCTGCAATATCGAGAGCAAGAGGTCCGAAGGCCACAAGATTGTGCCAATCAGTCTGTTCAGCCCATTCTCCGTTACGGTCGCGATAGCGTTCTGAAGTCGCCATAGAGACCGACATTTTTTTTCCTCCATTTTCAAAAGTGAGTATCTCAGGATCTTTTCCGAGACGACCTATAAGCATAACTTTATTTAGACTTGCCATAATTCATAATTGTTAAAAAAGTTTAACAAAGTTACATTATTTTTCCGATAAGGATACATAAAGTGGCAAAATATATTTATCCGGAACCTATTTCTCACATTTTTAATGCTTTTAGTAAAAAAAATATTTTTTTTTGCTGTTTTAATCAAAAAAAGTTGTTACCTTTGCACCCTAAAATTTTTATATTAACATTTAAATAATAAAGACATGACAAAAGCAGAAATCGTAGCACAAATTGCTGAGAAAACAGGTGTTGAGAAAGTTAGCACACAAGTCGTTGTTGAAGCATTTATGGATATCGTTAAGAAATCTGTTGCTCAAGGCGAACCAGTATATTTAAGAGGTTTTGGTAGCTTCATCAGAAAGACCAGAGCAGAAAAAGTTGGTAGAAACATCAAAGTTAACCAATCTATCATCATCCCAGCTCATAACATCCCAGCTTTCAAACCTTCTAAGACTTTTGCAAACGAAGTAAAATAATACAAATCATAAAATTTTATAATTATGCCAAACGGTAAAAAACATAAAAGACACAAAATGTCAACTCACAAACGTAAAAAACGTTTAAGAAAGGACAGACACAAGAAGAAGAAATAATCTAAGATTTTTCTAATTCACATAACACAACATTACGACAACAACACAAATTGTCATCAATTAATGTTGTGTTATTTTTTTAATCATTTTGTAAACCTTTGTAAATATTTAACTGAATGGACACTACACAAGTCAACAGAGAGCTCATCATCAGTTCTGATGTTTCGGAGGTTAATATTGTTTTGTTGGAAGACGGACAACTAGTAGAATTTCATAAAGAGCAGAAAAACAACAATATCTCGGTAGGCGACGTCTATCTAGGCCGCGTAAAGAAAATATTGCCGGGTTTGAACTCTGCCTTTGTAGATATCGGTTGTAGAAAAGATGCTTTCTTACATTACTTAGATTTAGGACCTCAAATTCAATCATTAAAGAAATACACCAAGTTCGCCGCAGAAGGAAACACTGCACAGTCGAACATGGATTCTTTTGTCTTGGAAAAAGACATAGAAAAATCCGGAAAAATCGCCGACTTCATATCTGTAGGCGATAAGATACCCGTGCAGATAGCCAAAGAGCCTATCAACACAAAAGGTCCTCGCATCACTGCCGACATCTCATTCGCAGGACGTTACATCGTATTAGTGCCTTTTTCAAACAGAATATCTGTATCTCAAAAAATCAAAAGCAGCGAAGAACGCAGAAGACTTAAACTTCTCATACAAAGCATTAAACCAAACAACTTCGGCGTTATAATTCGCACCGTGGCAGAAGGCAAAAAAGTCGCAGAGCTCGATGCCGACCTCAAAGACCTGCTCAACAAATGGAACACCATGACAGGCGCTATGGGCAACAGCAGCTCCGCTTCAAAACTGATAAGCGAACTAGACAGAGCCTCTGTCGTTTTGAGAGATATTCTGAACGAGTCATTTAACGGCATACACGTCGATGACAACAACCTTTATGAAGAAATAAAAAGTTTCATCTCTACCATCGCACCTCAAAAGTCAGGCATACTGAAACTATATAATGGCAAGGAACCGATATTCGAACATTTCGGCGTCAACAGACAGATAGCAGGACTTTTCGGCAGAGTAGTAACGATAAGAAACGGAGTTTATCTCATTGTAGAACACACTGAAGCAATGCACGTCATAGACGTCAACAGCGGACAACGTGTCAACAAGGAAAACTCCCAAGAAGAAAACGCCTTGTCCGTCAACTTAGAAGCAGCAACAGAGATAGCACGTCAACTACGACTCCGCGATATGGGCGGAATCATCATCGTTGACTTCATCGACATGCACGAAGCAGCTCACAGAAAAGAACTGTTCAACAAACTCAAAGAAGAGATGGCCAAAGACCGTGCCCGCCATACTATCCTGCCTGCAACAAAATTCGGTCTCATACAGATAACTCGTCAGAGAGTGAGACCGGAAACAGAAGTGACCGTACAAGAGAAATGCCCTACATGCCATGGCACAGGCAAAATAAGATCATCATCACTTCTCATCGACGAAATCGAGAATAATATGAAATACTTGCTCTTAGACCAAAATGAGAATCATATCACGGTGCAAGTACATCCTTTTATTCATGCATACCTCACAAAAGGATTATTCTCAATAAGAAGAAAATGGAAAAGAAGATACCACAGAAGCATTGAAATCAGCGCTGTTAAATCGTTCCAAATAACACAATATAACTTCTTGAACAAAAACGGAGACGAAATACTCCTTTAATCAGTCATCAGCCATCAGCTGCCTGCCACCAGTAAGCACACATACACTGACAACAGGCAGCTGATAGCCATTGGCTCAATCCCCATTACACAGGAGACTGATGTTGGAGACTGATGTTAATCCCAAACGACATACCCAACCCCACCATACGCATCCAAAATCCAAAACTCGCCCCCGTCCTCCGCCTCCGTTTCCGTTTCCGTTTCCGTCTCCATAATCCGCCTCCGTCTCCGTCTCCATAATCCGTCTCCGCCTCCGCCTCCGCCTCCGTCTCCAAAATCCAAAACTCGTCTCACACCCAAGGACTGTTGACTGTTGATTAAAAAAACTTTCAACTTTCGCCTTTTTTCTTTCGCCTTTTTTCTTATCTTTGCGTATTAATTTATCAATATGAAAGAAATAGTCTTAAGCGGTATCAGACCAACAGGTAACCTCCACCTCGGTAATTATTACGGAGCAGTACAGAATTTCATCAAATTACAAGATAGTTATAATTGTTATTTTTTCATTGCTGACTATCACTCACTTACAACTCATCCTCATCCAGATGACTTGCACGGAAGAGTAAAACAAATCCTCGTGGAATATCTCGCTGCAGGTCTCGACCCTGAAAAAGCTACATTATATGTTCAAAGCGACGTGCCAGAAGTAGTTGAATTATACCTCTTCTTAAATATGAACGCATACATCGGTGAGCTCGAACGTGTTACTACATTTAAAGAAAAAGTACGCAAACAACCAGACAACGTCAATGCAGGTCTCCTCACCTACCCTACTCTTATGGCAGCCGATATCTTGATTCATAGATCAAATTACATACCTGTAGGAAAAGACCAAGAACAGAATCTTGAGAAAGCACGCGACTTCGCTGAACGTTTCAACCGCATATACGGCATAGATTACTTTCCTGTACCTCAGGCATTCAACTTCGGCAATGCATTGGTAAAAGTGCCAGGACTCGATGGCAGCGGCAAGATGGGCAAATCAGAAGGCGAAGGCAACGCCATCTTCTTATACGAAGACGACAAGTCAATACGCAAGAAAGTGATGCGCGCCGTGACCGACAGCGGCCCGACAGAGCCTAACCAAGAAAAACCAGAACCTATTCAAAATCTTTTCAACCTCATGAAAATAGTCTCTACACCAGAGACAGTACAATTCTTTGACGACGCTTATAACAACACGAGCATCCGCTATGGCGACATGAAGAAACAACTTGCAGAAGACATCATTCAAGTCGTGACTCCATTCCGCGAACGTATCAACGAATTATCCAGCAACGACGAATATATCAAGAAAGTGGCTCGTATGGGTGCAGAGAAGGCTCACGAAAGTGCAAGCAAGACAATAAAAGAAGTCAGAGAAATAATTGGTTTTAGAAGTTTTTGATTGACTAACGGCTAAAGTCAAAAGGCTAAAGTTTTCTCAATCCCTTAGCCTTTTGACTTTAGTCATTAGCCTTTAATAACATATAAATATGGCGGATAAGTTTGTAGTTTACGAAAAGAAACAGGAGACAGCAGTGTTGATTGCAGTGAGCACGCAGCAACAGAACAGAGAGAAGACAGAAGAATATCTTGACGAGCTAGCGTTCCTTATAGAAACAGCAGGCGGCGTGCCAATGGCTCGTTTCATCCAGCCTCTCGACCATCCAAACAGCGTGACTTACCTAGGCTCAGGTAAACTTGAAGAGGTACGACAATATATCAAAGCCGAAAACATTACCATGGCTGTTTTCGACGATGAACTCACACCTACCCAGCTCCGTAATATCGAGAAAGAACTGGAATGCAAGATTCTTGACAGGACAAATCTAATCCTAGACATCTTTGCCAACAACGCCAGAACAGCACATGCCAAGACACAGGTAGAACTTGCTCAATATCAATATATGCTACCTCGACTCACACGTCTCTGGACTCACCTTGAACGCCAAAAAGGCGGTATCGGACTCAGAGGTCCCGGTGAAAAAGAGATCGAGACAGACCGTCGTATCATACGCGACAAAATAACAAGTCTCAAAGAAAGACTGAAAGAAATAGACATGCAAAAAACCGTCCAACGCAAAAACCGAGACCAACTCGTAAGAGTGGCATTGGTCGGTTATACCAACGTCGGAAAGTCAACGATAATGAACCTATTGAGCAAATCGGATGTATTTGCAGAAAACAAACTCTTCGCCACACTCGAAACGACAGTACGTAAAGTTGTTGTGGAAAACCTTCCATTCCTGCTATCCGACACCGTCGGTTTCATAAGAAAACTTCCGCATCAGCTTGTCGAGTCATTCAAATCTACATTGGATGAGGTAAGAGAATCAGACATCCTTCTTCATGTCGTTGATATCTCACATCCAGACTTTGAATCGCAGATAGAAGTAGTTAACAAGACTCTCAATGAAATAGGAGCTGGTGACAAGAAGACAATCATGGTGTTCAACAAGATTGACGCATATAATTTCATCGAAAAGGAAGAAGACGATCTCACTCCTGTGACTAAACATAACTACACCATCGATGACTGGAAAAAGACATGGATGGCCAAAGGCAACACATGCATCTTCATCTCTGCCGTTGAAAAGGATAACTACCAAGAATTCAGAGACCTTCTCTACAAAGAGATAAAAGACATGCATGCCATCAGATACCCTTACGACAACTTCTTATATTAATAGAATATGTACATCGACACTCATTCACATATTTATGACGAAGCTTTCAACACCGACAGAGAAGAGGTGTTCCAAAGAGCTCTTGAAGTTGGTGTCGAGACAATACTACTACCCAACACTGACGAGACAACCATCAAGCCGATGATGGATTTCTATGAAAGACACACAGAGAATTGCAAAGTCATGATGGGACTTCACCCCGAAGGAGTCAAAGAAGATTACAAACGACATCTTTCCGTCATTGAGAAAGAGATGGGCAGAAACTGTTGGATCGCAGTAGGTGAAATAGGATTGGATCTATATTGGGACAAGACTTTTGAGAAACAACAGGCCGAGGTACTGATAGAACAGCTGCGATGGGCAAAGCAGCTCCACCTTCCGGTCTCATTACACACACGTGAGGCATTCGACCTCATGTTTAAGATATTGGAGAAAGAACAGGATGGCAGCCTAAACGGAGTGTTCCACTGTTTCAACGGAACGAAAGAACAAGCCGACGTCGCTATCTCATTAGGATTCCACCTCGGACTCGGAGGCGTCATCACATACAAGAACTGTGATGTCAAAAGTTTTCTGGACAAAATACCATTAGACAAAATCATACTTGAAACAGACGACCCTTACCTTCCACCAGTCCCTTACAGAGGGAAGAGAAACGAACCTTCCTATATGGTTGAGGTGGCAAAGAAAATAGCGGAAATCAAAGATATAGACATCAAGGAAGTTGCACAAGCAACGACACATAACGCACAACAATTATTCAAATTATAACATAAAACACAAGCTTATGTCAGGAGAAAAAACTTCATTATTAATACTTTATACCGGTGGTACCATCGGAATGATGCAAGATCCTCAAACAGGCAGCCTGGTACCTTTTGACTTCGACAATCTTTACGATCATTTACCGGTATTGAAAAACCTGGACTATCAGTTGGATTTTTATGCTTTTGACAATCTGATAGACTCTTCAAACATGACACCAGATTTTTGGGTCACCTTAGCAAAAAAGATCGAAAGCAGCTATGAGAAATATGACGGTTTCATAGTATTACACGGCTCCGACACCATGGCATACACCGCATCAGCTTTAAGCTTTATGTTAGAAAACCTTAACAAACCTGTGGTCTTCACCGGATCACAACTGCCTATGGGCATGGTGAGAAGCGATGGCAGAGAAAACATAATTGCAGCTATTGAAATAGCAGCAGCCAAAGACGAAGACACCGCCATGGTACCAGAAGTGACGATTTTCTTCGAGAACCAGCTTCTCAGAGGCAACAGAACCACAAAACACAATGCAGAACATTTCAACGCATTCGTATCAGGCAACTATCCATCGCTTGCCGACGTCGGAGTTCGCATTAAATATAATAAGGAGTATATCATGAAACCAAATTTCAAGAAACTTAAGCTACATACTAAATTAGACAACAATGTAGCCATCTTGAAATTATTCCCAGGCATCACCAAGGAGTTCGTTCAACATACATTGAACACACCGAATCTGAAGGCTTTAATCATTGAAACCTACGGATCCGGCAACGCACCTACAGCATCATGGTTCATTGAAGGACTTAAAGAAGCCATCGAAAAAGGACTTATAGTATATAATGTCACACAATGCAAGTCAGGATCTGTCGAGATGGGACGTTATGAGACAAGTCTTGATCTGAACAGAATTGGAGTCTTAAGCGGACACGACATCACCACAGAATCGGCCATAGCAAAATTGATGTACCTCCTAGGAGAAGGATATCCAATGGAGAAAATCAAAGAATTGTTACAAACACCAATACGTGGAGAAATAACATTATAAAGTTGAAAATTGAAAGTTGAAAGTTGAAATTAGGAAATAAGTTCTGTTGCGGGTGAATACGTTGTATAATAGCGGTTGTATTAAGACAATATTACCATCATTTGAAATATAAAACAAAGATAAAAAGATGTGATGTAACACATTTCAAGACAAAACGACGTTGATATAACAACAGTTAAGTCTCGCAATCAAAAATTGAATAATGTTTAAAAATAATTTCCTTTTTTAAAAAAAAAATATGTAACTTTGGCGAGAATTTTATAAACCTGCAAAAGGAGAGATGTCCGAGTGGTTTAAGGAGCACGCCTGGAAAGTGTGTATACTCCAAAAGGGTATCGCGGGTTCGAATCCCGCTCTCTCCGCAAGGTAATAAAACACAAGCATAAAGACGAATTAAATCAAGTTAAATTAAAAATAAGTAAACAATCAAAAAATTAAAAAAGTAGTAATCAACATTTCTAATCATGAAAAAATTAATTGCTTTACTCACAATTGCTGGTTTTATGACATTCGGTATCAGCAATGCAGTTCTTGCACAGCAAGAAGAAAACGTACCACAAACAGAGCAAGCTACAGAACAAGTAGCAGCTGAAGAAGTAGCAACAGAAGAAGTAGCAGCTGAAGAAGCAGTAGCTGAAGAAGTTGTTACAACAACAATTGCAGAAGAAGAACAAACATTAACATTCCACGAAACTATCAAGAAACAATTCATCGATGGTGGTTGGGGTTTCATGACACTCGTTCTCATCGTTCTCGTTCTCGGTTTGGCTATCTCTATCGAGAGAATCATCTACTTAACATTAAGCACAACAAACACCAAGAAATTGGTTGCTGAATTTGAAGTTGCTTTGAACGAAGGTGGCATCGAAAAAGCTAAAGAACTCTGCCGTAACACACGCGGTCCTGTAGCAAGTATCTTCTACCAAGGTTTAATGCGCTACAACGACGGTCTTGAAGAAGTAGAAAAAGCTATGATTTCTTACGGTTCTGTTATGAACGGTAACTTAACAAGCGGTTCAAGCTGGATCACATTGTTCATCGCTTTGGGACCTATGTTGGGATTCTTCGGTACAGTTATCGGTATGATCCAAGCTTTCGACGCTATCGCTGCAGCTGGTGACATCAGCCCTACAGTTGTTGCTGGCGGTATGAAGGTTGCTTTGATCACAACAGTTTTCGGTTTGCTCGTAGCTATGATCCTCCAAATCGCTTACAACTTCATCCTCAACAAGATTGAAAACATCTTGAATGACATGGAAGAAAGCACAATCAGCTTCATGGACATCTTGACAGCTTACAACAAAAAATAAAATTAGTTAACAAACAAAATAAAGTTAACAATGGAAGATAAATTATTAAACAAATGTAAGTACATACTGATCGCCTTGATGGTTATCAGTTTGGCAATACTCGGTTTCTCCATGATAAAAGGTGTTACCAGCACAGACTTACAATTAGGCTTGACATACACACTTGCCATCATTTTAGTCTTAGCTATGCTCTTCTCACCTGTTTATGGAGTAATCGTTGACCCAAAAAGCATTAAGGGTATCTTGATCGCTTTCGGTTTGTTCGCTGTTGTTGCTTTGTTGGCATGGATCATTTCTCCAGGTGCTACATTACCACAAGAAATGCTCGACAACGTAGGTATCAACCAAAAAATCGAAGCTATTTGCGACTTCCAAGTTATGTTCTTATACATAATGGTTTTTGGAACTATAGCATCAATCATCTATTCAGCAGTAGCAAAATTCTTTAACTAATTAGGAAATTATCAATATTATGGCTAGAAAGAAAGGTAAAGTACCAGAGATTAACGCAAGCTCAATGGCCGATATATCTTTTTTGCTATTGATATTCTTCCTCGTTACAACAACTATGGATACTGACAGCGGTATCACCCGTCGTCTTCCTCCACCAGTTGAAAATCCGGAAATGGACGTCAAAGTTAAAGAAAGAAACATTATGAACGTCATGATTAACAAGTATGATAAATTGTTAGTCAACGGAAAACCTGGCGATGTCGCCACACTTAAAGACTTGACAAAAGAATTCATCACACCTCGTCCAAACGATGAAAAAGCTCCTGAAGTCGAAACAAAAGATATCGAACTCTTAGGAGACGTAATGCTTAGCAAGGGCGTTGTATCATTGAAAAATGACCGTGGTACTTCTTACGCAATTTATATCAGCGTTCAAAATGAATTGGCTAAAGCTTTCAACGAAATGAAAGACGAAATGTCTTTGAAGTACTTTAATCAACATTACGCAGACTTGACAGATAAAGACAAGATCGACGCTATCAACAAAGCTGTTCCTGTCCGTATCTCCGAGGCTGAACCAGAAGAAATCAAATAACATAGGAGATTATTATTATGGCATCAAAATTTAGATCAGACGAACCTAAGGAAGTTCCAGCAATCAGTACTGGTTCTATGCCTGACATTATCTTCATGTTGATATTCTTCTTCATGGTTACAACCTCAATGCGTGAAGTTTCATTGAAGGTAAAAATGAAATTACCTGAAGCAACAGAAGTACAAAAGCTCGAAAAGAAATCATTAGTTAGCTACATCTACATCGGACCTCCTACCAATGCTAAAACATACGGTACAGAGTCTCGTATCCAGCTCAACGATCAATATTCAAAGGTAACTGATATTATTCCTTTCATCGAAAGTGAACGTTTGGCTCGTAGCGAAGCTGACCGCCCTCTCCTCACAACTTCATTGAAAGTTCATGAAGAAGTAAGAATGGGTCTCGTCACCGATGTTAAACAAGAACTCCGTAAATGCGGTGCCTTCCGTATCAATTACTCAACACGTAAAGGCGAGAAATAATCAGTTCTTGACTCTATAAAAAAATCCCTGACAAAAAATCAGGGATTTTTTATTTATACTAACTTTTGTATGTTCTATATCCTGTGGCAACATCACCACATTTTTTTGACATAAAATAAGCCGCTATGTCATAGCGGCTTATATGTTTCATGTCTTATTATCTTACATTATTCAGCATATATCTTTTCTACCAAATCAGCGTAATTCTGCATGATCTTGCTGCGTCTTGGTTTAAGACTTGCTGTCATCTCTCCTGATTCGATAGTCCATTCTTTAGCTATAAGCTCAAATTTCTTCACTTGTTCGTAATCACCTAAGGTTGCGTTATATTTATCTATTTCCTTTCTATAACGCATTATAACGTCCTTATTAGTGATCATCTCAGCATCTGTAGTATATGGGATGCCCTTGATGTTACACCACGATTTAAGATGTTCGAAGTTAGGATATATAAGAGCTGCTGCAAACTTCTGTCCCTCTCCGATAACCAACATCTCACCGATAAATGGTGATTCTTTGATTCTGTTTTCTATAAGGACAGGGCTGACATATTTACCCATCGATGTCTTGAAGATCTCTTTGATACGTCCTGTGATCTTAAGGAGTCCGTCTTCGTCGAAACAGCCTTTGTCGCCAGTATGGAAATATCCGTTTTCATCAATGACTTCCTTGGTCTTCTCATCATCCTTATAATATCCTAGCATAACGTTAGGACCTTTGACAAGAATTTCACCGTTTTCAGCTATAACCACTTCCTGGTTGTCCATGACAACACCAACGGTTCCTGCCTTCAACTTACCTAGAGTAAGACTGTTAGAAGCGATGACAGGCGATGTTTCTGTCAAGCCATAACCTTCCGACAACTGGATTCCGATTGCCGTGAAGATCTTGACAAGACGTGGCTGAATAGCAGCACCGCCAGAAATGATAAGTTTCAGATTTCCACCGAAGACTTTTCTCCATTCCTTGAATACTAGTTTATCAGCGATCTTAAGCTTTTGTAGATAGAACCAACCATTATGCTTCTTGGTTTCATCATAACGCTCAGCAAGTTTTAAAGACCAGAAGAATATAGCTCTTTTAATACCTGTCAACTTCTGACCTTTACGTACTATTGTATGATAAACCTTCTCTATCAAACGAGGTACCGAAGTGAAATGTTGAGGTTTTATCTCTGCCATTGTATCAATGATTGCACCGAGATTATCTACATAATATGTAGAACAACCCAAATAGACATGGCAATATTGAACGGCTCTCTCATAAATGTGAGAGAGAGGCAAATAACTCAATGCGTCGTGATTTTCATTTATAGGATAGAGAGGACATAGATACTCTACAATCGACAATATGTTACGATGTGAGAGCATAACGCCTTTAGGTGTTCCCATCGTACCTGAAGTATAAAGAATTGTCGCTACATCTTCGTTCTTCACTTCAGCCTTAGTTGCTTCCAAAACTTCATCGTCTTTGTTGGCATTACCAAGATCGATAAGTTCTTGCAAAGACTTCATGCCTTCAGAAGCTCTGATAAGATATACGTCTTTGATGGAAGGTATCGAAGCTATGATGTCCGACACCTTATTATATAAGTGTTTATTGCTTACAAAAACTATGTTAGCCTCAGAATGATTGAAAATATATTCGTAATCGGCATGACTGATTGTTGGATAGATAGGAATACAAATAGCTCCTACTTGTTGAATAGCGAAGTCTATCATATTCCATTCAGGTGAATTGGTTGCAATCAAAGCGATGCGGTCACCTTTCTTGACACCAAGTTTCAAAAGGCCATAGCTGATGGAATTGGTCATTTCATAGAACTTCTGTCCATTATATTTCACCCACTGGCGATCCACCTTACCTGCAAAAAGACAATCTTTATAACCGTATTTCTCTATGTAACGCGGTACAAGATCGAACAATCTTGGAGGCACATCAGGTCTGCCGACGATTCCTAATTTCTCAGATTTATTCATTATTTATTTTCTTTAATCCAATTATATGCATTTACAAAAGCTTCTATCCATGGAGCCACTTCATCATTTGTTCTGTTTTCAGGATAGTAAGGCCATTGCCATGGCAAGAAGGCACGTTCTATGTGAGGCATCATTGCGAGATGACGACCGTCGTTAGAACAGATAGCTGCCACATTCCAGTCGCTACCATTAGGGTTAGCTGGGTAATCGCCGTAGCTATAGCTCATAGCGATGTTGTATTTATCTTTGAAATATGGGAAATTGAACTTGCCTTCGCCGTGAGCGATCCAAACACCTAAACGACGACCTTCCAATGATGACAACATAATGCTGTTGCTGTGGTTGATATCAACATTGATGAAGTTAGATTCGAATTTATGTGAGTCATTATGTAACATTACTGGATGTTCTTCGTGTTCTGGATAGACGAGTTTCAGTGCTGTCATGAGTTGGCAGCCGTTACATACGCCTAAGCTGAGGGTGTCTTTACGAGCATAGAAGTTCTCGATAGCTGTACGTGCTGTGTCGTTGTATAACAATGCACCTGCCCAACCTTTAGCTGAACCGCAAACGTCGGAGTTAGAGAAGCCGCCTACGAATACTATCATATTGACATCGCTGAGGTCTTCTCTACCGCTTGTCAAGTCTGTAGTATGAACGTCTTTTACGTCAAAGCCAGCGAGGTATAATGCGTAAGCCATTTCACGGTCACCGTTGACACCTTTTTCTCTGATGATAGCTGCTTTGATACCTGAAGGTTCTCTTCTGTGCATATCGATGCCTAGGTCAGCAGCCTTGCCGGTGAACTTAGAGCTGAAGTCGTAGCGTAAATCTTGTTTCTTATAATTTTCAAAACGCTGTGTAGCCTTAGCTTCACCGCTTTGTTTCTTATCCAAGATATAAGAGCTCTTATACCAAACGTCGCGTAAAGCGTCAATGTCTAAATTATATGTGTCGTTATCTTTTACCAAAGTGATTTCACGTTTATCTTGTGGTTTACCGATAACAACGAAATCGATATTATTGTTTGCAAGTATTTCTTTTGCCTTAGCGTCTTTAACTTGGATGACGACTGCTGGCTGTTCGCTGAATGCTACTGATACGAGGTCGCCTCTTAAAGCAGAAAGGTCAATATTGAGACCGCCTTCACAGTTGGCAAAAGTCATTTCTAATAATGTAGTGATCAAACCGCCTGCTGACACATCGTGACCTGCAAGGATGAGACCTTCTTCGATAAGCTTTTGAATTGTGTTGAAACAATTTCTGAAATATGCTGTATCGTTAACATCTGGAGTGTTGTTGCCGATTTTATCCAACACTTGTGCCAAGCTGCTGCCGCCCAATTCAAATGCGCCTTTTGACAAGTCAACATAAAGCAATTCGCTGTTAGTATCTGTTGAAACGACAGGCTTGACGGTCTTGCGTACGTTAGACACTTCGCCTACAGCTGTCACGATGACTGTACCAGGAGACAACACTTTTTGTCCGTTAGGATATTTCTGAGTCATTGACAAAGAGTCTTTACCTGTAGGAACATTGATGCCTAAGTCGATACAGAAGTCGCTCAATGCTTTGACTGCTTTGTAGAGACGAGCGTTTTCGCCTTCGTTCTTAGCAGGCCACATCCAGTTTGCGCTCAAAGAAATACCTTTGATATTTTCTTCGATAGGAGCCCAGATGATGTTGGTGAGTGATTCTGCCACAGCCAAACGAGAACCTTTTGCTGGGTCAGCGAGAGCTGCTACTGGTGAGTGACCGAGAGCTGTTCCGATACCTTTGATACCTTGGTAATCCAATGTACTGATACCTAAGTTATTCAAAGGAAGTTGGATTGCGCCAGCACATTGTTGTAATGCGATACGTCCTGTTACAGAACGGTCCACTTTATTTGTCAACCAATCTTTACAAGCTACAGCTTCAAGTTGGAGAACTTGTTCAAGATATTTGTTGAATTGTTCTTTTTTATAATCTATATCATTGAAATGATATGGTTTGTCAGTGTCGTGCATAACAGTCTTAGGTGTGCTGCCGAAGAAGTCTGACAATGTGAGGTCGATTGCATTTTCGCCGTTTTCTCTCACGAAGCGTAAGCGTTCGTCGTTTGTTGCTTCACCTACTTGAAAATAAGGAGCGCGTTCTCTAAGAGCTGTTTGTTTGATGATCTCTGTATTTTCTTTGTTTACGAGGAGACCCATTCTTTCTTGTGACTCGTTGCCGATGATTTCTTTGTCAGATAATGTAGGGTCGCCGACTGGCAAGTTACCAACATTGATGACACCGCCGCTCTTGTCGATGAGTTCTGAGAGACAGTTGAGGTGACCGCCAGCACCGTGGTCATGGATAGAACGGATTGGGTTGTTGCCACATTCTGTCATGGCGCGTACTACGTTAGCGACGCGTTTTTGCATTTCAGGGTTTGCACGTTGGACAGCGTTAAGCTCTATAGCGTTGCTGAATTGTCCTGTATCTACACTTGACACAGCGCCGCCACCCATACCGATGCGGTAGTTGTCGCCGCCTAATACTATGATAAGGTCGCCTGGTTCTGGATCTTCTTTGATACTATCTTCTTTTCTTGCGAAGCCGATACCGCCGGCGAGCATGATAACTTTATCGAAACCGAACTCTTTGCCTTCTTCTTGATGTTCGAATGTGAGGAGACTACCATTGATCAAAGGCTGTCCGAATTTGTTACCGAAGTCAGATGCTCCGTTAGAAGCCTTGATGAGAATATCGGCTGGATCTTGATATAACCATTTACGTTCTTCAAAACCTTCTTCCCATTCGCGAGTACCTTCTGTACGAGGATATGATGTCATATACACAGCGGTTCCTGCCAAAGGAATACTACCTTTACCCCCTGCGAGACGGTCTCTGATTTCGCCGCCGCCACCTGTTGCTGCTCCGTTGAAAGGCTCTACTGTTGTAGGGAAATTATGTGTCTCCGCCTTCAAGGAGATGACTGTGTCGATGTCTTGTACTTGGAAATAATCGGCTTGATGCTGTGTCTTAGGAGCGAACTGTTCGACTTTAGGACCCAAGATAAAAGCCACATTATCTTTATATGCAGACACCAATCTGTTAGGATTTTCCTTTGAAGTCTTCTTGATCAAAGCGAAGAGAGTGTCTGGCATTTCCTTGCCGTCGATGATGAATGTGCCGCCAAAGATCTTATGACGACAGTGTTCAGAGTTGACTTGTGCGAAGCCATACACCTCGCTGTCGGTCAACGGACGGCCTATCTTTTCACTGATACCTTTGAGATATGATATTTCTTCTTCACTCAAAGCCAGACCTTCTTGTATGTTATACTCCTCTATATTTTCGATGTTTTTGATAGGTTCCGGCTTACGGTCGATAAAGAATAAATTTTGGTCCAAGTTATTATACTTTGCCTGAAGCATAGGGTCGAAGCTGTTATCGTCAGCTGCCACAGGGATAAACTCCTCTATACGAGTTATTCCATCAACACCCATGTTTTGTGTAATTTCAACGGCATTGGTACTCCATGGAGTTATCATCTCCTTACGAGGGCCGAAAAAATAACCTTCGATGGTTGGTGTTAACAATTGTTTTGCTTCGTCAAATAACCAAACAAGTTTGGAAATTGTTTCAGGACTCAAACGTTCTTGACTTTCTAAAGCGATAATGTTACGCTGTTTGTTTTCAAAGAATACTATCATAGTATTATATATTATATAAAATATTGTACAATTTTGCAAAAGTAAGAAAAATAAGTTTAGAAAACAATACAAAATGAATTAAAAAAACTTCTTGAATTTTGACTATTTTAGGCATAAATTTTGTTAATTTTGCGCCCCGTAAAACGAGATTAATTAACACTTCTTTAATACTATTTATGAAAAAAGCGACATCATTATTCGTATTACTTATATCATTACTACTTACATCTAACGTCATGGCTTCTGAAGTCGTGACTGCAAGTCCAAACGGCAGCGAAATCAAAGGCAAAGTCATAGACACAGAGACCGATGGCCCGCTGGAATACGCGACAGTCAGTCTTTTTCTTTCACAAGATTCGACATTGGTAACAGGAGTCATCACCGATGACAAAGGAATGTTTTCCTTAAAGGCAAAACCAGGGAAATATTATATCGTGATACAATTCATGGGATATGAAACAAAAACCATCAACATCAACCTTCAAGACAACATCACACTAGGAAACATCATGATGCGTCCCGACTCTGCCTTGCTCGACGAAGTTGAGATTGTTGCCGAGAGAAGCACAATGACCATGACTCTCGACAAGCGAGTCTTCAATGTCGGCAAAGACGTGAGCAGCACTGCCGGCAACGCCATCGAAGTCCTCGACAACATTCCATCTGTCAACGTCGATGTCGAAGGCAATGTCAGCCTCCGCGGTGACAGCGGCGTACAAATTCTCGTCGATGGAAAAGTATCAGGACTTGCCGGCACAAGCACACAAGACGCTCTCCGCAGCCTTCAAGCCGACATGATAGAAAGAATAGAAGTGGTGACAAACCCTTCTGTAAGATACGATGCTGAAGGAACAGCAGGTATCATCAACATCGTCCTGAAAAAAGACAAACGTAAAGGCTTCAACGCATCTGTCGATTTGCGTGGAGGTTTCCCAGTACAATGGGGCGAGGAATTTTTCAAAGAAGACTTCCCATTCCAGACAGGATTGGGCGCAAGCCTTAACTACAGATTCAAGAAGTTCAACATATTCGCAAACTATAACTTCAACTACCGTGACGACATCAGCGACGGCTATACCATGACAAAATATTTTGAAGGAGAATATGGTTATGACCCTATCCTTGAAAATCATGAAGACGCAAACCAGATCACAGAACAATTCACTTATCGCAACAGAAACAGAAAAGGTCACAACATACGCGGAGGTTTCGACTATTACTTCACCGACAACGACATCCTCACATTCAGCACCATGTTCCGCCAATCGGATGGACATAACACTCCATCAGTAACATATATCGACAACTTCCCTTTCGACGGCATTAAAAACTATTCACGACGTATTGAAGACTGGTATAACGAACGACCTATGATGGAATATACACTTTCGTACGACAAATACTTCGGCACCAAAGATAATTCTCTCAAGGCATCAGTCCGTTATTTCACAAACTCAGACAGAGAATGGTCTGACATCGTCGATTCCGAATTTCTTACTGAAGAAGATATGAATAACAATATAGCTTATTATAGTATCAACCAGCATACACGAGCTGAAGAAAATCAGCAGAATCTCCAGGCTACGGTAGATTTCGTCCATCGCTACGGACTCTCAGTCGTTGAACTCGGCGGTAAATATACAGGCCGTTGGATCAACAACAATATGCTGGTAACTGAAAATGAAGAGATACTCACCGACTATACACACGATTTCTATTACAATCAACAGGTAGCAGCTCTTTACGGAAGCTACGGAAGAGAATTTGGACGCTTCTCAGGCCAAATAGGATTACGTTCCGAGTTCACTCTCATCGACACTTATCTCAAAGACATGGACATCAAAAACGACCAAAGATATCTCAACGTATTCCCTACAGGTCACCTCAACTATTCATTGACAGAAGTTGACCAGATCCAAGCAAGCTACGCTCGCCGCATCCGCCGTCCTTGGTACGGACAGATGGCACCGTTCAACTCTTTCAACGACGACCGTAACATAAGAACAGGTAATCCAGCATTGAAACCAATCTTCACCGACAGCTATGAGATTTCTTATCTTCGCTTCTGGGAAAAAGGCAATATCAACTTCACTACATATTATCGCCACAGCACAGATGTCATTCGTCAATTCACCACCGTTATCGGTGACATCTCATACAGCCGTCCTGAAAACTTCGGCATCAGCGACGACTATGGCATCGAACTCGTAGGATCATTAGATATCTTCAAATGGTGGAACCTCAACGGAAGCATCAACTTCTTCAAGTCTAATACCGTCGGCGATTGGAACGGCAGACATTATACAACAGATTCATACAACACTTTCGCTCGTCTTGTCACCAAGTTCAGAATCAAGAAAGTGTGCGACTTACAAATCTCCGGACGTTATATGGGACCACGTGAAGAACCTCTTGGCTATCGCGATGCCAACTATTGGTGCGACTTTGCCGCATCACGCGACATATTCAACAAAAATGCAACCGTCTCTCTCAACATACGTGACGTCTTCGGCAGCAGACAACACGGAGGCGAGTCATGGGGAGACAACTTCTGGCAATATAGCGAAAGCACATGGAGCACGACATCCGTGACACTCAACTTCAACTACCGCATCAACCAACAGCAAAAGAAAAGAATGCCGATGGGAAACAACGGCGGAGGCGAAAGCTTCGAAGGTGGAGAAGGAATGATGGAATACTAAAAAAATAGGCGATTTTAAAATCGCCTATTTTTTTCGCTTATTCTATCACTATCTCATCACAGAAAATCCAGCCAGGCTCACCGGCACCGACATGCCAGTCAGGACAAGCATCGATTTTCTTAGCCACCATCTTGATATATCTAGCAGATATTTTCTTTTCTATAGGGAACTCATAAAGAACAGGTTCTTCAAGCTCCTGTGAGATATGATTATCCACAACACCAACCGACTTGAAATTCTTTCCATCATTAGACACAAAGAACTCAACTTGTTTTGGCATGAATATCCATGATTTCTGATCCTGCAAGAAACTACCAGCCAATCTGTTGATATCCTGTATTTCACTCAGATCAACAGTAGCAACAAGATCAACTCCGTGATAGCCCTGCCATGTTCCTACGCGGAAATTGTTACTACCTCTTTGGAAGTCGATGAGTGCAATATCGCCACCGGCTTCATATTGAGAGTTGTATTTGTTTTCAATCTTGATGGTTCTACCGGCAGCTATTCTCTTGAAGTTACCTTCTACCACATTGCTCTTCTTGCCATCCTTGACAGCTACTACCTTCACATCAGCACTTCTATCAATACTGAAAGGAGCTGTGTAAAGAGTACTGCTTTCATCAGGATTGCTGCCATCTATCGTATAATACATCTTCACATCAGAATCCAAATGACTCAACTCAACATCCAATTTCTCGAAGAAGACATCCGATGCTACATTAATAATAGGTGCTGTCACAATAATAGGATTCTCTATCTTCTGTACAGGACAGTTCTCAGCCTCTGTAGCCCATGTCGAATTACGTTTGTTCGTCATCTCAAACTCCAACTTGCCGCCATTATAGACCTCGTCAAAATAAATATAACTACGATCCAATTTCTTGCCATTGAGTTTCACCGATTCTATATAACGATTTTCTCTAGAGAGATTGTTAGCCACGACTGTGAATGTCTTGCCGTTTTCCAAATTAAGCACCATCTCTTCAAAATGAGGCACACCAATCACATAGTATCCACTAGCTGGAGTAACAGGATAAAATCCCATCGCACTCATGACATACCATGCAGACATCTGTCCGCAGTCCTCATTGCCGCACAATCCGTCTGGCTGATCTGTATATAACTCATACATTATCTTATTAACAAGTTTCTGTGTCTTTGAAGGTTTTCCTAAATAATTATATAGGTATGCCATGTGATGACTAGGTTCATTACCGTGAGCATACTGTCCGATAAGGCCTGTGATGTCTGACTGTACACGACCAGTCATCTCTGATGAAGAGTTGAAGAGCTCATTGAGTTTTCTGTCGTAAGCTTTTTCACCGCCCATCATCTTGATATGAGTATTTATATCTTGAGGCACAAAGAAATTATATTGCCATGTATTAGCCTCTGTCAACATGAAATTTACCTGAGTCGGATCAAAAGGTGTCACGAAACAGCCGTTTCTCTTGCCACGGAAGAACTTCGTTGAAGGATCGTATAAGTTTTTATAATATTGAGCTCTTTGGTAGAACTCGTCTGCCAAGTCATGTTTACCGAGAGCCTCAGCCAACTTGGCGATGCACCAGTCGTCGTATGCATATTCAAGAGTCTTTGAAACGGATTCACCTTCGCAGTTGGAAGGTATGAAACCATATTCCTTATAACAGTCGATGCCGAAATGATTTTCGTTCGCGCTCTTCACCATTGCTTCTAAAGCCTTTTCATAGTCGATACCTTCCAGACCTGAGAAATAAGCATCAGCTATGACAGGTATCGCGTGATAACCTATCATGCAGAATGTCTCATTAGCGGCAAGCTCCCACACAGGAAGAAGTCCGCCTGTCTCATAATTATTAATGAAGGTATTAATGATATCCACGCTGCGTTCTCTTTGGATAAGATTGAGCAAAGGATGTTCTGTTCTAAAAGTGTCCCATAAAGAAAACACTGTATAGCGAGGAGTCTCACTTTGATATATCTTCTTGTCATGAGCGCGATAGCGTCCGTCAGCGTCAGAGAAAAGGTTCGGCACCACGAAGCAGTGATATAAAGAAGTATAGAATACATCCTTATCTTCCGCATTGACAACGGTATTTACATTTATACGATTAAGTTCATCGTTCCATTGTTGATATGTCTTTTGAGCTAAAGCATCGAAGTCGAAGTCATTTATTTCTGAAGCAAGATTTGTCTTGGCACCTTCCACATCTACGGCAGAAGTAGCTACACGCATCACTATAGGCTGTCCGTCAGTAGCATCGAAATCGAGCCATGCCTGAAGGTCTTTACCTTCTGCATGTTTCATGCCAGGATATTCTACATTATCAGAGCATATTCCATAAGCAACGAAAGGCTTTGAGAACTCGGCATAGAAATACAGATATTGATTTGAAGCCCATTGACCTGTACGACGGAAACCGCTGATAGCATTATCGCTTTCTATAGTGAAGAATGACTCGTGTATAGTCTCGGCAGAAGTATTAGACTCCTGAAGTTCTATCACGACATGAGCGTCATTAGTTTGAGGGAAAGTGTAACGTTGCATAGCAGCACGTTCACCAGCGGTAAGTTCCACCTTAATATCATAGTCATCGAGAATGACTGAATAATAACCAGCTTTTGCCGTCTCGTTTTCGTGTTTAAAAGAAGAGCTATAGTCTTCAGAATTGAAAGAAGGTTTTCCCGTCATAGGAGAGAAACGAAAATCGCCATAATCGTTACAGCCTGTACCTGTGAGGTGAGTAAGACTGAAGCCCAGAATATCGTTGTCGGAGATATGATATCCGGAGCATCCGTCCCATGAGTCCATGCGTGTGTCAGGACTGTTCTGTATCATACCAAAAGGAGCGGTAGCACCAGGATATGTGTGACCATGACCGCCTGTTCCAATGAATGGATTGACATATTGCGCCAGATCTTGTTTCTCATTATTAGATGTTGAACATGAGAAAAAAAAGAAACCCATCGCAACGATTAATAAGGTAAATCTTTTCATTTTTTTAAAATTAAAATAAGTGAATATGTTTTCAATAAATAATCGGTAAAATTACTAAATAATTCATAAATACACAACATAAAGTTTGAATTAAAAAAAATGCAAAAAAAATAAAAAAACATGTTTTGTTTTTTGAATTATTATTATATTTGCAGTTCAAAGAAATGTAAGGTTTGAAACAAACTTATTTATTAATTTAAAATAACACAAAAATGAAAAAAGTTCTTTTACTATCATTAGGTCTCGCAATGGGATTTAGTGCTTTTGCACAAACACGTGTAGCTAAAGAAAACAATTCAAAAAAAGCTACAGCTGTTAGAGTTGCTGCTGGTAACGACATCTACACAGGCAGTATCTTGCAAAACTCAGCAAAATTCAACCAAAGCGTAGTTGCAACAAGAGCTGAAAATTTCGAAGAAATGGAAGCTATGACAACTTACTACGACTTACAATCAAATGGTCAAGTTTCTAACCGTTTGTATCAAAACGCAAAAGGTGATGTTGCTGTTGTTGCAACAATGTCATTAGAACAAAACCTCACAGCTAGTGACCGTGGTACAGGTTACAACTTCACAGCTGGTGGTGCTATGGCTTTCGACGCTATGCCAGAAGTACGCGAAGAAGCTAACGCAACAGGTGACGACATGAGAACAGGTTGGCCAACAATCGCTCCTTACGGTGCAAATGGCGAAATCCTCGTTAACCACGCAAGCGGTCTTAACTACTGGATCAGAGAAACAGCTGGTGAAGGTCAATGGGATGGTCCTTATTCAATTCCAGATCCAACAGGTTTAGAATATGCTTATTCATTATCATGGCCAAGAGTTACAACTTCAGGTCCTAACAACGACATCATCCACATCGTTTGTGCAGCTCAATACTCAATTTCAGCTGACGAAATGGTAAGCGCACAATTCTACTGCCGTTCAACAGACGGTCAAAACTGGGAAGTTGGTTACTCACCACTCGCAGAAACAGACGAACACATCAACATCTATTCAGCTGACGACTACGCAATCGCTTCTTGGGGTGATGTCGTAGCTATCTGCTACTCAACAGTATTCTATGGTGACGTTCTCGTTTACAAATCAACAGACAACGGTCAAACATGGGAAAGAATAGTTGTTTGGGAAAACCCATTCGCAGGTGACTGGGAAACAGACGAAAACACAATCACTGGCGGTGAAGAAGACGCTCCAGCTCAAACTCCAATCCACAACACTGTAGCTGTTGGTCCTGACGGAACAGTTCACGTAGCTTTCTCAGTAGCTGACTATGCACACCGTGAACTCGGTACACAATTCTACTACTACTATGGTAGAACAGCTGACGGTATCGCTTACTGGAACGACACAAGAGAACCTTTAACAAACTTAAAACTTTGGCGTCAAGACCTTGAACAAGATCCAACAGGTGAATTCGTATTCCACTCAATGGACAGCATCAACTTCTGCGGTTGGTTACCATTCTATGAAAACATCAGTGAATTCGTACATGAAGCTATCTATTCAGAAGATGACTATATCTACGCATTCTACGGTTCATGTTCAGGTTATCCAGCTCTCTCAGTTGACCCAGAAGGCAACTTAGCTTTAGCTTACTCAACACTTGACACACAACGTGACCTTTATAACAACACTTACTACTTCAGATCAGCTGTTATGTCATACAAAGACGTTGACGATGAAGGTTGGACAGTTGCTGTTGAAACAGTTATGGACGACTTCATGCACATGGTTGACGAAGTTATGTTCGTAAACGGTGCAAGCCGCGTTTCTACACCAAACGAATTCTGGTTCACATACGTTGCTGACAACATCCCAGGTTTAGCATGGGGTTCAGGCGCTAGCCAATCATTACCAGAAGCTAACTTATGCTACGTTTACAAAATCTCTTCAGAATTCATCAAAATTGATGTTGAAGAACAAATCGCTCAAGACGTAGTTTACAACGTATTCCCTAACCCAGCAACAGACTACATCTTCGTTTCTTCTTCAATGAACGCTGATGCAACTGTTACATTCACAAACTTAGCTGGTCAAACAGTTAAAGTTGTCAACGCAAACTTAACATCAGGTGACAACTCAATCTCTATCAACGACCTCAACAGCGGCGTTTACTTCTGCACAGTAAAAGCTAACGGCTACAGCCACACATCAAAAGTTGTTGTTAAATAAGAGATAAACAATATCACAAAAAAAGTCGGTCAAAATGACCGACTTTTTTTTATAACTAAACTCAATTTATGCAGTATGTGATGGATTCATCAATTTGTATAACATCTCTCTGTATAGTTCCTTTTGTGTCATATCAGAAGTGCTATTATATCCTTTCGATTTAAGATCATATTCTCTAAGCACCGCAATGCAATTCATACAGTCAACCCACGAATAATTACGTGCCGCCTCCAGATAGTCGTTGACAAAATATGGATTGACACCCAGCATAGTCGCCAACGTAGTTCTGTCTTTATCTTTGGAAAAATAAAGCTTTAATAACTTT
The DNA here is from genome assembly GCA_045613105.1 of Bacteroidales bacterium. Taxonomy (GTDB): domain Bacteria; phylum Bacteroidota; class Bacteroidia; order Bacteroidales; family F082; genus Limimorpha. The sequence continues at coordinate 13,488 of JAZLAI010000039.1, read as the reverse complement.
GTATAATATCCATATAGAACCACTATCGTCATAAAGATAGGATTATCGCTAGGATTGTCACCGAAATAGTTTATTATCTGATTTGCCTTAAGAAAATCCTTTATACCAAGAGCCTTCTGAAGCTCGAAAACATTGAAGTCTTTAGATATACCTATATTATATTCCACATCAGCATCATCTATACGCTTCGACTTAGGCACTGCAACCATCAGCTTCTCAAGCTCGTTGCGGACTTTATGCAAATCATTACCCAAGAAATCGGCAATCATCTGTGCAGCTTTAGGAGAAATCTTATATTCTTTTGAAGTAAGATATTTCACTATCCATTCCGGAATATTGTTATCATACAATTTCTTCGACTCGAACAGCACACCTTTCTTATCAATATATTTTGCCAAGGCACGACGCTTATCCAGCTTCTTATATTTATAATTAATAATGAGTATCGTCGTTGGCGGCAGTTTGTCGAGATGATCGGCAATACTTTCAATATCCTTTACATTCTGTGCTTCTTTTACTATTACGACAAGATATTCACCCATCATTGGAAAAGCACGAGCCTGCGATATAATATCCTTTGCATTGACATCACTGCCATAAAGAACAACCTGATTGAAAGAACGTTCAGCCTCATCAAGAATATTATTTTCAAGTTCATTGCTTATTGTATCAATAAAAAAAGGCTCTTCCCCCATCAGAAAATAAATAGGACGATAAACCTTCTTTTTTATTTCTGCCAAAATCTGTTCGTAAGTCATAATTAAAAACGTTTGCGCAAAGATACGAAATGTCTAAAGATAAAGACCTATAGCTATTGTTTTTTCTAAATATAAAACACACTAAATTAAGCATTAATTATGAATTGTGAATTATGAATTATTTTAACTTTGCAAAAAAATTAAATTATGTCAATATTATTTGAAACATTGGTATTTGGTCCTATTAAAAGCCGCCGTCTCGGCAAATCGTTAGGAATAAACCTTATGCCTGAAATCGGCAAGATATGTTCATTCGACTGTATCTATTGCGAATGCGGATGGAACCCAGAGAAAAAAAACATCAGTCGTCTTCCTAAAAAAGAAGTCTTTGAAACAACTTTAGAAGAACGACTCAAAGCATTGGTTGGGACTACTGATGAACCAGACAGCATAACTTTCTCTGGCAACGGCGAACCTACATTACATCCAGATTTCTCTGAAATCATAGACATAACCATAAGACTCCGAAACCAATACATCCCTAAAGCAAAGATAAGCGTATTGACTAATGGCACCATGCTACATAAAAAAAATATCTTCGATGCGATATCCAAAATAGACAACAATATCATCAAGATTGACGGAGGAACTTACGAAACCATAAAAGCCATCAATAAACCAAATGTCGATTTTGACCTGAACGAATACATCAAACTATTGCAAGGATTCAAAGGCAATCTAATCATACAAACATGCTTCTTAAGAGGCGAACATAATGGTGTAAAAATCGACAACACTACAGAAAAGGAAGTGGCATTGTGGGTTGAACATATCAAGAAGATAAATCCAAGAAAAACCATGATTTATGCCATAGATAGAGAGACTCCGGAGAAGAATCTAGAGAAGATAAGCCAAGATGAATTAGAAAGAATCGCTACACCACTGAAACAGCTAAGTTTTGAGGTAGAATGTTATGGCAAATAATTTAAAAAAAAAATAAAAAAAAGTAATTGTTCCTATTAAAAAAAAGAGTAAATTTGCCCATCGAAAAATTTGAATTTATCATGAATAAAAAGTTAACAATTATCAACATCGCATTAGCAGTCGTTGCCATATTCTTGGCTTATATGGTTTACGATAGCATCAGTCAACCAGTTATTTTCGAGAATACAAAAACAGAACGTGAAATTAAAGTTGTTCAAAACCTTAAGGACATCAGAAGCACACAAGGTTTGTTCAAAGAAAACTACAACAGATACACAGCTAATTTCGATTCATTGATCGAATTCATTAAAGTCGGTGAGCTTCCTGTTGTCAACATCATCCCAGATCCAAACGATACAACATTTACAAAAACTATCAACGATACAGTTGGTTACATCAAAGTTTTGGATTCATTGTTCGGCAGAAGACCTAACTTCGACGTTGAATCATTACGCTACATACCTTTCTCAGAACCACAACAACAATTTGAGATAGAAGCTGGTTACATCATGCGCGGTGGTATGAATGTTCCTGTATTTGAAGTCAAAGCTCATTACAACACTTACTTGATTGGTCTTGACGAACAAAGAATCAGAAACGCTGCTGCTCAACGTGAAAACCTCGAAAAATATCCAGGCTTGAAGGTCGGTTCTATGAACGAAGCTTCAACAGACGGTAACTGGGAAAATCTATAATTTCTTGATACTGATATGACTTCATATCTATATCCTTACATCCAGGAATCCGTAATTTTAGATAATAAGTTAAAAGACAATTATACTTTGACCATCCAATATTCATTGGATGGTCTTTCTTTTGTCATCTTCGACAAAGAAGAACAAAAATTCCTCTGTCTGAAACATTATCATTATACAGAAAAAAATATCCAACTCGATACACTTCTGCTGGAATTACAAGAAAAGGAGAACTGGAAACTTAATGATTTCAAAGAAACGACATTATTGATAGACAATAACAAAAACACTTTCATCCCATCAAAATACAGTCAGTCAGATTCAAATGATAAATTCTTGAAATTATTAAATATTACCAAAGACGAAAAACACTTAACAGACACTATCGTTTCTGGTGAGACATCTAACATTTATCCTGTATCAGAAGACATCGTCAAATCCATTGACGAAACAATAAAAATCCGTCACGCATCCAGCATTCTCGTCGAAAGTCTCATAAAGGAATTTTCTGATAGGACACAGGAAATCAGAGCTTTCGTCAATGTCAAAAACAACTCTTACGAATTAATCATCATTAACAATTCAATTCTTGTTTTTCATAATTATTTCAACTTCAGTACAAAAGAAGACTTCTTATATTTCCTGTTATTCACGTTAGAACAATTAAAATTAGACAATGAGACCATACCTCTATACTTTATGGGATTTATAGAAGAGAAGTCGCCTATTGTAGAATTATGTTCTCGATATATAAGAAACATAAGATTTTTTAACAGAGATAACAATCTCAATTACGCCAACGAATTAGATTCAATACCTTATTATTATTATTTCACCCTATATAGTTCTATATCATGCGAATAATAAGAGGAAAATACCAAAGACGCCAGATTACGGCGCCAAGCAATCTGCCTGTACGTCCAACGACCGACATGGCAAAGGAAAGTCTTTTTAACATTTTGGAAAATCATATCGATTTTGAAGACATCATCGCATTGGACCTTTTTGCAGGAACAGGCAACATTTCATACGAATTGGTTTCACGAGGTTGCCCTCGCGTCACTGCTGTCGATGAAAACAACAACTGTATCAAGTTCATACGCGATACAGCCACGAAATTGAACATGGAGGAGCTTCTTGCAATTCGCTCAGACGTATTTCGCTTCATACCTATGCACAAAATGAAATATGACCTCATCTTTGCCGACCCTCCTTACGACAGTCAGCATTATGATTTATTGGTCAACTTGATTTTCGAGCACAACCTACTTAAAGAAGACGGCATGTTTGTAGTGGAACACAACAAATATCTTGATTTCAAAGAACATCCACGTTTTATTGAACAACGCCGCTATGGAAAAGTAAATTTCAGTTTTTTCAAATAAAATAAAAAATCATGAAAAGATTCTCATTATTATCATTATTAGCATTTGTAATGTTATCATATAACATCAATGCACAAGACGCTGATGCACAAGATTTTGAAGGTGCAAGCTGTACAAGCATCATGGTTGGCAAGGACGCTTCAACTGATGGTTCAGTCATGACATCACACACCTGCGACAGCTGGTATCGCACATGGGTCCGCTGGGAAAAAGCCCAAGAACATGAAAAAGACGCGATGCAGAAAATATACAGAGGCAGCATGCACACACAAGACCCATACGACAGCAAAGGATTGGAAGTAGTTGGTGAAATTCCACAAGCAGCATACACTTACGCATATCTCAACACAGCATATCCTTGCCTGAACGAGAAACAGTTAGCCATTGGAGAAACAACATTCTCCGGTCCTGACACACTCGTCAATCCTGAAGGTATGTTTATGATTGAAGAATTGGAACGCATAGTTCTTCAACGTTGCGACAACGCAAGAGATGCCATAAAACTCATTGACGAGCTCACAAAAGAATATGGTTACGGTGACGGTGGTGAATGTATCACGATAGCCGACCCTAACGAAGTATGGTGCTTGGAAATCATGGGCGAAGGCAAGAAGAAAAAAGGCGCTATCTGGGCTGCTCAAAGAGTCCCTGACGGCGAAGTCAGCGTATCTGCCAATATTCCTAGAATCAAATATCTCAACAGAGAAGACCCTGACAATTTCCTTTGTTCAGACAACATTGAAAAAGTAGCCAAGAAACATGGATTATGGGATGGCGAAGGTGAATTTATTTGGTATAAAGTGTTTGGCAACGATTATTCTAACGGAAAGAACTTCCGCGAACGTGAATGGTTCATCCTCAACTCATTAGCTCCATCATTAGGTTTAAGCATGGAAGATCAAGACCTTCCTTTCTCAGTAAAACCTGACGAAAAAGTCGATGTCCGCAAGGTAATGGAACTTCTCAGAAGCACCTACGAAGGAACAGAATTGGACATGACTCGTAACTTGAAGATGGTCAACAGAAACGGTGACACTATTGTAAGCCCTATCGTAAATCCTTGGATGGGAGGTAACGACATCAACACTTACAACTTCATCGCTCCAGGCATCGTTGAGTCACAACGCACAGTGTCAGTATCATGGTGTTCATATTCTTTCGTCGCTCAACTCAGAAGCTGGATGCCAGACGAAATAGGCGGTATTTGCTGGTATGGTGTTGAAAATCCTGGACAAAGTCCAAGAATACCTATCTTCACAGGTTCAACAAAATTACCTAGCTGCTTCGATGAATGCGGACACGGCAATTTCAACGAAGAGACAATCTTATGGCGTTACCGTAAAGCCAACAAATTAGCACAACTGCAATGGGGCAATACAAAGAAGACCATGATTGACAACATTTTGAGATATGAAGAAAAAGCCATGAAAGAAATTCCATCATTGGAAAAAGAAGTGATGGCATTATTGGAAGAAGGAAAGAAAGAAGAAGCTCAAAAACTGATGAACAGATACACAGCCGACTTTGAAGCTGCTACAGCACAGACATGGAAAGAAATGGAACAAAGTTTCTGGGAAAGATTCTGGGTAAACTTCTAATATAAATCAAGTATATCATCAAGGTAAAGGACGTAGGACACAACTGCGTCCTTTATTTTTATTAAGCGAAGATATAAATAAAATAAAAAAAACGCTAACCTTTCGATTAGCGTTTTTACGTGGTACCAGCGAGATTCGAACTAGCGACACATGGATTTTCAGTCCATTGCTCTACCAACTGAGCTATGGTACCTCCGTTGTTTTACGAGTGCAAAGATACAACTTTTTTCATTACTCCGACAAGAAAAAATTATTTTTTTTTAAAATTATTTTTTATTCACTCATTATCAGTATATTTGCAAAAAAAATAATCATGTGTCATATATTAACTATAGATATTGGCAATACAAGAGCCAAATATGCTATCTTCGAAAATGAAGAGATAATCGAAACATCTACATTCGACCCTTATAGTGATGATTTAAAAGATATTATAAAAAAATATCCACAAATTAAAAAGGGAATTTTATCTTCAGTAGGTGGAAAAATCAAGGAATGTCTGGAACAATTGCAAGATATAGAAATTATCACACTTTCTGGTTCAACACCACTACCATTCAAGTTAGGTTACGAGAATAAGGAACAAATCGGCAGCGACAGATTGGTTGCGGTAGCTGCTGCTATGATGGCAAAACCAAATCAAAACAGTTTGGTAATCGACATTGGAACATGTATCACATACGACATTATTACTTCAGATAACATCCATTACGGCGGAGCGATTAGTCCTGGCATAAATCTGAGATTTAAATCAATGAACGATTATACCGAAAAATTACCATTGATTAAAAGCAGTCAGCTTTCAGCTACCAGCAGTCAGTTTAACAGTGCGATATGCAACACTACAGAAGAATGTTTGATCTCAGGCGTTATCGAAGGCATTTCCTATGAATTTGAGGGATTTATAAGGATGTATTCGAACATTTATGAAAATTTGAATGTTTTTATTATAGGCGGAGACAATATTTTCTTTGAAAATAAGTTAAAAAATTGCATATTTGCAGACGCAAAATTCACATTTAATGGTTTAAGATATATTCTTAATTATCAATGAGATACAATTTACTAAAATATTATATCTGCTGCTTGATTGCTTGTATGGTCAGCATCAATGTTTTTGGACAATCTGATTTAAGTTCGCCATATTCAAGATTTGGATTGGGCGACATCATGACCGGAAGTCCAAACACAATACTAAAAGGCATGGGAGGAATCTCCAATGCAATGAGCGGCAAATCACTCCTAAACCCAAATAACCCAGCATCTTACGCACAAATTGACAGCTTATCATTCATCTTCGATGCTGGTTTTTACATCAAGACAGCGAACTACACTGCCAATAACATAACAGAAAAAGGTTCCAACGCTTCATTCGACTATGCCAGTATCGGAATGGGCATAACAAAAAGATGGAAAGTCGGTTTAGGCATAATGCCATACAGCAACAAAGAATATAACGTAATCACAGAACATCACGATCTCGGGACATACAACATCGCATTTCAAGGCGAAGGAGGCATCAGTAAAGCGTTCTTCTCAAACGGATTCCAGATAACAAAAGACTTATCTGTCGGTATTACAGCATCATATCTTTTCGGAACATTAATAGACAACACTTCCGTATATTTCCCAGATTCGACATATTTCCTCAATGGCAAACGTTCTATAAACATGAGAATAGGCGATTTCAAATTCGACTATGGTTTATTATACAGACTGCCTATTTCAAATTGCGATGTCACTATCGGACTCACTTACTCGCAAGGCTCTAAAATCAATGCTAAAAGAGACATTTTCATAAGAAATATGTTCAAAGGCTACGGCAACCTGACAGAAACACCTGTTGACACATTAAAATATATAGAAGACGAGAGTGTCAATATCAACATACCACAAGGCTTTGGAGCAGGTATCACTATCGACAAAGGCAGAGGCTGGCTTGTCGGTGCCGACTTCAACTGGACTGGATGGAATGGCTTTGAAATGAACGGAGCCAACGACTCATTGCAAAACTCATGGAACGTCGCCATTGGCGGTTCATATAAACCAGAATCTACTTCCATATCAAAATATTACAAAAGAATAACATATAGAGCAGGATTCCATTACGATCAGACTTACTACAACATCTACGGAGAATCCATAAACAAATATGGTCTTACATTAGGTTTTGGTTTACCAGTACCACGTTCATTGACAACACTAAACGTCGCTCTTGAATTTGGATCGATGGGAACATTGAAAAACAACCTTGTAAGAGAGACTTATTTCAATTTATCCGTCAGCATGTCAATATACGACAAATGGTTCATCAAGAAGAAATACAAATAATTAAATAAACACAAACAAAAAAATTAAAATGAAAATTAGAAGATTTTTATTCTTAAGTTTAACACTTCTTTTATTAGGAAGCGGTGTTGTAAAAGCACAAGATTGCGAAACAGATTATTCATTGTATCGTGAATACATCAAACAATGGGAGCAAGCCAAGTTCAATCCAAAGAACATCAACCCTCAGATGATCATCTCTTGGAGAAACGTTTACAACAACTGTCCAGATTTCAGACAAAACACATATTTGGATGGTGTCAAGATCATGACATACGCATTCATCAGAACAACAAAAGACGCTGAATTAAAAGAGAAGTACGTTGACACTCTAGTTATGATCTATGACAAGAGAGCTCAATATTTCCCAAACGGCAAAAACGGCTCTCAAGTTGGTAACATTATGGGCCGTAAAGGTTTAGACATTTTAACATGGGCACCTAACCGTTATGAAGAAGCCTATACAGCACTTAAACAAGCCATCGACTTGGAAGGCAACAGAAGCAACTATGCATTCATCGACTCTTATTTCAATGTTGTCATCACAATGGTGAAAAACGGCAAATTGGAAGAAAGCACTATTTTAGATGAATATAGCCGTCTCATGGAAATAGTTGACCACAACATCAAAGCCAACACAGAAGCAGCTAACGAAAAAGCCCTCAACAACTACAACGCAACAAAAGCCAACTTAGACGTTGCAGTACAACCATACGCAAACTGCGAAGACTTGGTTCGTATTTACCAACCTAAATTTGATGCAAATCCAAACGACGTTGAATTGTTGACAAAGATCGCTGAAGTCTTGGAAAAGAGAAAATGTGACGACTCACAATTATACCTCTCTGTTGCAGTAAACTTGCACAAAGTAAATCCATCTCCAGAATCTGCATACTTGATTGGCAAGAAATATCTCGCTGAAAAAGATTACAACCAAGCAGCAACATACCTCGTTCAATCAACAAAGAGCGAAAACACAGACTGGGCACACCAATCATACATCTACCTCGCTCAAATCATGAACATGAACAAGAACTATGAACAAGGCCGCGAATACGCTAAGAAAGCTTACGCTTTAGACAAGACAGACGGTGAACCTTTCATCATCATCGGCCAATTATATGCAGCAAGTGCAAAAGACTGCGGTTCTGGCGACTTCTATTCAAAGACTGCATTCTGGGCAGCTGTTGACCAATTTGAAAAAGCAAAATCTATAGATCCTTCTATAACAAGCAAAGCCAACGAACTCATCAACGCTTATTCACACTACTTCCCAACAGTAGAAAGCATTTTCTTCAACGGCTTTGAAGAAGGACAAGAGTTCATACTCGAAAACTGCTGGATCAAAGAAACAACAAAAGTAAGAGCAGCAAAGAACTAATACAAAGCTATCAGTTGTCAGCTTTCAGCGACATGACACTGAGAGCAGACAGATAACAGCTGACAGTTTATGAAAAAGTTTTTAAAAATATTCATAGAAATCAACATCATAGCCAATATGGTTATGGTGTTGTTTTCTTGTGAAAACTCCTTAGATAAAGTAAAGGAATTTATTGATACCGACACCATAAACGGAGTCCTCGCTTACGATGTCGTCTTCACAAGAAGCGACTCCGGCTTTGTCCAAGGCAAACTCATCGCCCCAGTGATGCATAGGATGGAAGGCGACAGCGCAATACTCGAATTTCCAAAAGGATTCGTGGCTTATACCTACAACAAATACAACGAACCAGTATCAAAGATAAGAGGTGATTACGGAATACGCTACGAGAAAGAAGAAATAATCTTCATCAAAGACAGCGTAGTGATGGAAAACATGAACACTGAAGAAACCATGTTTACAGAAACATTATACTGGTATCAGAAAACAAAAAAAATACACACACGTAATTTCGTGAAAATAGTCAGTCCCGACAAAATAATAACGGGAGACAGCCTTAGTGCAAATGAAGACTTCACACAAAGAGTGATACACGGCATGAGAGCAGTACTCGAAGTTGAAGACGAAGAATAAACAGAATATAAAAAAATGGACGACATATATATAGTGATATTATCGCTCATGGCATCCGCCATGTTCTCCGGAATGGAGATAGCTTTTCTCAGCACAAACAGACTGCAACTGGAGCTAGACCTTAAGAAAAACAAATTCTCAGCGAAGATCATCAACAAGTTTTTCAGAAACCAATCACAGTTTATAGGATGCCTTCTGCTGTGCAACAATATCGCCAACGTAATTTACGGTATCGCTATAGCAAGAATATTAGAACCTATTGTAATTAATATACTACCTGAAGCCATTACCAACGACTTCATAATATTGTTATGTCAGACCATATTATCAACTTTAATAGTTCTCATCACTGGAGAATTTCTACCAAAGATAATATTCGGCATCAACCCTAACAAAAGCATGACGATGTTTGCCATGCCAGCAATGATATTATTCATACTACTCTACCCTATCATATTAATTTTCATAAGCATCTCAGAATTGTTTATAAAACACATACTACGTGTCGGCATCACACATGAAGACTACAAACTCAACACCGTTGATCTTAACGATTACATAAAGGAATACGCCAACCCTGACGAAACCAACGAAGACATACAACAGGGAATAGAACTGTTCCAAAATGCCATCGACTTCCATAACGTGAAGCTCAGAGAATGTATGGTACCACGTACAGAGATACAAGCCATCGACATTGAAGACAGCATCAACGAAGTGAAAGCAGTCTTTGAAGACACAAAACACTCCAAGCTGCTTGTCTTTGAAAACAATATCGACAACATCATAGGATACATCCATATCAACGACGTACTGACAAAGACCACAGACCTAAGGCAGAAACTACGTCCTATAGACTTCTATCCTGAAACATATTCCGCCCAGGAGTTACTCAAGAAACTGTCGAAGAAACATCAGAGCATAGCCGTTGTTGTAGATGAGTTTGGAGGCACTTCTGGAATCATCAGCATTGAAGACCTGATAGAAGAAATCTTCGGTGAGATAGAAGACGAATTTGACGTAGAAGACACTGTCGAAAAAACCATCAGCCCAGACGACCATATCTTTTCCGCTCGATTGGAAATAGACTATCTCAACAAAACTTACAAATACAACTTCCCCGAATCGGACGACTACGAAACATTGGCCGGATACATAATTCATTATCATGAAAGTATCCCAGAAATAGGAGAAGAAATCACCATCGGCAACTACATTTTTAAGATAATAAAAGCCACCGACACCAAGCTAGAAGAAGTGGAAATCAAAAACAATCAATGAGTTAGACAATTTATAAAACCCATTTTGCAGACTAAATTATTTTTTAATAAAAATGTCGAATATATCGAATGGTTTTGTAAATTTGCACTCTTATTAAATAAATGTGTAAAAATAAATAAATTTAAATAATAGCATAGAATTATGGCAGCAATTGGAAACATTAGAAAGCATTACGGACTGTTAGTAGTCATTGTAGGTCTTGCACTTTTGGCATTCGTATTAGGCGACCTCTTCAAAAGCACTAACGGCAGACAAACAACAAACGTCGCTTCTGTTGGCAATGAAAAAATCACTTATCAAGACTATAGCAATTTAGTCAGCATGAACCTTGAAAACACCAAGGCTAACAATGGCGGCACAATCACACCAGAACAAAATTACAGCATTCACGCCAACACTTTGGAACAAATGATCAGAGACATTGTCATGAAGAAAGAATACAAAGACCTCGGTCTCGTTGTTTCAAGTGAAGAGTTATTCGACCAATTCTTAGGCGAAAATCCAAACCAATATGTAGTTCAAAGCTTCACCGACGCTCAAGGTAACTTCAACAGAGAACTCATCGAAACCTATCTCAGAGATTTCCAAACTCTCAATCCAGAAATGAAAGCAAACTGGCTCAACTTTGAACGCGCTATCAAAGAAGACAGATTAAACACAAAATACGACAACCTCATCAAGAAGAGCTTCTATCTCCCAGCAAAATTAGCAGCTCGCTATCACTCAGATAAAAACGACAAAACATCTGCTGAGGTTTACGCTATCCGTTACAACACAATAGCTGATTCTACAGTCGTCGTTACAGATGCTGACAGCAAAGCATTCTACAACGAAAATAAAAACAAATATCAAACAGACGCAACACGTGGCATCGACTACGTTATCTTTGAAGTAAAACCTTCACGTGCCGACGTTGATTTCTCAAGAAAATTCGTCAACGAACTTAAAGACGATTTCGCACAAATCGAAAACGCAGCTAACTTCGTAAACGCTAACTCAGACCTTCCATACGACAGCGCATGGAAATCAAGAAAAGACGTTCCTGCTGAATTTGAAGCAGCTATCTTCGACCAAAACAATGGCGCAGGCTTCGTTTATGGCCCATACGAAAAAGACGGTTACTATAACGTAGCTAAAGTATTGAACGTTGAAAACCGTTCAGACTCATTGATGGCTTCTCATATCTTGGTAGGTTACACTGGCGCATTACGTAGCGCAGCTACACGCACTAAAGAAGATGCAAAAGCTTTAGCAGACAGCCTCTTGAACGTAATCAAGAAAGACAACTCAAAAATTGAAACTCTCGCTAAAGATTTCTCAGACGACCCAAGCGCACAAACAAACAACGGTGACCTCGGCTGGTTCACAGACGGTACAATGGTCTATACATTCAATGAATTTGTACAAAACAACAAAGTAGGTACTATCGGCATGGTTGAAACTCCATTCGGTTACCACATCATCAAAGTTACAGACCGCACAAACGCAGCTCCTAAAGCTCGTATCGCTGTCGTAGCTCACGAAATCAGCGCAAGCACAGCAACATACCAAAACATCTTCGCTGAAGCTAACAGATTCGTCACAGAAAACACAACAGCTGAAGAATTCAACAAAGCTATCGAAGAACAAGGCCTCAATAAACGCACATATCCTTCATTAAGAAAGAACACCAACTACATCACTGGTATCAGCAGCCCTCGCCAAATAGTTCGCTGGGCATTCGACGAAAACACTAAGGTTGGTGACATGTCAACAATCTTCGACCTCGATGATATGTATGTTGTAGCTGTCCTTACAAAAACTGTTGACGAAGGATTCGCTCCTTACGAAGACATCGTAGAACGTTACGAATATGTAATGAAGAAAGAAAAGAAAGGTGCTATGTTAGCAGAACAAGCTAAAGCTTACGGCACTGACTACCAAAAAATGATCGACAACCTCAAAGGTGAAAAAACAACCGTTGATAATATTACATTCGAAGGCCGCGGTTTCGGCAACTTCGGTGTTGAAGACAAAGTCATCGGTACTGTAATAGGAATGAAAGAAGGTGAAATATCAGAACCTATCATTGGTGGTAACGGTCTCTATGTTGTTAAAGTAACTAAAGAAACTCCAGCTGCTGCAACAACAGACTATACAAACATCATCAAAGAACAACGTTCAAAATATACAAACCAAATCCTCAACAACTCTGCTTATTCAGCTCTTAAAGACAGAGTAAAAATTGAAGACAACAGCGTCTTGTTCTACTAAGATTCTGTAAACATAAAAACAAAAAAGACAGCCTGAAAGCTGTCTTTTTTTATATAGATTTGGTATAATTGCCAAAAATGGTTGGTAAAATCAATATAACCCATTAGTACATAGATAAATATAATAACTTTGATGAAAACGTTTTCATCAAAGTTATTTTTATTTCAAAATTTGATAGTGAAAATATACTCAAATCAGCTCCGTAGGAGCGGCAGTTTATAGGCAGGTGATGTAGCGCAAAGCGCGAAATCC
>JAZLAI010000038.1:0-5868 GCA_045613105.1 Bacteroidales bacterium | reverse complement strand
TAACATTTCGTCCAAAATCTTACGGATACCTTTGCCTTCAGCTGGTTCTCTGTCTTCTGCTTTTTCCATAACAACGTCAGCATACATCATGATGAGACGACGATATGAGTCATAAACGAATCTTGGATTGTTAGTTTTCTTAATTAAACCAGGGATTGTTTTTGAACAAAGACCGATGTTCAAAACTGTGTCCATCATACCAGGCATTGATTGACGAGCACCTGAACGGCAAGATACTAATAATGGATTTTCAGCATCGCCATATTTCATGCCCATGATTTCTTCCATATTCTTGATACCTTCAGCGACTTCGTCCATAAGTCCTTCTGGTAATTGACAGTTGTTAGCATAATAAGCTGTACAACATTCTGTTGTAATTGTTATACCGGCTGGAACAGGTAAACCTAAATGGCACATTTCTGCTAAGTTAGCACCTTTTCCACCTAATAAATTCTTCATTGTGGAGTTTCCTTCAGCAGTACGATTGCCAAAAGAATAAACATACTTTGTTTTTCCCATTGTGTTAAATTTTATAGTGTTTTTAAAAATAATTTCAGAAATATCTCCTTTTACAGAAATAGTCTGCAAATTTAAGTATTTATTTTTTGAAATGAAAGAGTAAATGAAAAAATATTTTAATGTCAACGGACAACAGACTTTGTCCACGTTTTTTTTGCTATGAGCTGTGAGCCGTGAGCTAATTTTCAATTTTCAGTTTTCAATTTTCAATTCCAAGTCTTCGGTTGTCAACAGACAACAGTCAACAGACATTCGATATGCGGTCGCAGGGTCGTAAAGACAATCACTTTGCGACCTTGCGACTTTCAGACTTTAGCCCTTTGTCATAAGCCTTTAGCCCTTTTTCAGATTCTGAGGTTTTCAGATTTTCAGTTTCTAAAAAAGTTGTCTGTTGACCGAGCAAAGCGAGCAATATGTAAAGCAGAATGATTCTCATGATTGCAAAGATAATAAAAGTCAACGGACAATGGTCAACAATCAACGATTTTTTTTGAACTTTGAACTAAGGCTGTTGAACTAAGATTCAAAGTTCAAGGTTCAATGTTCAAAGTTCAAAGTTCAAAGCCAACTCTTACTTTTTCATCAATTTCCCTGTTATTGTATATTCTCCGCATTTCACGAAATATGTGTAGACTCCGGCGGGAAGTTGTTCGAGATATAATGTCTTTCTTCCTTGGTTGCCGTCGAGTTCCACTGTCATCACGTTAACGCCGAGAGCGTTTGTTATCACGAGACTTGCCTTCTCTTCATCAAGAGGTAGAGTGTAGTCAATCTCCGTCCATGCCGTTGCCGGGTTAGGTGCGAAATCGGCCTTCATTCCCATAGCGGAAGCAATATCAGATTTGAGGTTTGCGGTTCCTCTCTTGGAATTGTTGTTCGCCGTAGGCAGGACAGGACAATTCACTGCAGTAACCAAAGTCTCATCGTTTTGCGACAATATGGCGTACGCCATCATTTGAGAAGATCCACTGCCGTTGTCGGCTATCTCTTCAAGCATCTCGGTTTCCGTCTCCGTAAGCTGCATGATGTCGCGACCGCTTTCGTCTAAGGTCTCGTATAATCTTAAAATTGAGATGTAATCGTTGTGCTCTTCGAGTTCAGCGCCTTGCAAAGCATAGACATCAGGAAGAGTCTCCGCCAAGGCGAGGGCGTTCTCGAAATCGCTTTCCTGAATGTATGTGGCGATAGCGAGGCGGTCGGAAGCCATGTCGTTCATATTGCCAAGCCACAGCCTGAGTTCCTCGTTGTCAGATTCTTCACTGTTGAGGTTGCTTCTTACTATGTCGCCTGCCGCGAGAATATATTCGCGTTCGGATTTAGCCATCTGTGATTCTAAAGCGGTACGAGCCGTGCTTCCGTTGGCTATCTCCCTGAGAAGTTCCGTCATATATTCCGGCATAGGGTTGTCCTTGTTTTCCAAGTATGAGATAAGAGTGTCTTTCTTGAGTTCATCCGGGTTAGCCGAAAGAATCTCGAAGAGTGTGGAAGTGGAGAACACGTCATTTCTGCTTGCCGCTGTGGTAAGCACTTCCTGCGAGAGATAAGGCGACAAACCGAGCAGCTGCGAGCGCAGTCTCGAGGCGTCGTCTGCGGTAGCTGTGTTGATGTCCAAGAGTTCAGCCTGGGTATCGCCACCGTCTATTCGGCTTGTGTAGACGTTATTAAGTTCATTGAATGTCAAGATTGAATTGTCGTATATCGTCTCCAACTCCTCAAGTTCTTCATCAGACCTCACCACAGATCCGTTTCCATAATGCGGATTGCATGGATTTACGGATGATGTCGGAATAGAAGTGATGCGGAACAGTCTGCTGCTGTTTGGTGTTTGATTGGCGTTGTTGGTGTTGTAGTAATAGTTTATCACGCTTTCGCCGTCGTTGTAGAAATGATATTGAGAACCGCTGAAGGTGTTACCCGCAGGAAGCGTTGAGGAACCCTGACTTTGTGCTATATCGCCGGAAGAGTTTTCCCTGACGACGCAGAAGTCATTGATGTTGGAGATGTTTGTGTTGCAGGCATAAGTCAGTCCGCCTTGCTTTGACATCGATGAAGTCTTGCCTGTTATATTCACACCCACCGCCACATTACCGCAGTCTAATGATTGGAATGTATTGCGGTAGATATTGTTAGCAGATGCGGAATTGCGGATACCTATCCCGTAGTTGTAGCTTGAAGATTTCTCATCTCCTATGAAATTATTCTCTTCGATGCAGAATCCAGTTGTTTCGTTCATGTATATACCGAAACTACAATCGGCGTCCGTTCCGACGATAAAGTCGTTGAACAATATCGTGCCGTATCCTGTGTTTTCGGCGTAAATACCTCTGTCGTTATTCGTAAACTCAGCGTTCCTTACATTATATGTATATGATGTGCTACCTCCGCGTACATATATTCCCGAATGGAAACCGCTGAATGACGATCTTGTCAGATATTCATCGAGACAAGGTTGGATTGTGTTGTCGGAACAATAAGAGTTTACGGCGAAGCCTGCGTTGTATGCAGCTATGCCAGAACACCATTGAGACACGTTTTCAACATTACGATCGACGGAGAACGAACAACCCTTGAAACTGATTCCGTTTACCCTGTCTAAGTCTATATGTTTATGGAATGTCTCGTCACCGATATAATCTGAATCAACGATAAACTCGCAGTCTTTGAACCAGCTGTTATAAGACGAGCTATTGCCGTTGGTAGGGACATAGTTTGTATAGTTTATAGCATGGACGGCCTTGGCGTTATTACGAAACACGGCATCCGTAGCGTGGATAATTCCGCCCTCGCTGTGATAGTTTCCAGGTTGCCACAACTCCACGGCGCATATAGCGTTCTCTATCGTCGCTCCGTTCTTGAGTTCGAGATAGCCTTGCTGATATTTGCCGTCAACAATATATTGATGGAGAGTGTCAACGCCCCAGACTTCTATGCCTTGCCATTGACCTTCGTGTAATGCTTTGGTTATGGTACCTCCATCAACGACTAACCTTCCACCTGGTTTAATAATAATTCTGGATTGGGAAACCATTTCGAGTTGGCATGAAATAGTGAGCGTTACATTGGGATTAATAACAATATCTTGATATGACTTATAGTTAAAATCCCAATTTTCATTTTCGGTGATTACACGTGGAATTTCCGTATATGCGTATGCATGATTTCTAATGTTAGCTACTCTTAAGGCTCTGTGTATTCTTCCACATTGAAGTGCGGTAAAATGTCTGGCATTTTTATTTCCTCCCATAATATTATTGGTACATGTAGTTTCAGGATCTTCTATATCACAATCCCACTCTCCATCGTGATGACATACCAAATTAGGATTCTCTTCATCACACCATGGTTGTTGAGTATGACCGAATAGATCCCATAGAAATTCTGGTTCAGTGATGTCATTCTCTTCAGTATTGTATGGGTGATACAATCCTAAATTATGTCCCATTTCATGTATGAATGTCAATGCATCCGCCCATAAACCAGTATAATGTCCAGTTCTACAATTAATGAGTATGAATGATTGTATATCACTAGAAATTCCACTTGAATATCCAGAAATTAGACCTGAATGTGCTAAATTCAGATGGACTCCGAAATTTTCTAATCTTTCGGGATAATTATTTAAGATATATTGATTTAACATACTATTGCTAGTTTTGTATGCTAAATAAGAATTGTTGTAATAATAAACAGAGTCTAACTCAAAACGATATTTTGTATCAGGAACGAATATGGTATTTGGTATAGTCTCAGAATATTGCACATTGTGAGAAACGATACTATTCGCATAGTTGAATATTAGTCTTAAAGAATCTCTATACTCTTCAGTATCAAGCCATCTATTTCCAGTTCCATTGTCTTCTCTCCAAATGTGAACATTGCATTTTATTGTTATGACGGGAAATGTATCGTTTAAAGGTATGTAATTATCCTCAACATTAACTTATCATCCCAATTGTGCGGAACAGTTCTGGTACAAACAAGTCCTCTTTCAACATAATTATTTTCAATTTCATCATTATCTTGATAATTATAATTCTCTTCTGTCTCTTGAGCATTGTTTATTAAGGTAATGCTCAAGAGTAAGTATAAAAATATCTTTTTCATATCCATATCAATTTTTAATTAGTTTATAATTCTTATTCTTATCATCGTAATTCAAATTTATCACATAGATTCCACGAGGCAGATGTGATACGGTTATGGAAGATTGTCCTGTTATCATTTCTGATATTAACATTTGTCCCTTGTCGTTGTATATGTTTACAAAACAGTCACTGTCAGATGGGATTTTTATGTTAATTATGTCTTTTGACGGGTTTGGGTAGATTTGGATTTCATTTTCCATGTTATTCTCAACAACATCAACTATTACGTTAAAGCCTGTAGAATAGCAATCTCCGTTATAATCGAATTCATGTTGGTAATACATATATTCATCATCTTCTTTATAGCAAAGCAATCGCTTGGGGTAATACTCTAAGAAGTCATAGACATCATGAACAAAAGGTCCACTGCTACTCCCAATTCCTTCAATCCAACATGCTGCTATCGGCACTTTATCTCCTAGTAAAAGAATACGTTTTCTATGTTCGTTATTTTCTAATGTAAAAATAGAGTCACTGTTGTAAAAATGTATCAGTTCATATGTTATATGATTACCAACATACGCATCAACAAAATAGTTCGCAATGCTAATGGCTTCAACCCGTATATATTTATTATATGAAATATAACCGCCCCTGTCTGCTTCGTCAAAATTTGCAACAGTGACAGTGTCACCCATATCTAACGAGAAGTCATATAGTAACATTTCCTTCTCAAATGCTGGGAGAAGTCCGGTGTTATAATATTTAATTGGCAAGACTTCTTTGTAGATGCCATAGACACGCTTGCTCTCAACATCATTCCTAATCGCACAAAAATATTCTGCCTTATTGATGTCAAACTCAAATAAGGAGTCTGCCGTTTGTTTATATACTTTACTGTATTTAATTTCGTCAATTATTGTGTCACCATACAATGCATATTTCTCATTAGCAACACTCCATTGTGCATTTTCGGTTGGAAAAGGAACATAAGAATACTCTGTTTCCTGCGCCTTCAGCGAGCCGCCACCTATTATCATAAGCAGCAGGAGAAGGACTTGCTTCGTGATGTTTAGATTTTTCATTGTTTTTAAATTTTTATTTTTTAATGTCAACGGACAACTAGGTTTCTATTCGATAATGATGAACTGTTTATTATGATATTGTTATCTTCACTACTAAACAATATTTCATCGTTAACATCTCTGAATTGTGATTTTAATTTGCACACCAAAGTGTCTATACTTTCAATATTGCCTACTAT
>JAZLAI010000037.1:0-24532 GCA_045613105.1 Bacteroidales bacterium | reverse complement strand
AATGTCATCATTCCTATGTATTTAGAAGCTGCTAACTCAGGCGATGAAGCTGAACGTCTTTACATTAAAGGCTTGATGGAAATGCAGACAGAACGTAACTTCTACCCAGACGCTAACTTCACAATGCGACTCACTTACGGTTCTGTCGAACCTTACAAAGGCGCTGACGCTGTCAACTATAACTACGTCACAACAATGGACGGCGTGATGGCAAAATATAAACCAAACAACTGGGAATTCGACATTCCACAAGACGTTAGAGATTTATATGAAGCAAGAGACTACGGTCGTTATGCTGACGAAAACGGTCAATTAATCGTTAACTTCATCACAACAAACGACATCACTGGCGGTAACTCAGGTAGCCCTGTCATCAACGGCAAAGGCGAACTCATCGGCCTCGCTTTCGACGGCAACTGGGAAGCAATGAGCGGCGACCTCTCATTCGAACAAAAGGTACAACGCACAATCTGCATGGATGCTCGTTACCTCTTATGGTGCATCGAGAAAGTCGGTAAAGCTCATAATATTATTGATGAGTTGACTATTATTGAATAAGCCTTGAGCTATGGGCTGTGAGCCTTGAGCTTAGACTACGAAACAAAAAATCGTCCCTGACATTTCAGAGACGATTTTTTATTTTTAGCTCAGAGCTCAAGGCTCATTGCTCAAAACTTTATCATGCATTTTCCATGAGGAATCTTTCAACTTCCATACCAGCTGTTGCGCCTGAACCAGCAGCGATGATAGCTTGACGGAACAATCTATCTTGGCAGTCGCCTGCTGCGAAGATGCCAGGAACGCTTGTTGCTGTTGATTTAGGTTTTGTGATGATGTAACCAGCTTCGTCCATTTCGAGTTTATCTCTGAAGATAGCTGTGTTAGGTGTGTTGCCGATTGCTTCGAAGAAACCGTCGATGTTGAGAGTACGTTCTTCATTTGTTACGCTATTAACTACAACTGCGCCTTGTAATGTTGCCATGAAGCCTTCTGATTCGCCGAATAATTCTTTTGTTTGAGTATTCCAAAGAACTTCGATGTTAGGTGTGTTGAGAACTCTGTGTTGCATTGCTTTAGAAGCACGGAGAACATCACGACGAACGATCAAATAAACTTTGTTGCAGAGGTGTGAGAGGTATGTAGCGTCTTCGCAAGCTGTGTCACCGCCGCCAACGACAGCGACGTCTTTGCCTCTGAAGAAGAAACCGTCGCATGTGGCGCAAGCTGAAACGCCGCCGCCTTTGAATTGGTCTTCGCCTTTAACGCCTAACCAACGTGCTGATGCGCCTGTAGCAACAACGATAGTGTCTGCCAACAATTCATCGCCTGTTTCTGATTTTACTCTGAAAGGACGTGCTGTTGTATCGACTTCAACGATAGAACCCATGCGGAATTCAACGCCGAAACGTTCAGCTTGTTGACGGATGTCTTGCATCATTTGACCGCCGTGTACACCTTGTGGATAACCTGGGAAGTTCTCGATTTCTGTTGTCTGCATCAATTGACCGCCTGTGATAGGACCTTCGTAGATGACAGTCTTGAGGTCAGCGCGACATGTATAAATTGCTGTTGTGTATCCTGCAGGACCTGAGCCGAGGATAAGACATTGTACTCTTTCTAAATTTTCCATTATTGCTTTATATTTTAATGTTAATGATTTTCTCTCTGCAAAAATAATCTTTTTAATAATGTCATTTATATAATTGCAAAATTAATTTTGTAGATTCTGTCGTGTAACATAATCATTGAACTGACTATATGGTTTGAACCGACTATAAACTCTGAACCATGAGCTTTTTTCGGTCACTGAGCCTGTCGAAGTAACGAACTCACACCTTCGATAATCTCACGCACCGTTTGCTGAAAGTTCAAAGTTCTCATTTCACCACAACTCTTTTTGATAATCTGTCTGTGCCATTATCGACAGTGATGAAATATGTTCCTTTTGGAAGGAATCCTAAGTCTAATGTTCCGTCAGTGAAATTATCGTCCGAATACAGTCTAACTCCTAGTATATTATAAACGGAGATGCCATATTCTTGCTTCAATCCCGATGTGATATTGACTATACCGTCTGATGGATTCGGTGATATCGACAGATCGAATTTTTCTTGTATAGGAGTTTCTGGTGTATCATCAATAGGATTGAAGTTGATAAACAGATCATCGATGTAAATATCTCTACTCCATGTCAAGACTTCTCCTTCCCCGCTGCTTTCATATCGTACTCTTGCCTGTACATAATCAGATCCTATATAATCATTTAGCGAAACGAAAACATCTTTCCATCCATTTAATGTTTGGGGGACTATCGCTAGTTTGTGCCATGTCTTTCTGTCGGTGGTGACTTCAACATATGTATTGCCGTTATAAGGCGACCATGACACAAAATTAGAATTTATTATTTTCAATCCGAGAGTGACATTTTCAACGCTATCAGGTATTGAAAACCATTGTGTTTCTATAATTTGCAGAATGTTATCGTGAGTATAAGTCTTTGCTGCCAATACGTTTTGAGATCCCCAATTATCAAGGATCCAATTGTTGTTGTTCAAGAACAAACCTTCAACGGTATCTCCTTTAAAGTCGTAAGAGACAGGAAGTTGAAGTTCTTGTATTGTAAAAACGGAATCTTGATTTGAAGCAGGGCTTTCTTTTCCGCTGACATGAATTCCTTTTACATAATAGCGAAGCCATTCATTGTCGATGAAATCTTCATCAATGAAAGAAGTTTCTTTTGTTTCTATTAAAAGTTCATCATCTTTGAAAAGTCTGTATGATTCAGTTTCAGGAGCTTCGTTCCAACTTAGAAACACCTTACCTTCTTTTACTACAGCGCTGAAGTCTTGTGGTGCGAGCCATCCGTTGGCAAGTTCTGCTGTGGCTGCTATTGTAGCTTTCACGAAACCTTGTGCCAATGCGAAACAATTTACACCAGCGCCTATGGTATCGGAAGGTCTGTGGTAATGCATGTTTTCATCGTGGTATTCGATATCACCGATATATAATGCAGGATATTCGTAGATATTAAAAGACATGTGATCGCCGCCGTAAGAATCTACTACTGAGAAGCGATATGTAGGCATCTCAGGGATGTAGAGGTTGGCGACATGTTGATAATAATCGAACAACTGCTGTGAGATGTAAGAATAACCAGAATACATAGTTACATCACCATATTCAGGGCCAGGCCAGAAACCAATCATATCGAGGTTGAAAACACCGAGGATGTTCATATTCTCGCGAGCGCATTTGTGTACGAAAGGATAACTTCCCACCATCCATCTCTCCTCACCATTAAAAGGTATGTAGAGGATAGTGCGTTTGAATTTATGTTGGCTCAAGATGCGGGCACATTCCAGTACGCCAGCTGTTCCAGAGGCGTTGTCGTCAGCGCCAGGACCGTCAGGATGGTCGTAGTGAGAAGATATTATGATATATTCGTCAGGAAATTCAGTTCCGAGTTGCACAGCTATGACGTTACCTGCTTCAAGAGTGTCGGTTCCACCGATTGTCGCAGTATGGTTATGGATGTAAGTCTCCAAACCAATTTCTTCAAATCTGTCGAGAAGATAGTTTTGCGTAATGAGAGCTTCCGGTTTTCTCGCATCACGAATATATTGCTGCATCCAGTCGATGGTGTTATATAAATTTATAGTATCCACCTGACTGAGCATCTCCACTATTACAGGGTTGGTCTCTGTCACAGACGGATAAGTCTGGTTACGATTACCTTTGTTGTCGATAAGAACCTGAGATTGTATTGCGTTAAAGCTTAATAATAAAGCAATTACAACAAATAAATGTTTTTTCATAACGAAGTGAGTTTATACATTACAAATATAAAAATTTTTAATAAAAAATATGTTGTCTGCTGTCCGTTGTCTGTTGACTTTTTATATCTTTGTAAATGCTTTGAAAACATTATATTCTCAGCACACAAAAAAGTAACTTAACAACTCAAAAAATATGGCAAAAAACAGACTCATAGGCGATTATCCTGTTATCGGAATTCGCCCAACCATAGACGGCCGTCGTGGTGCTCTTAAAGTTCGTGAATCTCTTGAAGACCAGACAATGAACATGGCAAAAGCTGCCGCTAAACTCTTTGAAGAAAACTTGAAATATTCTAATGGCGAACCTGTAAAAGTCGTTATCGCAGATACAACAATAGGTCGTGTTGCAGAAGCTGCTGCTTGTGCTGACAAATTCAAAAAAGAAGGTGTTGACATCACATTGACAGTGACACCATGCTGGTGCTACGGCGCTGAGACAATGGACATGGACCCAATGACAATAAAAGGTGTCTGGGGTTTCAACGGAACAGAACGTCCAGGTGCTGTTTATCTCGCATCAGTTCTCGCAACACACGCACAAAAAGGTTTGCCAGCATTCGGCATCTATGGTCATGACGTACAAAACGCTGACGACACATCAATCCCAGCTGACGTACAAGAAAAGCTCTTGCGCTTCGGTCGCGCTGCTGTCGCTGCAGCTTCAATGCGTGGTAAGTCATACCTCCAAATCGGTTCTATCTGTATGGGCATCGGCGGCTCTATCATCGACCCTAACTTCATCGAAGAATATCTCGGAATGCGCGTTGAATCAGTTGACGAAGTGGAAATCATCCGCCGCATGACTAACGAGATCTACGATAAAAATGAATACGAAAAAGCTCTCGCTTGGACTAAAGCTAAATGTATCGAAGGTCTCGATAAAAACCCAGAATATCTTAAAAAGACAGCTGCTGAGAAAGAAGAGATGTGGGAATTCGTCGTTAAGATGATGGTTATCATCAAAGACATGATGAACGGCAACCCTAACCTTCCAGAAGGCTGCGAAGAAGAAATGGTTGGCCATAACGCTATCGCTGCTGGTTTCCAAGGTCAACGTCAATGGACCGACTTCTATCCAAACGGCGACTTCGCTGAGTCAATGCTCAACTCATCATTCGACTGGGAAGGCGCACGCGAGCCTTATATCCTCGCAACAGAAAACGACGTCCTCAACGGCATCGGCATGTTGTTCATGAAACTGTTGACAAACCGTCCTCAGATGTTCGCTGACGTCCGTACATACTGGAGCCCAGAAGCTGTTAAAGGCGCAACAGGTTACGACTTAGAAGGCGTTGCTCAACAATCAGGCGGTATCATCCACCTCATCAACTCAGGCGCTTGCTGCGTTGACGCTTCTGGCGTTTGTAAAGATGAAAACGGCAACAACGTAATGAAACAATGGTGGGAAGTAACAGAAGCTGATCAAGATGCAATGATGAATGCCACAGAATGGTGTTCTGCTGACTACGGATATTTCCGTGGTGGCGGTTACTCATCACGTTTCGAGACAAAAGCTGAAATGCCTGTCACAATGATCCGTCTCAACCTTGTAAAAGGCCTCGGACCATGCATCCAAATCGCTGAAGGCTGGACAGTAAACCTCCCAGAAAAAGTATCAGACACTCTCTGGAAACGTACCGACTACACATGGCCATGCACATGGTTCGCTCCACGTACAACAGGTAAAGGCGCTTTCACAACAGCATACGAAGTGATGAACAACTGGGGCGCAAACCACGGAGCTATCAGCTACGGCCACATCGGCGCTGACCTCATCACATTATGTTCAATGTTACGCATCCCTGTATCAATGCACAACGTGCCAGAAGAAAAGATCTTCCGTCCTTCAGTATGGAACGCTTTCGGCATGGATAAAGAAGGCCAAGACTTCAGAGCTTGCGCTAACTTCGGACCAATGTATAAATAATTGAAATCTGAAAATTGAAAATAATGTAGAGACGTATCAATGTAAACAAAAAAATAAAAACACATTGATGCGTCTCAATTTAATAATTAAGGACTGTTGACCGTAGTCTGTAGTCCGTTGACATTAAAAATCATGAGTATCATAGACGAAAAACATTATACAGAATTCTTGAAACAGGCTCATCGTTATGGTGATGCTAAGTTGACTTTGTGCAGCAGCGGTAACCTCTCATGGCGTATCGACGAAAACACTGCTCTTGTTTCAGGAACAGGATCATGGGTCCCTACTTTAAAAGAAGAAAACATTTCTCTCTGCAATATCGAGACAGGCGAATTTCTTAACGGCGTGAAGCCTTCAATGGAAAGCACTTTCCACCTCGGCATCATGCGTCAACGTCCTGATGTAAACGTGGTGTTCCACTTCCAATCGGAATATGCTACAGCGATAGCTTGCATGAAAGAAAAACCTACCAACTTCAACGTCACAGCTGAGATTCCAATTCACGTCGGAAGAGAGATTCCTGTCATACCTTATTATAGACCAGGTTCTCCAGAATTGGCAAAAGCAGTTCTTGAAGCTATGAAAGACCATAACTCATGTCTCATGACAAACCACGGTCAGGTTGTATGTGGCAAGAACTTCAACGAGGTTTTTGAACGCGCTACATTCTTCGAGATGGCTTGCAGAATAATCGTACAATCAGGTGGCAATTATTCTACCTTGACACCAGAAGAGATTGAAGATTTAGACGTTTACGTTTTAGGAAAGAAAAAATAAGATGAAGAGATATATAGCAGCAGACTTCGGTGCTGGCAGCGGCCGTGTCATCGTTGGTACTCCGTCGGCAGAAGGAATACAACTTGAAGAAATCCATCGTTTTGAAAACAACCAGAAGATGATTGACGGTCATCTGAGATGGGATTTTCAAGCACTTTTCAATGAATTGAAGACAGGTTTGAAGAAAGCCTTCGCCAAATACGGCGATGAGATTGAAAGCATAGGCATCGATACCTGGGGCGTTGACTTCGGACTTTTGGACAAAAACGGAAAACTTATCTCAACGCCAGTGTGCTATCGCGACGACAGGACAAAAGGAATGTTAGAATTAGCATTCCAGAAGTTGCCAAAGGAAGAATTCTTCCAACATGCTGCTAATCAGTTCATGGAGATAAACACAGCGTTTCAGTTGTTAAGTATGCGGTGGTTGAGCTCGTCGAAACCACAGGAGCCTTCGACAAGCTCAGGCACCATTGATGACAACGTCATACGAGCTAAAAAACTATTATTCATGCCAGATTTGTTCAACTATTTCTTGACAGGAAAATGTTGCAACGAATTTACAATATCTTCCACATCACAATTATTAAATTCACTCACCCATCAATGGGATGATGTCATCTTCGACAGATTAGGATTGCCTAAACGCTTGATGCAGGAAATCGTATATCCTGGCACTGTGATAGGACGACTCACCAATGAGTTGGCAGAAGAATTAGGCGGCAACGCCAATGTCGTCGCTGTCGGCTCACACGACACTGCAAGCGCCGTCGCATCAATAAGCGACACCAACGACGACTGGGTGTTCATCAGCTCCGGCACATGGTCGCTCATGGGAACGCCGACAAAAGAACCTATCATATCTAAGGAAGCCCTCGAGTCAGACTTCACCAACGAAGGCATGACAGACGGAAGGATACGATTCTTGAAAAACATAACTGGACTCTGGCTCATACAACAACTCGTGAAAGAATGGGAACAAGAAGGTTATAAATGCGACTATTCTGAACTAGTAAAAGAAGCTGAGGCATCAGGTTTTAATTCATATTTCGATGTTGACGACGCAAGTTTCATGAATCCTGAAAAGATGTCGGAAGCAATAGTTTCATATCTCAAAGAAAAGAATGAAGATATTCCTGTCACCAAAGGCGATTTCATGAGATGTATATGTATCTCTTTGGCAAAGAAATATGCAGAGGTAAAGACACAGATGGAACGCTGCACCAACAAGAAGATAAACAAGATTTACGTCGTTGGTGGCGGTTCAAGAAACCAGCTGTTAAATAAGCTCGCTGCAGAATACACAGGATGCGAAGTCATCAAAGGTGAAGTTGAAGCCACCGCGATGGGAAACATTTTGGTGCAAATGTCAATTGATAATTAATTAATGTATAATTAATAATTTAGAAGGGGCGCCGATTTGAAGTGAACCCCAAAGTTTGGACAAAAAACTTTGGGGTTCACTTCATTTGCACTCCACCGCCTGCCTGGGGACTGTCGTCACTACGCGACTTTTTTTCTAACTCAGAGTTAGAATTTCTTAAATTTTAAAAAAACTTGTTGTTTTTTTTTATATTTGTGAAATATTAATTTCGAGTCTCGGCTCATGGCTCACGGCTCATAGCAACATTAAATTATGACACAAAATCTACAATCGAAACTCGTCGAGAAGAAGTATCTCTTGACATTCATTTTAATCACATCATTATTTGCCTTATGGGGTTTTGCCAACGACATCACCAACCCTATGGTAGCTGCTTTTCAAACAGTTATGGAACTATCAGCTGCAAAAGCCTCTCTCGTTCAATTCGCATTCTACGGAGGCTATGCCACAATGGCAATACCAGCAGCTCTCTTTGCAAGACGCTACAGCTACAAAAAAGGCATCTTGTTAGGATTGATACTCTACGCTATAGGAGCCTTTATGTTCATCCCTGCTGCTAACCGTCAGGAGTTCGGTTTCTTCTGCGTATCATTGTACGTCCTCACCTTCGGACTCGCTTTCCTTGAAACAACAGCTAATCCTTATATCTTGTCATTAGGCAGCAAAGAGACTTCCACACGTCGCCTCAACCTCGCTCAGGCTTTCAACCCTATCGGCTCTCTGATGGGAATGTTCGTGGCTTCAAGAATAGTCCTCGCCAAACTTGAATCCGACACAGCTGCTGTTCGCGAAGTTGGCTTCTCTAATCTTGACGAAATGACAAAACTCACAATACGCGAACACGACCTCGACATCATCAGAAATCCTTATGTAGCATTAGGTTGTGTAGTGTTGTTCGTATTCATCATCATCGCTATTTTCGTTAAGAATCAAAACAATGAAACAAAAGAAAATGCTAATAACAAAGGTACTTTAAAACGTCTCTTCGCTAACAAAGTATATCGTGAAGGTGTTGTCACTCAACTGTTCTACGTGGCAGCACAAATCATGACATGGACATTCATCATCCAATATGCTGACCGTCTCGGCATTGACAAAGCCACTGCTCAGCTGTATAACATCATCGCTATGGGTATGTTCTTATGCGGCCGTTTCATCAGCACCTTCTTGATGAAATATGTCAACTCACGCAAACTTCTTATGTTCTTCGCTATCGGCGCTATGTTGGCATCAGCTGGAACGATACTCATTGATGGAATATTGGGTCTTTACTGTCTGATGGCCATCTCAGTATTTATGTCACTCATGTTCCCAACCATTTACGGCATCGCTTTAGAGAATGTAAGTATAGAAGACAGTTCATTAGGCGCAGCGTTTTTAGTCATGGCTATCGTCGGCGGTGCTTTGATGCCACCACTCCAAGGTATGATCATCGACTTGGGAACAGTAGCAGGTCTGCCAGCAGTCAACTTCTCATTCATACTTCCGTTCATCTGCTTCGTTATGATTTTCATTTACGGCTTAAGGACAAGCAAAATGTTGAAGTAAAGAAATAATAATATCAACAAAAAAGGAATCGCCTTGAAATAAGACGATTCCTTTTTTATTATACTATTTCATTTAATATTTATAATGTATCATATGCTTCAATCAAGTCTTTTGCAAAGCCATAGAACATCTGAGCTACCGCTGTGAAGTCCATATTGAGATCTTTGCTGAGTCCTATCATTTCTTTAAACATAGCTACATTATACCATTGCAAGCATTGGAAAGCTCTATGGAAATGAAGACGTTTCAATTCCTCACTTGTAGGTTTATGACCGAGATATGTTTCCAACAGGCTAAGAGCTTTATCGAAGCCAGCGTTACCATAACATGCGATGTCATAATAAGGGTCATTCATACCTGCAAATTCCCAGTCGAGGATATAGAATTTATCATCGTCAATAACCAAGTTTGTCGGTTGATAGTCGCAGTGACAAGGTACATGTTTGACGTCTTTGTAAGTATCTCTCATTGCATCAAGACGTTCACGTAAATCAAGATATTCCTGAGGATGTGTAAAACCAAGATCCTTGCAATATTTCTCATAATTGTCGAGACGTCCGAAAGCGTCATATTCCTCGAACTGAATGTCACTTTCGTGCAGTTCTTTCAATGCCTTTGCTGACATCTCGTTATAAGAAACGACATCGGTGTTAGACATTATCGTTCCTTCAACATATACTGCCAATTTCTCACCTGTTCTCAACTCTACATATACTGTCTCGTTGTTAACATTAAGTTTCTCGACCTTTTGTATATTATCCCATTCTTCATTTCTGTCAACAAAACGCTCTGCATATTTACCAGGAACACGATATGTATATTTATTGCCTAGACATTCCACCACATAAGTATAATTACTCATTCCACCTTCAAGGCGTTTGACGATCTTAGCGTCTGTTGTATTCATCAAAAAGTTAACTCTCTGAATGATATAAGCTTCTATTTCCATAGGTTAAGTTTTTATTGTTTGTTATCAGTTTGTTTTTATTTGCACAAATGTAAAAAAATAATATTTATTAATGTTAAAAAAAAACATAAAAAGAGGACACTCTCGTATCCTCTTATTCTATATTACATAAATCAGCCGCACTTGGAGTATCCGCAGTTCTTGCAGTGTTTACATCCATCTTCATAGACCAAGGCATCTCCGCATGTAGGGCATACTTCCTTATCTACTTTTGTTCCATCAGGGATGTAACGTTTCAAAGCGCGGGCTATACCATTTTTCCATGCATTGATATTATCTTGGTCAACGCTCAAGTTCTGGATCAAAGTCACGACATTTGATATAGGCATTCCGTGACGTAAGATACCTGAGATCAACTTAGCATAGTTCCAGAACTCAGGGCTGAACGAACGAGAAAGACCTTCCACTGTAATCTTGAATCCTTGTTTATCGAGGAATTGCAAGTCGTATCTTGTCTTGTTGTTTTCGTCTTTGTTTTTAGTGATCCAAGCTGTCTCGACGAATGGAGGCAAATAGAAATCGTCTTGTTTACCAAGGAATATCTCGTAAGGTTTATTATTAATTTTACCTACGAAAGCGATCCATTTCTCGTAATTGTTTTGGAAACGTACAACATCACATTCGAGAGTCTTAGGACGTACTGGAGAATGAGTTTCGATGATGTCGTTTTCAGAGTTTTTCTTTTCTTCTTTTTTATTTGAAACGAGGACACCTGTACGAGAGCCGTCGCGATAGATTGTCATACCTTTACATCCACATTCCCATGCTGTTTGATAAATCTGACTTACGAGTTCTTCTGTTGTCTCAGCAGGAACGTTGACAGTCACGCTGATTGAGTGGTCAACCCATTTCTGCATTTCGCCTTGCATCTTGACTTTGTTGACCCAGTCGATGTCGTTAGCTGTTGCTTTATAATAAGGAGACTTAGCTATTATCTCTTGTAATTTCTCGTCATCATAAGCTTTGACTTCCTCAACGTTATAGCCATTGACTTCGAGCCATGTCATAAATTTAGGATGGAAGACGTTATATTCTTCGAATGAATTGCCTTCAGCGTCAGTGAACGACACTTTAGCATTCTTATCATTAGGGTTCACCTTACGACGACGTTTGTAAGAGACCATAAACACTGGCTCTATACCTGATGTTGTCTGAGTACAGATACTTACCGTACCTGTTGGAGCTATTGTCAACATCGCGATATTACGACGTCCGTATTTCACCATATCCTGATAGAAGCTCTCATCCATCTCACGGAGACGCATGATGAAAGGATTATTCTCTTCGCGTTTAGCGTCGAATACTTCAAAAGCTCCACGTTCTTTTGCCAGTCTCACTGAAGACCTATAAGCTTCAAAGGCAAGGAGTTTCTGTATTGATGCAGAGAACTCTATAGCTTCTTCTGATGCATAACGTTTTCCGAGAGCTGCGAGCATATCACCTTCAGCGGTGATGCCAATACCTGTACGACGACCTTGGAGAGCTTTCTTACGGATATTTTTCCAGAGATCGACTTCACATTTTTTCACTTCGTCGCTTTCAGGATCTGAATATACTTTCTCGAGGATAGCATCGATCTTTTCTATTTCGAGGTCTATTATGTCGTCCATGATTCTTTGAGCTATTGCCACATGTTTAGCAAAGAGTTCTGCGTTAAAGCGAGCTTTTTCTGTGAAAGGATTCTCGACATAGCTATAGAGATTCATAGCGAGGAGGCGGCAGCTGTCGTATGCACACAAAGGTATCTCACCGCATGGGTTTGTACTCAATGTCTTGAAGCCCAAATCGGCATAGCAATCAGGGATAGACTCACGTGTGATAGTATCCCAGAAGAGCACGCCAGGCTCGGCTGACTGCCAAGCGTTATGGATAATCTTATTCCATAATCTCTTAGCGTCTATCTCTTTTTTAAACTGAGGATTCTCTGAATCGATTGGATATTTCTGTACGAATGGTTTGTTTTCTTTAACGGCTTTCATGAAATCGTCGCTGATACGGACAGAGACGTTAGCGTTGGTGATACGACCTTGTTCCATCTTAGAGTCGATGAAGTCTTCTGAGTCAGGATGGTTGATACTGATACTCATCATCAAGGCACCACGGCGACCGTCTTGTGCAACCTCTTTGGTAGAGTTGGAATAACGTTCCATGAAAGGAACAACACCTGTTGAAGTAAGAGCACAATTCTTCACAGGGCTGCCTGCAGGACGGATATGTGAGAGGTCATGACCAACACCGCCACGACGTTTCATGAGCTGAACTTGTTCCTGGTCTATCTTCATGATGGCTCCGTATGAGTCAGACTGACCGTTTGTTCCGATGACGAAGCAATTAGACAATGATGAAATCTGGAAGTTGTTTCCTATACCAGCCATAGGACTGCCTTGAGGAACGATATATCTAAAGTCTTTGAGGACTTCAAATACTTCTTCTTCCGACATCGGATTTGGATATGTCTTCTCGATACGAACTATCTCAGATGCTATACGATGATGCATATCATCAGGAGTAAGTTCGAAGATATTGCCGTCGCTATCTTTCAAAGCATATTTGTTCATCCAAACATCGGCTGCTAATTGATCTCCACCGAAATATTTTACTGTAGCTTCCTTGACTTCTTCTACAGTATATCTTTTGTACTCTTTCTGGTCCATTTCGATAATATTCTCACTTGTAACTTTAATTCTGTTTTCTGAAAAATCACCTTCCTTTTTCACTTCACAATCCATCTTCATGATGTCAGATGTCTTTTCAACGTCTTTATTATCCTCCATATCCAGTATTGAGAATAAATCATTCATTTGAGTTTTTTTCCTGCTCATTTCTAAATATTGATTATAAATGGATTATAAAAAAAGAAAAATAATTTTTCCACTAATTTTTTCTGTGGCTAAATTACAAAAGAGATAGATTATTGTCAACAAAAAAAACATAAAATTCCTTAACTTTTTTTTCAACAGAATTTGTTGATATTTTTATCCCGTCCCATCCTTTTCAATGTACATTTTGTTATTATCTTTAGGCATCAAAAAAAGCTCTCAAAGACAAAGAAATTATGCTATACATTAAATGTTTGGTTTTTAACCCAATAAACGTAAACACATACGTAATATACAACGAATCAAAAGATTGCGTCATCGTCGATCCAGGAAACTGCAACCTGAGAGAAGACAATATTCTGTTTGATTTCATAGAGGACAACCAGCTTAAACCTCTCATGATACTGAACACCCATGCGCACATAGACCATATCCTCGGCAACCACACTACAGCCAAGAAATTCAACATCCCATTGGCTGCCCATCCAGATGGAGAAGAATACTACAAGAGCGCCTTCGCATATGCCGATGCCTTCTGTATAAACTATAAAAAAGAAGACACTTTGTATCCTTCCATCGACCTATTCGACGGTGAGATTATCAACATCGGCGACGACGAACTGGAAATCCTACACACACCAGGACATGCCAAAGGAAGCTGCTGCTTCTATTGCGAAAAACAGGCTTTCGTCATCACTGGCGACACCTTGTTCTGTCGCGGCATAGGACGCACCGACCTACCTGGAGGCTCCTATCGT
The DNA here is from genome assembly GCA_045613105.1 of Bacteroidales bacterium. Classification (GTDB taxonomy): domain Bacteria; phylum Bacteroidota; class Bacteroidia; order Bacteroidales; family F082; genus Limimorpha. The sequence continues at coordinate 10,516 of JAZLAI010000037.1, read as the reverse complement.
GAACTTATCGAAAGCATTGAAGACAAGCTGTTTTCTCTTCCAAAAGAGACGGTATGTCTTTGTGGACACGGACCTGAAACTACTATAGGCGACGAAATGAGATGACATTCGCCATTTACATTATTTAATATACAAATCATGGATAAAAAAGAATTAAGAGCCCATATAAAAAGCCTAAAGAAACAACATTCAAAAGAAAGCCTTTCTGAACAGTCAAAGCTAATCCTTGACAAACTTGAGAAACACAGACTCTTCATTGAAGCAGAGACGGTAATGCTTTACAGCTCACTTCCTGACGAGGTTCAAACTCACGACTTTTTACAAAAATGGCGTAACGAAAAGAAGATAATTCTTCCTACAGTCGTCGGCGACGACATCATACCCGTCGAGCTTTCAAAAGAGACGGACTTCGCCGTAGGCGATTTCAACATTCTGGAACCGCAGAACGAACCATACGAAGGCTGCTATGACCTGATAGTTGTACCAGGCGTCGCCTTTGACAGAAACGGCAACCGTATAGGAAGAGGTAAAGGCTACTACGACAGATTCCTATGCAAACACCTCGATGTAAAAAGAATAGGAATATGCTTCGACTTCCAACTTGTTGCTGAAGTGCCTACTGAAGACAACGACATAAAAATGAATGAAATCATTTCATTAGAGGGCTAATGACTAATGGCTAAAGGTGAAGTTCTTTAACCTTTAGTCATCAGCTTTCACGAAAGCAAAGCTCCATCTTTGTCCCTTGAATGTCTTTGGGATATAAAGTCTTATCTCATTATTACCTTTTCTCAATTTTATCGTCACGGGCTCACGCATCCAGTAAAACTGCTCATCTGTATATGGCAGCTCTTCTTCAGGACGATGCCATGTATTATAATGGAAAGCATATTTCTCAGGCTCATTCCACTTCTGTGTCGGAAAATATTCTTCACCATTGACAAACAGACGTCCTTCATTCTCCCATCCGCCTTGAGGTCCGATACCTCCAGAAATCCTGTTGGAACGAGCCGCAGCCTCAAAGCCGACCCATGCCTGTATCATTTCATCGTCTTCCGCAAAAATGTTTGTGGATGCCCAAGCCGACACCGTATCACCGACGACGATAGAATTTTCAGTACATAAGTCATTGACATCCACAGCACCTCCCCTAGCCTCTAGATCAATGGTGTCTGCTATGGTTATTTTCCATAAGGTATTGGCATTAGGGCACCAGCGCACGTCATGATTCTCAAGGAACACATCTTTGTGATACAACATCTTATCCTCAAAATCAACAAGGTCGTCGTAAGTACCTTCACCGCCGTTCCAGAAACGCTCTGCAAAAGTCATCATACCATTGATCATTCCGTTATGAAGAGCTATACGACTTTTATCATCGACGCGCACGTCATTCCACAGACACAATATGCCGCCGAGTGCATTAGTAGTATCAGGCACATCTTGGGCACATGCCTTATGAAGAAATACTTTATTTGTAAAATAGATAGGGTCATAATAATTAAGATAACCCATGAAAGAGTCGAGATAGCGTCCGCCTTTTTTAGTCTGAGCTGCGTTAGATCCCGCAGCAGTGTTCCATATCTGGCGTACTGTAGTAGAATCGGAAGGAAGTCCAGGATCCCAGGCAACCGCTATGCGTCCATGTTTCTTACAGAGACTCTCCGTGAAACTCATGAATCCCTTTGGGTCTGCAATATAAACCTCATCAGATCCGATGTGAAGATAAGGACACATGGAAGAAGGTATCTCTTCGCAGAACTCATCGATACATTTCTCAAGCACTTTCATGCCTTCTTCCGAATCCATGCTGAAACCGAAGGCATTTCTGAAATATGCCGAATGTCCAGGCATATCTATCTCAGGCATCACGGTGATGCCTCGTTCCTTAGCATAGGCTATCAGCTCACGTATTTCATCGTATGTATAGAACTCTCCACAGTTACGTCCCGGACGCTGATACTGAGGATCATTAAGTTGAGGATAAGCCTTGCACTCTATCCTCCACGCCGGATTGTCGGTAAGATGCCAATGGAAATAATTTATCTTATACAAACACATAAGATCTATAGTTTCCTTAAGCATCTCTATGGTCTGAAAGTTACGTCCTGTGTCGTGCATAAAACCTCTGAACGGATAAGCCGACCAGTCATGAATCTCCACGTCAGGAATTCGGCCATTCGCATCAGTAATCTGCGACAGTGTTTGTCGAGCCCACACCTCATTGCCTTCAATGACGACATCGCCTTTTCTCGACTTAAGATAATATTCATCTTTATTATGAGGATATATCAGATTATCCGAATCGGAACAAACTGTAATACTATTAATAAGGTATGTATTTTCACCATCTATCGACATCATTTTTGGAGACGGAATCACATTATCCTTTATCTGGACATTACTCCTATCGCACGAAAACAGCGACATCACCAACAGAACGAGATACAATATTTTCTTCATATAAATCTTTTTTGCAAAACTAAGAAAAATGTAAAACAAGTTAGAAACGAATCATAATTTATTGTAAATTTGCACATCAAAAAAACATACAATGAAATTCAAATTAGATTTTAGAGAAATTATCAACTACTTAGGAACAAAGAAGTTCTGGGTTGAATTGATTATCATGACATTGGGAATGATCGTCACTGCATGTGCAGTTTATTATTTCCTCGTACCAAGCAAGCTCATCATCGGTACAATTTCCGGTCTCTCAATCGTCATCAGTGGAATTTGTGAGAAATTCTTCGGATTTCCTCTTAATGTATCAACAGTTATCTTCGTCATCAATGCAGTTCTGTTGTTCTTAGCCTACATTCTCATTGACAAAGAATTCGGCATCAAGACAGTTTATACAGCACTCATCTTAGGACCATTGATCGGTGTTTTAGAAAAATATTTCCCATATCAGAACTTCATCGATCCTACATCAGAGATTCCTTCAATCATGGGTGACCTCTGGCTCGATCTCTGCTGCTTCGTATTGTTATTGAGTTTGGCACAAGCAGTATTGTTCAAGATCAATGCATCAACAGGTGGTCTCGACATCTTAGCTAAAATCGTCAACAAATACTTACACTTCGACATCGGCACATCTGTGTCAGTCGCAGGTTGGGTCATCTGCTGCACAGCTTTCATGATCAACCCTGCACGTTTAGTCATCATCGGCTTAATCGGCACATGGATCAACGGTTTGGTCGTTGACTATTTCACAGCAAGCTTCAACAGAAGAAAGAAAGTCAGCATCATCTCCAACGATCATGAAAAGATCAGACAATTCATCATCAACGACATTTCACGCGGTGTGACAATCTATAATGTAAAAGGCGGTTACAGCGGAGAAGACAAAGTTAAACTCGAAGTGCTTTTATCAACAGACGAGTTTTCAGACTTGATGAAATACATCAACAACAACGAAATCAACGCTTTCATCACAGCTGGCAACGTAAGTGAAGTTTACGGCCTCTGGGGCGACAAGAACAGACGCAAGAACATCAAATAAGATAAACATCACAAAGCGCATCATTTTGAAGTGATGCGCTTTTTTTTATTTTTTTCATACAAATAAAACAAATAAAAATTCATATCTTTGCAGATTGTAATATCGCTCAACGAACATAATATTTTTATGAAAAAAATCTTAACATTACTTCTTCTCATTTGCCTTACCTCACCTCTTCTTTCGCAGGAAAATAACAGAGGACCCTTTAAAAAGAAGCCTGCCATCCATTCTAAAAACATCAACAAAAAGATGAGCCAAATCCAAGCCAAAAGCAATAATAGCATTGTCACACCTGTACCTGTCACACCATCGCGACAAGGATACAACCCTGGATTCGGAGTAAACCGTCTCACTTTCATCAACTTCAATTACGGATATTCACCAGAGTTCCAAAGCTCCTTCGGTGCCACCATAGGCCAGTATGACCATCAAGGATGGTACATCAACGTGATGTCTGGACTAAACTTCGACGCCATGACTGCCGAACTGGAATGTGATCAATATGGCGCAATAAACGGAGAGACACAATATTATTCAGGTGAGACCACTGTCTCAAATATCTCTATCAGTGCCGGTATCTTATTCAAACTTATAGAACCAATAGCATTCAAATTAGGTGTCGGATATGGTTCCAAGTCCCTGGCTTGGAGAACCAGCGACAACACACAATGGGTAAGAAACACTTTCTACAGCAGCAACGGCATAGAGGCCACTGCCGGCTTTCATATCTTCGCAAATCAACTCAATATATCGTTTGATTATATATCCAACAACTTCAAGACTTACGAATTTAAACTTGGCATAGGCATTAACATCAATAAATAGAAAACATGAAAAATAAAATATTTTATATCGTACTATTGTGTATCTCTTTGATAGCTTGCAAAAAAGAACACAAGCCTGACGTCTTTAAGGTCACAAATATAGCAGCCACAACAACGCATTCCGAAGCACAGATAGAAGGCACATACAGTTACAGCAATGACCCACAAGCGATGAACATCGTTTATGGAATCACCAAAGACATGGCCGATGCCCAATCAAAAGCATTAACCATCGACGGAAAAGACAACAAATTCAATGTCGATCTGGACAGCTTGAAATCCGGCTTTAAATATTATTATTACATCGAATGTGTAGCTTCCATAAGCTCAGCAAAAAGTGACATCTACACTTTCTCAACATTAGGACCAGAGCTACCGATAGTAGAAACCAGCGCAGTCAACAGCATAGCACAAAACACAGCAACATACATCGGTTATGTCACTTCAACAGGAGGTGAAGAATTGATAGAAAGAGGATTCTGCTGGGGCACAGGCAAAATGCCGACAATAGAAAACGACACTATCATTGATGAAAACATAGGCGAAGGCATGTTCTTAATAGACATAACAGGACTTAGAGACAGCACAAAATATTATGTCAGAGCATTCGCAACCAACAGCTTGGGAACAAGCTATGGCGACACCATCAGCTTCGTAACATTAGCTAACCCTGAGAAACCTAAAGTCACCACCAAAGAAGTAAGCAGCGTCACTGAAAACTCCGCTATCTGCGTAGGCGAAGTCATCGACGAAGGCAAGTCAACAGTGACAGCTAGAGGCATCTGCTGGGGCACTTCAACCAATCCGGTGATAGAAAACGACAAACATACAACCTTAGCTGGAGGAACAGGCGAATTTACAAGCACCATGACCGACCTCGCATCTGGCACAAAATATTATGTAAGAGCCTATGCCACAAACAATGTAGGAACAAGTTATGGTGACACCATCAGCTTTGTAACGACAGCATTGCCACCTACCGTCATCTCATATCCTATTACAGATATCACAAACGAATCTGCCAACATAGGCGGCTACATCATCGACAATGGTGGCGCTGTAATAAAAGCCCGCGGAGTATGCTGGAGCACATCACCAGAACCTACTCTTAACGACAGTATCTTGGTTGACACAATAAACACCGACATAGGAGAATTTTCTTATTCTATCAGCGGATTAGAAAATGTCACTACATATTATGCTAGGATATTCGCATCAAATGCAGTAGAGACCGGATTTGGAGAAATAGTATGCTTCACAACATTGGCAGGAAAACCTGACATATCAACAGATACCGTCATAGACATTAACGAAACCACAGCCAGTGTCAAAGGATATGTAATAGACAATGGCGGAGCTGAGATAATAGAAAAAGGTTTCTGCTGGAGCCAATCAGAAAACCCTACAATAAGCAACAGCAGCACCTCTGAGGTGTCGAATGGAGCCAACGGATTATTCACAGCAGGCATAAGCGAACTGGCACCATACAAACAATATTATATCAGAGCATACGCCACAAACGAAACAGGAACAAGCTATGGCGAGCAGATTTCATTCACAACATTGTCATTCCCTCCAAAATTAGACAGCATAGTTGAAATTTCAAGCATAACTAACGAGTCTGCAGTATGTAACAGTGTAGTCATCGACAATGGAGGTGCTGAAGTAACAGGAAGAGGATTCTGCTGGAGCGAGTCTGAAAACCCTACAATAGAAAACGCTTCTGTTGCCGACGCTGGCACGGGTACAGGATCATTCACTGCAACATTGAGCGGATTGAATCACTCAACAACATACTACGTCAGAGCATTCGCCACAAACATTAGAAGCACAGTCTATAGCGAACAATATTCATTCACAACAGAAGGCGAACGTCCTATAGTAACGACAGACGAAAATATTGCAGAAATCACACAGACCACAGCTATATTCAAAGGCATAATAGTTGACAATGGCGGCTCTGATATCACCAGACAAGGATTCTTATATAGCACATCTACAAATCCACAAATCGGAGGAACTCCTATTGATGGCACTCTTGACGGAGACAATGCATTCACAGTCCAAGTAACAGATTTATTACCAAACACTACATATTATGTTGTCGCATACGCAGAAAACGACAAAGGATCCGGTTTCGGAGAAATTGTAAGCTTCACAACTTTGGAAGAAGAACAAGGTAATGAAAACGACGACGAAAACGGTGATGAAAACGGTGATGAAAACAATGATGAAAACGGAAACGAAAATGAAGGTGAATAAGGCTAGTATCTAGTCTTATTCATCAATTTTTCAATAACGTCTCTTGTATCATTTTGAGGAATATCAGAATATTTTAAATCTTTATCGAACGTCCATTTTCTTTCCATCTCGAACCATCCTTCTGAAGGTTCGCTAAGATTATTGTCAAAGAAATATTGCCAACGCAAAAGGTAAAAATCTTTTAACATTCCACCCCATTCTCTGTAAGAATAGTCACGCAGGCCTCCATTGTTAGCGTTGACTTCGTCGCCCCATGTCGTTATCAAAGTACGAGCGTTATCAAACTCCAGCCAATCCTTATCAGATTCTGAAGTGCCATCAATCTCGTCAGCAATGGCACGAGCCATCGAAGTCCAGCTGCCAAGCATAAAATGTTTATTTGTATTAAGAAGTCTGTCTATATCTTCAATTAATTCCAAGAATGAATCTCTATTCTTAACAAAATTTAAGGTATCGTTATCGGAGTGATTTTTCTTGATTTCCTTTAACAGGTAATAAGCCTCATCTGTCATAGCCTGACGCCATATATCGACAAGATCATGATAATAATTCTCTTTATGCAATTCCGACTTTACAGAAATATTAGCATCGAACAATTTCCTTGCAGCCAAGACAACATCATGTGTATCATAAAAAATTTCCGTCCCTCCCCATGAAGACACCTTATCCACTGTCAATGAAGGGCGAGCACACACCACAGCTTCGTGAGGCCCTTGCAGTTGCGTCTTACAATCGAGAGCAGAAGTTCGCAACAACTCCCATGCTTCTTGCACCATGACATCTGACTTACCATAACGACTTATGGTATAATCCTTCATCCATTCCTTTGCATCAGGTTTTGTTTCATGCCAAGGCAATTCATATAAAACATCATACAAGACAGGGACGCTGCCAATCGCTTCAGGAGTAGCGCCAATACCTTTTATATTAGAATATAAAGCCTTATTATCAAAATAACCGTCTATCACACCATTGAAACGACCCATGAAACCAGAGCGGCCTCCGAAGTTAGGAAGCATGCAATATACAGCATCGTGACCTTTATATTCCTGGAAATGAGTATGCGCCGTTGAGAAAAGGTCGAGTATTATCAAGTCGCCTTTTGCCACTTGGTCGAGGACCTTATACTGATCGCCGCTCCACTGCCAATATTGAATCACCCATTTTTCATTAACATTTTCATTGGCTGACGACATGGCATCAGCGATAGCCTTATATGCTGAAGCTACATCAATACCCTGGGTGTTGGCACCTTCATGAAAAGGATCCATGCTGTAATATGTCGATGTTCCCATCACTTCATTCAACACTTTATAATAATTAGCAGCCATTATCTTAAAAGTATCGCTATTAGGATTCAATATATGAGGACGCATAAACCCACACCAAATGCCCTGACTGTTAGAAGCTTCGCCCGTCTTCTCCGTAAAATTGCTCGGCACCATGCCGCTAAATCCTGGAAGCACAGGCTGCATTCCGAGTTCTCGCATTCTGTCACAAATCTTTTTTGCCAGTTCCGCCTGACGTTCGTACCACCAGTCCGGATTCGGGCCGCCCCAGCCCTCAAGGTTGTTCATTCCCCACCATGCTTGGAAACATGGTCCAGCAATAAAATCATTTGCCTCCTCAGAAGTGTAATTGTAAAATTCTGTTAACAATCTTCTCCAAACCACATCAAGACCGACAATCTGCAAAGGCATGTTGATTCCGTGCAATGCCATCCAGTCGATTTCCTGTTCCCAACGCTCCCAAGTCCAGACCGACATCGAATATGAAAAAGTACAATAATTCAAATAATAACGATAGTCGGCTGAACAAACATGCAGATCTTCTTCTGATGGCAAAGGGAAGTCATAATCCGATAAATCATTGATGTATAAATTATTCCATGAAATATTTATATGAGCATAATGATTCAAATACCAATTGATACCCGTCGTTATTGCTAATATGGAATTACCTTTAACACAAGGTTTTCCATCTTTAGAGGTGATAATAAAAACATCCGGCTGTTGGCCATTTGCCTTTGGCTGTTGGTCTAGAATTTCGTCCAAAATAGTGAGTATCGGCTGCTGGCCTTTGTCTGTTGACTGTTGACCAAAGATTCTAGAAATAAAATCATTGATTACTTTTTCTGACGAATTTAATGAATCAGCAAAAACATCAAACGTCAATAGAAATAAACAAAGTAAAGAAACGAGTATTTTTTTCATAATATCATTTCATTTAAGGTTCAAAAGCCAAAAGCATAAGTTCAAAGTGCTACAACTGTCTGTCAATCGAATCTTTATGTATCAATTCAAAAATATCTTTGACAAGAGTTTCATTCAAGCCTAATGATTTTCCTTTTTCGATATGATTTGACAAAATGGATTTCCATCTATCTAGTTGAAGTACTGCAAGGTTATGTTCTTTTTTAACGACACCTATCTTTGAAGAAATCTCACTTCTTTGTGCCAGAAGATTCAGCAGTTCATCATCTATGCTGTCTATTCTGCTTCTGAGTTCCTGGAGCAACACATCAGCATTTGACGATTTAGATTTATGAATGACAAGATTGTCGAGCATCGATTTTAAATCGTCAGGAGTGATTTGTTGATCGGCGTCGGTGAGAGCTCTTTCCGGTTCGCAGTGCGATTCTATCATGAGTCCGTTTGTAGCGAGGTCGAGAGCCTTTTGCGCTGTCTTTTGTAATATGTCACGGCATCCGCAGATATGGCTTATATCTGTGATGATAGGGATGTCTGCATTTTGACGATGCAGCTCTATCGGCAGTTCCCAGCGAGGGTTGTTGCGATAAGGAGCAGCGTTGGTATCTTGGAAGCCTCTATGGATAGCGACGAGATGTCTTAATCCAGAAGAAGCGAGACGTTCGAATGCCCCAATCCAGAGTTTGAGGTCAGCTGCGATAGGGTTCTTGATGAAAAGAGGAATGTCGGTACCGCGGAGAGCGTCAGCAAGTTGCTGTACTGAAAAAGGGTTGGCGACGGTGCGCGCGCCAATCCACAGAGCATCGACTTCATATTTCAAAGCGAGTTCGGCATGCTCCGGAGTGGCGACTTCTGTCATGCAGAGCATTCCTGTTTTTTCAGAAATCTCCTTCATCCACGAGAGACCATCTTCACCTATTCCTTCAAATCCGTTGGGACGAGTGCGAGGTTTCCAGATGCCGCCTCTTAAGATTTTAATCTGATGTAATTCAGATAGTTTTGTAGCAGTATTGAAAAACTGTTCTCTACTCTCAACGCTACAAGGACCTGCTATAATAAGCAGCTCATCAGGATTTTCAATCCATCGTTTTATGTCAAAACTATCTCTCATCATTTTTTTTGCAAAAATAAAAAATAAATACCTCTGATGATTTTTATAATAAATATTTTTATATTTACAAACTTAAAACTTACAATTATGAAAAGAAGTATCTTGATCATTGCATTAATGTCATTGTTTCTATGCTCTTGCGACAAAGATAATGTTGATTTGACAGAAAGTGTTCCTGGCATTGAAGGATCATGGAAGTGGGAGTTATCATCATCAAATGGTTGTTTTTGGCATCTATGTACACGAGAAGAATCTGGTGCGGATTACACCTTGATATTTGAAGAAGGAAATCTTTTGAGCATTAAAGATGGTGATGATTTTGTTATCCATCAAGAAGAGTTAAAAGTAACAAAGCCAACAAATGTTCCACAAAGTCCCAATGGCGATATTCCTGAGAATGAATATTTGATAGAACTGCCTAAAAAGATTAAAAATCTCGATGAATATTTCCTTACTAACGACACTATTTACATGGTTGCTGATGGATATGTAAGTATTTGTTTTGATGAATATTATAACGCCAATAAACTTACTATCCGTCGTGTAGAACACGACATTGAACTTCAACGTTCGATATTTATAAGACAAAACTAATCATGATTAG
>JAZLAI010000036.1:0-51044 GCA_045613105.1 Bacteroidales bacterium | reverse complement strand
CAATGACTGCCGAGCACGGCATGATAATGAGTTTCTTCAAGTTCGCTATCTTGGGAACATTCGGTGAGATGTTAGCTTTAAGAATTCGTAAAGGCTGCTACATTGAGAAACGCTTCGGTCTTGTTCCAAAGATGCTCGTCTGGGGTTTCCTCGGCGTCATCATCGCATCAGCCATGACGATATTCAAGAGCGGCACTGTCACATTACTTGAAAAAGGCTTCGGCGTTTCAGAAGCAGGTGCTTGGTTCAAAGGCGACTTCAGCGGAGGAAAAGTCTTCGTTGCTCTCTTAGTCAGCGTTTTGATGAACACCATCTTCGCTCCTGTCTTCATGACATTCCACAAGGTGACAGACATTCACATCGCTGAGACAGGCGGAACATTGAAAGGATTCTTCTGCAACAAATTGAAAATCCAAGAAACAATAGCTCATAAAATCAACTGGGACTTACAATATGGCTTCGTCTTTAAAAAGACCATCCCATTGTTCTGGTATCCAGCTCACACAATCACATTCTTATTACCAGGAAATTACCAAGTGCTCTTCGCAGCATTCTTAGGAGTTGTCTTGGGATTGATTTTGAGCATCAAGAAATAAAAATGTAGAGACGTATCAATGTTTCCTATAATATAAATACACATTGATGGATTCTATTTAAAGGAGAAGGAGTCGTAAAAATAAAAACTTTCACGACTCCTTTTCATTTATTACAATCAACAAACATCATATGGTTTTATTTACAAAAACAAATTTAATTGTTGGTCTTGTTTTTTTTCAAATTCATCAAAAAAGCATGTATCATAACCTTTAATACGTGCAACTTTCTTTAAATCAATTCTCATAAGTATATCTTTTGTAATCATTCTTTTTGAATCCTTGAAAGAAATACTTTTGAGCAAATCCGCAACTAATTCTGTATTTAGAAGTTTCCATATATATTCAGCTTGTTCTAATGTATCAAAACCTATAAAATAACAAGTATCATCCAACATCACCGGCTTTTCATTTTGAGGTTTAACCAAACAGAAATGAAATGTTTTATATAAACCTGATATAGCAATTTTATATGGTTTAAATGAATAATCACCTATACCAAAAATAGAAAAATCACATTTCCCTTTATAAATACTAGACTTTCGCATTCTGAAAAAATCCATATGATTATTCAAATAATCAAAAGTATATGGATATTTCTTTATATACGATGTATCCTGTCCTACATATTTCTGCGTGATAATAGTTTGTTTTCGAGTTAAATTCGCAACAGTCTCCTTTAAATCCGAACTTTTCAACAAAGGATAAACCAAATCTTTTTCAAGTACAAATTGTTCTCCTAATTTATTAATGAAAAAATCACCATTAGATTCAATTTCCATTACTTTTGAACAGTCATGTTTTACACCTTGCCTCCAAACAAATGGCGACAATCCATCAATATCATTATCTATTGTTAAAACAGACATGAATTTATTATTTTTCCATCCGAAATCACATTTAACTTCAGAAGAATAAAAATCAGACTCTTGACAATAATATTCTGTTTCTTTATTCAGTTTACAAATAAATAAGGATGCATCAACATTGACATCAAATTCTTTTTTACTATCAATATTTTGCTTTCTCATATCAGAGATAGGCAATTTTAACTTTGGAATATCATATACAATATTTTTTATGACAGTATTCTTTACTAAAAAAACCATATTGCCTATACATCTTCCAAAATTCCTTAACAAATCAATTGTTATATATTCAGCTATGTCAAAATTACCTTTTCCTGTCATAGCATCAAGCCCCTTATATCGCTTGAAATTTGATTTTTTAGGCAAATTCTTAGAATCCATTGCACTTAACTCAGAATTTGTCACCCATGGAGGATTTCCGATTATCAACAATTCTTTTTCCCCAATTATATCTTTTATTATATGATAATTGAAGTCAAATATACTAGAATGTATAATATGTATCTCCGGCTTTATTTTACGTGAATTATTCAGAAAAAAATCCAATATATTAAATTTTGCCTGCCATGTATATTTTTTCTGGATTTCTATACCATATATTTTTTCTATTTCATCGAAAGTACGTAATGTTGCAAGAATAAAATGACCTTTTCCGCATGTTGGTTCTACAACAACGTTAGGAGATACACCTTCTGCTTTTAACTTTTTTGTAATCTGAATAGTCAACAATTGATTTGTCTGAAAATCACCATATTCAGGATTACTTTCGTATGTTTCACTAACTTTAGCTTCATTTAATTTTTCAACTATATAAGATAACTCTGTTTCGTCTTCAAAAAAATCTTTGACACCGCATTCATTTTGCAGTAATTCATTAGCTTCTTCTAACGATTTCAATGCATCTGCCTTACTTATAAAAAAGCCATATACAGAATTGCTTATTGCAGCATCAAATAATTTCATTTTGCGTTATCCTCTTCAATGATTTTATTGATTCCTGACACAGATTTTTCCAATGAAACTATTCTCTGATATTGCGATCTCCATTGTAATGCATTTGATATAGTAAGATAGCCTTGCTTAGGAGGGCTCTTCAATATCATTTTTGCCATATTAAGCAAAGTCACTTCATCAGCAGGTATATTTCTGTCTGTTAAATATGCCACTATATCTTCTTCATTAGCATTATCCTTAATCATTTCTCGCAAACGATATGTAGTTGTATAATCGGCTGTTCGTTCACTTGAAATAAACGCACAACTCACAAAATTAAGTGTAGTTGTTTTAGTTTTTACATCATCCTCCTTATTATATACAAACAATAAAATATTATATCCTAATCCAAAGATTTTTTGTTTAGCATCTTTATATGGGCAAGAAGACTGCGGTTGCTTTATTGATGTTACTTTTATATCGGTTAAAATATCCTTAGATGGTAAATCTATTCCACTTGCTGAAGAACCTATAGTAACAGAATACTTTAATTTTAACTGCTGTTGAAATTTATGTTCAACATATGTACCAACAGCCTTTCCATCTGTTATTCCATATAATTCACTATTTTTTATTTTTGATTCAGCAAGGCAAAACAGTTTGGCTTCTTCACGTAACTTTGCTATTGTTAATTTTGGTTTCATATCCTATAATTATTTATTTCTCTCTTTCTAGCACTCTATCAAAACCTCCGCTGCTCTCATCGCTTCTGCTGTGACTTCAGCGTTAGAAAGCATCTTCGCGATTTCCATAACGCGTTCTTCGCGGGTCAAGGTTCTGATGTTGGAACGTGTCTTTTCGTCAACTACATCCTTATATACAAAGAAATGATTCTTCGCTTTACTTGCTACTTGTGGTAAGTGAGTGATACTTACGAGCTGAAGCGTCTCTCCCATCACATTCATGATATCACCGAGTTTAGATGCCACTTCACCAGAAACGCCAGTGTCAATCTCGTCGAATATCAATGTTGGGATATAATTGTTTTTCGCTGCTATGCTCTTGATCGCGAGCATCAAACGTGAGAGCTCGCCACCAGAAGCGGCTTTCGCCATATTTTCAGGAGCGTATCCTTTATTAGCAGAGAACATAAATGTCACTGCATCAGTTCCGTTTGAAGTAAGTTCTCCGATATTTTCACATCTGATTTCAAATACTCCGTGAGGCATCGCAAGCTGACGAATGACATCAGTGACGTCTTTTTCAAAAACAGTCTTAGCATAAAGACGTCGCTTATTCAATTCGTTTGCCTTTTGATACAATGCCTTCTCCATCGCCTTAACTTCTTTCTCCTTGTCAGCAACGATTTCATCTATATTTGAAAACTCATCGACCTTACATCTTATCTCTTCTCTAAGCTGAAGCAATTGTGAATAATCATTAAGATGATGTTTCATCATAAGACGCTGAATCACATCAAAACGTTCTTGAAGAGACTCAAGTGAAGAAATATCCATCGAATCATCTTGAAGGTTATTCAAATCTGAACAGATGTCTTTGAGTTCAATCTTCACAGAATTAAGACGTTCCGACATTGAATCGAGTTCTGATATATATCTTTTCAGTTTATCAACATTATATAATAAGGTATTGACACCGTCAAGAACCGAAGTCTCGCTATTTTCAAGAATCATCGTCGATTCATTAAGAAGTCTGCTTATCTCCTCTTGATTTTCAAGTATCTCGATACGTTGAGAGAGTTCTTCGTATTCATTATCTAAAAGTTCCGATTTTACGAGTTCATCGAGTTGGAATTTAAGATAATCGTTTTCATCAATATTGTTCAATGCCTTTTTACGAAGTGATTCAAATTCATTTTTAGCAGAAGTATATTCTTTGTATGCTTTTTTGTATTCAGAAAGCAGCTCTTGGTTGTTGGCAGCGTCATCTAACAATGAAAGCTGAAAATCAGGATTGCACAACAAAAGAGAATCATGTTGAGAATGAATATCGACAAGATAAGAACCGAGTTCCTTTAAAACCTGTAAATTTACAGGAGTATTATTTACAAAAGAACGTGATTTTTTCTGAGGAGACAATTCTCTTCTGATTATACATTCCTCTTCAAAGTCAATATCATTATCTTCAAAGAAATATTTCAATCTATCATCATTCAAAACAAATGTAGCTTCCACTATACATTTTTTCGTATCGTCGAAAAATACATTTGAGTCGGCGCGATTGCCTAGCACGAATCCCAACGCTCCCAGCAGGATTGACTTACCTGCACCTGTTTCACCGGTAATGACAGAGAATCCATTATCAAAATCAACAGATAAGGATGCTATTAAAGCATAGTTAGATATTGACAACCTCTGCAGCATGACTATCTTTTATTCGTCAAGATTTCTTCATATTCAGAAGCATGAGAAGGATCTATCTCTCTTAAGATATTGACAGCCTTTGTCTTTTCTTGTTGTGAGCCTTCTGTATAAACGCTTTTCCACTCGCCGCGTTTTGTATCGGTGATAACTTGAATACTAAGCAAACTAGGTCTTTGAGAGTACATCTGTTGCAGATATTCCAAAGACTTCGTCATTGCTGCTCTTCCTTCGTCCTGTTTTGTTGACATATTATCTATGCCCAATCGGTGATATTCATACATATACTGACGAAGAGGTTTATATGAAGCATTCATCATATTTTCGCAAAGCCAATAACGGTTTCTTTTATCATCGAAAGCTTTCCATCCCGACTCATTGGCACCTTGTGCTGCATTCACAATCTGTTCAGCCATCTTAAAGAAAGGATCACCACCATAAAGTCCGAAGCTGTCGAAATACAATCCGAGGCAATAATATGCATAAAAAGCGAGGGTAGATGTAAGATTAGACATATAGGAGTTCTCAGCAAAATCTAGAGGCTGAGATTCTATATATTCAAATACGAAGTCATTATCGACATAGTTAAATAGAGGTGTATTAAAATTGGTTTTATATGCAGGACGGCGCAGAGCTATATTCAATTCTGCCTCAATAATATTACCATCCTTTTTCTTTACGTTAATGACTATTGCACCTTCTATTTTTTCTTCCGGTTTCAGTTCGACATTAGTCCAAACCCTATTATTCATAAAGTTGATAACACCTTCTTTCAGAGATTCAAAAGCTCTTTGGTCTGTTCCTTCGACACGTGCGGCAGACACCGACACGTCAAAGTTCAATTCCTGAGCCTGAAGTGAATTTATCCCTATAAAAGAAGACAGCAATATCAACAAAAAACAAAATCTCTTTTTCATATTAATTAATATATTGATAAATAGCATTCAACACATCCAATGCAACTTCATTTTTAGGTTTGAGATCAAAGACCTTCACATCATCATTTCTATTTATGATTGATATTTTATTTGTCTTGGTCTTAAATCCGACACCTGATTCGTTCATCTCATTAAGAACGATGAGATCTATATTTTTGGTATGTAGTTTTTTCTTTGCATTATCCAGTCCGTTTTCAGTCTCCAATGCAAATCCTACAACGGTCTGGTTTTCTTTTTTAAGACTTCCTACAGTCTTGAGGATGTCGTTTGTCTTGACAAGTTTCAATGTCAAAGTATCCTCATCAGGATTTTTCTTTATTTTCTGATCTGCCACTATTTCAGGACGGAAGTCAGCCACTGCTGCGCTCAGCACTGCTATGTCTGTTTTAGGAAAGAATGTCATGACTGCATCATACATGTCTTTTGCGGAAGTCACTGGCATCAAATTGATATTACTTCTGTTTGGAGAAATGTTTGACGGTCCGAGCACCAAGGTAACATCTGCGCCTTGATCAGCGAAAGCGCGTGCTATTTCTATCCCCATCAATCCTGAGCTATGGTTACCGATGAATCTCACCGGGTCTATTGCCTCGTAAGTTGGTCCTGCTGTAATCAGGACATTCTTACCTTTGAAGTTCTGTTTGGTTTGAAAGAAAGCCTTTATTCTTTCATAAATCTTTTGAGGTTCTTCCATTCTTCCTTCACCACAGAGTCCACTAGCGAGTTCTCCCGATGATGGTGCGACGAATATGCAACCTCTTTCAATTAATGTCTTTATATTCTGTTGGGTTGCCTGATGTTTATACATGTCGAGATCCATTGCAGGAGCGAACATGACAGGACATTTAGCAGACAGACATACTGTAAGGAGGTAATTATCAGCCATGCCGTATGCCATCTTTGCCATTGTATTTGCCGAAGCTGGAGCCACAACGAAAAGGTCAGCCCATAGGCCAAGCTCCACATGACTATCCCATTTTCCAGTTTCTTCATCGAAGCCATGAGAGAGGACTGGATTACCACTTAATGTAGATAAAGTAAGAGGCGTGACGAAATCCTTAGCGGAAGGTGTCATCACGACTCTTACATCGGCGCCGTCTTTCTTCAAGAGGCGCACTAACAGAGGAATCTTATAGGCGGCAATGCTACCTGTAATTCCTATAAGAATTTTCTTTCCGGTTAGCATTGTAACTCCTTAATTTTAGAAATCATTTCCGTTTTCCTTGTTAGGATTACGATAGTATATACGATCGTTTAAAAATTCATTGACAGCTATCAATGTAGATTTTGGCAATCTTTCATAATATTTTGCCACTTCGATTTGCTCTTTATTTTCAAAGACCTCTTCAAGGCTGTCGTTACTTGTAGTGTACTCTTCAATTTTCTTGTTGAGTTCACTCTTCATTTCAGCAGCAATTTGATCTGATCTTTTTGACATGATAGCCACTGTTTCATAGATGTTGCCTGTGCCTATGTAGAATTGGTCTTTTTGACGTGTGACACAAGTTGTTTCGGCATTAATTTTCTTGAAATCCATTTATTTAGTATTAATATTTGTTAATTCTGTATGTATCTTCTTTATTATCGGTTCCAGTTCTGCTATATATATGCTTTCTGGATACATATATGAAAGTGTGTTATACTTCTCCAATGCGAGTTCATAACGTTCTCTTTGTTTCTCCGACACACTGTTTCCTGCATAGTTATAATATGTCATAACCATATATTTCATTATCTCTTCACGATGATGTGTCATCGGATATTCCTTTATATAACTTTCAAAACTTGTTATTGCAGCCTGATATTCATCCATCTTATAATACAGCATACAAGTATTGAAATCTTTCTCTGCTATCTTATATCTCAAGGTATCTATCAACTGATTTGCACTATCCACATAAACACTGTTAGGATATACATCAACAAAATTCTGAAACTCACTGATTGCAGTATATGATTCAGTCTGATCCAATGAGATGTTAGGTGACTCCAGATAATAGCAGCATGCGCTTCTAAACAAAGCATCTTCCGCATTTTTTGCAAAAGGATAGTTCACGACATATCTTTTATAATAATGGCTTGCTATCTCATAGTCTTTCATCTCATAGTAGCACTCTGCTGAATAATAAGCTACTTTTTCACCTTCTGGTTTTCCTCTATATGCAGCCTGCAAGACATCAAACAATTGCAGTGCCCTATTATAATCCTTATTTTCATAGAAGGACATAGCAGTCTGATATTTCAATTCATTATCAGTGCTTTTCAGCAATTTATTATAGCTGTTACACGACACGAATGCCATAAGAAAAGCTAGTCCTAATATTATCAAAAATCTATTTTTTCGCATAGTGCAAAAATACATTATTTTATCGTTCAAAAAACGTCTTTTCTAATAAATTATTATCACAAAATTCATTTATTCAACAACAATCTTTTTTATTATTGGTTTTTCATCTACGACAACATTCAAGAAGTAGATACCTTTATTAATATCATCCAATGTTATTTCAAAATCAGGATCAGTTGCTTCCGATTTCTTCACTATCTGGGCTTGCATATTAAGTAATGTCCAACTGACTTTTTCTATATTTTGGTTTATATTAACATAGACAACATCCTTGGCCGGATTTGGATAGACATCAATGACATCGACATTATGTTCCCCGACATTATCACATTCCATAACCATCACATACACCGATGCCTCTTTTGTATTTTCACCGTCACTTACAGAAACCGTGAATGTTATTTCTCCAATTTCCGTTGGTATTGCCACTGCATTTTGCACATTAGGGTCATCAAACAACTCTGCCGGACTCCACGAAAACGAATATTCTCCAGAACCGCCCGACACTTCTGCATAAAGCTCGATACTTTTTCCCAAACAAATCTCTTCTTCAGCTTCTACGTTTACATTCATCTCACCGCCAATACATCTGATTATCGCTTTCCAACCACTTTTATTCATTGCATAATCTGATAAGAAACGGAATGTGAGAGCACCTGCTGCATTTGTTGCCGTATATTTTCCAGGCAGGTTAGAACCGCTTAGTTCAGCCAGACATGTTGATGAACCGACATCAAGGCCATCATATATTCTTAACTTATCGTAATCCAATTCTGTTGAAAACTCCAGAAACTCCACCTGAATCATTGCGCCTTCAGTTGCCGGTTTGAACGTCATGACATGAACATCATTGTCGGGATAATTATTGGCATCACCACCTTTATCAAAGAACAATGCCTCACATGTAGTCACTGTTCCGTCATACATATTATATGATTCCATAACGGAAATATAATTTCTTTTTGTTACAGTAGCGCTATCTCCATCTCCGTTTGTAATGGTAAGTGTCACATCGTATTTTCCAGTATTCACATATTTCACTGTAGGATTCTGAACATTCGATGTTTCAGGATTACCACCTTCAAAAGACCAGTTCCAGCTCACTATATCATTACCCCATGACTCATCTGTAAAGTTCACATCAGATCCCAATGAAGCTTCTGTTGTCGATACGCTGAAATCTGGAATAAGACCTTCACCTGATTCAAGCTCTACATTCAACACCGTCGTCTCTCCATCAACTACAGTGACAGTCTTCTGAACCGGATAATAGCCATTCGCTTTTATCTCCACAGTGTAAGTACCAGCTTTTATAGGACGATGGAAATCGCCAATCGGAAGTTGTGATTCTACTTTTGAATAATCATGATCATGGTTAAGTATTTCAATAGTAGCCTTCAACGGTTCTTGTGTCGCTGCATCTTTCACAGTTCCATGAATACCATACAGCACCTGATTCATATATGCGAAAATAGAGTTGTAATTATAATCCCAGAATGAAGGGAGCTGTGAAGCAGGAGGACATTTAGTTGTTGAACATTCTATTGTAACCTCGCGGCATTGACGATAATAATTCATATAATCCTGACGACCGCCACCTATTGTGTACCAGTCAGCGCCATTGGTGATGCCGTTTTCCTCATCAGTCATATAATATGGATCTGTTGACTGTGACGCATTATGAGCAAGATCTGCGTATTCGCGGCTCACCATTTGCCACCATGCATCGTCAGCATGACGTGCATAATTATTATCCCAAGGATAATTCATAAGTTCTGCACCTCCATGATAATGGGCTGCCATAGTAAACTGATAGTCTTCTGCAAATTGCATGAACCATTCTGTTTCTATCGCATAAGCTTCATTGTCAGGATGCGGACCATCAACAGGATCCGGATAGTTACGATTCATATCCACGCCATAGGCGTTATAGCGCGTCGCACCACTAACGGTGTGATTGCCGTTATGATATGTTCCATCAGGATTAGCATTAGGACAGATAAACAAATCTATGTTATCCAAGACATTTTTAACCTCTGGCAATTCAGGCTGCGTAAGCAAAAGGTCGATCAGACGAAGCATCATAACAAAACCTGTAGTCTCATCGCCATGAATTGTAGATCCATACAAAAACTTAGGTTTTCCTTCTGTATTTCCGTTATTGATTCTAACCAACAATATTTTACGTCCGCTAGCGAGAGTTCCCAATTCTATCAAAGAACATTTGTCGGAATAAGTTTGAGCGAACTCCTCCATCATAGCCACATAAGCCTCGTATGTTGGATATTCATTCCAATCATATTCAGCACGCGATGTTCCGTCAAACATTTTATGATCTAGCAACATGGAAGGAGGTGTCAGCAATGTAGTCTCAATTTCAAACGACAGAAAACGTTCATATTGTTTATTATTAGCATAAGCCGTGACAGTACTTCCTTCAATATTATCGATGGAGACGACTTTCGCTAATTTAGAAAGCTCTTGTATATCGTCTATTTCAAAACTGAAATAGAACTCATTACGTTCTTTCATCATAGAGCTAAGTTCATCTTTTTGTGCATAGATGCTCAAAGACATCATCGACAGGAATAACAGGGCGAATATCTTTTTCATATCGATTTTTATTTATTATACATAACATTAAATTCACTTTCAAGATCTTTTTTAACTGTCTCATTTACTGTAACGAGAGGAAGTCTCAATACGTTCTTGCACAAATTCTGATATGCCAAGAGACATTTTATTCCAGCAGGATTTCCATCTGCGAAAATGAGATTATTCATCTTCAATGTCTTATAATGAAGAGGAAGTGCTGTTGCCACATCATTATTCATCATAGATGTCACCATTTTACAGAACATATCAGGATAGCCATTAGCAGCCACAGAGATGACACCTTTTGCACCTAAAGCCATCATTGGCTGAGTGATTCCGTCGTCTCCCGACAAAACGACAAAATCAGAAGGTTTGTCACGTAATATTTCCATTATCTGCTGCAAGTTACCAGATGCCTCTTTAACAGCCACGATATTAGGATGCTGCGCCAACTCGACGCAAGTGGAAGCCTGAAGGTTGACACCCACTCTACCTGGCACATTATACAACACGACAGGCACTGGAGAGTTATCGGCCACCATCTCAAAATGAGCCTTCATACCTCTTTGGTTAGGCTTGTTGTAATATGGCACAACACTCAAGATTCCATCTACGCCTGTAAAATCCTGATTCTTGATAGAACTCACAAGAGACATCGTATTATTACCGCCCATTCCAAGCATTATAGGGCATCGTTTATTAGCAACTTTTATTATAGTTTTCAGAACATTATCTTTCTCTTCCTGCGTTAATGTCGGAGCTTCTGAGGTAGTTCCGAGAGCGACCAAAAAGTCAGCGCCATTAGACAAAGTAAAATCCACTATATTTTCAAGTGATTTATAATCAACTGAGAAATCTTCATTAAAAGGAGTAACGAGAGCCACTCCAGTACCAACAAAAATATTATTTTTCATTTTTTCCTGATAACATCATTAAGTATTTATATAATATTTTAAGACGCTCTACATCACTCTTTTCTATTCCATAATCGAGGACGAGGTCATGTATTTTCATATTGATTTTGGAATGACCTATTCTAAACGATGAATTAATACAAGAGACGAGATAGTCATTCAAGAGATTGTCGTTATCGTCAGACAGATTGACCAACACATCATTTGATATTGTCTTCAATGCCGACTCTTTATCTTTTTGCAGGATGCCGAACTTGTTGAAGTCCTCTTTTTGTACAAAGAACATCAGATCGCTTTGGATAATGTCGTCAGGTATCGTCTCGCACAACACCACGAACCCCAAGGTTTTTGGCTTCATCGACAGTTTTACGAACTGCTCAATTTCCTTGATATCTTTCTTACCATTATAATCCAGCATGATTGTCACTGTTGGAGATTTGTCAAAATCAGGAAATATCAGCGGTCTTTCTTGACTATGATTTTTTCTTATGTTTCTTTTTCTAAAAAATAGTATTATAGACTTTAACATTTGTCGGCATTTAACTCGCAAATATACATTATTTATATGAAATATATAAATATTTTAGGGGAATAATTTTTATCTTTGCGATGATTTTTATTAAGCGACCATGAAAGTTACAATATTAGGTAGCGGCACATCTCAAGGTGTTCCGATCATTGCGTGCGACTGCGAGGTTTGTCGTTCCAACGATCCGAAAGACAGACGTTTAAGGACATCCATTCTTATAGAATCGGAGGAGACCACCATTTGCATTGATGCCGGTCCCGACTTTCGCTTCCAGATGCTAAGGGCTGGCGTAAAGAAGTTGGATGCCATATTGATAACACATGAACATAAAGACCATATCGGAGGCCTCGATGACGTAAGGCCATACATTTTCCTACAACAAAAACCAATGACAGTCTATGCTTCGACTTCAGCACAAGCCGAGATCAAAAGAGAATATTCATACGCTTTTGCAAAGCAAGGCGAAAGATATCCAGGCACACCTGTCTTTGACCTCAGGACAATAAATAAAAATCCGATAACGATTAACGAGTTTACAATAGAGCCAATAAAACTGAAACACTTCACGCTTACATCATACGGTTTTAGAATAGGTAATTTCGCTTACATCACAGACTTCAGCAAATTGTCAAAAAAAGCATATAACCAACTAAAAGGTGTAGAATTTCTCATCATTGAAGCATTGAGACACGAACAGCATTATTCACACATTTGTCTTTCAGAAGCAATTGACATCGCACAAAGACTTAATGTCAAGAAAGCTTGGTTCACTCACGTCAGCCACAATATGGGGAAAGCCGCTGACATAAACCCGACACTCCCAGACAATATGATGTTAGCTTTCGACGGATTAGAAATTGAAATATAAGATACAAATTATGCAAGAATTAGAATTTGAATTAAGAGAAGGTGATGATTTCATCCCATTGATTGCCTTGCTAAAAGCAGTCGGTATTGTTGAATCCGGAAGCATGGCTCAGGAAGTAGTGACAGCAGGTCTGGTACGCCGTAACGGTGAAATAGAGTTACGCAAACGCGCAAAGATAATATCTGGCGACAAAATTGAATTTGAAGGTTACCAGATTAAAGTACTATAATGAAAAATCCCAAAGTCACAAATCATTGTTATTGCGACTTTGGGATTCTCTCAATATGTTTAACTACACAGTGAGATTCACTGATTATTTGTCACAGTCAGTTTCCTTGTAGTTGTTTTCATCTAGGAACCACTGTTTACATCTCATATACTCCTGTGCATTTGCAAGAGCCATCTGCCCGACTTTTTCTGAAGCATCCTTAACTTTTTTAGCAGGAACGCCTGCATATACACCAGCTTCCAATACGCTATTGCTCAGCACAACAGTACCAGCAGCAATGACGGTATTATCAGCTATTACAGCATTATCCATCACTATTGCGCCCATTCCAACTAAAACATTATTACCTATTTTTGCACCATGCACGACAGCATTATGACCAATAGAGACATCATTTCCTATCTCACATACAGATTCTTTATGTATAGCATGTAACACGGCGCCATCTTGAACATTAACCCTATCACCCAACTTAATCGTGTTGACATCACCTCTAAGAACCGCGCCATACCATATACTGCAATCATCACCAACAGTCACGTCACCAACTATAGCTGCTGTTTCTGCAATAAAACATTCTTTTCCTATTTTAGGTATATATCCATTTAACTCTTTTATTATAGCCATAATAGTCTTATATTTTAAGTTTTAAACTTTGTGCATCTATCTTATCAGCTTTATCACCGCACTCATGTTCCGAGCAGCCCAATCCGGAATCGATGATTTTTCCATCCAAATAAGACTGTATAAGTTCATCAACATTACCGGAACATCCACGGATCACATCAATATTATGTGTATTAAGCTTACTCTTAGCACCTTCACCCATATTACCGGCCAGCATCATCACTACACCCATCGACTGCAGATCAGCAGCGACACCAGACTTACAGCCACAACCCTGTGGTGACTCCATTCTCTCACGGTTTACGACTTTATTTTCTTCTATTGTAAAAATAGTGTAATGATCACAGTGTCCGAAATGATCATCAACACGTTCATCCCTTGTTGGAACAGCTACTTTCATTAATAATAATTTTTTAGGTTATACAAATATATATACAATTGCAAAGATACATTTTAAAATCATAAAATGTCCCTTTTCATTATAAGATTAGCTTCTTTACCTGCAAAAATCAATTTTCTCATCTCTAGCATATATGGCTCAACGTTTGTAAAGAAATAAAACAAACCATCACAAAGAGCATTCAACCCCGGCTCGTTTTTTCCTATCCCACCAAATCTATGTTTCGGACATTCTCCATGACAAACATTAAAGAACCTGCATTTCAAGCATTTATCCGGCAACGAGTTCCTTTTGTCAATTCCAAAGGCTATTGCTTTTTCCGACGACACTATATCCGATAAAGACGAATCATTGACATTTCCCAACATATATTGAGGATATACGAAATGATCGCATGGATACACATCTCCATTATGTTCCAAAACAGCATTTGCACCACACGTCTCAGCGAACACACATGTACCTGGATTTATTCCACAATAGTTAGCCAATGTAGAATCAAAAAGATTGACAAAATAATCGCCCACATCATGTCTCACCCAATACTTAAAAATATCAAACATAAACTTACCGTACTCCAAAGGGCTCACAGACCACGATGCCATAATGGCTTCATTGTCATCAGGAGAGACTATATCACCTGTCAATGAATTGACACACTCATAAACAGGCATGAACTGCATGTATCGGCTTCCAATGTTTTTCAAAAATTGATAAACATCCAGGCCTCTGCCCTCACCCGCCTTACTTATTGTAGTCAACGTGTTAAAATCAACGGAATAACGATGTAAAAGTTCTATGCCATGCATAACTTTTATGAATGTAGGTTTTCCACCTTTGTCTTTTCTATATTTATCATGAACATCTTGAGGTCCATCAACAGAGACTCCAACAAGAAAATCATTATCTCTAAAAAACATAGCGAAATCATCATCCAACAGAGTGGCATTCGTCTGCAACGTATTAAAGATATGTTTACCTTTACTGTATTTCCTTTGAATACCTACTATATCTTTAAAATAATCCAATCCTAAAAGCAGAGGTTCGCCACCATGCCAATCAAACACTATCGGATCATTATCGTTGATTTCCACATACTCCTTTATCGTCTTTTCCAACATATCCAATGAAAGAAAAGACATCTCAGCGAACAACTTAGACTTATCAAGATAATAACAATAGCTGCAATCAAGATTACACACTGAACCGACAGGTTTAAACATCATATTAAACCTCAACGGTTTTATAATTCTCACTGCGTCATCGAGTGTAAGAGTATTTTTCAATAGCTCGCTCATCTGCCGACATCTGTATGTTTATGACATGTATTTATATCATTGGAATTTAAACAATTCAGAGTCTGTCCTTGACACTTTCATCAATGAGTCAAATTCAGCCACCATATTCGGATATGCACCTGCCACATCCATTTTCTCCGACACGTCCGACTTGAGATTATACAGTTCTATCTTTCCATCATTATGAACATCATATTTCACGGCTTTCCAATCACCTTTTCTTATTGCCTGACGACCGTTATTCTCATGAAATTCCCAATAAAGATACTCATGCTCTTTCTGTTTGCCATCGCCTGTCATTGCAGAAAAGAACGATATACCATCAATATCAGCCGGTGTTTCCGCGCCTATAGCTTCAGCGAATGTCGGCATGAAATCCCAAAACGCAGATATATGTTCAGACTTAGTATTCGCTTTTATCTTATCATCCCATCTAACTATCAGAGGAACTCTTATACCACCTTCATACAGATCACGTTTATATCCGCGCAGTTCTCCATTGCTATTAAAGAAATCCGGATCAGCTCCGCCTTCAAGATGAGGTCCGTTGTCTGATGTAAATACTATCATAGTGTTTTCTGCTATGCCAAGTTCTTCCAATGTAGCACATATCTCCCCGACCTGCCTGTCAAGTATAGACACCATTGATGCGAAGGCCGCATGTGTAAACTGCTGTGAGCCATAGCCTGCATTCTTATAGTATTCACCATCATCACATCCGACGAATGCTTTTTCTTCATCCAAGTCAGGATGACCCACAAAAGGTTTCAATTCATGTTCTGGCACTTTAAGCTCAGCATGAGGTATCACTGATGTGTACCACATAAAGAATGTAGTGTCACTATTCTCTTTTATAAAGTCAAGAGCCTCATCATGTATAAGATATGGAGCATAATCATTTTCATCCTTACCTTTATTTCCATCCAGTACTATCTTTTCATTGTTATGCCATAGATGGTATGGGAAATAGCTGTGAGCCAGACGCTGGCAATTATATCCGAAGAACTCATCTACGCTTTGATTTTCAGGAGCACCCTCTGTACCAGGAGCGCCAAGTCCCCATTTACCAAACACCGATGTCACATATCCATTATCTTTCAACATTTTAAAGATAGTATATGTTTCTGACGGCAATGGATGCTGTCCTTCTATCGGCAACTCTTTATTGCCACGTATGACCGTATGACCGGTATGCTGTCCTGTTATCAAGCAGCTTCTCGAAGGAGCGCTCACCGACGAGCCAGAATAATGCTGCGTAAACAAAACCCCTTTAGAAGCAAGGCTGTCTATGTTAGGTGTTGAGAACTTCTTCTGTCCCATACATGAAAGGTCAGCATAACCCAAATCGTCTGCCAATATGAATATTATATTAGGATTTTTCTTATGAGAATCTTGAGACATCTCAATGGCAGTGACGGCCATCATTGTAGGGATACACGATGACAATGACACCGCAGCCAATGCCAAAGGCGAGAATCTTTTAAATGTTTTATTCATCATTTTCTTCATAACAGCAGATTTGGTCATCATTAATTAGTAAATTTCAACAACAGCACATCCTCATCATTTAAAAACCTATAGGCATAGTCATATACCATTCTATATTCGTTTCCTTTTTTGGTTTTATATATTTTCGTCACCATTTCAAAATCGAAATTGTTATTTTCAAGAGAATGTCTTTTAACAACAATCTTTCTTCTCTTATTCAACGACATCAGTATCTCCCTATTGCGGAAAAGAACATTATTGATAATCTTAACGACAGCATCTTCTCCATCTTTTTTCATTTGATAATGATGATTATTTCTGCAACCATCGTCGCAATATTTTTTATCGCAACGTCCAGACAACTCCTTACCACAAAAGAGACATGTCTTCTCATTCACGTCATCATAAACCATACGAACACCCATTTACTCTTTAATTAGAAAACACGTATTGGATGATATTAGCCCCCATCTTAAGAGCTTTCAATCTTGTTTCTTCAGAATCATAATGTACTCTTTGGTCTTCCCATCCATCACCGAGGTCACATTCGTAAGTCAACAGACATACCATTCGTCCTTCATATATCAAGGCAAATGCCTGAGGTGCCTTGTTGTCATGTTCATGTATTTTCGGCAGTCCATCAGGAAAATGATAAGGATTTTGAAATATCGGATGTGAATACGGCAGTTCCGTCCATTGCAGTTCAGGGAACACTTTCTGCATCTGGCTCATTGCATAATCCTTAATACCATAATTATCGTCAATATGAAGGAAGCCTCCTGCGAGCAGATAGTTTCTGACATTTTCTACTTCCTTATCATCAAACACTATATTACCATGACCTGTAGCATGAACGAAAGGATAGTTGAATATTTCAGGACTTCCAGCACCAACAGTCGCTATATTCGTATTGATGTCCGTGTTGATGTTTTGATTACAGAATTTCACCAGATTTGGCAGAGATGTAGGGTTTGAATACCAATCGCCGCCGCCTCTATATTTCAGCAAGGCAATCTGTGTCTTTTGTGCAAATGTGACAAAAGACATTGCCATCAGTAAAACAAGGAATATTTTTTTCATAACATTGGTTAGGTTTAAGGTCTCATAAATCATTTCATTTGGTTAACAAGTTGTACAGTATGACATGCCACTATTGCGGCCGTCTCTGTTCTAAGACGAGCCTCGCCAAGACTTACAGGCACGAATCCGTTTTCTTTTGCTAGAGCTACCTCTTCCTTACTGAAATCTCCTTCCGGCCCTATCAAGACGAGTACATTCTCACCTCTCTTATATAGATCACAAAGCTGATCTTTCACATCGTCATCTATCCAAGCAATGAACTTCTGTCCTTCGAAATTCTGTTTCACCAACTTATCAAAAGGCACCATTTCCTCAATGACAGGCATCTTCGACTTCACTGACTGTTTCATTGCCGATATAACGATCTTCTTGAAACGTTCAACATTAGCCACTCTTCTTTCTGAATGATATGAAGCAAAAAGTTTCACTTCATCAATTCCGATTTCCGTTGCCTTTTCAAGGAACCACTCAGTCCTTTCATTGAGCTTTGTCGGTGCTATTGCTATAGATAGTTTAAAGCTTCTATTGTCATAACCTTCTCTCTGGTTAGACAATTCAGCCATTGCTCTCTTTGGATGAGCATCGACAAGCTCAGCATCAAACAAAGAGCCATTACCATCTGTAACACAGAAACGATCTCCTTCCTTCATCCGAAGTACCTTAACCATATGTTTAGATTCCTCTTCTGGGAAGGAGATTGTTCCTAACTGTGCTGTCGGCAGATAAAAGACATTCATCTTTATGTTATTTTACATTTTTTCCGGCATTGATATACCCAACAAGGCTGAAGCGTTGCGGAGCAACTTAGCTGTCATGTCTGCCAATTGAAGTCTGAACTCTCTGCGTCTAGCGTCATCTTCTTTCATAATGCTACATTCTTGATAGAATTGATTGAAGTCTTTCGCAAGATCATAGATATAGTTGGCAATCATCGCAGGGCTTCTATTGATAGCAGCTTGCTCTAACACTGAAGGCCAGTTGTATATATTAACCAACAAGAGTTTCTCTTTTGGCTGCAAGTCATTTACTGGTATTGCGTCACCGAATGTGATACCATTATCGGCGGCTTTACGAATCACCGAGCAGATACGAGCGTGAGTATATTGAATAAACGACGCTGTATTACCGTTGAAGTCAATAGACTCTTGTGGATCGAAAAGCATTGTCTTCTTTGGATCGACTTTAAGAATAAAATATTTCAATGCACCGATACCGATCATGTCATATAATCTTCTTGACTCTTCTTCACTCAAGCCATGAGCCTTGCCGAGTTCCTCTGAAACAGACTTTGCAGTCATCACCATTTCGTCCATCAAGTCGTCAGCGTCAACGACGGTTCCTTCACGGGATTTCATCTTACCGTTTGGCAATTCGACCATGCCATAAGAAAGATGTTCAATATCATTACCCCATTCACGACCCAATCTTACCAATACGCGTTTCAACACGTCGAAGTGATAATTCTGTTCGTTACCCACTACATATATCAATTTCTTAGGCTGATACTCTTCATAGCGCAGCTGTGCTGTTCCAAGGTCTTGAGTCATATATACCGATGTGCCGTCCCTACGGAGCAACAGTTTTTCATCAAGTCCTTCGTTTCTCAAGTCGCACCATACAGAGCCGTCTTCTCTTCTATATAACACATTACCATTCAATCCCTCATTGACGAGTTCTTTACCCAAGAGATATGTCTGTGATTCATAATATATCTTTTCAAAAGAAACACCGAGACGGTCGTAAGTAACATCAAATCCGTCATAAACCCACTGATTCATGGTCTCCCATAACTGACGAATATCCTTATCGCCGGCTTCCCATTTTCTGAGCATCTCTCGTGTCTCTTGCATCAAAGGAGAACTTTCTTCTGCCTTTGCCTTTGCCTTTTCTTTTTCATCATCACTGAGTTCGTCATAATTGGCAGGCAACAATTGTTTCACCTCTTCCTTATAATGCTTATCAAACAAGACATAGAAGTCACCGATAAGATGGTCGCCTTTCTTTCCTGTTGACTCAGGTGTACAACCATCGCCCCACTTCTGCCATGCTATCATACTCTTACAAATATGAATACCTCTGTCATTAACAAGGTTAACGCGAACGACATTCTCTCCATTTGCCTTTAATATTTCAGACACGCTCCAGCCCAACAAGTTATTACGTATATGACCGAGGTGTAATGGTTTATTAGTATTTGGTGAAGAATATTCGACCACTATAGGACTACCTGTAATTTGTTTTCTTCCAAACAATTCATTTTTATGATTGTCTGCAAAGAAAGAAAGCCAATAACTATCTGAAACGAGAAGGTTAAGGAAACCTTTAACCACGTTATATTTAGAAATGATTTCACTTTCCGCTACTATTTCACGACCGATTTCATCAGCCATCACTTCTGGTGATTTCTTAGAAATTTTAACAAAAGGGAAAACCACTATAGTAACATCGCCTTCAAACTCAGGGCGAGTCTTCTGAAAATTAACCTGTTGTACAGGAGGTTCCTGTCCGTAAAGTTTTGTAAAAGCATTTACAAAAAGCTGTCTCAAGATTTCTTCCAACATATTAGTCTTATTTAATTTTAAGCCACAAAGATAACAAAAAAAATGCTTTAGCCATTACTATTACTTGTTAAAAAATAATGTTTTGAACAAGCTATAACTAAATGGGAATGAAATAATCTCCCCAATATACGGTTTAGGATATATTTCCAACATCTCACCTGGTAATATAGCGAACACATCACCAACAATATAGAGCCGCATCTTATCCACACATGCACCTGAAATTTCATAGCTATAATAAAGATCCGGATGATCTGCATCTTCCGACACAATATCTCTCATCATAGAATCTTTGATATTACAAGCCCTTTGTCGTATCGCCTTGTCGGCAAATTCCGAATCGATGACATACGACACCAACAATCTTTTTGCTACAATTCCAAGCATCTTCAGATCAAAGCCTACATCCTTAAACTTCATTGTTGTCAGGAAAGGACGTCCACTAAACCAACAGCCCATACCATGTGCTGCGAGTGATGTCACCGAATGAGCCAGTTCCATATTGGCACACGATTCAAAGATACTTTCTCCATATTGCGTATCCGAAGGCTCCGTCATATATGTGTACATGACACTTTTTACGAGGCCACTTCCCAGAGCATAATGCGATGCCGTTCTGATACTATTCCAATCGTCGCCACTGAATTTGAACGAGCCATCACCCACCGCCACCATCTTATTGACACCGGCAGTAACACCACTCATTATAGTCTGCACCCCGACTTTCATAAGCCACGAATATCCCATGGTATATTCAGCCAGAAATCCTTTGGCAAAGCCCACACCAAACAACAGCGCACCCTCTCCAAAGCCATCTATGTTATCAGCATTAAGAATCAAGTTGGCAGCACCTCCAACAACACCAAACACAACATTCTCAACCCACTCTCCGCTAGGGTCCGTGTATGAAAGTGGATTATTAAGGCAATAGCTATATCTATTGAAATTCTGAGACATCTGTGGAAGCTGAATATTATTATCCGGACTCAACATCATCGACATCATAGGATCGTATATCCTACCATTCATATTTATCAAACCAAATGTAGCCAGATGTTCATGTCCTGTAAAGCCTCTATCAAACATCAAACATGTACCTTCTACAGATTTTCCCCAATTCTGCCCATCTCTAACATTTCCCCATGCATCAAAACTAACATTCTGTATCACCTCAGCAGATTCATTAGTAATAATATCCCATGACCCCAGATTATCCTTATGAATATAATACAACGACTTCTCTCCTTTCCCATCAATCTCACAAACCGCAAAAACTCCTATTAGACCAGATATATACGTATATGATTTCACCTCACCATTCTCTTTGACAATCTCGCTACTTCCCACATATGTCTTAGATTTATTCACACCATCGACATACGACTTCATAGATACCCTGTCGTTTCCACATCCGTAATCTATCTCCAAATAATCATCACCCTGGGAAAGCGAAACAAGATTATCGAAGGCCGAATATTTCATATCTCGATTAAATCCCACAAACATTTTCTCATCATCAGTTTTTGCATATAAGATAGCATTGGGTCTTTTCTGATCATATCTCGTAGAATATAAAACATTAACACCATTATCTTCCTTAGCAATTACATTTCCATAACTATCATAATCCATCTCCAACGACTTCACCCCATCAAGACTTATCGAAACCAGTCTATTGTAATCATCATATTCAAACTCTTCACAAAATCTTTCACCCATGAATTTACTTCTATTCTTCATATTACCTAGACCATCATAACTATAAGCCAGATTCTGAATAATTCTATCATTATCATAGGTCATTATATTTTCGATCATAGAAGTATTTTGATTATATGATATTTTTGTCATCAAACCATTACCATACTCATATTCCGTTATAGAACCATCTGCCATAGTTGCTTTGCTCTTCCATAACAAAACATCATCATCAGCGTCATACACTTCTTTCTCATAACCTGAATTTGAATAAACCTTAGTTATGACAAGACCCGTCGGATATTCTATCCCAGACACCCTACTAGCCTGATCATACCTATATGTCGTTATATACTCATCACCATCAATGGTTTCAACAGTAGAAAGCAATCTAAGCTCATCGTCATACGTATAATCTATCTTATGGTTATCAGAGACAACACTTTTCAGCATACCATTCTTCCCTTCACCATCATCATACAACCAACATGTCGTCAAAGCATTTTTCATATCATAATCCTGTTCCGTACGACTCCGCATCCGACCCAACATGTCATATTGAAAATCGATAGTAGCACCTTTAGGATTGGTAACATTCTTAATTTTACCCAAAGCATCATATTGATAAGTAACAAGACCATAATTAGAATCACACAAAGATTTCTTATTTCTGGCATTGTCGTATGTCAGTGATATCGTATAATTTGGATTTCCGGCCATAGCCACTGACTTCATCAATCCATCACAATAATAATCATACAACATTTCATTACCACCGGCATCTCTGGCACTTATAATCCAACCCATCATATTATACACTTCTTTTTTCGACTGTCTTTTGCCGTCAACAGAAATACATTCTGTATTCAAAGTATTTCCATCATAGATATAGCTACACAGCATCCCATCAGGCATGAGTTTCTCGACAAGCCTATTGTATCTGTCATAGACATTTGAAACAAAAAGCCTCGCATCACCTTTATAATATGGAAGACTCTCTTGCACCACATTTCCATGCTCATCATATCTTTTATCGACATATACAGCATCACCATTTATATCAAATGACACTTTCCTCAGTTCAGCACCCGATTTATGATAAAACACCATTGACTCAGCTGAAGCTGTATTTTTCTCCCACACATAATAGGCAGCTCCCGAAGGTGCATGTTCGTTGTTGTCAGACCATCGCAAGGCCTTAGCCTTCACCATACCATCAGGCAAGACAACGACATCATCAATACCAAAAATACTTTTTTCATTATGCGTGACAAATCCATTATAATCCATAGTTGACATCAAAATTCCATAATCGGGATGATAACTACTTATTATCTCACGGCCTAAAGCGTCAAAAGTCTTAGTCTTATACCTATAATTATACGACTCTCCATATTCACACTTAACCGTCTTAATATATGAAATTGATGGCGATGAAACTGACTGAAGTATAACATTACCGACTTTATCATATCCATATTCAATACTAAGCAAAAGCATATCTGTAAGATCATTATCACAGTTAGGGACTTTCGTCTCTTTGACGATCCTATTAGGAATCCTGTCGTCATAAACAAAAGTCTTGACATCGCCAACCTTATCGCCAGACCTGTCATATTTACAGGTCTGTATTCTTATCGGCCTATTGATCACCCAACTGTCCATATCACTATCATAGGCAACACTTTTTTTCTCATAATACAGACAATCTTCCGGTTCAGCCATATTATTAACATCCGTAAATCCACTCGTTGTACACACATGACTGACAACCCTATCATAGCGTAAAATTTGCTGTTTATCCGACACATATTCGTTTTTAATTATATTCAATTTCAGAACATCACCTTGTTTATCCGGATTGTACATCACATCATATTTATATGTCAGCAATGGCATCATCACTTTTTCATTGAAAGTGCAGCAATATTTTTCAAAAACAAACATCTCTTCTTTTAGCAGCTTATTCTCTCCGTTATACAATTTCAGCATCGATGGCAATGACACGCAATGCGTATTCATAGAAAGAACATCAAAGTCTCTCACCTGCTTTTTCACGACATCACCATTAACAACATTTCTTATGACAATTCTCTCGAGTCCCATGAATCCGTGACCTTCAGTATGCACCAAAGCATTCTTATACTCATATCTGTTGACAATCGGAACATCATTGACACTAAAAACAGTATCAGTCTTCAACGCCGATATTGGTACCGACATCTTTTTGATTCCATTAAATGTCGTATAATTAGAGTTTGTATAGAAGTCGTCATTTTTAGACTTCTGCATCAGATAATCATAAGAGAAGCCTCTCATATTACCCATGCCATCGACTATTCTTTCCACGCTATAAAATACCGAATGCGGATACAATGACGTTATGCTAACTTTCTGAGTATTCAACGGATTCCGAGGCAAGACCGACAGAACCGACACATTCTCCTGTGGCAAAAACCTTCCAATATGAATAGTCTGATGAGAATAGTTTATTGGCATATAATACCTCTTCTCTTTAGAAAAGATACATTTGCCATCAGCTGCGACAACTGGCTTGAAACCTATTTCAAGATAATGATTTGCAGCTTTATCTTTAAACACTGCAATATCAGCCACACCGTCACCGTCAAAATCAGCAGTGCGTATAGTGACAGACGGACTCTGCAACTCCTTCAGAGAACACCTATATTTATCCTTAGTACTCAGCGCCACATTCCTCAACACATTCGTATTTGAGCACGACACTGATGTCGCAAAAGAATCGCCTTTTGACATTATCAGGTTCCAATATTGAGACTGGTCATAAAACAACAAATCCGTCTTGCCATCTCCATTGTAATCGTTAGGAAACAAATGCGACTTAATTGTAACAGCATCGCCAGCCGCATACAATTCAAAATGAAAATACGCGTCATCTTTAAGCTTCAAAACTTTATAACCATTTTCACCTAACATCAATATCTCAGACAGCCCATCGCCAGTCATGTCAATCGCCATATATTCAGGTTCTATTTCAGTCAAAAAGCTTGCTCCAAACACATCACTTTTCACTAACTCATCACCGACAAATCGGATATAATCAACCTTTTTATCACTGCTGTTATCTTTAGTCCCAACAACGACTATAGCATTGTCATCCGCCACATATTTACCAGGCAACAAGGACACATTATTCTTGTATCTATAAGTCGCATTCTTCACAAACCCACCATCCTTCGTCATATAGAAATGAAGCGTCACCAAATCATCTTCTATAGTCTGTGCATTATTATTAAACTCATACAGGACAAGATCATCCGATCCATCATCGTTCATATCAACAACATAGACCCATTCTATATTCTTCGACATCTGCAACGAGGCAGAATGAACATTTTCAAATCCGCCATTACAATTATTAAGATACACTTTACCTAGCACATCATTGGGATATGTATCTTGTATCTTATACGGAAGCATCAAGATATCAGAATATCCATCGCCATTATAATCCCCCACAAAAGGTACATTTCCAGCAAACACAGACTTCTCAAGCTGATATGTCTTAAATCCGCCGCCTTCGTCAGGATAATGTTTACCTTCCGCATTCCAAATTATGCGTGTTGGATTTATCTTATCATCACCAGCGGTTAGCCCCACATGCTTCAGTCTATGATACACGAATTGAGCATCGCCATAAATGCCTGGTGTATAATACTTCAAGGAATAATCAAAAATCAGCTTCGAGGTATAGTTATTATATACCAATATGTTTTCAAGCAGCCTGTCGTTCTGCACCATATTACCATTAACATATCCACAACTCACATCGGAACGTTTCTTTTTATAAACGAACTTCACTTTATAAGCCGGGCTGATGCCAGCATCCTTATTCGACGTATATTGTATATTATCTATATACGCTTCTCCTGCACTCACATCTTTGTCATAGTTAAAAACGATAGTGTTTCCATTCCTATCATACACTTTGCTTACCAGCCACTTGAGTATTATACCATCATCATTGCGAGCTTCGACTCTAGAATCGTCTGTCGTGCCATATTCACAAATACTTCCATCACTTTTCCACACCACAAAACTCTTAGGACTTTTGTCATCATCATTATATGACACTATTTTATCCATATTGTCAATTTCGATTTTATACTCAGCCCCATCAGCTCCGTATGCCGATCCTTGTATCAACATCAGACGTTGGCCATCAAGCAAATATCTGTCATCAACAAAATTAACGTCCGTTACTTTACCATCGTGATATAAGGTCTGTCCCGTCCTCGTTATTGAAGACAAGCCTGCCAGATCCCAAGCCCATCCGACGACACCATTCGACGACTGGCTGTTATAAACCAGCGACAGCTCCGGCTTCACCATGCCTATTGCGTCTGGAACTTCTATTTTTATAGAATATACCGCCGCGCCAGTATTACTTACTTCAAAGGCGCCACCCAACGAACCGACCACACCATCATCATCTGACGACATTCCGCCACAATAACCATCCGTCGGTGGAAAAACAGAATACCTGTCTATTTCCAGTATCATACTATTATCACGGCTTGGCTTATATCCAAAGCCCGGAAACAATGTAATAGACGTTGTTGCCTGACATAAATAAGACTCTTGAGATGACATCACATCACTCAATTCCAGACAACTCTCCTGACAGACATTTTGTGAAAAAACATCAGTTGTCATCAACATTATAATTATCAAGAACAATTTATTTTTCATAATCAATAAAATTAAAGTTTAACCACAATCTTGCTAAATACATATTCGCCTTTAATTATCCTCAGAAGGTACATCCCTGACGGATTATCAGAAACATCCACTTTTTCATCATCTGTTAGACCTTTTGTCATTATCAGCACTCCATTATTATTATATACCTGGACTATCGTCTGACTTTCATCATCAACATCAACAGTCACAGTAAAGACACCTTTGTTAGGATTCGGATAAACGACAACCTCTCCAACATTTCCATCTATTGATATTTCTTCACTCATCACGACATCCCTTGTCACTGTACATTTATATTCGTCACCACATTCATGCACATATTGAGATATCCTATTCCCATTCATATCATATCTCATGCTTACACAATGCTGAGAATATGATCTTTTCGATACGACAAGGCATGACAATAGCAATAGAAATATCACCTTATATTTCCATCCCATATATTTATATTTTTAATAATACTTATTTAGACTGTAAACTCTCTATGATTCTTTGCTGTTCCGCAACGATCTTATTCAATTCTATGGTATATAATGTAAGCTCTTCTATTTTTTTCAGAAGAAGACCATCCATCTCCACTATATTATAGCCATCTTTCAAGACATCATCTTGTGACGGCATGTCTGGCAGGTGACCTTCAGATTCGATGAAAGTCTCCAAATCTGATAATGATGTCAATCTATAATCATCATCAAAAACAAAGTCATACCATTCTGTCACTTCTTTTATCAGGATTTCTGTCGTCAGTATTCCTCCTGAAACTGCCAGCGCATAATCATATCCATCCGCAAAACGATTAGATGTATTGATTGACACTTTAGCGTTCAAGGATATATTATTGGCATCAAGACTTATTACATCGTTTTTGGAAATTATGCCCATACCTCTGTCCTTAGCCACGTATATCTTATGATCAGCATCATAGATCTGGAAATATGCCATATCTGTCATGTCTGTAGGTTCAAGTATGATACCAGCATCCTCATCGGAATCCGACCTGATATGAAGCTTTGACTGTGGGTTTGTAACATCTCCAACACCGATCTTACCTGTAGTATTAAAACCCGACGAATTGCTTACGAAGAAAGTTGGTTTACAACTGTTAAAACCTATCATCAAGCTATTCGGCAATGTGTTTGTCAAAGTTTTAGCATCTGTATTAGCAGTTCCAGAACCTATCACCATTGAGTTCGTCGCTCTCGCCCTAACATGTTTTCCTATAGCCAACGACGAGGATGCGTTAGCTTTTGCATACATGCCGCTTGCAAAAGAATAAGAGCCCGTAGCCTCACATGCAGCTCCTACCGTTGCAGAATAATTGCCGGTCACAATATTTTGACTTGTTCCTGATGCCGGACCACATAGATCGCAGCCCCCTCTTTCCTGAGCTTTCATAGTAGTCACATCTAGACACACCATTACTGAAAGCATAGCTAATAAAAAAAATCTTTGTTTCATAATTTTTGATTTTAAAGGTTATATTTTAATTCTTGACAAATTTATCTGTACAAACAGATTTTCCGTTCACTGTCACATCATATAGATATGTCCCTTTTCTCATATCAGACACATCCAACTGCAACATATCATTAAATAAAAACAATTCCTTATCCAGGCATCTCCTTCCCATTGCATCAACGATATAAACATGAACATTGACATTTTCTATCCCATCCATATCAATGCAAAGTAAAGAAGATGCCGGATTAGGAAAACTTGTCATATCAGATTCGCACTTGGCTTCAATCACATCAACAATAATCTCAAATTCATCACTATCGAACTTATACATAACAGGCACATCATTGTCATCAATAGACGACTTACCTAATATTACACAATCACCGTCCGTGGCAGCATGCACATGCAATCCAAAGAAATAATCATCCACACATATACGCTTCCTTCCCAACAGATCCAATCTGTCGTTGACAAGATAAATGACTATCTCGTTAGGCAAAGGCCTCCTTTCCCAAAAAGTAGCGACATATATTTTATCCGGATTAACATACGACATACT
Source organism: Bacteroidales bacterium (assembly GCA_045613105.1). Taxonomy (GTDB): domain Bacteria; phylum Bacteroidota; class Bacteroidia; order Bacteroidales; family F082; genus Limimorpha. The sequence goes on along the minus strand of JAZLAI010000036.1, from coordinate 21,930 downwards.
CTTATTTTGGAAAACATAATCTGTCGTGTCTATTCTTTCAAAATCCAACGAACTCAACACATTCATATCGTCATCCATTTTCACCACAAAAGGCTTCCATTTGTTGACGCCACTCGTCTCACTTGTCTGTGCCGACATCAGAAAATGACTCTCGTCACACCAATGACCCACTGACATTCTGATAGGAAGCATCAAGTCTGGATAATCGCTCATATCATCGAAAAACGTCATATACATATATCTAAAATTTTCATCAACATGAATGACATTCATCATACCTGAGACATGAATTCCGTTTCCAAATATTGCATAATGACCAGCATTAGGGACTATCGTAAAATCTGTAATCTCATTCTTTGGTGCATCATTTTCAAGATACGACACTCTCAACAGATTACATTGTCTATCAAACACAGCGAAACAATAATCCATACCGTTTCCAGATTGAAACGAATCATAATCCGCGACACGTGTCAACAAAACCATTTCATCATTATCATTAATCAGAAGATGAGCTGTATTTAGATATGTAACATAAGGACTTTCAAGCTCTATATATTTTTCATTTACTATTTCCATGTCAGGATTCAAAACGGAGACCCATAATTTCACGTAACGTCCAGTCGAATCTCCATCACTGCAGATCCCGGATACAAACACATTCCCGTCTTCAAGTCCCAACACATCAGTAAACTTAGTTTCCCTACCTTCTTGTCCGAAGCACCTATCTTTATAACTACCATCTTCGCACACACATACGGCAACAGCACTAACACAACCATCAGTATCATCATATCTGTTCCCGACAAAATAATCATAGCTGCCAGAGCTGTCACCCGATGACAACACACATCTAGCATCATCATCTGTATGATATTTCAGATGCCATTGTTGCGCCAATACAATCTCAGCCACCAGCGTAAACAATAATAATGTAACAGTTCGTTTCATAATATCTTTAATTAATCTGACAACAAGTCTTTATGAGTTCCAAACTCATTTTTACTAACACAATATTTCGTACCATAAAAAATATAGTTATTGTGCATATATGTATCTTTATCATCAACTACGCCTTGGACACCATTTATATCCACCTCCATAAAGACCCAGTTATCAGGAATAGAAGCAGAATACTCAGAACTGTTTGGTAAAACATTAAGTATCACATCAACTTCAGCATAATAATATTTGTTAAGCTCATTGACATCAAGATACAACTCATCATCATCGCAGTTCTGTTTATAGAAAAGATAACTTTCTTTACCTGTCTTATCTTTAAATTCATTACCTGCGAGTGATATTGTTTGTAAGTTCACATAAATATTTCTGAAATCTCCTTCGTCATCAGCTTTATATCCATAAATATAATTTATGGTATCCTCTATAAGTTCTGCCGCGTCGGTAAGCAAATACGGATCATCGCAAGAACCTCCATTTTCACCATAATACCAACACTCATCGACATCGAACGGTCCAAAAAGAACAGGTTTCACATCAGTAGGTTTATTGCTAGTTCTTCCTGACACTACAACGACTTTCACTTCCGACATACCAGAACGGCACTCTTTCTTATCAACAAATATCGACAAAAGAGACTTATCGGAGACAAAGCCGTCGTTGCTATAAGCTTCTCTCACCGACATTTTGATATCATCATACAAAGCCGCCACATCATTCATCGACAACATATCATTATATGTATCGACATAGAATGTCAATGTCTGTATTTTTTTATCAGAATAATGTTTTTCCGGAGACGAATAAGTGGCGTTAAACAACGACTCTACGTTCCACACGACGCTGTCAACATCCATATACACATCAGACCTGCCAATCCCTTGCCGGACGGCCTTCAGCTGACTGTCGAACATCTTGATCTTCTGCACGACAAGATTTGTCTGATAGTCATAATTAAGGATTTCCTGATCTTGATTTGCTGGCGGTTCTGTCATCTTATCCTTTTTGCAAGCAACCGCACACATTACCAATAGAATTATACCTAAGGTAATAAACACAATTCGGTTTAAATAATTAAGTTTCATAATAAAAAATTTCGGTTAATTTTTGGTTTCTTCTAAAGTCAAATACGATTCACAGGGACTAAACTACAATCATAACCAACACCTCCTTTCTGTTCTCTATATCTAATTTTATGTGACAAAAATAATACAAGAAACAAGCTTTGTCAAGTATTTTTTTCTTAAAAAAAATTATGATTATTTTTGTTGATTCTTAATAAAAAATTCATATTTTTGCACTTTGATGACACAGAATAAAACATTATCATTAAGCTATAAAACAGTAGATTTACAAGAAAGTAAATCTCATTTTTGCTTTTTTTCATTATCGGACGGTTTTCAAAGCCGTCTTTTTTTGTGTTCTTCGTCAAGCAAATTTTATTATCTAACTAAAAATCATAAGCAACAATGTCTATTTCACTTAAAAACCGTAGCCTGATTTCCATTTACGACTACACACCGGAAGAAATCTGTCATATCCTTGACATAGCTGAAGACTTTGAAAAGAATCGTCTTCAAAATTTGTTAAACGGCAGAGTCGTGGCTTCTTTATTCTTTGAAGCTTCAACAAGAACAAGACTTAGTTTTGAAACTGCCATCCAACTTTTAGGTGGAAATGTTATAGGTTTCAGCAGCACTGCAGGAACCAGCCTTCAAAAAGGAGAATCATTAAAAGACACCATTATGATGGTTGCAAGTTATGCCGATCTCATCGTAATGCGTAACCCTGTCGATGGTTCTGCACGTTATGCTTCTGAAGTCTCAAAAGTACCTATCATCAATGCTGGTGACGGTGCCAACCAACATCCTACACAATGTCTCCTCGACCTTTATTCAATAAGAAAGACTCAAGGAACTCTTGAAAACCTTGAAATCACAATGGTCGGTGACTTGAAATACGGACGTACAGTTCACAGTCTCGTACAAGCCATGTGTAACTTCAACGCCAAATTCAACTTTGTATCACCTGTTGAACTGAAAATGCCATCAACAGTGATTCAATACATCAAAGATGCTGGTCTAGAATACCATGAATATACAGAACTCAATGATGTCATCCCTCATTCCGACATCATCTATATGACAAGAGTCCAACGCGAACGTTTCCCAGATCCATTGGAATACGAAAAAGTCAAGAACTCTTATATCCTACGTAACGAAATGTTAGATAACTCAAAACCTAATTGCCGTATCCTCCATCCACTACCACGTGTTAACGAAATACATACTGATGTTGACGCTAATCCAAAGGCTTATTATTTCCAACAAGCTCAAAACGGATTATTTGTTCGTCAGGCTTTGATAGCAGCAATACTCGGTCTCAAATAAGACCTCACTGACGAAGGCAACAGATTTATTAATTATTTAAACTTTAACAACCATGGATAAAAGAAAAGAACTTATAGTATCGGCAATTGAAAACGGAACTGTCATCGACCATATTCCTGCAAACAAAGTGTTTGAAGTCGTAAAGATTTTAGACCTCGAACATTCAAAGAACTCTGTCTATTTCGGAACAAATTTAGACAGCAAGAAATATGGCAAAAAAGGTATCATAAAAATCAGCGACAAATATTTCGCTCCTGAAGACATCAACAAAATCGCTTTGGTAGCTCCAACAGCTTCCCTCATCGAGATCAAAGATTTTGAAGTAGTAACAAAACACAGCATCGAAACACCTTCACACATCGACACAATCGTGAAATGTTTCAATCCAAACTGTGTGACAAACAAAGAAAACGTTCCTACAAAATTCAAAGTAATGAAGGACGAAAATGGCAAAGTAAACCTCAAATGCCATTACTGTGAAAAATACACAAAAGAAAATAACATCGAATTCATATAATCATAATTGTGTGAATTGAAAAAGAAAAACGACAGATTTTTTTGGTCTGTCGTTTTTTGTTTCTTGTCATTCAACAACAATCTCGTCCATGAACATCCACGATGGATTGCCATATCCAGGCAAGCCTGCAGGAATGAGACCTGGACTTTCCACCACAATTTTCACAAATCTGCCAGCCAGCCCTGAGACATCCAATTTTCTTGTCACAATTGTAGTCGTTGACTTTTCAACATCTTCATAAATATCGTATGTCTTAAATTCCTTATAATCCATTCCATTGTCAGAAACATAGACCTTCATTGTCTTCGGCATCAAAATCCAGTCGTAAGGATTAGTTATGAAATTAATCTTTAATGAGTTGAGCTTTTCTTTCTTTCCGAAGTCGAGCTCTATGTCGCAGTCATTGCCGTAGAAGCCCTGCCAGTTACCGTCTTTATAATTGTTTGTACCAATAGCTCCGTTGAGCAATGCGTCTTCACTGCCTCCAGAATATTCAGGTCTGTAGTTACCAGCGACGGTATTCAACTTTCTGAAATGTCCCATGCCTTTATGATAGAGGATGTATTTCTCGCTAACAATCTCGTCTCTATTATCTTCAAAGCAAGTAGCCTTCACAATACAAGAACGCTCAATTGCAAAAGGTCCTGTATAAATCTTGCTGTTCTTGTCTGGAGTACTTCCGTCAATGGTGTAATAAATGTCTCTATCATTAAATATAGTTTTTAGAGCAACCATTGGTTGTTGGCTGTTGGCTATTGACTGTTGACCTAATGTCTCTATAAAGACACTGTTGCCAGCATTCAAGACATCTTTTGCAATCTTGTCATAACGTTCGGTAAAAACGTTTCTATAGTATGAACGCGACTCCATATCCCATGCTCTGACGAATCTTTTCTTCAAGCAATGTAAAGAATCCAAGAACTGAACAGACATGTTTCGTGTCAATGCGACATTTCCTTCAGTAGGGTTCAACATTGTTTTATAAAGATTGACTCTAAGTTCATTCTTCAATGCCACGATGTAAGCTCTGTAAGCAGCCAATATTGCCACGTCAATGATTTCTGGATTGGCGTTAACTTCCTGTCTGTCTTTCAAAAGTTTTTGATAAATATCGAAAACTTGTTGTTTCTCTTTTTCATTTTTAGCAATCGCTGCTGAATCTAATTGCGAAGGATAAAATTCTAAGAGTGGCGAATTTAGAACAGTGAAGTTCATCAAGTTGGTCATGTCGCTTTCGTCAATCATTCTGTTCAATTCATAAAGATGATCGATTATTGATTCTGACTGTGGACAAAGACTGTTGTCTGTTGTCTGTTGTCTGTTGTCTTTAAAATATTGAATATTGAAATTCTTATTGAAAATCTCTTCTCTGTCGATTCTCTCTTTGCTATCGTTAGTCTTCAAAGTGTTCCAGCTTGTCTCTGCGCACCAAACCATCGCATGCCAAACCTCGTTGAACATAGTCTCGCCGTAGTCGTCCCAAGCAGTGTTGATGATACCTTTGGCTCCGTTTTTATATCCGTCGCGAGCGAAGTTGGCGATGTTGACGATATAGTTGTCGATGTAAGGGAAGCAGCTAGCCCAGCAGCTTGCGCCTGGGGCTACCCAGAAAGTGTGACCTGAGTTTTTGAAAGGCGCAATCATCTCGTCGAAACTGTCACGACCGCCGTAACTCCAGACGATGAATTGGATGTCTTCCGGAAGTTGTTTTATCATCTCAGGATTCTTGGCGATGATGTCACCCCACATCATTACTTCTTTATCATATTTTTGTAAGATGTCATATACCTTATTAATGTGTTGGCAGTATGCATTTTCAGCTCCGATATTATCGACATAAGATTTAGCTTTTCCATTGCCGAGCCCTTCAGTCTCATCGCAGTTGATATTGAAATATTTCGACTCGTAAGCTTGTGCTGTCTCTCCGAGTAATGTCTCTAAAAATTCGTAAGTCTCTTCAACGCCAGGATTGAAGTTGAAACGTGTGTCTTTTATGTCATCATAGAAAGGATTGTCGAGAGTCTTTTCGGCATGAGCGAAACATTGTTGGTTGCCGATGAATTCGATATAATAATCCTTTGCATATTCTGTCAGTTCTTTGATTTCTTCTGCGGTAAGACCATCGGTAGGAGCGATGTCTGGATACTCGTCGAGTTTGAAGAGATGTTCTGTATAAAGGTTGAAGAAATTGAATTTATATTCAGCGAGGCGACGAATCTGTTCTTTGATGAAATCCGTTGTTGGAATAGGACCACGGCTGATGTCGTCCATCCATCCACGATATTCAAGAGAAGGATAATCGAAAATATCGTAACAAGGAATATTTAAATTATTCTCTGTGAGAAGCTGATGACGAATAAGTTGTTTCAGGCTTTGAGCTCCATAGAATAAACCTTTTGGTGTTGATGCTGAAATATGAATGAATTTGTCTTTAATTATAATGTTATATCCTTGATTGATTCTTAGAGTTTGAATCTTTGTTAATGAATCATAGTTTAAAAATGATGAAGGTCGTATTAACTCAAATGTAACATATTTCTTCTTCTTTTTTTTTGAAATCTCTAAATCTACACCTGTTATTTCTTTAATATCATTTTTGAAAGTATTGATGATTTTAGATATTTCTTCATTTTCACCAATATCAACGAGTAAGCAAGTCTCGTCTATAACAAAATTATTTGTCGAATTATTAAGATCACAAATTTCAGCAAATTGCGGAGTCGGAATAATTCCCGTATTTACTGATGGCTGATGGCTGATGGCTGATAGCTCACTACTGTTGTCTGTTGTCTGTTGTCCGTTGACATTAACGAATAAAGCCAATATAATGATGAGAAATAATTTTTTCATGATTTTCAATTTTCCGTTTTCAATTTTCAATTTTAAATAAAAAGACGCAGCAATTACATATTGTTTATTTTTAAGGTGTAATTGATACGTCTCTACAAATTTTCAATTTTCAACTTTTAACTTTCAATTTAAATATCAAATCCCGGTGCGTTCACGCTGAGCATATCATAAAGGTCGTCGATTCCCATTCCGTCGATGATACGTTTGATGATTGGAGGGAAATTGCTGCCTTCGTTTATGTAGCCGTCTTTGTAAATATCTTCTTTTAAGAATTGATTGATATTTTCAAAGATTTCATCGTCATATAAGAATGAATGAAGCACGTCGGTGTCGGTTTGGAAGTCGAAATACATCTTGCCGTCTTTTCTGTTTTGACCATGATAGTTGTCAACCACGATAAAACGTTTCATTCCGAATTGATACATATCGCAAATCAATTCACATTCGTCTGTTATAGAAAGAGAGCAGACACCATTATCATTGATGACGAACTTTCCGCCTATGCGTGATTTGTGAGTCTCTGCATAAAATTGTCTAGCCTTTTCTGCGTCCTCAAAAGAAGGAAATCGCATATAAAAATCGTAATATTTATGTGTCATAATAATTCTTTTTTTTGCAAAAATAATAATTTAGTCTGATGTTTTATTACAAAAAAATAATTATCTTTGCATAGAATAGTTTAGAAAAAATCTCAAACAATATTTTATTAGAAATGAAGAAGTTAACGCTCTTTGCTGTATTTGTATTTATAATATTTTCATTAAATTCACAGACCATAACAAATAAGTTTAACATTGAAAAATACATGAATGATACAACTTATTATTGGGGAATGAATTCAGTACCTTGTCCACAGAATGAAGCCATTGATATTTCCATTTCCAATTTATATAGAAACATTGCTGACAATTGCAGACCTAATGCATTATATTGGGGTAACGAAGACCAAAGCACGCAGTTGTACAATATTATATCCACATTTGAAAACAAGATCAACGAGAAAGTATATAAAGAGAAGATAGAAGAAAACGAATACAAACAATGTATATATTTCGTCTATCTAAAGCGCAGTGATTTCCGCAAAATGTGCGCTGAAAGAAAGAAGAAAATCGAAGGATTTGCAGCAAGAGGTTATCGTAATGAAAACGAAGACTACCCTGAGCTTAAAGAAGCTCTACGTTCTTATTATTGGGGTTGGGTTTTATGTAACGCACATCCATACGGTGGTTCATTAAGAATAAAAGTGAACGATGAAGTCATCGATGATGCTCACGAATGGCTTGTTGAACGCATCAATGGTCCAGAAGGTGTTTTAAGATCATTCTCGTTCCATGTACCAAAAGACGCACTCATAGAAGAAACCGATGAAGGTTTGACATTTGAATTAAAAGCCTACTCAATATCAGACTCACCTATCACCAACCTTGAATTTACATACAACAATGGTGACAATGCGACAAATGCTATCGTTTCTGACGGCAAAGCTTTGATCACAAAGCAAGATAACCAAGATGAGGTTATCATCAGCATCAGCTTTAACAATATGTTGGGATATTATCCTGATGTTGACAAGGCTATAAAAATTATAAAACCAAACCATAAGTTCTTCGAAAATTCATATTCTGTCAATGTCAAGCACATCCAGTCAAACAAGTTTGCAAAACTGGCACAGAGCGTTCAAGCGTTCTGGGAGAACACAAACATAAATGATACAACATATTCATCTAACGACATTGAAATGCCTGCTGAAGTAGAAGAAATCCTACAAAATGCAGATGACAAGCTTTTAGACTCACTATTATCATACCATCCAGAAGAAGAGGTTATTGAAGATCAGATTGAAGAACCAAAAGAGCTTAAATGGGAAATAGATGAAACATTCAAGCCAGAAGATCATCCTGAATATGTAAGCATAATGCAGGAAATTGAAAATGCTTTAAGAAACAAAAAGCATTATAGCGTAAAACACCATTTTACAGACGAAGGATTCGGCATGCTTGACACCTTATCGAAATATGGAGAAATGATTGTAGTCGGCGAACAGACATATAACACATATAAAATAGGAAACAGAGTAGTTTGCCGTGCAATCAACATGCAGTTTAATTTTAAGAACAATACATCTTTCAACAGAGACGTAATCTTCCGTTTCAATGCAGAAACCAAGCAGATAGAATCACTCGCATTCAGGCTATCCAATATGGCTGAACAAAACATCTTAAGCCATAACCGCTGGAAAAAAGAAGTTTGTTATACACTTATAAATTTCCTGGAAGACTATCAGACAGCATACGCGTTAAAACGTATTGAATATTTGGACAATATTTTTTCTGAAAACGCACTTATCATTGTCGGACATTCTGTAAATAAAGCAACTGCAGAAGACTTACGTGATTCACACAAGTTTGAGTTCGATTCAACAAAAGCCAACCCTACTATGATACAACGTAACAGAAATGAATATTTCGACAATCTGAGAACTACATTCAAGTCACAAGAATATATCAACATCGAATTTACAGAAACGGAATTCAACAAGGCTCCATTACCAGACAGAGATATTATCTTTGTAAATATGTTCCAAAAATATTATTCAAGAACATATAATGACCTTGGATTTTTATATCTTTTGGTTGACCTCACAGACGTTATTCGTCCAATAATACACGTCAGAATGTGGCATCCAGACAAAGGTGATTTTGATGAGTTATCTAAAATAGGATTAGAACACATAAAATTTTATTAAAACAAAAAAAACTGCCTGGCATGAAGTCAGGCAGTTTTTTTATGTCATGCTTGAGCGGCAGGACCTCCCATTGTGAATGGAGGCAGCTTTTCATTTACATCTTTTATGGTTCCATGTGTTGACTCATATTTATTAATGTTGTCAGCTAAAGCCTTATAAAGTCTTTTTGCATTTTGGGGAGTCAATATTATTCTTGATTTAACCTTAGCTTTTGGAGAAGCTGGCATTAACTTAATGAAGTCGATAATAAACTCTGTTGAAGAATGTGCAATAACAGCAAGGTTTGAATAGATGCCTTCTGCTATTTCATCAGTTAATTCAATATTAATCTGATTCTTATTGTTATTGTTATTTTCCATAGATTTAAATAATTAATTTTTACAAATATATGATAATTTTCTGTTATAAAAAAAGGTCAGTTATAAAAAACTGACCTTTTTGATTTTTTTGTTTGTTACTATTCTAAGGTAACTTCTTTATCAACGCTAACTATTGGTTCATAATCTTCTTTAGCACCTACGATTAAGTCATCATATTCGCGCAAGCCAGTACCGGCTGGAATCTTATGACCGACGATAACGTTTTCTTTCATACCTTCTAAGGTATCTGATTTTGCATTGATAGCTGCCAATGTCAAGACTTTTGTTGTCTCTTGGAAAGATGCAGCAGAGATGAAGCTTTCTGTTTGAAGAGCTGCTCTTGTAATACCTTGCAACACTTGGTGTGCTGTAGCAGGCTGAGCGTCGCGAGCTTCAACAAGTTTCTTATCTTTACGTTTCAAGATAGAGTTTTCATCGCGCAATTTTCTTACAGTTATCATTTGTCCTTCTACGAGATTTTCAGAATCACCACGGTCTGTGACAATGACTTTACCGAAGATTTCATCATTACATTCTTGGAATGTAAGTTTATTGACGAGTTCACCTTCGAGGAAGCGTGTATCACCTGGATCATCTATTTCAACTTTACGCATCATCTGACGTACGATAACTTCAAAGTGTTTTCCATTGATAGTTACACCCTGTGAACGATAAACTTCTTGAATTTCATTAACGATAAATTCCTGAACTTTCATAGGACCTTCGATAGCAAGGATATTGGCAGGAGTGATAGCACCGTCTGACAATGGTTGACCTGCTTTCATGAAGTCGTTTTCTTGAGCAAGAATTTGTTTTGATGTTGGGATAAGATAACTCTTTTGTTCACCTGTCTTTGAAGTGATGACAACCTTACGATTACCGCGGACGAGTTTCTTTTCAAATGAAACAACGCCATCGATTTCAGATACAACAGCAGGTTCTGATGAGTTACGAGCTTCAAATAATTCGGTAACACGTGGAAGACCACCAGTGATGTCACCCAATTTACCTGTTGCGCGAGGAATCTTAACGAGCATATCACCAGCCTTAATCTTAGCACCGTCTTCTACCATAATGTGAGCACCTACAGGCAAGTCGTATGACTTGATAACTTCGCCCTTCTTGTCAATGATAGAAATTGATGGGTTCTTAGAATATTTACGACCTTCTATGATAACGCGTTCGTTATAACCTGTTTGTTCGTCTGATTCGTTACGGAATGTAATACCTTCAACGATATTTTCATATTGAACTTTACCTTGATATTCTGAAAGAATCAAAGCGTTGTATGGGTCCCATTCGCAGATAAGGTCGCCTGGATTAACTTCTGTATTAGGTTTAATATAGAGTTTAGAACCATAGCGGATGTTTGCTGTTGTAAGAGCGACACCTGTTTTCTTGTCGATAATCTTCATTTCAGCAGAACGACCTACTACTACTTGATATTGTTTATGTTCACCTGTCAATGGATCGATAGAATCTTCGACGTAGTCAACAACACGGAGTTCATCAATTTCAAGGATACCATTATATTTAGCTTTGATTGAAGAATCATCAGATGTTGTAGAAGCTGTACCACCTTGGTGGAAGGTACGCAAAGTAAGCTGAGTACCTGGCTCACCGATAGATTGAGCTGCAATAACACCGACAGCTTCACCTCTTTGTACGAGTTTACCTGATGAGAGGTTACGTCCGTAGCAGTTTGCACAAACACCACGTTTAGATTCACATGTCAATACAGAACGGATTTCAACGCTTTCAATTGGAGAGTCTGTTATTCTCTTAGCGATATCTTCTGTGATTTCTTCACCACCGTTAACGATCAATTCGCCTGTTTGTGGATGGAAGATGTCGTGAAGAGCAACACGGCCTAAGATTCTGTCATAGAGAGATTCAATCACCTCATCACCTCTACGCAATGCGCTAATTGTCAAACCACGAAGTGTACCACAGTCTTTTTCATTGATGATGACATCGTGAGCTACGTCAACAAGACGACGTGTCAAGTAACCAGCGTCAGCAGTCTTCAAAGCGGTATCAGCAAGACCCTTACGAGCACCGTGAGTTGAGATAAAGTACTCAAGAACAGAAAGACCTTCTTTGAAGTTAGACAAAATAGGGTTCTCGATAATTTCAGCACCACCAGCTGCAGTTGATTTTTGTGGTTTAGCCATAAGACCTCTCATACCACAAAGCTGACGGATCTGCTCTTTAGAACCACGAGCACCTGAGTCCAACATCATATATACAGGGTTGAAACCTTGGTCATCTTTTGGAAGGAGTGTCATAACTTCTTCTGTCAACTTAGTAACAACATGACCCCAAATATCGATAATCTTGTTGTAACGTTCGTTTGAAGTGATGAAACCCATATTATATTCTTCGCGGATAGCGGCAACTTCTTCGTTAGCTTCTTGAATTAACTCTTCTTTTACTGAAGGAACCAATACGTTACCGAGGTTGAATGACAAGCAGCCTCTGAAAGCCATTTCATAACCCATATTCTTGATAGCATCCAAGAATTTAGTAGTAGTAGCTGTACCGAGGAGTTTAACCATGATACCGATAATATCGCGGAGAGCTTTTTTATTTAATAACTTATTAATGAATCCGAACTCTTTTGGAACGACCTCATTGAAAAGAACACGACCTACAGTTGTTTCTATTTTTTCGTTTACGATAGAACCATCATCTTTACGAACATCAACGTTAACATAAATGATAGCGTGCATATCGACTTTCTTTTCATTATAGGCAATGATAACCTCTTCTGGAGAATAGAATGTTTTTCCTTCTCCTTTAACAGGATGTTCTGGTGTGCTCTTACGTGGTTTTGTGATATAATACAAACCGAGAACCATGTCTTGTGAAGGCACAGTGATAGGAGCACCATTAGCAGGATTCAAGATATTGTGTGAAGCCAACATTAAGATTTGAGCTTCGAGAACGGCAGCATTGCCAAGTGGTAAGTGAACAGCCATCTGGTCACCGTCGAAGTCAGCATTGAAAGCTGTACATACGAGAGGGTGGAGACGGATTGCCTTACCTTCAACGAGTTTTGGTTGGAAGGCCTGAATACCGAGACGGTGCAAAGTAGGAGCACGGTTCAACAATATTGGATGACCTTTCAATACGTTTTCGAGAATATCCCATACGACTGGATCCTTACGGTCAACGATTTTCTTTGCAGATTTGACAGTTTTAACAATACCGCGTTCAATCATCTTTCGGATGATGAATGGTTTGTAGAGCTCAGCTGCCATATCTTTAGGAAGACCGCATTCGTGCATATCGAGTTCTGGACCAACAACGATAACAGAACGACCAGAATAGTCAACACGTTTACCAAGTAAGTTTTGACGGAAACGACCTTGCTTACCTTTCAAACTATCACTTAATGATTTGAGAGGACGGTTAGAGTCAGTTTTTACAGCACTTGATTTGCGTGAGTTATCTAATAATGAGTCAACAGCTTCTTGAAGCATACGTTTCTCATTACGCATGATAACGTCTGGAGCCTTGATTTCGATGAGTCGTTTAAGACGATTGTTACGAATGATAACGCGACGATATAAATCGTTCAAGTCTGATGTAGCGAAACGTCCGCCATCGAGTGGAACGAGAGGTCTCAACTCAGGTGGTATAACAGGGATGACTTTAAGAATCATCCATTCAGGACGGTTTTCGATACGTTTTTGAGCATCACGGAAAGCTTCAAACACTTGAAGACGCTTTAATGCATCTTGCTTACGTTGTTGTGCTTTTTCCTTGCTTGCTCTATCGCGAAGTTCATATGACATTTTGTCTAAGTCGAGACGTGACAAAAGATCATAGACTGCATCAGCACCCATCTTAGCGATGAATTTATTTGGATCATCATCCGGCAGATATTGATTTTCTACTGGAAGTGATTCCATTATATCGAGATATTCTTCTTCTGTGATTAAATCAAGATAATTTAAGCCTTCTTGTTCCTTAATACCTGGTTGGATAATGACATAGCGCTCATAGTATATAATGCTATCCAATTTCTTGGTTTGCATACCGAGCAATGCACCTATCTTATTAGGTAATGAACGGAAGTACCAAATGTGAGCAACAGGAACAACCAATTTGATGTGACCTGTACGTTCACGTCTAACTTTCTTTTCTGTGATTTGAACGCCGCAACGGTCGCAGGTAATGTTTTTATAACGGATACGTTTATATTTTCCGCAATGACATTCCCAGTCTTTCACCGGACCAAAAATTCTTTCGCAGAACAAACCATCACGTTCTGGTTTGTATGTACGATAATTTATTGTTTCAGGTTTCAAAACTTCACCAAATGAGCGACTTTCAATTGACTCAGGTGAAGCAAGACTAATAGTAATCTTGGAAAAGTTGCTGTTTATTGTGTTCTTACTTAAAGCCATATATGAGGTTAATATTATAGAACATTATTATTCAAACGTAATTTCAAGTCCGAGTCCACGTAATTCATGGATTAAAACATTGAATGATTCAGGGATACCCGGTGTAGGCATACTATCACCTTTGACGATAGCTTCGTAAGCTTTCGCTCTACCGTTGACATCATCAGATTTCACTGTCAAGATTTCTTGAAGGATGTTACTTGCTCCGAATGCTTCGAGAGCCCAAACTTCCATTTCTCCGAAACGTTGACCACCAAATTGTGCTTTACCGCCTAATGGTTGTTGTGTAATCAATGAGTAAGGTCCTATAGAACGTGCGTGCATCTTATCATCAACCATGTGGTGCAACTTAAGCATATAGATATAACCTACAGTTGCTTTTTGGTCGAATGGAGTACCAGTACCACCATCATAAAGTTGAACACTACCATTTTCTGGAAGTCCAGCTTGTTTCATATAGTCATTGATTTGATCTAATGAAGCACCATCAAAAATTGGAGTAGCAAATTTAACACCAAGTTTCTTACCAGCCCAACCTAAAACAGTTTCATAAATCTGTCCCAAGTTCATACGCGATGGCACACCAAGTGGGTTCAATACTATATCAACAGGTGTTCCGTCTGCGAGGAAAGGCATGTCCTCATCACGTACTATTCTTGATACAATACCTTTGTTACCGTGACGACCTGACATCTTATCACCGATGTTAAGTTTACGTTTTTGAGCAACATAAACTTTTGCCATTTGGACTATACCATTTGGAAGTTCGTCACCAACACTTGCAACATTCTTCTTACGACTATATACACCAAGAATTTCTTTACATCTCATATTGAAATTATTGATAGTCTTAATGATCAATTCATTAAGTTCAGAATCTGTTGTCCATCTGTATGGATTTACAGTCATATAATCAATATTCATCAATGCCTTATGAGAGAATTTAATCTTCTTAGGAATTACTACATCTTTATAGTTATTATGTACTCCTAATGATGTTCTACCAGCGAGGAGACTCATTAATTTCTCAACAAGTCTTTCCTTGAGAGCATCTATTTCACGTTGGCATTCAAGATCATATTCTAAAATGATATCTCTATCTTTTGCTTTTGATTTACGATCTTTTATTACACGTGAGAATAAGCGTTTACCAATAACAACACCCTTCATAGAAGGACCAGCTTTAAGTGATGCGTTCTTTACATCACCAGCTTTATCACCGAAAATAGCGCGTAGCAATTTTTCTTCTGGTGTTGGATCAGTCTCTCCCTTAGGAGTAATCTTACCTATTAATATATCACCTTCTGTTACTTCAGCACCGACACGGATGAGACCGTTTTCATCCAAGTCTTTTGTTGCTTCAGCACTGACATTAGGGATATCATTTGTCAACTCTTCAAGACCGCGTTTTGTATCGCGAACTTCGAGTGTAAACTCTTCTATATGTATTGATGTGAATAAGTCTTCTCTAACTATACGCTCTGAAATAACGATTGCATCCTCATAGTTATAACCTTTCCAAGGCATGAATGCAACCATAAGATTACGTCCAAGTGCCAAGTCACCACCTTGAGTTGCATAACCTTCAGTAAGTATCTGACCTTTTGTAACTTTTTGACCTTTCTTTACAATAGGTTTTTGATTGATACTTGTACTTTGGTTTGTTCTAGCGTATTTAATTAAATTATATGTTTTTTCATCGCCATCAAAGCTTACAAGTCTTTCTTTGTCGGTTCTATCATATCTGATAACAATCTTTGTAGAATCAACAAATACTATCTCACCGTCGCCTTCTGCTTCTACAATTGTACGAGAATCTCTAGCAACATAACGTTCGATACCTGTTCCAACGATTGGTGCCTCTGGATTCATCAATGGAACTGCTTGGCGCATCATGTTTGAACCCATCAAAGCACGGTTAGCGTCATCGTGCTCGAGGAATGGAATTAAAGATGCTGCAATAGATGAAATCTGGTTAGGTGCAACGTCAATGAGGTCTATTTCTTGTGGTGTTACAATAGGATAATCAGCAACATAACGGACTTTTATCATTTCTTCTGTTATTTTACCGTTATCATCCATTGCTGTTCCAGCTTGTGCAATGATTTTTTCTTCTTCCTCTTCTGCTGTAAGATAAACTGGCGGATTCTCGAAATCAACAACACCATCAATAACTTTACGATATGGTGTCTCGATGAAACCTAAATTATTTATCTTAGCGAAAACACAGAGAGATGAAATAAGTCCGATGTTTGGACCTTCTGGTGTTTCAATTGTACACAAACGGCCATAGTGTGTATAGTGAACGTCACGAACTTCAAAACCTGCACGGTCACGTGATAAACCACCAGGACCTAATGCAGAAATACGACGTTTATGTGTCACTTCAGACAATGGGTTTGTCTGATCCATAAATTGGGACAATTGGTTTGTTCCAAAAAATGAATTAATAACTGATGACAATGTCTTAGCATTGATAAGTTCTGTTGGTGTAAAGTTTTCATTATCGCGAACATTCATTCTTTCACGAATTGTTCTTGCCATACGAGCCAAACCAACACCAAACTGTGCATAAAGTTGTTCGCCAACAGTTCTAATGCGACGATTACTTAAGTGGTCAATGTCATCAACTTCTGTCTTGCTATTTGATAAGTCGATAAGATACTTAATAATAGCTATAATATCCTCTTTTGTTAAGACTTTAACATCAGGTGCTATTTCAAGACCTAATTTACGATTAATTCTATAACGACCTACATCGCCTAAGTCATAACGTTTATCTGAGAAGAATAATTTTTCAAAGATACTACGAGCGGTTTCTTCATCTGGTGGTTCTGCGTTACGTAATTGACGATATATATATTGTACAGCTTCTTTTTCTGAATTTGAAGGGTCTTTTTGCAAAGTATTAAAGACTATAGAATAGTCTGAAATATTTATATCTTCGCGGTCAAGGAGAATTGTTTTAACTCCTGAGTTTACAATAATATCTATATGTTCTGCTTCTAATACTGTACCTCGGTCCAATATTGACTCATTACGTTCTATAGATACACATTCTCCAGTTTCTTCATTAACAAAGTCTTCGAACCATGAACGAAGTACTCTAGCAGAAAGTTTTCTTCCGAGTACTTTTTTGAGTGCAGTTTTTGAAACTTTGATTTCCTCTGAAAGATTGAAAATGTCGAGGATATCTTTATCAGTTTCATAACCAATGGCTCTAAGTAATGTTGTAATAGGTAATTTCTTTTTTCTATCGATATAAGCATACATGACGTTGCTAATATCTGTTGAAAACTCCATCCATGATCCTTTGAAAGGAATGATACGGGCAGAATACAATGTCGTACCATTTGCATGAACACTAGAACCGAAGAATACGCCTGGTGAGCGGTGTAATTGAGATACAACTACTCGTTCAGCTCCATTAATGACGAAAGTACCCTGTGGTGTCATATACGGGATAAGACCAAGGTACACATCTTGTGTTTTTGTCTCAAAGTCTTCATGTTCAACATCAGTGCATGAAAGTTTAAGTTTTGCCTTTAATCTTACGCAATAGCTTAAACCACGTTCTATGCACTCAGCGATGGTGTACTGAGGAGCATCAATATAGTAATCGAGGAATTCGAGTACAAAGTTGTTTCGAGCGTCTGTAATTGGGAAATTTTCTTGGAAAACTTTAAATAAACCTTCATTCTTGCGGTTATCCGGATTGGTATCTAATTGGAAGAAATCATGAAAAGATTTCAATTGTATATCCAAGAAATCAGGATAGTCAAAAGGTCTTTTTATTGACGCGAAACTAATTCTATCTAATGTTTTATCTGCCAAAGTGTGTAAGTTTTTATTGTTAAAAGCTAATGTTAAAATATAAATAAAGAGGGGATTAATTAAGACAATTAACTATAGGCACAAACCTCAACTCCATAATGGAGTCGAGGTTGATGCCATTGTGTCTTTGGGAAATTAAATCCTTATTTAACTTCAACTTCTGCACCGACCTCTTCGAGGCTGGCTTTAAGTGCATTAGCTTCTTCTTTGCTAACACCTTCTTTGATAGCTTTAGGAGCAGCGTCAACTAATTCCTTAGCTTCTTTCAAACCGAGGCTTGTTAATTCTTTAACGAGTTTTACAACTTGTAATTTTTGTGCGCCAGCTGATTTGAGGATAACATCAAATGAAGTTTTTTCTTCTACTGCTGGAGCTGCATCGCCTGCTGCTGGAGCTGCTACTACTGCTGCTGCTGCTGCTGGTTCGATACCGTATTCTTCTTTCAATATAGCGGCAAGTTCATTAACCTCTTTAACAGTAAGGTTTACTAATTGTTCTGCAAAAGCTTTTAAATCTGCCATTTCTTTAAGTTTTTAATTGTTATACAAATTTATTTTTATTCTATTTTTTTTATTTTTTTTATTCCGGTCTTTCTGATAATGTTTTAACAACACCACTGAGTATATGACCACCGGATTGTAATGCACCAAGTACATTCTTTGCAGGTGATTGTAACAATGCTACAACGTCTGCTATCAACTCGTTCTTTGACTTGATATTTACTAATGTATCGAGCATATTGTCGCCAACATAAACGCACTCTTCAATGTAAGCACCTTTTAATATTGGACGGCTTTCCGTTTTACGGAATTTTTTTATCAACTTTGCTGGAGCATTGCCATTTTCAGACAACATCAAAGCTGTAGTGCCCTTCATAACACTGTAAAGATCACCGAATTCTCTTCCGGTATTTTGCATAGCTTTCTTTAACAATGCATTCTTTACCATTACAAGCTTGACGTTGCTATTGAAGCATTGTCTTCTTAAATTGCTGGTCTTTTCTGCATTAAGTTCAGCAATATCAGTCAAATAAAAATTTGGACATGCATTCAATTGCTCTGTAATAGAGTTGATAATTAATTCTTTATCTTCTTTTCTCATGTCAATAACTTATTAAAGGTTTAGAGGGCTATTGATTTAGGATCTACCTGTACACCAGGACTCATTGTACTGGAGATGTAGATGCTCTTGATGTAAGTACCTTTAGCAGCTGCAGGTTTCAACTTGATAATTTGTTGGATAACTTCTTTTGCGTTATCATAAATCTTATCTGAAGTGAAACTGACTTTTGCAATACCAGCGTCAACGATTCCGTATTTGTCAACTTTGAAATCGATTTTACCAGCTTTTACTTCTTGTACAGCTTTAGCGATGTCCATTGTTACTGTTCCTGTTTTTGGGTTAGGCATCAAACCTCTTGGTCCGAGGATACGTCCTAATGCACCAATCTTAGGCATAACAGTAGGCATTGTGATAATCACATCAACATCGGTCCATCCGTCTTTAATTTTTTGGATATAATCCTCTAATCCGACGAAATCAGCACCGGCATTCAATGCTTCTTGTTCTTTGTCTGGTGTACAAAGTACTAAAACGCGAACAACTTTACCTGTTCCGTGAGGAAGTGTAACACTACCACGTACCATTTGGTTAGCTTTACGTGGGTCAACACCTAATCGCACGTTCAAGTCAACAGATGCATCAAATTTGGTGTAAGTGATTTGTTTCACGACATCAACCGCTTCTGTCAAGGAGTAAACCTTGCTTTTGTCGAACTTAGCTAAAGCTTCTTTTCTTTTCTTAGATACTTTTGCCATTTGATAATTCTTTTTTTTTGTTCTACAAATGCTTAAGACTTAGTCTTATTTTAAAGGTGATTCGCCTGTAATCTTAACACCCATACTACGTGCTGTACCTGCTACCATGCTCATTGCTGATTCAATTGTGAAACAATTTAAATCTTTCATCTTATCTTCAGCAATTTTTTGAACTGTTTCCCAGCTCATTGAACCAACTTTAGAACGGTTAGGTTCTTTTGATCCTTTAGCAATTTTAGCAGCTTCTAATATTGAAGCAGCAACTGGTGAAGCTTTGACAATAAAATCAAATGATTTGTCCTTATACACAGTAATAATAACTGGAAGAACTTTTCCAGCTTGATCTTGTGTACGAGCATTGAATTGCTTGCAAAACTCCATGATGTTAACACCTTTTTGACCTAATGCTGGTCCAACAGGTGGTGAAGGATTAGCGGCTCCTCCTTTGATTTGCAGTTTAATTAATCCGCTTACTTCTTTCATTTTAATTTTTATAAAAGTTAAATGAAAACAAAAATTTCAAAATTCTACACTACTCTCTTTTCACTTGGAAATAACTAAGTTCTAATGGTGTTTTACGTCCAAAGATTTTAACCATAACTTTGAGTTTTTTCTTCTCTTCATTAACCTCTTCGATGATACCACTAAAACTACTGAATGGTCCGTCGTTAACCACTACAGTTTCACCTACTATGAAAGATAAATCACTACCCTCACCCATTTCTGTCAATTCATCGACCTTTCCTAGGATACGACAAACTTCTGATGGACGAAGCGGATCAGCTTCTCCTTTTGTTCCGAGAAAACCTAACACATTAGGTGTATCCTTTATAATATGACTCACTTCACCAGACAAAACAGCTTCAACTAAAACATAACCAGGAAGGTAATTTCTTTCCTTACTGATTTTTTTTCCATTTCTTACTGTATATACTTTTTCTGTTGGAATGAGCACTTGTGAAATCAGATCTTGTAAATCAGCACGTCTAGAAATTTCAGCGTCAAGATACTCTTTTACTTTTTTCTCTTTACCACTGACTGCTCTTACAACATACCATTTTTTTTCGTTCTGTTCACTCATTTTATTAGAAAATTAAAAGTAATTAGAATGTTGACTAGATCAAACACCATCAATTAGAAAATACGATAAAAACCTTCTAACAATGTTTCAAAAGACTTGTCCATCAGATAAACCACCAAAGCGATTATTAGGGAAGCAATGGACACGACGATTGCACTACTTTGGAGTTCCTTCCAAGTTGGCCAAGAAGTTTTCTCAACTAACTCAGTATAACATTCTTTTACGTAGTTTATAAACCTTTTCATTTTGTTTGAACTATTTTTATTTATTTGCACAGGCAGAAGGACTCGAACCCTCAACCAATGGTTTTGGAGACCACTACTCTACCAATTGAGCTATGCCTGTATGATGGGTGCTATTTCTAGCACCCTGAATATATTTCTATTATCAATCTTCAATGATTTCGATAACTTGACCTGAACCAACTGTTCTACCACCTTCACGGATAGCGAAACGGAGACCTTTGTCCATAGCAATTTCAGAAATCAAATTAACTTCGATTGTAACGTGATCACCTGGCATAACCATTTCCATACCTTCTGGTAATAAGATTTCACCAGTAACGTCTGTTGTTCTGAAGTAGAATTGAGGACGATATTTATTTCTAAATGGAGTGTGACGACCACCTTCTTCTTTTGAAAGAACGTAAACTTCACCTTTGAAATGAGCGTGAGGTTTTACTGAACCTGGTTTTGCGATAACCATACCACGACGGATTTCGTCTTTGTCTATACCACGGAGTAAGAGACCTGCATTGTCACCAGCTTCACCTTCGTCCAAAAGTTTACGGAACATTTCAACACCTGTAACAACTGATTTGAGTTTTTCAGCACCCATACCGATGATATCAACTGGATCACCAACTTTGATGATACCTGTTTCGATACGACCTGTAGCAACTGTACCACGACCAGTGATTGAGAAAACGTCTTCGATTGGCATCAAGAATGGTTTGTCAACT
>JAZLAI010000035.1:0-35220 GCA_045613105.1 Bacteroidales bacterium | reverse complement strand
AAGAAAACTAACAATCCAAGATTCGTTTATGACTCATATCGTCGTCTCATCATGATGTATGCTGACGTTGTTATGGAAAAAGCAGAAGACAGAGAACCAGCTGAAGGCAAAGGTATCCGTAAGATTTTGGACGAAATGTTAGATAACTTCAAAGAAGAAAGAGGTTATAAATCAGATACAGACATCACAGCTGAAGAACTTCAAGCTCTAGCAGAAAGTTTCAAAGCTACTATCAAAAACGTTCTCGGAACAGAATTCCCAGATGACGCACAACTTCAATTAGAAGGTGGTATCAAAGCTGTTTTCAAGAGCTGGAACGGTAAAAAAGCTGTTTCTTACAGAAGAATCGAAGGTATTCCAGAAGATTGGGGTACAGCTGTCAACGTTCAAACAATGGTATTCGGTAACATGGGCGAAGGTTCAGCAACAGGTGTAGCTTTCACACGTGACCCAGCTACAGGTGACAACAAATTCTATGGTGAATGGTTGATCAACGCTCAAGGTGAAGACGTTGTTGCTGGTATCAGAACTCCTAACCCATTGAACGACGATACAAAGAACGAAAAGAATAAGAATATGGCTTCTATGCAAGAACTCATGCCTGAGACTTACAAAGAACTCTGCGATATTCGTACAATTCTTGAAGACTTCTACAAAGATATGCTCGACATCGAATTTACTATCCAAGATGGTAAATTATATATGTTACAATGCCGTACAGGTAAACGTACTGGTCTTGCAGCTGTCAACATGGCTATCGACATGCTTAAAGAAGGTCGCATCGATGAAGCTACAGCAGTCATGAGACTTAACGTTAACCAAATCGACGAATTGTTACACCCAATCCTCGACGCTAACGACGAAAAATCACATACTGTCATAGCTAAAGGTTTACCAGCAGGTCCTGGTGGTGCAGTTGGTAGAATCGCTTTATCATGCGAAAAAGCTATCGAGTATCAAGCACAAGGCATCGCTTCAATCTTGGTTCGTGAAGAAACAAACCCAGAAGACGTTGAAGGTATGCGCGCTGCTAACGGTATCCTCACATCAAAAGGTGGTATGACATCACACGCTGCTTTGGTTGCTCGTGGCTGGGGTAAATGCTGCGTTGTTGGTTGTGACGAAGTTCGCATCAGCAAAACAACAGAAAATGAAGTCGCTATCGGTGACAAAGTTTTCAAAGAAGGTGATGTTATCAGCTTGAACGGAACAAAAGGTTGGATCTATGCAGAACCAGTTGCTATGATCGACGCTACAGAAAACAAAGTGTTCCAAGAATTCATGCAATTAGTTGACAAATATCGTAAGATGGGTGTTCGCACAAATGCTGATACTCCAAAAGACGCTCAAAAAGCTATCGACTTCGGTGCTGAAGGTATCGGTCTCTTCCGTATCGAACACATGTTCTACGGCGAAAACAGTGAAGAACCTCTTGCTAAATTACGTAACATGATTCTTGCTAACTCAACAGAAGAACGTGTTGCCGCTTTAGCAGAACTCGAACCATACATCCGCGAAACAGCTAAAGGCACTTTGAAAGTTATGGACGGCAAACCATTGACATTCCGTCTTATGGACCCTCCTTTACACGAATTCGTACCTCACACAGAAGATAAACAAAGAGAACTTGCTGAAAGCCGCGGCATGGAGCTCAAAGAATTACAAAAACGCATCGAAGCTTTACACGAAGTTAACCCAATGATGGGCTTACGTGGTGTACGTCTCGGTATCGTTTATCCAGAAATCACAGAAACACAATTCCGTGCTTTATTCGAAGCAACAGCTCAATTGATGAAAGAAGGCAATGATCCACACCTCGAAATCATGGTTCCTCTTACAGTCAACGTTAACGAGTTGAAACATCAAAAAGCTATCGCCGAAAGAGTTAAAGCAGAAGTTGAAGCACAATATGGTTTAACAATCGATTACCTCTATGGTACAATGATTGAAATCCCACGCGCTACATTAGTAGCTGACCAAATCGCAGAAGAAGCTCAATTCTTCTCATTCGGTACAAACGACTTAACACAGATGACATTCGGCTTCTCACGTGACGACGTTAACGCTATCGTTGGCACATACTTAGAAGAAAAGATCATCCCTGCTGACCCATTCAACACATTAGATCAAGAAGGTGTTGGTCAATTAGTTAAGTTAGGCGTAGAACGTGGACGTTCAACAAGAAACAACTTGAAATGCGGTGTTTGTGGTGAACACGGTGGTGACCCAGCATCTGTAGAATTCTTCTACAACACAGGTCTCAACTACGTTTCATGTTCTCCATTCCGCGTTCCTGTAGCAAGATTAGCTGCTGCTCAAGCTGCTATCAAAGCTGACAGAAAAAAATGATAAGTCTTAATTATCAATAAATAAAGCGGCAAGTCTTTCAATGAAAGCTTGCCGCTTTTTCTTAATAAAAACGAAAAAAAATTACAATTCAAGCCATTCCCATCCAGCTTCCAACACATTTTTACGTTTTATACAATCGTCATCTTTACAAACAAGACTGATATCTCTTGTATTAAAAGTAATTTTATATACACCTTCAATTCCTTCACATTCTGACTCTACGTTAAAAAAGATAATCTGATTACCATCAACGCTATATTTTCCAACTATTGGCTCCGACGCATCAACGCCAGAAAAATCTATACGATAACCATATTCATCCATTGTCAATGCAGAGCCTTGCAAAGTACTGAACCAACAACCATTTAAAGTATGATTTTCTTTGAAAACCTTTTTTAAATCAACTATAGTCTCCTGCTTTTTTGCTTCCGATACTACTTGTTCCTTAACTTCAGAAATAACTTTCTCTTGCATGTCTGGCATGTTCACTTCTTCAACACCTGCATTTTTAAAGCTTTTTACAACTAAAAGAATACTCGTCATAATGACTGACACAAATAAAATTATGAGCATCAGCTTTATAAACAGGTTTATCTGAATCTTTTTCTTACTTTGTTTCTTTGGTTTGGAAACTTTTTTAGGTTTGGAAGATTTCTTACTTTTTTTTGTTACGGCCATATAAATTAATTTGAGTGCAAGTTTAAGAAAAAAAACTAGAATGAAAGGATTATTTTCTTAACTTTGCACCAAAATAATCTAGCATGCAAGAAACAATATTAATTTTAGATTTCGGCTCACAAGTAACACAGCTCATTGGACGTCGTCTTCGTGAGATGAATGTTTATTGTGAAATTTATCCTTATAATAAGGTTCCGGAATTGACACCTAACATCAAAGGTGTTATTCTTAGCGGAAGTCCTTTCTCTGTAAGAGATGCAAAAGCCCCATACGTAGATTTATCTAACATCAAAGGAAAGTTACCATTGTTAGGCATTTGCTATGGTTCACAATTTATGGCTCATCATTATGGTGGTGAAGTCAACGGTTCTATAGCAAGAGAATATGGTCGTGCAACACTGACTATCGTTGATGAAACATGTCCTTTGTTTGAAGGAGTCAGCAAGACAAACCAAGTATGGATGTCACATGGCGATACCATTGCACACTTACCAGAAGGAGCTCGCGTTATAGCAAGTACAGAAGATGTAGTCAATGCTGCATATAGAATTGAAGGTGAAGAAACTTACGCAGTCCAATTCCATCCAGAGGTATCACATTCATTAGAAGGTGCTACTATGATCAGCAACTTTGCCAAGAAAGTTTGCGGTTGCAAAGGTGACTGGACTCCTAGTTCTTTCGTTGACAACATCGTTGAAGAACTCAAACAACAACTTGGTGACGACAAAGTCATCTTAGGACTCTCTGGCGGTGTCGATAGCACAGTAGCAGCTGTGTTGTTAAACAAAGCTATAGGATCTAATTTACATTGTATCTTCGTTGATAACGGTCTTCTCAGAAAGAATGAATTTGAAGACGTTATGGAATCATATAAAGATTTAGGTCTCAATGTGGTTGGTGTTAACGCAGGTGAACTTTTCTTAAGCAAACTTGCTGGCGTTACTGACCCAGAAGAAAAACGTAAGGCTATAGGTGTTACATTCATCGAGGTGTTTGAGGCTGAAGCCAAGAAAATCAAAGGTGCAGAATGGCTTGCTCAAGGCACAATCTACCCAGACGTAATTGAAAGTGCAGGTATAGAAGGTGCAACATGTAAAATCAAATCTCACCATAATGTAGGCGGTCTCCCTGAAAAGATGAACCTCAAGATCGTTGAACCTTTACGCGCATTATTCAAAGACGAAGTACGCCGTGTAGGTCGCGCATTAGGTATCAAGAAAGAACTCATAGGACGTCATCCTTTCCCAGGACCAAGTCTCGCCATCCGCCTTTTAGGCGCTGTAACAGAAGACAAGTTACGTATCCTTCGTGATGCTGACGAGGTATTCATTTCAGCACTTAGAAACTGGAAATGCGAATTGCCACATGCTTCTTATCCTAATGAAATGGCAGACAACTTATATGACGCTATCTGGCAAGCTGGAGCAATATTACTTCCATGCAAAAGCGTCGGCGTAATGGGCGACGAACGTAGCTACGAATATACAATAGCTCTCCGCGCTGTTATATCTGTCGATGGCATGTCAGCTGATTGGGTACATCTTCCTTACGAATTTTTAGCAAAAGTATCTAACGAAGTAATCAATAAAGTTAGAGGTGTCAACAGAGTATGCTACGACATCAGCTCTAAACCACCAGCAACAATTGAATGGGAATAATCAATGCATATTCTTAATGCATAATTCTTAATTAAAAAGACGTGTCAACGTGACATGCAATAAAAAACACGTTGATGCGTCTTGATGTTTTGAAACAGATAATAAATTATTATAAATTAAAAAATCAATAGAGAAAATTATGAAAACAATGAATTGGAAGAAGGAAGCTCTCGCTTATTTCTATCTCATTTTTGGTAGTTTGTTGTTCGCTATCGGCGACATCTTATTCGTTAACCCATACATCTTGGCTCCTGGTGGAACATACGGTCTCTCAAACGTATTAAACACAGTGTGGCCTTGGAAGGTCAGTCTCTATGCCATCTGCATGGATATTCCTTTATTAATAATAGGAACTTTAATCCTCGGTCCTAAATTCGGTCTCAAGACTATCATTTCAACATTCCTTATTTTCGGTTTCACTTACCTTATTGAAACATTCATTGGTTACAACCCAATCATCCACAATGGTTTGTTTGAAAATGTAGCTAACCCAAGCCCAGAATGGTTACTCGTTCCTCACAGCGAAAGCACATATTTCATTCCTGATTACTTCCTCAACACATTGGTCGCTGGTGGTATCTACGGTTTGGCTATCGGTCTCATCTTCAAGTCAGGTGCAACATCAGGTGGTAGCGACATCATTTCTATGATTCTACACAAATATACCAAGATCTCTCTCGGCACATTGGTCATGATCGTTGACTCAATCATCACACTCACAACATTAATCGCAGAACCTCAATTACGTCTTCCTGTTTATTCAATCTTGGTCATCTTCATCGAAGGTAAAATCATTGACCTCGTCGTTGACGGTTTCAACTCATACAAGACTGCATTTGTCGTTACTGATAAAGCAGAAGAAGTTCGCGACATTATCGTAAAAGAAATCAACCGCGGCGGTACATGCTTCTTCGGAAAAGGTTTATACAAAGGCGTTGACCGTAAAATGATTTATGTCACTTTAACACGCCCTGAACTTGTCAAATTACAATCTGCATTGAAAGACATCGACCCAGATGCATTCTTGAATGTTGTTTCAAGTACAGAAATCATGGGTAAAGGTTTCAAACCGCTTTCAGAATAAACACT
This sequence comes from Bacteroidales bacterium, assembly GCA_045613105.1. Taxonomy (GTDB): domain Bacteria; phylum Bacteroidota; class Bacteroidia; order Bacteroidales; family F082; genus Limimorpha. The sequence goes on along the minus strand of JAZLAI010000035.1, from coordinate 29,446 downwards.
AAAAACAGAGACATATCATAAACATACAAATATGTCTCCACAAGCAATTTCAAATAATAATATTTGATACAATAAGTCCGGATTCTTCAAGTTATGATTCCGGACTTATTATTTTTTTTCATATTTTTGTACGATAAGTTTTAATATGTAATTAACACAGACTTCATCAAGTTGTATAATTAATAAAAGATAATGAAAGCCTTTAGAATTATTTTCTCCATGCTGATTATAAGTATGATGACAGCAATATTTGCTCCATCATTAAAAGCACAATCATCAAATAAATCAGCTGTCGTTACAGAATATAACGGAAAGAAATATTACATTCATACCGTACAGAAGAAACAGACATTACAGGAAATAGCCGACATTTATGATGTGACAATTTATGAGATATTGTCAGAAAATAAAGATATTAAAAAAAATCCCAAAGCCGGCAACATAATCCGTATCCCATATAAAGAAATCATTATAGAAGAACTGCCATCAGAATCAGAAGAAGTGATGATTCATGATACAATATCATATCAGCCTGAATTTATACCAACTGATTATGATTCTGAAAGATTATACAAGGTAGCTCTTATGATGCCTCTATATCTTGAACATGTTGATAAAAAATTCATCAGTGAGGAAGTTTCAAACAAACAGCTTCTTGCCAAGCCATTTTCATATCTTCATTTTTACGAAGGCTTTATGATAGCTGTCGATTCTATGGTTAACAGCCATAACATGAAACTAGACCTCAAGGTCTTCGACGTAGATCAGGATACCAACAAAGTGGTCAGCGCATTAAACGACCAATGGCTTGAAACAGCTGATGTCATCATCGGTCCATTTCATTTGAAACCTTTTGAGAGAGTGATGGCTTTCGCAAAAAGCAACGACATTCTTATCGTCAATCCGATGACTCCTCGCGAGGATCTTCTGATTGGAAACAAAAATATGGTCAAGGTAAAGCCGTCCATATCTCATCAAATGTATTGGATCGAACAAGTCATAAAGGAAAAATACAGAAACAACAACATATTCATCTTTGCCATGGATTCTTCATGTATGGAATATGCTTACATAATGGAAAATATAGCCATGAGGAACATTGACGAATTTTCATACGTCCCTAACAAACGTATCAAGAGAATCATCAAGAAACATCAGGACGCATTAAAAAATGAAGAAATAGAGTTTGACTCAACAAAATATATGTCAGACAATGTGACATTCAATGTTGCTATGATCAATGAATTTCCAGACGACACCACACAGCTGAGAAATCAGGTAGCTGTTTTCGATTATTCCATCGACAGTCTTAATAAAATTAAAAATGTCGCATCATCTTTTAGAAACAATTTAGTGATAGTCTATGGCGACAGCAAGATTTTTGCCACTGAGATGGTCAATAAATTAAACATTCTCACTAAAGACTACCCTGTAAGTCTGATAGCTCTCCCCGATTGGTCAAAATACGACCGTCTCTTCAACGAAAACCTTATAAAGTTAAATACAATAATTTTTGATGAAGAATATACAAATTACGACACATATAGCGTAGGAAAATTCATCTGCAAATTCAGAGAGAGATACGGCACAGAGCCTAAAGATATAGCATATCACGGATTCAATATCGGATGGTATTTCTTGAATGCATTGATGAACTATGGAGAAGAACTATCATCAGGCATTGAAATATATGACATACCTTTATTAAATACCAAATATAATTTCCAGAGAAAATCGGAATTTGACGGAGTTGAAAATACATATTGGAATATATATCAATATGGCGACTATCAGAAAAATTTGTTGAATATCGAATGATCGACATGATATGAGCTCTTGTAAAATCAATTATCTTATAATCGTATCTCTTTTCGTTTTCATATCATGTGGCAGAAAGGATTCCAATGATATTATAAAGTCGTATTATGACAATGGCAATATAAAGTCGGAATTGAGATATAAAGACGGGCATTTAAATGGAGAATGTATCTGGTATCATCCAAACGGCAAGCCTGAGATGAAGATACAATACACCATGGATACTCTTAATGGAGAAGCTATACGATGGTACGACAATGGAAACATGGAGTCTAAATATTATTTAAAGGATGACCAATACGAAGGAGCTTTTGAAAAATACAACGTATATGGTGATCTTGTGAAGCTGGAGCATTATAAAGAAGGGATTCTACATGGAGAGATAAAACAATGGTACGACAACGGCAACATACTTCTTGAAGGCAGTTACAATGAAGGCATGTTACATGGGAAATGGGTGATATATTATGGCGATGGCAGCGTAGGTTCCGTTGCGACATACGATAACGGAGAAGGAAAACAAAAAGGATATTCGCAGGAAGGTTTTCTAATTACGGAAATACATTACAAGGACAATGTTAAAAACGGTGAGGAAATACGTTATAACAGAGATGGTTCGATCATGGAAATACTGATGTGGGAAGAAGGAGAATATGTAAAAACCATCGATAAGAAATAATAATTTTTTTTAAGAAAAAATATTTGTTAAATATTTGGAAATTATTAATTAAAAAGCTTACCTTTGCGGAGTAATTATTTTAAAGAATTAATTTTATTATTTAACCCAATAAAAAATAAAAGTAATGAACGTACAAACCATTATGACAAACTTGGAAGCAAAGCATCCAGGTGAAAAAGAGTATTTACAAGCAGTTCGCGAAGTTTTAGAATCAGTAGAACATGTTTACAACCAACATCCTGAATTTGAAAAAGCAAGAATCGTTGAACGTTTAGTTGAACCAGATCGCGTTTTCACATTTAGAGTAGTTTGGGTTGACGATCAAGGTGAAGTTCAAACAAACATCGGTTACCGTGTACAATATAACGCAGCTCTCGGTGCATACAAAGGCGGTCTTCGTTTCCACCCAGCTGTTAACGTTTCAATGTTGAAGTTCTTAGGCTTCGAACAAATTTTCAAAAACGCTTTGACAAACCTTCCACTCGGTGGTGGTAAAGGTGGTGCTGACTTCGATCCAACAGGAAAATCAGACGCTGAAATCATGCGTTTCTGCCACGCTTTCATGTATGAATTATGGAGAAACATCGGTGCTGACCAAGATTCACCAGCTGGTGACGTTGGCGTTGGTGGCCGTGAAATCGGTTACTTATACGGTATGTACAAAAAATTGGCTCGTGAACACAGCACAGGCGCATTGACAGGTAAATCATACGGCTGGGGTGGTTCATTGATCCGTCCAGAAGCTACAGGTTTCGGTGCTATGTACTATGTTAACCGCATGGTAAAACAAGTTGGCGACACAATGGAAGGCAAGAAAATCGCTTTGTCAGGCTTCGGTAACGTAGCATGGGGCGCTGCAACAAAAGCTATCGAACTCGGTGCTAAAGTTGTCGCTATCTCAGGTCCAGACGGTGTTTGCGAAATCCCAGAAGGTATCACAATGGAAATGGTTGACTATATGCTCGAAATGCGTGCTTCAAACCGCAACAAAGTTCAAGATATGGCCGACAAATTCCCAGGCAAAGCATTCTTCACAGCTGGTAAAAAAGCTTGGAGCGTAAAATGTGACATCGCATGTCCTTGCGCATTCCAAAACGAAATGAACGAAGACGACGCTAAAGAATTGTTAGCAAATGGCGTAAAATATGTAGCTGAAGTTTCTAATATGGGTTGCCAACCAGGTGCTATCTCAACAATCCAAAACGCAGGCGTACCATTCGGTCCTGGTAAAGCTGTTAACGCTGGTGGCGTTGCAACTTCAGGTCTAGAAATCTGCCAAAACGCTGGTCACATCAACTGGACAGCTGAAGAAGTTGATGCTAAATTGTTAAAGATCATGAACGACATCTATGACCTCTGCGTTGAATACGGTAAAGAAGCTGACGGCACAATCAACTACGTTAAAGGTGCAAACGTTGCTGGCTTCATGAGAGTAGCAAAAGCTATGTTAGCTCAAGGTATCGTTTGATGAAATTTAGAATTCTGAAAATATAGAATTTTAGAAATAGAAAACGTGAAAACCTGAGAATATTTTTCTCAGGTTTTCTTTTTTTGTAAGGGCGAAATCTGAAGATAAATATTATATGCAGGACAGAGTTGAGAAATAAATATAGGTATATAAACGAAAAGAATATTGTTATTTGCATATATGCTAATGAGACTGTATTATGCAAATATATAAAAGCACAGTAATATCCAACATACAATGGTACTGTTTTAAAATTGAAAATTGAAAGCTAAAAATTAAATTTTCCATTTTCAGTTTTCAACTTTCAATTCCTAAAGTCGTTTCGACTTCTTCAATGCCTCGTTTATAATCCATTGTATCTGTCCGTTGACAGAACGGAATTCGTCGGCAGCCCATTTCTCGACGGCTTCCATAGTCTTGGCATCAAGACGCAAGGCGAAGTTCTTTGTTGCGTTTTCCTTATCCTTCGACATCTTCCAAAACCTCCCCTATCGTTTTACTGAAAATATCATCTTTCAAAATATATTTGTCGAACAAATAAACAATCATAATGACGATTGCCATCACAAAGAAGCCTGACACTCCTGTAAGACCGTTTAACAAATCATTTCCGCCTTTAACCAAAATGACATTCAATCCCGCAACTGCGTTTATCGTTCCATGAAATATTGCTGCTGGTAAAACAGACTTTGTCTTCAGCACGAAATATGTCTCGATAAACGAAGCCAACACACAGAACACCACCATCATAAACACTCCGACGACAGAATGTTGCGGATAATTGTGTCCTAATAAAATCAAAGGGAAATGCCACAATCCCCAAACGATTCCGATGAATATCGATGTACAAATGAATTTCTTTTCCTTCAAGGCTGAGACGAGATAATTACGCCAGCCGTATTCTTCTCCGAAGGCGAAAAGAGCGTTGATGGTGACGCCTGCAAAAAGTCCGCTCACGATTGTAACAACAATCATAACCGTTGGATTCATAAACATACTCAGCATTTCTCTCTGTTCTTCCGTAACAGAATCGACAGGAATCATTGACGACATATCTGTGTTATACTCACAGCCTGGCAAAAGAGTGTTAACAAAAATTGTCAACAATACCATGATAACAGGAAGTACCCATGCCACAAGCCACGACCAGCTTATCTTAAAGCGCAGCAATCCCGTCGATGTTAATTTTTCTTTATCGACCTTTTGAAGCACAACCGCCGTCATCAATGGCAGCAACATATACAAAGAAGCCAATACCGTATATTTCATCGGATTGTCGGTAATGTTTTTCACACCGAATCCGAAAATCATGATGGCTGCAAAAACCCAGCTAACCAAACATACTATAACTGAATATTTAATCGCTTTTTTCATAATTATTCAAGTCAACGGACTACAGACAACAGTCATTGTCCTATTTAAACATCTATTTTTAGACGCAGCAATTACATATTGTTATTTTATAGTGTAATCAAATACGTCTCTAAACCATTCCTAATTCCTAATTGAATTAATTTCTTCAAATAACGCTTTTGTCTCATCAACGGTTTTTCTGTTAATGAAAATCAATGACTCCTGAGCATTGCTATGGCATTTTATCTCGATGAATAACGGCACATCTTTATTGATATAGAGACGACATTTGTTTCCGTCAGACATTTTGAATTTTCCTATATCGACTTTCCTTGTGGAGATGCCGTTGGTTCTTAATTTTATAGAAGGTAATTCTTCAACAAGCAAAACAGTGGCAATATCAGAAAGAGGAATATTCATTGCATATTCGCCTTTGATTTCAATGGCTTTGTCGTTGACAACAATCTCATTATTGTAATTCATAAAAAACACCGGACCCATCAATAATGCAACAAACGCTATTGTCATCAAAACGCTTCTATAGTTTTTACGTGGTTTTGCGCAATAATCCAATTCACTTTCCTTGACAATTTTGACAGTATTTTTCATCTCATTGAAGAGTTCTTGCGTAAGAGCGTCATTCTTACGATTGATAAAAACGCTGCCATTAACAGTCTTTATTTCAATAACATTAGATATTCTATTTCTCAAATACATAGTCGCTTTTTCCGCGGCATCGTTCATCATTATTTTACATTTGCCTTTGAAGACACGTCCGAAATTTGCGCCGTTGGTCTTCATTAAAATTCTAGGCACTCTATCAAGCAGAGTGATTGAAACTATAATGTCGTTTGGAATATATAAAGGAAACATATCATCCTTGATTCTTATTCCATCTTCAGAAACGAAGATACGTTCAGTTTTTATTGCGATAAAACACAAAGCAACTGTCAAACCTAAAATATACAATAGTGTCATGGTTTTTATATTTTTTGATTTATATTCAGAGACGCAGCAATGACATATTGTTAATTTTTATTGTGTCATTGATACGTCTCTACATCATCATTGATAAAGCGTTCCTGTGTTAACGACAGGCTGTGCAGATTCGTCGGCGCAGAGGACTACGAGAAGGTTGCTTACCATAGCAGCTTTCTTTTCGTTATCGAGTTCTACTATTTCCTCTTCGCTGAGTTTGTCGAGAGCCATCTTCACCATTGTGACTGCACCTTCCACGATTTTCTCACGTGCTGAGATGATAGCGGCAGCTTGTTGACGACGCAACATAACAGCAGCGATTTCTGGAGAATATGCCAAATAATTTATTCTTGCTTCCACTACTTCCAAACCTGACATCTCGAGACGGTCGTTTAATTTCTTTAACAAAATATCATTGATTTCAGCACCGCCAGAACGTAATGTCAACTCGTTGTTTTTAGTGTCATCATTATCATCGTAAGCGAACATGCCAGCGACCTCTCTCAAAGCAGCGTCACTTTGCACGCGGACGAAACTCTCGAAAGCCTTCATTCTTCCGGACACGCTGACCTGACCATTAGAAACGCCAGCCATTGTCTGTGAGTCGATTTCAAACATCGCCTTATATGTGTCTTTCAACTTCCAAACCAAGATTTGACCAATCATAATAGGATTACCGGTCTTATCATTAACCTTGATTGGATCGACATTGAGGTTACGTGCACGGAGAGAAACTCTCTTTGAAGAAAGCAAGAAGTTAACCCAATAGAAACCTGTCTTCTTGAAAGTACCACGATAGTTACCGAAGAACAACATCGCCATAGCTTCATTAGGTTCCTGCATTCTCAGACCGAACAAACATATTAAGAAAAAACAAGCTGCAACAATACATAGGACAATACCTGTCGTATTTGGATGATTAGCAAAATATACGATACCATAAACAGATACCGCAGTCAATGCCAAGAATAAAACCAATGCTACAAAACCATTGACAACTAAACCTTTGAATTCTTTTTCATTTGTTTCCATAACAGTAATTTTTTAAGTTTTTTATTTTTTATTTTAATATCATTTTGATATTACAAAGATAGTATAGATTTTTATGTTTGTCAAGAGAATTTCATTTAAAAATTTAAACTTTCAACGTATCAAAGCAAAACCTATATCAAAACAAAGAAGAATCAAACAATGTACAAATCAACATTAAAAAAAACTGTTGTCCGTTGTCTGTTGTCCGTTGACTATTTTTCTTAACTTTGCACATCATTTGAAAACTTAACACATTAATTAATATGAACAGAAAATTTTTAAGCGTGATTGCTTTAAGCATCATGACATTGGCTTCTTGCACAAGCAACGACAAGCCTGTCGCAACTGAAAATCCTTTCTTGTCAGATTACGGCACACCATACGAAGTGCCAGCTTTCGACAAGATTCAATCAGAACATTATCTGCCTGCCTTTGAAGAAGGCATGAAACAACAAAAGGCTGAGATAGATGTCATCGTTAAGAACAGAGCAACCCCAGATTTCCAAAACACAATTTTGGCATACGACAAATCAGGCGAGCTTTTAGACAAAGTAGGCGGCATTTTCTTCAATCTTATGGAATGTATGTCGAACGACGAAATGCAAAACATCGCAGCAGAGATTATGCCAAAGATGTCAGCTCACGGCGACGAAATCTCAATGAACCCTCTTCTCTTTGAAAAGGTTAAATACGTTTATGACAACCGTCACAACATGAACCTCGACGACCAACAAATCCGCGTCGTTGAGAAATACTACGCCGACTTCATCCGCAGCGGCGCTGGTTTAAATGAAGCAGACAAAGAAACATTGAAAGGCATCAACGAAAGATTATCATTGTTAAGCCTTCAATTCGGCAACAACCTTCTCGCTGAAAACGCTAACTTCAAACTCGTCGTTGACAACGCTGCTGACTTGAGCGGTCTCCCACAATCAAGCATCGACGCTGCCGCTGAACAAGCCAAGAAAGACGGCATGGAAGGCAAATGGGTCTTCACATTGTCAAAACCAAGTCTCATTCCTTTCCTCCAATATGCCGACAACCGCGACCTCCGCGAAAAGATTTATATGGGCTACGTTATGCGTGGCAACAACGACAACGCTAACGACAATAAAGCTATAATCGCTGAGATGACAAAATTACGCATCCAAAAGGCACAACTTCTCGGATACGAAGACTACGCATCATACGTATTGGAAAACAACATGGCTAAGACAGTTCCAACTGTTGACACATTCCTCGCTGACTTATTCAACCCAGCTTTGAAAGTCGCTAAAGAAGAACTCAAAGAAATGGAAAAGATTGCTGGCATGAATTTAGAATCATGGGATTGGTGGTATTATGCAGAGAAATTACGCAAAGAAAAATACGACTTCGATGAAAACGAATTGAAACCTTACCTCTCATTGAATAATGTACGCGATGGCATGTTCATGGTTGCTAACAAATTATACGGCATCACTTTCGAACAACGCAACGACCTTCCAGTTTATTTCGACGGCGTTGAGACATGGGAAGTCAAAGAACAAGACGGTTCTTACATCGGTATTTTATACTTAGACTATTTCCCACGTGACAGCAAGAGCGGCGGTGCATGGTGCACAAGCTTCCGTGAAGCAGGTTACGACATCGAAGGCAACAAGATTTCTCCTCTCGTATCTTTAGTATTAAACTTCACTCCTCCAACAGGCAACACTCCAGCCCTTCTCAGCTGGGACGAAACAGAAACATTATGGCATGAATTCGGCCACGGTTTGCACGCTTTGTTCTCAGACGGCAAATACAGCAGAACTTGCGGCAACGTTCCTCGCGACTATGTCGAGCTTCCATCACAAATCATGGAAAACTGGGCTGGCGATCCTGAAGTATTGAGAATGTACGCGAAACACTGGCAAACAGGTGAAGTCATTCCAGAAACAATCATCAACAAATTAGAAAACAGCGGATTGTTCAACCAAGGTTTCGTAACAACAGAATTCTTGGCAGCAGCAATCTTAGACATGGAATTCCATAAATTAACAGAAATGAACGACAACTTCGACGTAGCTGCTTTCGAAAAAGCAAAGATGGACGAAATCGGTTTGATTAACGAGATCTACCCACGCTACAGAAGTACATATTACTCACACATCTTCGCTGGCGGTTACTCAGCTGGTTACTATGTATATTACTGGGCAGCGGTCTTGGATTCTGATGCTTTCAACTACTTCAAAGAATCAGGCGACGTATTCAACCCAGAGTTGGCTGCTAAGTTCAGACAACACTGCTTACAAGAATGCGGCAACGACGAAGGCATGGTACAATACAAGAAGTTCCGCGGACAAGAACCAAGCAACGAGCCATTCTTGAAAAAACACGGTCTTAAATAATGCATAATTATTAATGCATAATGCATAATAAAAAAGAGCCTTCATAAGGGCTCTTTTTTTTATACACGTCATTTCCAATCATCAAAAAAATCCATATATTTGCTTTTATTTATTTCACATGAAAGAATACTTAGACTCTTTAGTAATAAAATACAACACTCCAGATTTTATCGACAACGATCCAGTTCAGTTTCCGCGTCGTTATTCAGAAAGAAATGACATAGAAATCGTCTCTTTTCTCATCGCTACTATAGCATGGGGAAAACGTTCCATGATTCTCAATTCCGCCAACAGGCTGCTCAACACCATGGGCAAATCACCTTACGATTTCATCATGTCGGAAGGATGGAGAAATCTCGATCCCGACAAATGCGTCCATCGTACTTTCTTCAACCGTGACTTCATATATTATTGCAATGGCTTGAAACACATTTATGATGAATATCAAAGTGTAGAAGACATTTTCACTTCAAATGAAAATCACGACACATGGCAAGGCATTCAGAATTTTAGGGACAAGATACAAGAAGCCAACAGCGGAATCTCAAGCGTACATATTTCAAATCCTTGTTGTGACAATCCTAAGAAAGGTTCAGCGTGCAAAAGATTACATCTAGCACTGAGATGGCTTGTCCGCAATGATGGCATCGTTGACCTCGGCATTTGGAATAAGATACAACCCTCCGACCTCATGATACCTCTTGATGTCCATGTCGGTAGGATATCACGCGAATTAGGACTCATCGAAAGAAAAAGCAATGACAGAACTACCGTTGAAGAAATCACATCAAAACTTCGTGAATTAGATGCCGACGACCCGATAAAATATGACTTCGCACTTTTCGGATATGGAGTTTCCAATTAATTAGGAATTAGGAGTTAGGAATTAGGAATTAGGAATTGAGGATTTTTCCCAAAACAAAATTTTATCATATTTTTTATGCATCTCATAATCACCTTTATGTGGAGCATATTTAAAATATGGACATACATCGTATTTTTTATTTTTATAACAAACATTTTTCTCACCACCATACATGCAAACCCCATCTTTATAAAAAGGATGATGTTTAATGTTATTACACAACAAACAATTTTTTACTATAAAACCTTTTTTATTAAGCATTATAGAAATAAAATTAAATCTATCATCAGCTTCTAAATCTAGAATATCAGCAAATAGAGCATATTTACATTCTTCATCAAAAGATTTCATATCAGAACACAACACCTCTCTTTCCTCATACTCATTGTTTAATCCTATTTTTTTAAAATACAACTTCTTTGACGGTTCCAGATTAACGTTCCTTTTAAACCAATAAAAATATATTGGCAATTCTCCGTCTTTTTCAACAATTTCTCTATATGCATCAGCCTCCTTCTCTATCTTAATCTCAATAATTCGTATTTCATTCTTTTCCTTTTTCTCATCACATTTGTGCGTAACCCAAATTTCTATAGTTAATAATGGAAATTTACCATTACTATCAATCAACTTCAAATCTGCCACATACTTCTTCTTTCCACTTTCCGTATCAACAAAATATCCTTTTTCACACTCACATGTATCATAATATTCTTTTAAATCAATTTCATATAAATCGTCGGCATAACATTCTTTCCAACCATATTTCACTAAATCGCAATTTTCTTTATTCTTACATTTTCGTTTTGCATTATATTTAACATAGAAATGTTCTGATTTTTCAAAACGTTCCTTTATTACATTTTTTGCAAATTCATGCAAATACTTATCTCTATCACAAGAAATGTCATTTTCTTTATGTCTAAAATGATGCTCTCGTTTTGCTCCAAGAACAGGAATCAATTCTTTCCCACAACCATAACAATAATATTGAAAATCTCTTCTATTATCATTTGTAATTTGATCAATTCCTATCAAATTTCCTTTATCAGTTTTAGCATATGGATATCTAAAATCATTCTTCATTAACATAACAATTTATAGTTATACAAAAATAACTATTTACCCAATATTTCCTACATTTAAAAATCTTGTTGTCTTGTTGTCTCGTTGTCTTGTTGTCTTGTTGTCTTTTTTTCTATCTTTGCAAAAGAGAAATCAATAAAATATTTCATAATGAAAAAACACCTTATTAATTTATTACTCGCATCGACTGTTTTATTAACAGCATGCAATTTTTCAAAAAAAGACAATGACACAACTGTAACATCATGCAAAGACGCCACGGGGGTGACGTCTCTACAAGACGAAATAACACAAAAAGCATTGGAGCAATGGCGCTCCGAACACTTTGGCATGTTCATCCACTTCGGAATTTATTCTGAACTCGCTGGATGGTGGAAAGGCGAAAAGATTCCTTTCTACGGCGAACAAATCATGAACCACGCTCGTATCACAACTGATGAATACGAAGCAGTCGCAAAGACTTTCAACCCACAAGACTTCAACGCCGATGAAATCGTTTTACTCGCTAAAAACGCCGGCATGAAATATATCGTCATGACTTCAAAACATCACGACGGTTTCTGTATGTTCCACACCGAGACAACCGACTATAACGTCGTTGACTTCACTCCTTTCGGACGCGACGTTGTGAAAGAATTGTCTGACGCTTGTAAACGTCACGGCATAAAATTCGGTCTCTACTACTCACTTCCTGACTGGCACTACCCTCTCGGAATCCCACGTCTCGCTCCAGACCCAACAACAAAATGCCACGAATACGTAAACCAAGTCTATTCTCCTCTTGAAATAGTAACTCCAGAACTCGAAGATTACATCGTAGCTCAAGTGACAGAATTGCTCACCAACTATGGCGACATCAACACATTATGGTTCGACATGGGTCTCGTAACTCCAGAACAAAGCAAACGCTTCCGTGAGACAGTGAAATCATTACAACCAGAATGTATCATCAACGGTAGAATCATGAACAACCAAGGCGACTATATGACATTGCCTGACAACGGCGACGTAGCCGGTTACGAAAACATCTTCTGGGACAACCCTGCTTCTCTCTATGGAACATGGGGTTACAAATCGTGGATTAAGCGTCCTGACGTTGACAAACAAGTTGCAACACAATTAGGAAGATTGTTCAGCACAGTAAGACACGGCGGTGTTTTCTTGTTAAACATCGGTCCTGACGGCGACGGCAACGTCATCCCTTACGAAAAAGAAGTATTGACAAAAATCGGTGAATTCTTGAATCAACATCCTGACACTTTGAATAAGATTCAAGTCGTTTATAAAGAAAAAGTTGTCGTTAAACAAGATGGCGACCTCATCGAACTCACAGAAGCAAACGGCACAAAACACGCTGCGATAGACGGAACAGGTTACATGAGCACACAGACCGACTCATGGCGTTCATGGGAAATGGAAGTAGCTGAAGACGGAACTTACGACTTATTCGTAGTTTATGTCCCAGAAAACTTAGACAAGAGATATTCATTCGAATGCGGCGACAACGTAATCGCACACACATTGCCAGGTGTTGACCCAATGATTCAGACATCATACATCGGCAAGATGAACCTCAAAGCAGGCAAACAGACATTCAAGCTCGACCAAGCCGACAGATGCTATCCATTGGAACCACTCGGTTTGGAAGTGAAGAAAATAATTGTTAGAAAGAGTCTTTGATAAACTCTGAACTTTGAACTAAGGCTTTTGGCTATTGAACTTTGAACTTGTCGGTCGCTGAGCTTGTCGAAGCGCCAGCATTGCCTTCGACAGGCTCAGGCACCAAATAAAAAAGCATCGCAGAAATTTCTACGATGCTTTTTTATTTGGAATTCTTCAACTCCTCATACCTTTAATTCCTCATTCCCCTGCTGTAGCAAGTGGTGATGCCTGTGTATATGTTCTTGCTGCTAATTCTTTGTCGAACATATAGATAGCGTATGGATTGTCTTTAATCATACGGAGACTGTCGATCATCTTTTGAGCTGATTCTTCTTCTTCAACTTGTTCGTCGATGAACCAAACAAGTCTGTTTTGTGTTGCGTAGTCTTTCAACTCAACTGCCAAAGCATTGATGTCGTTGATTAAAGATGTGACTTTTTGTTCGTGTTGTAATGTATCTTCAAAAGCTTCCAATGGTGATTCCCATTTAGTCTTGACAGCGTCGATAGCTTTTAGTTCAACGCGACCGCCACGTGATACTAAATAGTTATAGAAAATCATAGCATGGTCTTGTTCTTCTTTGAACTGAACTTCAAACCAGTTAGCGATACCGCCCAAACCCATTTCATGGAAGTTTGTTGCCATTGACAAATAAAGATAAGCTGACCATAACTCAGCGTTTATCTGCGCATTGATAGCGTCTTGCAATTGTTTGTTAATCATTTTATTTAATTTTTAGTTTAAATTCTCATTCAATAATTTTAAATTTTCAGTTTTCAATTTGTTTTGGGCGTTCCGGCTTCGCCGTCGGGCTTTCCGCTATATCTTTTCTCGCCTCCGTTTCCGTCTCCGCCTCCAGCTTCCGCTCGCAAAGGATGCCGCTCCAATCCCTAACGCACTGGCAGATGCTAACTCAAAATTACCAACCATTAACCTTTAGTCTTTAGACTTTTGTCATTAGTCTTTGCCATTGCAAATATATACAAATATTTTTTCTAAAAGTTTAATAACATAAAGATTAATTTATATCTTTGTGATGTTCAAATATAAATGCCTATGTTAGCCTTAACAAACAACGACAAGAAACAACTTGAAGATTTAAATATTTCAGTAGAACAAGTTGAGAGACAAGTCAATCAATTCAAGACCGGATTTCCATATTGTGACTTGGTTGCTGCTGCCACAACAGAAAACGGCATAATACGATTCAGCGATAGTGAAGTTCAGGAACTTATAAGACAGTTTGACGAAGACAAAGAATACTACGACATCTTAAAATTCATCCCTGCTTCAGGAGCAGCGAGCCGTATGTTTAAAGACCTTTACTCTTTCGTTGAAGAATATAAAGGCAAGGAACTACCTGAAGATTTCTTGGAAAAAGAAGACATCAAGACTGACTCTATTGAAAACTTTTTCATAAATATCAGAGAGTTTGCTTTTTACGATGATTTGAAAGCTAAATTGGCAGAACACGACAAAGACATCGACACACTGCTCAACGAAAACATCCTTGTCGAGATAGCAGAATTTCTACTTGAAAACAAAGGCCTTGCTTACGGAAAACTGCCGAAGGCTCTGTTGAAATTCCACAAATACTCCGAAATATCACGTTATGCTCTAGAAGAGCATCTGGTTGAAGCAGCACATTACAGCACTGCTGAGACAGAAGACGGCATTGTAGCACAGCTGCATTTCACCGTATCTCAAGAACATATCGATATCTTCAAGGATGCAGTCGAAGATGTTGTCCCCAAATACGAAGAAATGTTTAACATACGTTACGACATCTCTTATTCAGTACAAAAGCCATCTACCGACACCATAGCCGTTGATATGAACAACGAGCCTTTCCGTAACAACGACGGCAGCCTGCTTTTCCGTCCTGGAGGTCACGGCGCATTGATACAGAATCTTAATGACTTACAGAAAGAAGTCATATTCATAAAAAACATCGACAATGTCGTCCCTGACAGGCTGAAGCCAACGACATACGATTATAAGAAAGTGTTGGGTGGTTATCTATTCAGACTTCAACAACAGCAATTTGAATACCTTAACTTATTGGACGAAGGCTGTCTTGCAGACGATGAAATTGATGAAATCGCCAAATTCGCAAAAGAAAAAATGATGATAGACATTCCTAACTTCTTCAAGACATACAACGAGATTGAGAAGATAGACTTCCTCTACGGCAAACTAAACCGTCCGATGAGAATATGCGGCATGGTAAAGAACGAAGGCGAACCTGGAGGCGGACCATACTGGGTAAGAAACAGCAACGATGAAATTTCATTACAGATCGTAGAGTCATCACAGATAGACCATAAGAACGAAAAACAAGAAGCAATCTTCCAATCCGCAACACATTTCAACCCTGTAGATCTTGTCTGTGCCACACATGACTTCAAAGGAGAACCTTTTGACCTGAACGATTATATTGATTACAATACAGGTTTCATTTCAAGAAAATCAAAAGACGGCAAAGAACTGAAAGCATTAGAGTTGCCAGGATTATGGAATGGTGCCATGGCTGACTGGATCAATATCTTCGTCGAAGTCCCTATTATTACCTTCAATCCTGTCAAGACCGTCAACGATTTGTTGAGAGACAACCATCAGGAAAAATAAAGACAAAGTATATCAAAAAAAAACTCCGCGTATTTTCTGTATTTACGCGGAGTTTTTTATTGTAAAGCTCACGATATTTTAACATTTTACAATGTATATTTGCAAAGTAATTTTAAACACCAATCTTTATGAAAACATTAAATTTAACAATGATGCCACAGATGGCATCTACAGCAGCGAATTACGAAACCATATTATGAAAAACGAAAAGAATACATCGAAAAACAGGAAATCCTTGATGCAATCAGAGATAGTCTTTTGGAGATAAAAAACGTCATGAGAATGGTAATGAAGGTGTAACTCTTCAACAACTCATTGGTGAATTATAGAATTATCCTCAGTGACTCTTATTTAAAAGAAGCCAAACGATTAGCTAAGAAATACAACTCTTTTAAAAAAGATTTAGAAACTTTACAAAATACATTATTAGAAAATCCGTATTCTGGGGTTGATATAGGTGATAGCTTGCGTAAAGTCAGAATGGCGATAAAATCAAAAGGCAAAGGAAAAAGCCACGAAGCTCGTATAATCCATATATCATATTAGTTTCTAATGACGAAAGCGAAATCAATCTCCTTACCATATACGATAAGGCTGAAAGAGAAAACATTAGCCGTAAAGAAATAGAGGATATTATTTTAATGACGAATATATGATTGAACGATATTTACCAAAAAGCTGGTAAAGTTCTACAGTTTTCGTATTATTATTCTTTAGAGTTCTACCAAACAAAAGGTATCACCTTATATCTCACTCTCTGTTTATATTCCTTATATCCTCTCAACCCTTCTTCAAGGACTTGTTCCTCGCTATTCATTCTGACTGCTATTATTGGAATATATGCCAACATTATAGCAAATGAAATGATTGAACCTAAAATCAATGGTATCGACAAAAACATAAATAGTGTAGCTGAATACATCGGATGACGAACGATACCATACAAACCTGTGTCGATTACTTTCTGATTTTCTTGAATCTCAATAGTTCTGGAAAGAAATGCGTTTTCTCTCATGACTTCTGCATACATCAAATATGAAAGAATAAAAACAACCGTACCTATCCATACAAGATAATTCGGCAATGAATGCCATGAATAACGGAAGTTCAATCCTGCAACAACAAATACAGCTAAAAACATAATTCCTGATAATGCTACAACCCATTTCTGCTCATCGACTTTTTCCTTCGCATCCAGACGTTTTGCAAGAAGCTCTGGAGAACGAAATAACATCACGATTCCTAAAAACAACATCGGGAGGAAAAGAACAGTAACAAACAACCAAGCATTCCAATAATAAAAAGTTCCAGCCGGTAAGAACAACAAGATGCCAATTGCCACAAAACCTGCAATAAATTTCTTCAGCGATTCTACAAACAAATTATTTTTCATAATAAAATCATTTTTCCATCAACATGACAATTCTCTTTGCAACTTCTTCTGGCTTATCAATCAAAAGCTGCCCGTGATTCATTCCTTTGAAGAACTCAACACTTACTTCCGGACAGAGTTTCTTCAAATGTTCAACTTGAGGACGAGCCACAAAAGCTTCTTTGGTTCCATGCCAATAATGAATGTCATTACCATGTAACTCTAGCAACTTATTTGTATAAACGGATTTATATCCATCTATCACAGACTTTCCTCTGCCGAAAGGATACACTTTTCTACACTCATCAAGCAAGACATCAAAATAATGAGAATGAAATACACATCTCCAGAATTTCGTCCAATGATAGCAAGTCCAGACATTGAAACTCTGATAATGGCTTAAAGGAGCGACCATGCATTTCGGCAAAGGCAATAAAGGCGCAGCATCCATAACAGCATGACTTATCAATATTTCATCACGCTCTAAAATACGAGAAAGGATTTTTCCGCCTAATGAAAGTCCATATGCACAATCCAAGCGTCCGTTATGATTTTTCTTTATATAATCTATAGTTTGAACAGCCTGATCGTCGATGGATGTGAAGCATGTGTGTTTGCCAAGAACAAATCCATCGACTTCAACAGCTATTATATGAAAGTCATTTTCAAGAATCTGGATAAGAGGTATAAATATCTCGTATGATACACCCAATCCAGGAATAAGCATCAAAGTTGGGGCTTTTTTCTTTCCAAAAACGTTGAAGTTCATATCAAGTATTTTATGCAATTATAAATAAAAAAAACATATAAAAGACATTTCAAATTTACAAATAAGTTATATATTTGCAATATAAATTTTAAATCCAAAATATATGAAAACTTCATTTTTTACATCAGTGTCTCCACACAATGACATCTACAACAAAAGATTAAAATCCATCATTATGAAAGGAGAAAAAGAATACATCGAAAAGCAGGAAACAATTCAGGAATTAAGGAAAGCTATTATAGATGGTATAGATAGTGGCATAGCAGAAAATTTTAATCCAGAATTACATCTTGAAACGATTAGACGAGAATATAATGTATGATGTCATATTTTCCAAAAAATCCGTTGAAGATTTAAGCAATATTTGGAGATATACTGCCAAAAAATGGTCAATAAAACAAGCTGCAAGTATTATAACATTCTGATTTCATTCTGTAAAAATATTGCGACAAACCCATTTCTCTACGGAATGAAATATGATGAAATTATTGATGAATTGTTCGGAACCTGTATTAAAGAACATATCGTTTTTTACAAAATCAACAACAATGAAATTATTATAATAAGAATACTTCATAAAAGAATGGATTTTAAAAATAAATTCAAGTAAAAGTAAATGGTAACATTTATAGAAATAATAGCAAACCTTATCATCATAATTTTCATGATGATAATCATAGGTTTATTAGCTTTAACAATTTCAGGCATCGCTCATCTCTTTGGAGCTAATTTCAAATCATTTTTCAAGAAATCATTATGGTTCACTCTCCTCGCTCCTATCCTTTGGTGCTACGGAGCCCTCATCGAAAGGAACCAATGCCAGATAAAGAATATAGAAATCAACAGCGACAAGCTTCCTCAGTCATTTAATGATTATAAGATAATACAAATCTCTGACCTTCATCTTCATTCTTTTAAAAACAGAGCAAAGACATTACAGAAATTCGTCGAGGCAATCAACGAGCAAAATGCGGATATTGTGGTCTTTACTGGCGATTTGGTCTCATACGGTCCTTGGGAATTAGATGGTTTAGATACAATATTGTCGAAGATAAAATCCAAGGACGGAGTCTATTCTATTCTAGGCAACCACGACTATAGCGCATATAGCAACTTCCCAGATTCCATCCAATGGAAATATGTTGACGAGCTGAAAGACAGACAATCAAAAATGGGATGGAATCTGTTATTGAATGAGAGTGTCTCTCTTGTTCGGGGCAGCGACACCATCTCTCTTATTGGAGTAGAAAACATCTCGACGCACAGGTCGTTCCTTTCATACGGCAATCTTCAAAACGCGATGAAAAACGCTAATGGCGATTATAAGATTTTGTTAAGTCACGACCCAACACATTGGGAATTAGAAGTCAAAGACATGCCAGAAATAGATTTGATGTTGTCGGGTCACACCCATGCGATGCAGTTTTCCATTTTCGGATGGTCGCCTTCATCATTCATATTCAACGAGGTCGCAGGATTATTCCAACATGAAAATCAATATCTTTATGTAAATATAGGATTAGGAGAAACCGTAATGAAATCGAGGATTGGAACGAAACCGGAGATAACTTCCATCACAACCAGAAATAGTTTCAGCAAATAATTTCACCTATTTCATAGAGATATTCTGGTGCAAAATCGGCTCCGTTTTCCCATTCTATTGTATTGAATTTGATATAAAAACTTTTAAAACAGTCTATGTTTTTTAGTGGAGAAAAAGCTCGATTAGGCATATCGCCTTTTATTACTCCATCATTTATATTGACCACAATTTTGTAACTGACATATCACAAGCAATCATTTTTCCTTTTAATTTAGTTTAACATATCATTAACTATTCCTATTAATTTTCATTAACATTTTATGTTCCTTCTTTTATGACGAATTTTAAATTTCTAGAGTTCGTCTGTTGCGTTAGGGATTGGAGATTGGAGGCGGAGGCGGAGGTTGGAGGCGGAGGTTGGAGGTTGGAGACGGAGGTTGGAGACGGAGTTTGGAGGCGGAGGTTGGAGACGGAGGCGGAGGTTGGAGGCGGAAGTTGGAGACGGAGGTTGGAGGCGGAACAGCCAGAGAGAAAGTATTAAAAATTCAAATATTTTTTCAAATAAATAGCAAAATAAATCTTAAATTTGCCGTTATCTTATATATATAATATTAAATATGGAAATGAGCAATTTAAGTAATTTCAGAAAGTTATTATTTATAGGTATTGTAGGTTTATCGATGACATCATGCCAAGAGAAAGTTGCGCCACAGAAGCGCGCTGAGACTATTTACAAGACTCTCACCGTCGAAAAGAGCAACCAAGTTTTAAGAAGCGGTTTCGCTGCCACCATCAACGGCTGCCAGACCGTCGAGGTCCGTCCTCAGGTAAGCGGCATGATTACCGACATCCGCATCAACGAAGGTGATTTCGTCCGTAAGGACTCTACCCTTTTCGTCATCGACCAGACTCCATATAAAGCAGCTTACGAGATTGCATCGGCCAATGTCATGAGTGCCGAAGCTAACCTCTCAACAGCGCAGCTCGTCTTAGAAAGCAGCAAGGAACTCTACGAACAGGATGTCGTCTCTGAATTTGAGCTGATGACAGCCAACAACAACCTCGCTGAGGCAGAAGCTAAACTCGCATTGGCGAAGGCAGAAATGAACAGCGCATACAACAACCTCTCATATACAATGGTGAAATCACCTGTTAACGGTGTCGCCTCCATGATTCCATATCGCGTCGGTGCATTGGTAAACAGCAACATAAGCCAGCCATTGGTAACGGTTTCCGACGACAGCAAGATCTTTGCTTATTTCTCGATGGCAGAAAATCAGATGCTCGACCTAATCCAAGAATATGGTTCTTTGAAAGAAGCCATCAAAGACATGCCTGAGGTAGAACTCGTCATGAGCAACGGCAAGACATACAAACATAAAGGCAAGATCAATGCCGTCAGTGGAACCATCAGTGCCAGCACCGGAGCTGTCAGTTTCCGCGCCGTATTCCCAAATCCAGAACGTCTCCTTCGTGACGGCGGTAGCGGTACTGTCATCATACCTAGCGTACACGAAAACTGCATAGTTATCCCTCAGACAGCTACATTCGAGTTACAAGAAAAGATTTTCGTATATAAAGTCATTGACAGCAAAGCTCATTCTGCTGCCATCACCGTCATGCCACAAAACAACGGCATCGACTATATAGTTGAAAGTGGTTTAGAAGTAGGCGATGTCATCATTGCTGAAGGTGCAGGCCTTGTTAGAGAAGGCGCTGTTATTAGGACGGGAGATGGAGACGGAGACGGAGACGGAGACGGAAACGGAAACGGAGACGGAGGCGGAGATGGAGACGGAGACAGAGACGGAGACGGAAACGGAGACGGAAACGGAGACGGAGACGGAGATGGAGATGGAGATGGAGATGGAGATGGAAATAAAGATAATGGCAATAATAACGGAGGTAATTAATTATGAATATCAGAACATTCATTGACCGACCTATTTTTGCGGGTGTCATATCTGTGATAATAGTGCTCTTAGGTCTCATCTGCCTTGTTGGCCTTCCTGTAGAACAATATCCTGAGATCGCACCTCCTACTGTCAGTGTGTCTGCAAACTATGCCGGAGCCAACGCGGAGACCGTCCAAAACAGCGTCGTTGTACCTTTGGAAGAAGCCATCAACGGAGTAGAAGACATGATGTATATGACATCATCAGCCAACAACAACGGATCTGCCACTATTCAGATCTATTTCCGTCAGGGAACGAATGCTGACATGGCGACAGTCAACGTTCAGAACCGCATCGCTTCAGCACAAGGTCTGTTGCCTGCTGAGGTTACACGTAGCGGTGTCACTGTGAAAAAAAGACAGACAAGCCGTATCAAAGTATTGGCAGTCTATAGCCCAGATGACTCTTTCGACGAGAGATTCATAAGCAATTATCTAAAGATCAACATAGAGCCAAGACTGTCACGTATCGCTGGAGTCGGTGAAGTTGATGTAAGAGGTGCAGACTACTCACTGCGCATATGGCTCGACCCTGCTAAAATGGCGAAATATTCTTTGATACCATCCGACATCTCTGCAGTATTAGCAGAACAGAATCTGGAGGCTGCCACAGGAACATTAGGTGCTGACTCAGAAAACACATTCCGCTACACATTAAAATACAGAGGCCGTTACGATAAGGAAGAAGACTATGCCAATATGATAATACGCGCCGATAATGACGGAACATTATTGAAACTTAAAGACATCGGCACTGTTGAATTAGGTTCAAGAAGCTACGACTATATCGGTAAGGTAAACGGTCACCCAGGAACAACACTGATGATTTCACAGACATCAGGATCAAACGCCAACGAAATCATTGATGCCATCGACAAAGAAATAGAAGAAATCAGGAAGTCATTGCCTAGAGGCATTGAAATCGTTGATTTGATGAGTACGAAAGACTTTTTAGATGCATCCATCGACAATGTCATCGAGACTCTCATTTTAGCCATCATCTTGGTTATCCTGATAGTTTATATCTTCTTGCAAAGTTTCCGTTCTACATTCATCCCAGCCATCGCCATAATTGTATCTCTCATCGGAACTTTTGCGTTCCTTATGGTAGCAGGATTCAGTCTCAACATGATCACTCTCTTCGCCTTGGTTCTAGTCATCGGCACTGTCGTTGACAACGCCATCGTTGTAGTTGAGGCAGTACAAGCCAAATTTGACGCAGGTTACACTTCACCATATAAAGCTACCATTGACGCTATGCAAGGAATCTCCAGCGCATTGATAGCAACAACCTTCGTATTCATGGCTGTGTTTATCCCAGTATGTTTCATGGGAGGAACGACAGGTACATTCTACACACAATTCGGTCTTACAATGGCTGTAGCTGTTGGTATATCTCTCATCAATTCAATCACATTAAGTCCTGCTTTATGTGCATTATTGATGCAGCCTTATATCATAAAAGAAAACGGAAGCATGTCATTCTCAACACGCTTTCACTTCGTATTCGATGCAGGTTTCAAAGGTGTCGTCAATAAATACAGAAAAGGTGTTCTTTTCATGTTCAAAAACAAATGGTTGTCGGTGATACTTGTAATTGCAGCAGTAGGTGGACTTTTCTATATGCTTGAAAACACTAAGACAGGTCTTGTCCCTAAAGAAGACATGGGATCAATAAACATCGATGTCCAGACACCTCCTGGCACCAACTTAGGGGAAACAGTACGCATCATGGAACTTATCGCAGCAAGACTTGACGATATTCCTCAGATAGAATCATACTCCTATACAACAGGTTACGGCATGATGAGTGGTGTAGGCCCTTCATGCGGAGGATTCACCTTGCGTCTTAAACCATGGGAAGAACGTCCAGAGATTGAAGACAACATAGACTTTGTGATGGAAGACATCTATGCAGCCACATCTGATATAACATCAGCAAAGATAATTGTATTCACACGAGGCATGATACCTGGTTATGGCGCAAGCAGCGGCTTTGAAGTCCATATCCAAGACCAGAAAGGCGGCAAGATAGAAGACTTGCAAAAGATCACCAACGATGTCATTGCAGCTCTCAACGAGAGACCTGAAGTAGGAAGAGCCTCAACATCATTCGACAGCAAATACCCTCAATATCTTTTGGAAGTCGATGCAGCCAGATGCAAGCGTAACGGAGTGTCGCCTGGCGATGTACTCAACGTAATGGCAGGTTATGTCGGAGGAAGCTATGCCTCAAATATGAATCGTTTCTCAAAACTATATAGAGTCATGGTACAGGCATCAGCTGAATATCGTCTCGATACAGAATCGCTTAACAACATGTTTGTGCGTAACAAAGACGGCGAGATGTCACCGATAGGTCAATACGTCACATTGACACGCGTCTATGGACCTCAATCCATATCAAGGTTCAACCTTTTCTCATCAATACAGGTCAACGGACAAGCTGCTGCAGGCTATTCATCAGGAGAAGCGATCCAGGCTGTAAGAGAAGTTGCTGAAGAACTGTTGCCAGCAGGATACGGTTATGAATTTGGCGGCATGTCGAGAGAAGAAGCATCCTCAAGCAACTCGACGGCTATAATATTTATAATATGTATCGTCTTCATCTACCTTATACTTTGCGCCTTATACGAAAGTATCTTCATACCTATCGTCGTTATCCTTTCTGTACCATTCGGTCTCGCCGGCAGTTTCTTATTCGCCAATATGTTCGGATTGGAGAACAACATATATCTACAGATCGGACTTCTTATGCTCATAGGATTGTTGGCCAAGACCGCCATCCTTATCACAGAATACGCATCAGTGAGAAGAGAGCAAGGCATGTCAATACCTATGGCAGCGATGTCAGCAGCCAAGGCAAGATTAAGAGCCATCTTGATGACATCCTTGACAATGATATTCGGTATGTTACCACTTATGTTCGCTACTGGCGTAGGTGCTAACGGCAATATCTCCATTGGTGTAGGAACAGTAGGCGGAATGCTTATCGGCACTATTGCACTTCTGTTCGTGGTTCCGGTCTTATTTATCATTTTCAGAAATATAGAAGAAAAAGTAATGCCAAAAAGAAATAAAGAGATATAATCATGAAAAAGATATTAATTCCTTTTATAATATTGACGGCCGTCACGATGAACAGCTGCGCCTTGTATAAGCATTACGAGCGTCCTGACATTGATTTCGTCGATAGTCTATACAACAGAATACCAACGGCAGACGACTATGAGTCAATAGCATCCCTTACATGGAGAGAGTTGTTTACTGACACATTACTTCAAGACCTGATCGAATTAGGAATGAAAAGTAATACCGATATGGAGATTGCACGTCTTAAAGTGGAACAGGCTGAAGCTACATTAAAGACATCTCAGCTGGCTTTCTATCCTAATGTATCGTTCTCAGCACAAGCTAACGGCAATGGCAACGGATTGAATTACAGTCTAGCACCTAGCGCATCATGGGAAATAGACGCTTTTGGAAGACTAGAAAACACCAAGAAAGGAGCTGCTGCAGCATTGTCAGCAACAGAAGCTTATCAGCAAGCTGTCCAGACACAGCTCATCGCCACCATAGCAAATTCATACTACACACTTCTTATGCTTGACGAACAGCTTGTCATCAGCAAGAGAACACTAAAGACATGGGAAGAAAATATCAGAACGCTATCTGCTTTGAAAAGAGCTGGTAAGACTAACGAAGCCGCAGTACTTCAAGCCAAAGCCAACAAAGTCAATGTTGAAGCATCAATACTTACATTAAAGGAACAGATCATAGAACAAGAAAATTCATTGTCAGCACTTTTGGGATTAGTACCTCAGGAATTTGAACGCAACAGATTGTCGGAACAGATATTTCCAGACACATTGCTGATGGGACTTCCTTTATCGAGCCTTATCAACCGTCCTGACGTGAGACAAGCTGAATATAAATTAGTAGAGGCTTATTATGCAACCAATGTAGCACGTTCCTACTTCTACCCAACCATCACCTTAAGTGGCAATGCAGGCTGGTCGGGAACAATAGGAGACCCTGGCGACTGGATCTTCAACGCCGTAGGTTCATTGGTGCAGCCTATTTTCAACCAAGGAAAAAACAAGGCCAGACTTAAAATCAGCGAGTCGCAACGACAAGAAGCACTGCTCAATTTCAAGCAGACATTGTTGGATGCTGGCACCGAAGCTAATAATGCCCTGATAGCATGGCAGACTGCACGCAAGAGATTAGATAGCGATAAATTACAAATCATGTATTTGAAGGGAGCTGTCTTGAATACTCAACTTCTCATGAAAAACGGACAAGCTGATTACCTAGAAGTACTGACAGCACAAAAGAACCTCTTGCAAGCTGAGTTGACAGAGACAAACGACAAATACATAGAAATACAAAGCGTAATAACATTATTTCATGCCCTTGGCGGAGGATTGGAATAACAAAAAAAACGAGTCGTAATTGACTCGTTTTTTTATTATAGAAAGCTATTTTTTATTTATACATCTCGTCAAATTTCACCATCTTGACTTCTCCGTATTTTTCCAATGCCTTCATATCGACATTTTTCTTGTTACCTGCAATCATGATGATGATTGGTCTATTTTGAACCTTTTCCTGATAGAATTTATTAACATCTTCGTATGTGATGCTTTTTATATAATTTGTTGCATCAATTCTAGGATCGCTGTCATAACCTGATTCTAGCCATGCCACCACAGATGTCGGTATATTACGAGGTGTTATATAATCAGCAGCTCTCGACATGATAAGAGCGTCTTTTGAAGTGTCAAATTTCTCCATCTTCTCAGGCATATTGACGATAAGGTCTCTCATAGCATCTACAGCCTCGTTAGTCTTGTCGGCCTGTGTTCCAACAAAAGCATATTGGAAACCTGGTATTCTATCGAGATAATCGTATGAATAATAAGAATATGCTGTATATCCTAATGAACGTAACTCTCTTATTTCCTGGAAAACGATAGAATACATATCAGTGCCGAAGTATTTGTTATAAACAGACGACACGACTCTTTCATCCTTATTCAATATATCTCCTGGGACATACATACTTATCTTACTTTGTCTGAATTTCTTGTTATGTGCAAAGAAGACCATATTGCCATCATATTTATGATGTTCCTTTATTTTCTTATCAGCCTTGATAGCGTCATTCTTAATCAAGTTATGCGAGTTCAAAGAAGCAATTACATCCTTTGTATCCAGGTTTCCTGTAAAGGTCACATGACCGGCATAATTGAATATTTCTTTATAATCGTCAAGGATAACATCACCATCAAGTTCAGCCCATTTCTTAATAGGCATCTTTGTGAGATACGAAGATTTATCTCCTAAAGTAACATATTGATACAATGCATCGCTCCATGTATCAGGAGAATCCTTATCAGTTTTCTCAACCATGTTTTCAGCATCTATCAAAACACCAAGTTTTTTAGCATCATATTTAGCGTTAAACATCTTGTCTGCGCAGATAGCCATAATCTCGTCAAAATGTTCTTCAAAACCTGAGATGAACAATGTGGTATAACTGTCATTTATATTGACATAAGTAAATGCGCCCATTTTCTGAAGTTCAAGTTCCATCTCTTCGAAAGTCCTTGTATCTGTGTCAAGCATCGCAACAAGATCCTGTGCACGTTGAAGTTCTGGATTATCGATAAGTCCATAATTGTATGTGATATTCAAATTGAAGATATTGTTATAAGGATTCTTTGAAGAATACAATTTAAACATATCGTTTGCTTGTTCTATCATGACGTCTTTACCAAACTCTATCAGCTGAGGTTTCACTTCTTCAATCTTTTGTGATTCTATCTGTCGTGCAAAGTCCGATTTAAGTTCTGTGTTCTTCACCTCTACAGCTTTCCAGTTAGGTTTCTCTACTTTATCCTTTTCAGGGAATCCCATGCTAGATCTTAATATTGTACGATTATCGGTGAAATATTTGTTTGTCATAGCCATGACATCTTCTTTGGTAATATTCTTTATTCTCTCTGTCTCTGCGAGATATTCTTCAAAAGTAACTCCTCTCGATTCAAGATCCATAAGGATATAAGCAAGATTGCTAACATTTTCAAGGCTTTGCAATTTATTTTTTAGGATAGTAGTCTTGGCAGCTTCCAACAGATCATCGCTGAAGTCTCCTGTTTTTACTTTATTTAAAGCATTGAATATTATAGCTTCTGCTTCTTCGTGTGACTGACCTACTATTTTAGGGACATATAAGAGAATAAGAGCACCATGATCTTCCAATGACAATGGCAGCATCATAGCAGCCATCAATTCATTATTCAACATAGCTTTATCAAGAACACCTGTAGAACCGTTAGATAACAAATGCATCATGACTTCCAAAACCACATTGTCTTCATGTGAGTTATCTACACCTTTATACATGACAGTTCCCATTTTCATAGGAGTTAGTTTTACCTCTTTAATAACTTCCTTATCAAATGTAGGGAGTTCAAATTCCGGTTGCTGAGGTATTTCTCTGTTTTCCCACACCGAGAATTTCTCTTCAATCAAAGGCTTGATATCTTCAGTAACGAAATCACCCACCATGATAAGAGTCATGTTATTAGCCACATAATAAGTCTCGAAGAACTCGCGCATCTTTGTTGTCTGAGGATTTTTAAGATGTTCTGTAAGGCCTATGACAGGTCGTCCGTAAGGATGTTCGCCGAAGCATTCTTTGAACATCATCTCTGAGAAAGCTGCAATAGGCTCGTCGCTATACATATTCTTTTCTTCATATACTGTTTCCAGCTCGCTTTGGAAGAGACGGAACACAGGGTTACGGAAACGTTCGACATATACATCCATCCATTTTTCGACCTGATTTGAAGGGAAACTGTTGAAGTAAACAGTATAGTCGTATGAAGTACCTGCGTTAAGTCCCTCACCGCCCATCTTGGTGAGAATCAAATCAACTTCGTTAGGGATAGCATAATCTGTTGATGCTATAGACAATTCATTTATTTTCTGTTGAATTGCTATACGTTCTTCTGGCACATCGGTCTCATGTAATTTATCATACATTATATCGATGCTATCAAGGAACACCTTCTCTTTTTCCCAGTCGGTAGTTCCGATTTTATCAGTTCCCTTGAACATGATATGTTCGAAATAGTGAGCCATACCAGTTGCATCGAGAGGGTCATTTTTACTTCCGACATGGACATAGACGGTTCCATGAATTGTCGGTGCCGAATGGTCTTCGCACAAGACCACTTTCAAACCATTGTCGAGATAGAAAGTCTCGACTTTCAAATTGTTCTGAGCATTTGTCGTCATGAAAGAAAACAAGACGGCAAATAATAACATTGATAAGTTTTTCATTTGATATAATTATTTGAGTTTATTTTGTTTATTTATTTAATATCAGAATAATATTGACCACAAGATCATTGTTTATGTTTTTGCGAATATAGAGATTATTTTTCAGTTAATGTAAAATTTCAGGAAGTTTTTATATAAAAAAAAGCCGCTTCACAGCGGCTTCCTTCCACACTCATTTAGTGATTATTACTTTATTTTTTCGACGATTGCTTTAAATGCTTCTGGGTTATTCAAAGCTAAGTCGGCTAAAACCTTACGATTAAGGTCGATGTTTGCTGCGTGAAGTTTACCCATGAATGTGCTGTATGTCATGCCGTATTCATGTGCTGCGGCATTGATACGGATAATCCATAAGGATCTGAAATCACGTTTCTTATTTCTTCTATCGCGGTATGCGTATTGTAAACCCTTTTCGTAAGAGTTTTTAGCTACAGTCCAAACGTTTTTACGTGCGCTGAACTGGCCCTTTGTTTGTTTTAAAACTTTTTTGCGTCTTGCTCTTGAAGCAACTGCGTTA
>JAZLAI010000034.1:0-135592 GCA_045613105.1 Bacteroidales bacterium | reverse complement strand
AAAAAGCATATCGGCGCAAACGGAAAAACCGCAAAAGAAGAATTTTTCGAATACGATAACTCAAACAACCTTACCGCACGCGAAACCGTGGAGTATACTTATGACAAAAACGAAAGGCTTACAGGGGTGCTTTCAAGCGATATTTCAGCCGAAGGCGCGCTTATCCCAAACAACGAAACGGCATATGAATATGATGAACAAGGCAATTTAATAAGCGAAGCATATTATGTTTCGGGCAAAAACGGCTGCCTTTTCCTTTTTGACAAAACCGAATATACTTATACCGGAAACAAGCTCACAGCAAAAAAATATACTACTATGAAAAAACTACTTCTTATAACATCGCTGCTCTTTCTCTGCGGAATGACGACTTTCGCGCAGAATGATTATTCCGTTGTGAAAGGAAACGTTGCTGAGAAGAATGTCAACATCTCCATTATCAATACCGACTTCGGCGTAAGTTCCGACAACAATGGCGACTTCATCATGATGCTACCTAAGACGGAAAACAAAGTCGGTCTGTTGTTTTCTTGTATCGGTTATGAAGACACTTTGGTGAGCGTGATTCCTAATCGTGATACGATAAACATTAACTTCAAGATGAAAGAAACAATGTATATGCTTGAAGCGGTAGGCGTGAGCGCTGACAAGATAAGACATTACAGCGAACCGGCATACGTCATGTTCGATTTTGAGATTTATGACGACAAGGTCTTTATATTACAGAGAAAATGGAACACTTTGAAAGAATCTAGGATTTTAGTTCAAGATTTATGGCTCTATCCGATTGACACCATCAATATCCCGCAACATATTGAATCTGAAAAGATAATAACCGACTGCACAGAAAATTGTCAACTGATAGGAAAAGATTCCGTTTATCAGATTGTGAGAACAGATGATTCATATAAACTGATGTTTCCTACAGAAAAGGAACGTTATAATAAGGTTTTGAATAATATTATTTTCTTGACGGATAAATACATTTATTTCAATGAGTTACTTATGGATGGGTATATTTCCAATTTCTTCAGGATTAAAAAAGAGTCCAAAGAAAAGGAGATGATGTTTGTCTGTAACGACATGAAATCGTACAGAGATATCAAAGTTGAAAGACAATGGCATATTGATCATCCTATGCTTGGTGGCGGTCCTAGCGCTGATGACTGGGAACGCTTTGTCAAGTTTGCATGGTATCATACAAAAGACAATCATCTTGATATATTCGACAAAACCTTATATTATTTTGACCATTTCAATAGTAAGATTCTGACATACGACGAAAATATGAACCTTCTCAACGAATGTGAGATTACCTATCCAACCGAAGAAGACTTCTGGCGTTATAAGATATATAAAGACAAAGCCTTTGGAAAATTCTATACCATATTCGGTTCTGTAGTAAATGAAATCGATGTCGAAACAGGAAAGACGACCGCAATAACTAATGCTGACAGCTGGCTTACAGAAAAGATAATCATCTACAAAGGAACCCTCTACTCGGTTACAATGAGAAGAAACGCCTTGAATGAGTTTAAATCGTATATTGAAAGGATTGAGATTGATTAGGAATTGAATCTCCCGTAGAGGCACATGGACGTGTGACTTGAAAATTGCAGCCTGAGCTTGTAAAAGATTATACTAAAAATATCCTTATCTCGTTGATTTAAAAAAATAAAACCATGAAAAAACTAATCTTGTTTGTCTTGTTGGCATTGGCGATGCAATCGTGTATTTGCATCAAAGTGGTTCATCCTTCTTATGTTGAAGCAAGTTTTATGAGAAATCTGACGTCGGAGCAGAAAAACAATGTCTACTGGACTTCCGACAGCACATCTCTGATAAATCTGACTAATGATGGTCGCATCTATGCCGTTAATCCTAATCAGATGAAAGAACTGCTTGCTACAAAAGAAAAAGCAATAATTTACCGCTGGTTGCCAATATGTAAATCAGAGAATTGCACTTCATTGGGCTTGACTCAATCATATTGCGATGAAAAAGGCATTGAATTATTTGTGATTACAGACAGTTATACTGAAGCGTTTACGCAGATTGAGAGCATAAAGAATCCTATGTTCTCGATAGATATAGCTTGTTTCAGAATTGAAATCAAGGATTATGATGATGATTTATTCTACAAAGAACTCTTGGGAGATAAATACGACAAAAAGAGTTATAGTCGTTTCTATTATTTTGAAAATGGTGAATTTATAAGACAATATAATGATATTTTGGAGGCGACTGCTAATTGAGGCGACTTCTGTAAATGTCGTGTTTAAATAGTTATACTACAAGAATATATTTCCCATGAAAAAGATTTTGTTGATTATCTTATTGATTGTAAATTTCTTCGTCGGTAAAGCTCAGACAGCTAATGAACTTCTTTATATGGCAAAAGAGGCTTGTCTGTCTTCCGATTATAAGAAAGCTTATTCTCTGTATTCGCAAGCTGATTCTATAGATTCATTAATTTATTTTTATGATTTATATTACTATTACATCACTGCGGAGATGATAAAGGACTCTGCCAAAACAGAAGAGTTGCTTTATAGATTGGCACAATCCAATGGTTTTGAAAGGGATTTTATGCAATACTATTTCGACCATTTTAAAACATATAAACGTCCTTATTGGGGTATTGTCGATTCTCTTATCAATGTTACCGAAAGTAATAGATGTCAACCGTTTATCGATTCGTTGGCTGTTATGGCAGAACTTGACCAGTCGATCAGAGAAAAAGAATGGACAGACGATGTGATAAAGCAAGCAAATGTCATTGATTCCATAAATATGGCGAAACTATTGAAATTGATTGAGCAATACGGATTCCCGACATGGAAATTGGCAGGAGAGCAAGGCTCTACAAACGCTTGGCTTATAGCGCAACATTCACCGGAATATATCCATTGGTATTTGAAACAATATAGAAAAGCCGTTGAAGATAATAATGCCGGCAGACAAGAACTGGCGTATATGGAAGACCGCATTTTGGCGATGGAATGTCGTCCTCAAATATATGGTACTCAATTAGGATATAAGAACGACGGCACGCTATATCTTAGAACCACAATAGATATGAAACGTTTGAATGAACGTAGATATTTGATGGATCTGCCTGCCGTTGATGATCATTTAAAAAGTGCAGGCATGGAAAACGTCGATTTATATCATGGTTACGGCAACTATCTTACGGAATATTATCCGAATCTTAATAGTTTTTATATGCTTGTGAATTATTGGGAGAATAAAATTGAGTGTCCTGATTCTGTCTTGTTTTATAGCGAGAAAGAAATATATTGGTTTCCAAATGATTTAGAGAATATTGCAAATTATTATTACAAATACGATACGACTTTTGCTGTAAAAACGGCTAAGAAGATGGTTCTCTTCGGACATACTTTAGACGACGATTGGAATCTTTATCAACCTTTGATGGATACCGTTAAAGAATGTTACGCTGAATTACGTGCTGATTATGAAAGACTGATAAATAAAGAAATTGATATCCAAATACAAGCGATGACTTCTTTTGATACTCTTGTTAAATTCTTGGATTCGGGTTGTTATCATCGTTATGAAATAGATTCCTGGAACAATCATATTAAAAAACTCATTCGAGAAAAGTCTGAAACATTAACGAAACAAGACTATAAGGATTTTTTCTCATGGCTCTTTAAACAAGTTGAAGCAGGTGATTATCATCTTTTCGATTATGCTGAATTGTATGACGAGGTTCATTATCGTCTTTTTAAAACTTCATATTACGGACAGAAGGATTTTGGAAAGAAAGTAAGGATATACAAACCAAAGCAATTGGAGTCGAGGAGAAGTGAGATAAAATTGCAGTCGTTGGAATTGATTAGTAATGAATAAATGTTGAGCTGTATCACAAGACACCACAAAAAATGAACAATATGTAATTGCTACGTCTCGAGAATGAAGAATGAACTTTGCGCTCCCTTGCGTCTTTGCGAGAAAAAATAATATCGGTCACTGAGCTTGTCGAAGTGACAAGCGGAATGCCTTCGACAGGCTCAGGCACCGATCACAGCTCACAGCTCACAGCAAAAAAGCATACCCCAAGTCCGTTGACTATTAAGAAAAACCGTTAAAATCTTTTATGAATTTTTCTCTTGACAAAAGTAGTTTGAGATTGTATATTTGTAGAATAAATGTTAATGTATAGAACTATGTAAATATTTTAATTATGGCGAATTCACCGTAATTAAAATTAAGCACTCAGAGTCAAACAAACCACTATGAAAAAGCACATTATCCTTTTAATCTTATCTCAAATGTTTATCTTGGGATATTCGCAAAGTTATACTTGGCCAATTGCTGGGAAAAATGCTGGTGATGATATCATCTATAAACCGCAGTCATATCTGGATGGAAATCTTCTTTATGCGGATTTGATAATACGAGCAGAATTTATGACACCAGTTGTGGCACCAACTGACGGAGAAATTGCTTCTTATTATTATACGTATCAAGATGCATATCAAAGGTCAACGACTTATGGTGAAGTCGGAGACTGGTATAATGATTCATTAAAGTTTGTTGAATTTGGCGATGTCGATATAAAGCATATTGGCATAAGTGCAAAGATAATCGCAAAAGATGGCAGAAACATCTGGATTTCAGGACTGAGACCTTGTGATAACATCATTACAGGAAAAAGTGTAAAAGCTGGCGACACAATAGGTTATGTCGGTTATTATTATAACATAATAAATCATCCATGTATTAACGTAATGATTTCGGAAAAAGGAAAGACTTCTGCTGGTGACCCGATGACTCCTTTCGGATTACAAACAACTTTTAAGAAAATTAAAAATACTAAAAGAGCCACATCGCTGAGCAAAGAACAAGCTGTTGAAGATTACGCCATTCTTGTTGATGCATTGAAAGAAGGATTTCCTGGTCTATATGATTATGTATCAGAAGAAGAATTTAATGATTATGTAAAAACACAATTTGATGGTTTTGCAGAGAATGTTCCTATGGAAATATTTGATAGATCGGTTATGGGAACATTATATAAGATAA
This sequence comes from Bacteroidales bacterium, assembly GCA_045613105.1. Lineage (GTDB taxonomy): Bacteria > Bacteroidota > Bacteroidia > Bacteroidales > F082 > Limimorpha. The sequence goes on along the minus strand of JAZLAI010000034.1, from coordinate 130,540 downwards.
AAGATAGTCATACGAGAGTGAAGAATCCTTACGATGAAAACCCAAAAACGAATTTGGTATCACTAAGTTATATAGATGGCAGTTTGATAGTTCATAGGACAGTGCCTGCCTATTCGCAATATCAAGGAAAAAAGGTGAAATCAGTCGATGGAATAGAATCCGATTCTTTGATGAAGATGTTAAAAGATTATATACAAATGTATGACGGATACAACCAGTCTGGCATTGAAGAAGATTTAGCTGTAATGTTTGATTCACGATATTGTCGTTACATTCAAGATTTGGAAAGGAATCATGACCTGACATTAGAGTTTGAAGATGGCGAGACACAAACTTTCAAAGCGGAATCAATAGGCGGAGGCAAATGTATATCATTAAAACCTTATATAAAAGATTGGTATATAATAAATCGTTTCGGACCAGGTTTGAATGGTGTCAATATGAAGAATATAAACGAAAGCATCGCTTATCTTGGAATACAAACTTTTGATTTGAAAGAAAAGCAGCTTGATGAAGTGACGGATTTTATCAAGCAGATTAGTCGCGACAACATCGATAATCTCATTATTGATATGAGAAACAACTTTGGCGGAAATGTTGAGGTTTTGAATAAATTGTATTCATTTATCGCTCAGGATGATTTTCAACATGAAATGTACAATATAGTAACAAAGAAAGGTGATTTCGATTTCTTTAAGCATAGTACGAATCACGTTATGGGAGACATACTTTTTAATGATTATGAATACGATGAGAATTCCGGTTATTATGTCAAGTATCATAATGAAGTGTATTCGCCGGATACTTCAGTGAATTATTCTGGAAAGGTTTATGTCATTACAAATGAATCAACCATGTCTGCCGCTTCTTCTTTTGCTGGGATGGTAAAGAAACAAGATAGGGGTGTTATTGTTGGGCGCGAGACAGGAACCGCATATCATCAAATGAAAGCTCTTAAATTTGAGAAAATCTTTCTTCCAAATTCTTCTTACATAATAAACTTCCCACTTGTAAAAATTGTTGCCGACACGGTTTATAACGAACTGTTTCCATACGGACGCGGCGTGCTGCCAGATTATCCCGTAAGAATTTCATTAGAAGAAATAGAATGCAGAAATGGTGATAAGGTTCTCAATAATACATTACAATTAATTGAAGAAAACAAATATATCGAACGTCCGAAAATTGAAACAGCAGTTGAACCACAACAAATAGATATTGAAGATGAAAATAATGGTGGAAATAGGAAATGGTTTTGGATTATAGCAGCTGTATTGCTTTTATTGGTAATAGTGAAAATAATTAAGAATAAAAAATAAATGTAGAGACGTATCAATTACACCACAAAAAAATGAACAACATGTAATTGCTGCGTCTCGAGAATGAAGAATGAACTCTGCGCTCCTTTGCGTCTCTGCGAGAGAAAATAATATCGGTCACTGAGCTTGTCGAAGTGACAAGCGGAATGCCTTCGACAGGCTCAGGCACCGATCACAGCTCACTGCTAAAAATCATACTCAAAGTCCATATAAAGGAGGTTTCTTATAAAAACTAAAAACCTCAGAATCTCAAAACATTCTGTAGTTCTGAGATTCTGAGATTCTGGGTTTCTAAAAAACTTGTCGTTTTGTAGTCTCTTTGTCTTGTCGTCTTTTATTTATACATCTCATTCCACCATGAGTCGTCGCCTTTGAGGTGTTTCTCCCACCATGCCATGATGGTCTTATGCCATTTGATACGTTTTTGATAGTCTCTGATATGGTGGTCTTCGCCTTCTACTTGTACCAACTCACATTCTTTGCCAAGGAGTTTCAATGCTGTGTAGAGCTGTATGCTTTCTCCGACAGGAACGTTTGTGTCTGATGAGCCGTGTAAGAGTAGGAGAGGAGTGTTGACTTTGTCGGCGTTGAACAATGCGCTCTGTCCGACATACATCTTTTGGTTATCCCATGGGAATGTGCCCGCTGCTGCGACGGTGTTGTATCCCCATCCCCAGTAACCTTCGCCCCAATATGATGAGATGGAACTGATACCAGCGTGTGATATTGCTGCTGCGAAAATATCAGTGCGTGTTGTCAATAACTCAGTCATGAAACCGCCGTATGATGCACCCATGCAACCGACGCGCTCTCCGTCAACGAAGTCGTGTTTCTTGATGAAGTTTTTTGTGGCGTCGATGATTTCGTCAGCGACGGTGATGCCCCAGTTGTTGACGTGACGTGCTGCAAACTCCTGACCGTAACCAGTAGAACCTGATGGTATTATGATATAAACGACATAGCCGTTTGCTGCGAAATAATTCTTAGGATAAAGACCTCTGAGATGTCTTCCGGTTGGACTTGTACCGCCGTAATAATAGACAATCATCGGATATTTCTTGCTGCTGTCGAAGTCGGCTGGGAGATAATAGAAACCGTCAACGATGTTGCCGTCTTTGGTTTTGAAAGTGTAGTCGTGATATTCTCCGAATTCTAAGTCTTTGAATAATTCTTCTTCTGGGTTGCAGCTTGAAACGATTTCATTGTTTTCCAAATTGACGACGAAACCTCTCTCTGGTGATTGAATGCCGCTGCCATAATAAGCGATGAGCGGACTGTTCTGTGCCTTGCTTATGCTGAAGACATTGTCGAGTTCTGTCTCTATTTCTTCAAATACACCTTTATTAATATCATATACGTAGATGTTGTTGTATGATTTTTCTTCTACTTTGAGGTATATCTTGTTGTCGTGATTGCACCATACAACTTGTTCGATGTTAGGGTCGAAGTCTTTGCTGATGCAGCAGGCTTTTTTGGTTTCAATGTCGAAGATGTATGCTTCATGATCGTAGTCGTTAGCAATCATTTTCTTAGGAAGGTTTCTTCCTGCGCCGTCGAACATCGCTGCTGAACCTGTTACCAACAACTGTTTTCCGTCAGGTGAATAAATCGCTGAGCCACCGAAATAATCAGTCCATAATGTGTCGATGCTGAAATCGTTTAAGTTGATTTCCATCATTATTTGTTTTGAATATGGACGTGTTGTATAGTCTCTAACTGATTGGCTTACGATGATTTTGCTGCCATCGTTATTGATGTCGTGCAATGAAGTGCTTTGCTCGCCGGTAGTGAGTTGTGAATGTAAGCCAGTGTTGATGTCGTAATGATATAGGTCGGTTTGGTTGCGCCACCAAGGCCAGCGGTCTTCCATTCCGTCGAGGCGATGTACGCCGTCCTTGCTTTTTTCACCTTTTATATTAATGCCGTAGATGATGAAGCTGCCGTCGTTAGAAATGGTGTATGAGTTCATGTCTTTTGATGCTTCCATCAAAAGAGTTACTTCGCCGTTTTCGAGGTTTTGCATGCAAATCTGTGATTTGCCGTTGTCGTTTTTCTTGAAATATACGGCGTTCTCGCTTGGATGGAAATAAACGCCGCTTAAATTGTTGTATTTGGTATTGATGATGGTGTTGTTGCTTCTTAAGTCGATGATTTCAGACCATGAATAAGAACTACCTTTTGGAGCTAATGTCTCTCTGTAAGAATATTTTACATAATTGCCGCATGGAGATATTGAAGCTCCGGCGAAACGGATGCCATTCATGACAGTATATAAATCCATGTTTTTTGTTGGATTTGTGCTCCAAATCAAGCCGTCAGGATTTTCGCCTGTGAATTCAAACTTGAAGTTCCAGTCGCAATCGCTGTTGTTTTTGTTTAATGACTTGACGATGATATCGTGTTTGCCAATTTCAAGTTTCATGCTTTTCTCTTTGGTGTTGTCTTTTTTACAGAAATCTTTGCTTGATAAAATTTTCTCGCCGTCGAGATATAAGTCGAAAGCTGATGTTGAAGCTGCTTTGAACTTGACTTCTTGGTATTCTGTGTTTTCTAAATAACCAGCGAGTATGGTGTAAGAATATTGTTCTTTTTCGCTTTTTGCATATATAATATTAAGGTCTCCATCTTCATTGGTAGAGCTTTCGTGCCAAATTGGAGAATTTGGCGTGTCGTATATTTTTCTCTCAGATGCGGCTCTTTGAGCGTCTGGAAGCTGAATCAATTCCAAGAAATCTGTTGCGTTAAATTTCTTGCCGGCTATATTTGCACCATTGTTAAACATAGGGACATTGAGATTTTGTGTCTCCATCAGGAGAAAACGTTCCGCTTGTTTGTAAGTTGCTTCTTCTGAATTTTGTGCTTTAGTTTCAGAAAATGAAAAGATTAACATTAGAAATGTTAAGGTGAATAATGCTTTTTTCATATAAATTTGATTAAAAAAATAATTGAGCAAATATATTTAAATTTTTTGTTGTTTTTTCAGATAAAAAAACTAAATTTGCACTCCGAAAAAAATCTATTGATATGGCAAAACAAATTGTAAAGAATGAAGGTGATGAACGCCTCGAACAGATTGAAACAACATTAAGCAATGCAGAACTTTTCATAGAAAAGAACCAAAAGGCAATCATTATTGTATTGGCAGTAGTGATAGTAGCAGTTTTAGCATTCTTTGGAGTTAAGAAGTATTATCTTGAACCACGTGAAACAAATGCTCAAGAAGCAATGTATCATGCAGAACAATACTTTGAAAAAGAAAACTTCACTTCAGCTCTTAATGGTGATGGTAACTATATGGGCTTTGTTGATGTTATCAACGAATTTGGTGGAACCAAAACAGCAAACTTGGCAAAATATTACGCTGGTATCTGCTACCTCAATACTGGTGACTATAATAATGCAATCAACTACCTTAAAGAATTTAATGGTAAAGACGTTATCGTTACATCTTTGGCATTAGGCGCAATGGGCGATGCTAACATGGAACTCGACAACGTAGCTGAAGCTGCAAAATGCTATGAAAGCGCAGCGGCAAAAACAGAAAACACATTTACATCTCCAATGTATTTGCTCAGAGCAGGTATGGCATACGAAATGGCTGGCAACTATGCAAAAGCTATCGAAGTTTACCAACAAATCAAGGCTGACTATCCAACAAGCAACGAAGCTTTCAGCATTGAAAAATACATCGCTAGAGCACAATCAGAGATGAAATAATAAGAATAAATGATTATTTGAATAAAGTCCCCCTGGCTCATTACGAGTCGGGGGTTTCTTTTAACAAAAGGTGATGAATGCTATGACAAGTAAAGAGGATAATCCAAGACTGTTTGCTGGAAACTATCTTAAGGTGTGGATTGCCAACTTTATGATGTATTTCTCTTTTTATTTTGTGACACCGCTGCTGCCTCTTTATCTCAGAGATGTCTTTCTTGCCGACAAGGCTATGATAGGTCTGGTGTTGAGCGGATACAGCATCGCAGCTCTCGCGATACGTTTCTTCAGCGGATATATCGTAGATAGGTTCTCAAGAAAGAAGGTGCTCCTTATTAGTTACGCTGCATTCGCTTTTTTCTTTTTAGGATATTATATCACCGGTTCAATAATTCTGTTCGCAGTGATAAGAACTCTGCATGGCGCACCTTTTGGCTTGACATCCGTGTCAAGCAATACTGTCGCAATCGATGTTCTGCCGTCAGAAAGAAGAGGAGAGGGTATAGGATATTGGGGGCTAAGCAATAACTTCGCGATGGCGATAGGTCCGTCGTTAAGCCTCATGCTTTATCATTACTCTAATAATTACAAACTTCTGTTCTCGGTGTCGCTTCTCGTCGCGCTGCTGGGTCTAGTAATCAATTCTTCCGTTGAATGTAAATACCGTCCTCCGTTGATGGAAAAGAAGAAGATATCGTTGGATAGATTCATTTTGTTGGAAGGATGGAGCCAGGGCATTTGTATTGCGTTTATAGCCTTGTCGTATGGTGTGCTATCTACATATATTGCTATTTATAGTCAGGATGTGCTTGGCATCACGACGGGAACAGGTACGTTCTTTATGCTTTTTGCCTTGGGGTTGATATTGTCACGTTTTGTTGGAGTGCGTGCCTTGAGCAGAGGCTATGCCGTCAGAAACGCTACATACGGTGTTATTGTCGTTGCGATTGGTTATTCTATATTCGCTTTCTGTCAAAACCTTTACGGATATTATATCTCGGCTGTCGTAATAGGTTTTGGTCAGGCAAGTATGTATCCTGCTGTCCAGACAATGTTCCTGAATATGACAACCAACGATAAAAGAGGTACTGCCAATGCAACGATATTGACAAGTTGGGACTTAGGTGTAGGGCTAGGAATCATCATCGGCGGCTATGTCGCTGAGCATCTCGGTGGTTATAACTCGGCCTTCCTGATGGCGGCAATAGTAAGCACACTCTCAGTACTGTTTTTCCTTTCATATGCGAAAAAGGCGTATTTGAAGAATCCTAGAATTATAGAAAGTCATCATCGCTCATAGTCAAAAAAAATCTTTAGCCTTGGCCTTTGCTCTTTAGCCTTTTTCTTATTTTTGCAAAAAATAAGAAAATAATGAAGATAGTATATTTTGGTACGCCAGAGATAGCGTCGTCGCAGTTGGAAGCGATAATGGCAGCAGGTTATGAAGTCGTCGCAGTCGTGACAGTTCCTGATAAACCTGCTGGAAGAGGAAAGAAAATCCAAAGCTCTCATGTTAAGGAGACTGCCTTGAAATATAATCTGCCGATATTACAGCCGGTAAGTCTTAAGTCTCCTGAGTTTATCGAAGAATTGTCTTCATATAATGCCGATCTTTTTGTAGTGGTAGCATTCAGAATGTTGCCTGAAATAGTGTGGAGTATGCCTCCTAAAGGTACATTTAACCTCCATGCTTCTCTGTTGCCTCAGTACAGAGGTGCAGCCCCTATAAATCATGCTATTATTAATGGTGAGAAAGAAACGGGACTCACAACATTCCTTCTCGACAAAGAAATTGATACAGGAGAGATTATTATGCAGGAGAAGGTCGTTATTGAAGAAAAAGAGACTGCCGGAACTCTTCACGACAAACTGATGTTGCTTGGAAACAAAGTCGTCGTTGAGACAATAAAGATAATAGAAGAAGATAGGGTACAGTCGCAGAGCCAGGCGATGATCATCGAAAGAGATAATCTTGATTTGAAACCAGCTCCTAAGATCTTCAAGGAAGATTGTCGTATCGATTGGACAAAAGACGCTAGAAAAGTCTATGATTTCATAAGAGGCTTGTCGCCATATCCTGCAGCACATACGCAATTTGTCTCCGATGAGGGCGAGACCTTGGATCTGAAGATATATGAAGTAAGTCTGGAGAAAAATAATGGCAATGAAGATTTGTATAAAGTCTTAACTGATGGAAAATCATATTTAAAGGTTGTATTGAAAGATTATTATATCTCGATTGATGTTATTCAACAGGCAGGAAAAAAAGCCATGCCGATAGCCGATTTTTTACGAGGAGCTCGTCTTGATGCTAATTGGAAAGTTTCATCGATATAAATGTCTTTGTCGTGAAATGTGAAAAAATGTGATTTTTTTACGTAAAAAAAAGGTCTTAAAAAAACATTTTTTTGTTCAAGGAAAAAGATATGTCATGAATGTGAGGATGAGCTGAATGAAATTTTGATGACACGGAATCTTTGAAATAAATAGTGAATACTGATATTCGCAAAAACTGATATAAGTGGAGTCATCTTATAGCTTTGTATCAAATAAAAAAATATTTTTTTGTTGAAAAACATTTGCATTTCTGTGAATAAAATGTTAGATTTGTAAGCGAAAATGATTGATTCATTGTTTAGTAACTCATTAAAACAAATGTGATATGAATAAAGCAGAATTAGTAAGCGTCATGGCTGAAAAGGCAGGTATGACAAAGGTTGATGCAAAGAAAGCGCTCGAAGCATTTATGGAAGCATCGGTAGAGGCATTACAAAAAGGTGATCGCATCTCTTTGGTTGGATTTGGAACATTCGCTCCTTACACACATCCTGAAAGAAAGGGCCGTAATCCACAGACAGGTCAGGAAATCATGATACCTGAAAAGACTGTGATTAAATTTAAAGCAGGTGCAGAGCTTGTTAAAGGTTTATAAATAAGTCTTAAATGAAAAGAAAGCTGTCTTACATTGATTGTCAGACGGCTTTTTTTGTTTCTGTCTTTGTCGAAAAAACATTATATTTGCCCAAAACAATTATACGATGAATTATATATCTATCGACAATATTTCCAAGGCTTTCAGCGATAAGCTCCTGTTTGAAAATATCAGTTTCGGAATTGAGAAAGGGGAGAAGACTGCACTTGTCGCCGCTAATGGTACCGGCAAAAGTACAATGATGAAGATCCTTGTAGGTAAAGAGGAAAGTGACAAAGGCTCGATAGCTTATAACGAAAATATAAGGATTGGTTATCTTGAGCAGCTCCCTCAATTTGATCCTGAACTGACTATTCAGGATGTTATATCAACAGGTCATACCGACATTATGGCTGTGATACAACGCTATGAGGATGCCTTGATGAATCATGTCGATGATAATAACATGAATACCAAAAAAGAGCTGGAAGATTCCATCTCTCAGATGGATGCTCTTCAGGCTTGGTCCTACGAACAACGTCTCAAACAGCTTCTTTATACTTTTGAGATAACCGACCTGTCGCAAAAGATCGGAACATTGTCGGGCGGACAGGTGAAACGTCTGGCTCTAGCTCTCGTACTCCTTGATGACCCAGACATACTTTTCCTTGACGAGCCTACCAACCATCTGGATATGGGTATGATAGAATGGCTCGAGAAATATCTCACACAATCGACAAAGACGCTGTTTATGGTCACTCACGACCGTTATTTCCTCGACAGGGTGTGTAACAAGATATTTGAGCTCTATCAGGGAACGATGTACACTCATAACGGTAATTATGATTATTATGTCAGAAAGAGTCGCGAGCGTGAGGAAAACAAACGTGTGGCTGCTGAACGGGCAGGGCAGCTCCTTAAACATGAACTCGAATGGATGCGCAGCACACCGCAAGCTCGTACCGGCAAGGCTAAGGCTCGCATCGACGCATTCTACGACCTGCAGGAGAAAGCCAAGATGCGTCGTGACAACAGCGAATTGCAATTCGGGGCTGACATGCAGCGTCTGGGAGGAAAAATACTGGAAATGGACAGAGTCTCGAAATCATATGGTAATATGTCGGTCTTGAAAGACTTCGACTATATCTTCAAAAGAGGCGAACGTATCGGTATCATCGGCAAGAACGGTATCGGCAAGTCAACATTCCTGAATATGATAACAGGTAATGAGAATCCTGATTCTGGAACTATAGTCACAGGTCAGACCGTGGCATACGGCTATTATACACAGAAAGGGATAAAATTCGATGAGCGTAAGACTGTTCTTGAAACGATAAAGGATATAGCGGAAGTCATACATTACGGAAAAGACAGGACATATTCCGCAGATCAGCTGTTGGCTCATTTCATGTTCCCTTATTCCATGCACCGTCAACCTGTATCATTACTGAGCGGCGGAGAGAAAAGACGACTTTATCTGCTGACGGTATTGGTGTCAAATCCTAACTTCTTGATTCTTGACGAACCTACCAACGACCTCGACCTTTTGACATTACAGAAACTGGAAGATTTCCTTCAGTCATATAAAGGATGCCTCCTCGTGGTGTCGCACGACAGATTCTTCCTCGACCAGACAGTCGATCAGCTGTTCGTGTTTGAAGGTGAAGGTAAGGTGAAAGGATTCATGGGTAATTATTCTCAATATCATGAATATCTGGAAGAGAAAAACAAGGAGGAGAAAAGAGAACAGGCAGCGCAAAAACAAGAGTCGCGAGTGGAGCGACCTGCATCTGAACGTAAGAAAAAAAGAACATATAAAGAACAGAAAGAATACGAACAGCTTGCGAAAGATATTGAAGATCTTGAAAGAGAAAAGGAAGAGCTGACAGTCAGGATGCAGGGACAACTAGACTATCAGGAACTGGACAAGATGGGTAAACGTATCAATGAGATAACAGACCTTATCGATGAGAAAGAGCTGCGCTGGCTCGAACTTGATGAGATAGAGAATTGATAGTAATTGCATAATACAACAATGATAATAATAGACTTTTAACCTTAAATAATAGAAATATGGAATTATTAAGACAATTTATTTTAACGGTAAGAGAAAATGACAATTTGTGGTTGCTTGAAGCTAAGCCTGGACTTTTCGCCATGGTGGAAGATGGTGAAGAAAACTCATATATTCCAGTATGGAGCAGCGAACAGGAAGCACTTGGCAATATCAGCGACGACTGGGAAGAATATAATGTCACTAATATGAGTATTGATGAGTTTGTCGGATGGATGAACGAACTTCATGAAGATAATATAGGTATCGCAATATCTTCTGGCAATGAAGGTCAGATGTTGCCTGTGCCGGCAAAGACAATGAAGCAGCTCTTCAAAGGTGCTGACATCAATGTAGAAGAAGACAAGAAGCTCGTTGGTGAAGAATACTATGACGAAGAGTGGGCTGAAGGTATTCCTGACAATTGGGAAGAAGAATACTTGGATAGCCTCGATGATGAGGAAGAATAACATTGAAACATGAAAAAAATCTATTGTCTCTTGCTTTTCCATACATTGCTGCTGAACTTATTTACAGCAGGAGATTTGATGGCGCAAGGTAGGCTCAAGGTGAAGACCTTGCCGAAAAAGACGGATGTGTATATTGATGGCGAATTTCTTGGCAGATCGCCTGTGACAATAAAAGACATGCCTTATGGTGAATATGCCATATATCTGGAAAAGGATGATTACATCTCAAAGACAATACAGGTGAAAGTCTCAAAGACTGAGACGATGTTCGTTCATGAACATCTGCAGAGCGTTCATAACTATGTCAACGAACAATATCGTAATGGTAAGAATAGTTTTGAGAGAGATAAGAACTATTATTATGCCATAGATTGTTTTGTAAAGGCCGCAGAGTATGATCATGCGGAATCGGCTGCTTTTCTTGGTGATGTCTATTATCAAGGGACAGAGGTGAAGCAGAATTATGAGGAAGCTGTGAAATATTATGAGAAGGCGGCTAGTTTGGGTATCTCGATGTCGCAATGCCGTCTGGCTGATTGCTATGCCGCAGGCCTTGGGGTGGAGCAGAATCATGGTGCGGCGATAAGATGGTATCAGAAGGCTTCCGATAAAGGTGTTGTCGATGCGCAGAATGCTCTGGGACATTATTATCTGGAAGGAAAATATATCCGACAAGACTATGGAAAGGCTGTTTATTGGTATAAGAAGGCTTCCAAGTCGGGATGCATTGAGGCTCAATATTATTTGGGAAATTGTTATTTTCATGGATATGGAGTGAAGCAAAGCCACAGCAAAGCTCTCGAGTTTTATTTTAAGTCGGCTGGACGTGGATTCCATAAGGCTCAGTATGAGTTGGGACGCTATTTTTTGAATGAATCGACGGTGGAGAATCATCAAGAGATAGCTGTTGACTGGTTTCTTAAGGCGGCGAATCTAGGTGACAGAGACGCTATGTATAGTCTTGCCGAATGTTATTATGAAGGTATAGGCGTTAAGCAGGATTATGAGACAGCCGCAAAATATTATAGAGATGCTGCTGATCTTCAACATGACGTGGCGATGTATAAACTGGGATTGTGTTATTATGAAGGCATTGGTGTAGGCAAGTCTGTCGCATACGCTTTGGAGTGTTTCAATAAGGCATCGGCGTTGAATAATGGTGATGCTCAGTTTTTTCTCGGTGATTGTTATTATAACGGAATAGATGTTGAGCAGGATTATAGTAAGGCCGTAGATCTGTTCAAGAAGTCGTCTGCTCTAGGAAATGCCAAGGCTAAAAATTCTTTAGGCTATTGTTATGAAAACGGACATGGTGTCGATAGAAATTTCACTATGGCATTCGACTTGTATCTCAAAGGCGCGTCTTTAGGTGATGCTAAAGCCCAGTATAATGTGGCTCAGTATTATTATAATGGAGTTGTAGTAAAGAAAGATGACGTCAATGCTGTTAAATGGCTGATAAAGTCGGCGGCTCAAGATAATATTGACGCACAATATAGACTGGCATTTTGTTATTATTATGGAATAGGCATCGAGCCTAATTATGTCTTGGCTGCGTCATTATACAAGAAAGTGGCAGAATTGGGCAATGCCGACGCACAATGTACTATAGGTAATTGTTATCAGATGGGAAAAGGTGTAGAGCAGAATTATGAGCTTGCCGTGTTTTGGTTCAAGAAGTCGGCAGAACAAGGCAATGCCAAGGCACAATGTCTGCTTGCCTATTGTTATCAAGTAGGACAAGGTGTTGAAAAGGACATAGTAGAAGCCATAGAATGGTACAAGAAGGCTGCAAAACAGAATGATGCCAATGCCATTCAGAAGCTAGGAGCTATGGGTATATTCTTCTAATGTCTTAGCTGATGATGACTTCTTTCCATGTCGCGCTGCCGTCGCCCCAGTTGCCTACCAGTGACGGATGCTTGACATATCCTTTCAACAGTTTCAGAAAGTCTCTTCTTGGGATGGTATAGGCGCCCATCCTTCTGAAATGTGCAGTGTCTTGCTGTACGTCGATAAGGTCGAAGTTGTTTTTTATGAGAAACTCACATAAGTTATACAATGCCACTTTTGAGGCGTCGGTTCTTATATGGAACATTGACTCGCCGCAGAACACGCTGCCTATAGACACTCCATACAATCCGCCTATGAGTTCATTGTCGCAATATGTCTCAACTGAATGTGCGAATCCTAATTTGTGCAGTTCTTTGTATGCTGCTATGATGTCGCCGTTGATCCATGTGCCGTCCTGATCTTTGCGTTCGACGCTGGCGCACATCTCTATGACTTTGTCGAAGTTGGTGTCGAAAGAACAGGAGAATCTGTTGGAGTCGATGGTTTTCTGCAAGGATTTTGTGATTTTCATCTCTGTAGGTTTCATTACCATGCGAGGGTCGAGTGACCACCATAAGATTGGCTCGCCTTCCGAGTACCAAGGGAAGATCCCTGAAGAATAGGCGATGATAAGTCTCTCCGGCGATAAATCTCCTCCTATGGCAAGGATGCCGTCTTTGTTGGCTAGGTTTGCAGACGGAAAATCATAAACGTCATCTGCTAATAGATATATCGACATAGCGTTAAGTATTTTGTTTTACGTCACAAAGTTAAATTTAAATTTTGTAAAAAACAATATAAATTGCATATTTATTATCATCTTGTAGAAAAAAACAATGAGGAATTGATATGATTCCCCATTGTGTATGTAAAATAATAATTGTTGAAGAGAGATGCTTTACTTGCTGTCTGTATCTTGAATGTTTCTGTGTCTTTTTCTTTCGTGTATCTTTTCCGTCACCACGAAGAAATTAGGTACGAACAGTGTTCCGAAGATTGTGTTGGAGAACATGCCGAATACTACTGCTGTGCCGAGTGCTATACGTGCTTCGGCGCCAGCACCGCTCGCAAACAAAAGAGGCAGCACGCCGAGCACGAATGCCAATGATGTCATAAGGATAGGTCGTAATCTGACATGTCCGGCTTCAATGGCCGCCTCTCTTATGCTCTTGCCTTCAGCTCTGTATTCAACGGCAAATTCAACGATCAGGATGGCATTCTTTGCTGATAGGGCAATCAATAAGATGATGCCGATCTGTGAATATATACTTATAGGTAACGACATGATGACGCATCCTGCAACTACACCTAACAATGCTAACGGTACGCTCATGATGACTGCAAACGGATTGCTCCAGCTTTCATACATGGCTGCCAAGACTAGGATTACCAATATTATCGCAAGGATGAAAATCATTGTGATGCTTGAACTGGACAGCTTTTCTTGGTAGGCGACGGAAGTCCATTCATATCCAAAACTGTTGCCTAAAGTCTCTTGCGAAAGATTCTCAAGTGCTGTCATAGCTTCAGAGCTGCTGTATCCTTGTGTCGCAATGGCGGTGATGTTGGCTGCTGGATACAGGTTGTATCGGTTAATCTGTGTCTGTCCCATGTTTTCCTCGATATTGCAGAATGCGGAGAACGGAACCATCTCTCCTTCACTGTTCTCAACGCTGAGTTTTAAGATGTCGCTTATGACATTACGGTTGCTAGGATTGGCTTGTATGATGACTTGGTAGATGTTGTTGAATTTGACAAAATCGTTGGCGAAAGTTGAGCCCATATATGATGATAGGGCGTCAAAGACTTGATTTAACTGCAATCCCATCATACCTATCTTGTCGCGGTTGATGTTTAGAAAGTATTGAGGACTGTTGCCTTCATACTGGTTCTGCATGTACATCAAAGCAGGTTCTTTGTGGTAGTTGTCCATCAATGTGTTTACAGCATTTGCCAACTCGGTAGTCCCTAGATTGTTACGGTCTTCTAGCACGAACGCGAGGCCTCCTGATGCACCGAGACCAGGGATGGATGGTGGGTTGATGGCATAGATATTAGCTTCTTCAATCTCCGTGCTTTCCGCATTGATCCTGTCTATGATGGCTTGAGCGGATTGCTTCTTTCCCTTGCGTTCGTCCCAGTCTTTCAACATCACGAACATGCTGGCTTCGTTGGAGCTGTTACCTCCTTTTATGAATGAAAAGCCATTGATGACCAGATAAGTGTCAATCTCAGGATATGAGTCTAATCTTTTTGAAAGATCTTCTGTGACTTTTTCTGTTCTTTCCAGACTTGCGGAATTAGGTAATTGTACGGTGACCATGAAATAACCTAAGTCTTCATTAGGTAAAAATTCGTTCGGTAATTTTATGAAGACATACATCGTTATTAATGATATTATTACGAATGATGTCAATGCGATAGCTGGTCTTCTTAAAAAAGCCTTGATGATTCTGATGTAAAGACCTAATGTTTTGTCGTATAATTTATTGAACCATTTGAAACTCCATTTCTCTTCTTTGAGAAAAAGGACGCACATGGCTGGTGTGAATACTAATGATATGAAGCCGGAAAGCACAGTGGCAGTGGCGATGGTAAGAGCGAATTGTTTGTAGAGCTGTCCTGTTATTCCTCCGATAAATGCGGTAGGGATGAAAACGGCTAATAACACCAGGACGATACTTATCACCGGACCTTGTATTTCCTTCATGGCTTCTGTCACAGCTTCTTTACGAGAATATCTTTTCGTTTCAATAAGTCGTGAGGCATTCTCTACGACAACTATAGCGTCATCCACAACGATAGCTATTGCCAGTACCAATCCGAATAATGTCAATAAATTTATGGAGAATCCCATTAGGCGCATCACTGCGAATGTTCCTAGCAAAGAGATAGGGATAGTAAGTGCCGGTATGATGACAGCACGTATGTTTTGTAGAAATAAGAACATCACTAAGATGACAAGCAAGGTCGTCTCTGCTATAGTGACTAGGACTTCATCGATGGAGGCTGTGACATATTTGGTGTTGTCCATTACTATTTCCATGTTGATGCCTTGAGGAAGGAAGTGCTGCAGCTCTTTGACTTTTGCCTTGACTTCTTTGGCTACGTCTAAGGCATTTGAACCAGGCATCTGATTGATGCCTATTGCAGCAATCTCTTCACCTTTCATCGTTGTTGTCACAGAATAAGACTGCGATCCTAGCTCAATCTTGGCGATGTCTTTCAGTCGTAGATATTGTCCGCTGTCCAATGTACGAATTATGATGTTGCCAAATTCTTCTGAGTCAACAAGTCGTCCTTTGGTGCTGATTGTATATTGGAAAGCCATGTCGCTAGAGGTGGGAGGCGCGCCGACGGCTCCTGCCGATACTTCCATATTCTGAGCCTGTATCATGCTGAGCACCTCGTCAGGAGTGATGTCCCTTATTCTCATGATTTCAGGGTCGAGCCATATACGCATGGCATAGTCAGAGGCACCAAAAACCTTGACGTCGCCGACACCTTTGAGACGAGCTAACTCGTTGACGATATTGATATTGGCATAGTTGGAAAGATATAGCCCGTCGTATTCTTCTATGTCACTGTCCAAAACTATGAACATGAGTTGGTTCGGACTTCTTTTTAATACACTGATGCCTTGTTGCTTTACAGAAGAAGGGAGGTTGGCTTCGGCAAGGTTGACTCTGTTCTGTACCATGACGGCAGCGTCGTCAATGTCGGTACCTAGCTCAAAAGTCACTGTCAGTGAATATTGTCCGTCACTGGAAGAACTGGAGCTCATATACATCATGCCTTCTACACCGTTGACTTGTTGCTCGATAGGTACTCCGACAGTCTGTGCTACGGTCTCAGCATTGGCTCCAGGATAATGTGCTGATACCATGACAGTAGGAGGTGTTATTTCTGGATATTGCGCAACAGGTAATGTCCTTAATGTCACTAGTCCTGCGATGACTATGACAATGGCGATGACGGTAGAGAATATAGGTCTGTCAATAAAGAATTTTGTAAACATGGCATCATTTGTTTATAGGTTCAACTTTCATTCCAGCCCTGACTTTCAACAAGGCTTTTGTGACAAACAGCTCTCCCGGCATCAAACCGGATGTTACTTGTATAAGACTGTCGTTTATTATTTCTCCCGTTTCTATATGTCTATATGATACAGTGTTATTGTCATCGACGACATATATATATCTTCCTAATTGATCAGTTCCTGTAGAAGCGTCTGGTATTAAGATGGCGGTGTCATCTTCTCCATAAGGTAAAGATACGGTACAATACATGCCGCTCTTCAAATCGCTGTCTTGATTGTCGAAGACAGCTCTTAACATAAGAGTACCGGTCTTTAGATTCACATATGGCGATATGTAATTAGGTGTCGCTTCAATCTCAGGGAACATATCTTCCTGCATATTGATATACACTTTCTTGGGCAGGGCTTCATTCCATTCCTTGGATGTTATTCTCATTGTCAGATATTGATTGTCTTCTATGTTGAAATAGGCAAACATGGGGTCGTTGTTGTATATTGTGGTCAGAAGGACAGGTGACGCCGATCCATCTACATATTCACCTTCACTGGCCCCGCTGGTGGAGACGTTTCCTGATATGGGGGCTTTGATGTAACAATAGCTCAAGGTCTTCTCTGCAGTCTTGGCAGCTGCTTTTGCACTTTCGACGTTAGCCTTGGCGGTGCGCACATTGGTCTCTGCCTGTATCAGGTCTATCTGACTGATAGCGTCACTTTTTGAAGCTTCTAGCATCCTGTCGTAATTGTTTTCATAATAATCAAGACTAGCTTCTGCGGAAAGAAGATTCGCCTTAGCTTGGTTGAGCTCGTTTTCGTAAATGCTAGGGTCAATGATATAAAGCACGTCTCCAGCATTGACATATTGTCCTGAGCTGAAGTTCTGCTTGATGACATAGCCGCTTACTCTGCCGACAACATTGATGATGTTGCTTGCCTGGAGATAGCCTGGATAGTCTTTGTGCAAGACGATAGGCATCACATAAGGTTTTGCGACGCTGACTTTCGGGATGTCGGCACTCGCGGTTTTCTTTACTCTATCATTACAGCTTAAAAGTAATGTTATGCTTAACGCAATGATTGATGATAATATGAATTTGTTCGTTCTCATATATTTTGTTTTTTTAATGTCAATGTTATCATTTCTTACCATGCTCCGCCCAAAGCGGTATATAATCTTACTAAAGCTAATAGGGCTGAGTTCTGTGCACTGACCAGATAGTTCTGGTCTGACAGGACTGTACGCTGTGCGTCGAGGACATTGGTGAATGTGCCTAAACCACGTTTGTATAAATCTATGGAAAGTTCAAGTGTCTTGTCGCCTTGTTCCACGACTTGCTCTCCCATTTTTATTGTCTTTAAGGCATTGGCGTAATTGCTCATCTCAGTCTCTACTTCCTGTATCGCAGTGATGATTACGTTCTTGTAGTTTTCAGTGCTTTCAATAAGTTCTAATTCGGCTAACTGTACATTTTTTCTGTTCTGCATGCCAGAGAAGATATTCCATGTAAGAGTAGGAGTTAGGCTGAACATGCGGCTTTCGCTGTCGAAGAATTTCTCTATGTCGTGTGAGAGAAATCCGAAGCTTCCGTCGATCTTGAATTTTGGATAATAGTCGGCTTTGGCTGCGCCAATAAGTGCTGCCTGCGATTCTATCATCATCTCTGCTTGTCGAACGTCGGGACGATGAAGGATCACTTCCGCCGGAATGCCTACATTGACAATATGAGTGATTTGTGGTAGTGGACGCATCTCTTTCAAGGCTTCACTGACAACAGAAGGGTATGTGCCGATTAAAACTGCAATGTTGTTGATGCATTGATTTATGTATGCGTTGAGTTTGGGAAGTGTCGCTAAGGTGTTGTAATAAACAGACTTGGCCTGCGACACGTCAAGCTGGGTTCCTAATCCTGATTCGTATCGTGCTATTGTGATGTCTAATATGTTCTTTTCAGATTCTATATTCTGTTCGGCAACAATGTATTGCTGCTGGTAAGTGCGTAAATTGAAATAAGATGTGGCAACTTGTGCGCAGAGATTCAAGATGGCATTCTGATAGGAGGCCTCTGTGGCAAGATATGATTTTTTGTTAGCCTTGACTTGGTCTCTGTTCTTTCCGAAGACGTCAATCTCCCAGCTTGCACTGATGCCTGCATTGATGTAATCGTTGGTACGATTGAGGTCGCTTGATGTCTCTTCATAATAGTTAAGACTGCTCTCGGCAAGATTGTATTGGGCATCAATGCCGATGCTTGGATAAAAGGCACCTTTCGACTGTTGAAGCATAAGCCATGACTTCTCAAGAGCATTCTTAACCGACTGAAGATTATAGTTGTTCGTTAAAGCTGTGCTTATCAGAGAGTCGAGTATGGGGTCGTTGAATTTGCGCCACCAATCGCTATAGGTTATATTGTTCGTGAGATAAATGGAGTCTATCTGCCATCTGTCAGGAATGGTGACTTCTAGACCGAGGTCTTTCTGTGCCTTTGCGTTTGTAGGGAATAGAAATATAAAGGCTAACGGTAAAAGAGAGAAGACTAGATGATGGGGTGATGGATGATGACTGTTGTGTATTGATCTTTGACTTTTCATAATTTTATTTTTTAAAATCAAACAAAAAAATGAAGTAAAGGTTATGTTAAATTTGGTCGTTAAAAAATTAAAATATCATCGTTTTTTTTATTGAAATTATATTGGAATTTTGTTATTTTTGTGAAAAATATCTCACCATGATAAAGAACATAGTTTTCGATTTCGGCGGCGTGCTCGTGGATTGGAATCCTCATTATCTTTTCGATTCATATTTCGATGATATTGAAAAGTGCAACTATTTCATAGAGAATGTCTGTAATACGGAATGGAACGCTCAGATGGATAAAGGTAAGCCTTTTGAAGTGGCGGTGAATGAACGTGTCACAGAGTTTCCTGAATTTGAAGAGGCCATAAGGTTGTATCAAAGCGAATGGATGAAGACGATGGGCGAGGAGATACCGGGAATGTACGAACTCATAAAGTCTCTTAAAGAGAAATATCCTGTCATCTACGGTTTGACAAACTGGTCGAATGAGACCTTTCCGATGGTGCAGAAAAAATATCCAATATTTTCATTGATCGACAATATCGTATGCTCTGGTGATGAGAAACTGCTGAAACCAGATCCGGCAATTTACAGGACTTTGCTCGAACGTTATGGTCTTAAGGCAGAAGAATCTGTTTTTATCGATGATAATATAAATAATGTGAAAGGCGCTATAGATATGGGTATGAAATCCATAAGATTCATCAGCGCGGAACAGTTGTCAAAAGATCTTAGTGAATTATTAAATCAAGAATAAATATTATGAAAACTGTAGAAATCAAGAACTTTGAATTATACACCACAGGTGTCATTAGCATCGCATGGACAGAAGGCGATGAAGATATTTTCATCAATGTCGATTTGGACTTGGCAGCATTGTTGAAGATGTTGAAGATAGAAGGAATATCTTACGAGAAAGTACAACAAGTTTCAGAAAGCCAGCAGCCTCTTAAGTTCAAGAAAGTTACCTTGTTGTTATTCCAAGATGATGACAAACCAGGTCAATACTATACTTCTGAATGTATGTTTGAAGACGACGAGATAGATATTTTCCACGCTGAGATAAAAGAATGAGATGTCAGAGTCGTCTAATAATCAAATTATAATTCCCGATCTCCCTGACTTTGCAGCCATAGATTTCGAGTCGGCTAACGGCGATATCAGAAGCGCCTGCAGTGTCGGCATTGTCATCGTGAAAGACAGGGAGATTGTCGATAGATTTTATA
Organism: Bacteroidales bacterium; assembly: GCA_045613105.1. Taxonomy (GTDB): domain Bacteria; phylum Bacteroidota; class Bacteroidia; order Bacteroidales; family F082; genus Limimorpha. Next base: position 110,403 of record JAZLAI010000034.1, on the reverse strand, counting down.
GCTTGATAAAACCTGTTCCAAATCATTACTGTTATTGGAATACCAAAATTCATGGAATAAAAAAAGAAGATACAGAGGAGGCTCCGTTATTTCCAGAGGTATGGCGTGAGGCTTCCAAATATGTGAGGAACCTGCCTCTCGTCGCTCATAACAAAAGCTTTGACGAGCGATGTCTGAAAGCTTGTTTCGCACATTATAAAATGAAATATCCTAACTATCAGTTTCATTGTACTTATCGAACTTCTGTGAAAGTTTTCCCGGATTTGGAGAATCACCAGCTTCATACCGTCGCTGCACATTGTGGTTTCGATTTGACTAATCATCATCACGCCCTCGCCGACGCTGAGGCTTGCGCTCATATCGCAATGGAAATTTTTAATAGTTAGGAGTTAGGAATTATGAGTTGATGTAGAGACGCATCAATGTTACCTTGAAAATAAACACACATTGACACGTCTGAATAATTTGAAAAATAAAAAATAAAAAATAAAAAAATTAAAAAATTAAAAAATGAAAAAAACACTTTTAGTTTTATTTTGCTTATTATTGTCTTTTAATGTTTTTTCTCAAGAGAAAAATTTCCGTCCGGTTCAGATAAATTTCGGTTTTCCATTGAGTACGATAAATGTTAAAAAAGCGATGGAATATACGAATGCTTTTTCAATCAATCTATTGGTGGGAATTTCTAAGAATGAGAGAAGTCTGGCATTGGCTTGTATCAGTAATGTCATAGTAAATAATGCAATAGGCTTACAAATTGCTAGTGTTTCTAACTATATTGGAAATGCTGGATATGGAATAGAAGTTGCTGGCGTGGCAAACATAAATAAAGGTTCTTACAATGGAATCCAAGTCAGTGGCGTTTATAATTATTCAGGTTCAGGAAATGGAATCGCTGTCGCTGGTGTTGCTAATATGAGTAAAGGTGCTTACAATAGTATTCAAATCGGCGGCGTTTATAACTATTCAGGTTCGGGAAATGGAATCGCTGTCGCTGGTGTTGCTAATATGAGTAAAGATTCTTTTATAGGTTTACAACTATCTGGCGTGACCAATATCGCTGGTGACGTGAAAGGTCTGCAGTTTGCAGGTGTAATGAATATCGCCAAGAAAGTCAAAGGCGTGCAGTTTGCTACTTTGCTTAATATTGCAGAAGAAAGTGATTTCCCTATAGCTTTTGTCAATATCATTAAAAACGGTAAGATGGGCGTTGCTCTTTCTTACGATATGTTGAACAATACTATGTTGTCTTTCAGATCTGGAGGCAAATACACATACGGTATCTTGGGCGTTGGTTATAACGGCAAAGTTAAAGACGGAAGCAAGGTCGTTGCAGAAGCAGGTTATGGTATCCATATTCCTGTTACAGATTGGATTGAAATCAATAACGAATTCAAAGCTGTTTCAGTAGGATTCTCTAATGATAAGACATGTTGCAATTTCTCATATCTTCTTGCTCCATCATTTACATTCTTGAATCATTATAACGTGTTTGGAGGTGCAAGTTTCAATTATTTAAATACAAATTATATAAACTCTAACGAATTGATGCCGAAAAATTATTTCTGGAGTAAAGACGGAAATTATAATCAAAGAATGTATATCGGTTATCAGATCGGATTGCAATATGTGTTTTAAGCAAATAAATTAAAATAATAATTAAAAATTGGACAAAGACTGTTGACTGTTGTCCGTTGTCCGTTGACTTTAAATATCTTATGAAAAAAATCTCTACATTATTATTAATATCCTTTTTAGCATTATCATCTTTCGCTCAGAAAGTTGAACCGACTTGGGAGTCATTGCAACAACGTGGTTATCCTCAATGGTTCTCCGACGCAAAATTAGGAATCTTCATCCACTGGGGCGTTTATTCTGTTCCTGCTTTCGCTTCTAACGAAGGTTACGCTGAATGGTATTACAGCGGATTGATGAACAACGACACTACTCGTGTCAATTTCCAGAAGAGAAACTACGGCGAGGATTTTACCTACCGTGACTTCGATAAAATGTTCAAGGCTGAATTTTGGAATCCTTCAGACTGGGCAGAATTGTTCAAGAAGAGCGGCGCCAAATATGTGCTTCTTGTCTCTAAACATCATGACGGCTATTGCCTTTGGGACAGTAAATACGCACCAGAATGGAATAGCGTCGTGGGCGGACCTAAACGCGACATCGTTGGTGAACTCACTGATGCTGTACGAGCCGAAGGTTTGAAGATGGGATTCTATTATTCACTCCCAGAATGGACTAACCCGATGCACAGATGGTACATCGACCCAGATGATTCTATCGCTAATTATGTCGATAACCACATGATTCCTCAGTTCAAGGAATTGGTTACAAAATATCGTCCTTCAATCATATTCTCTGACGGCGAATGGCGTAACTCTGCTGAGCAATGGCATGCCGCTGAACTCATCGCCTGGTATTATAACACAGTAGGTGAGGAGGCTATCGTCAACGACCGCTGGGGTCATGGTGCACAATATGGTTTCAGAACACCAGAATACAGCGCGGGTATCACACAGACTGACAGACCATGGGCGGAATGCCGCGGCATAGGACGTTCTTTCGGACTTAACCGCAATGAGCCGCTGTCCAATTATCTTACCTCTAAAGAATTGATTCGTCACTTCGCGAAGACTGTAGCAGCAGGCGGCGGCATGACTCTCAACGTAGGTCCAGCAGCAGACGGTATCATCCCTATGATTCAACAGGAAAGATTGCTCGACCTCGGCAAATGGCTCGAGATAAACGGAGAGGCTATCTATGGAACTCGTCCTTATCATAAGTTCTACGAAATGAAAGAAGTGTCAGTTACAAGAACTGATTCCGTGATAGATTTCAACTGGCATCGTAACTCTCCTGACAAAGCTATAAGCTACGATAACTTCAGCGCAACGTGGACTGGAGTGTTCGTGCCTGAAAAAACAGGAAAATATACATTTGAAGTGGAAGTTGATGATAATGTCATATTATATATCGACGATAAAGTCATTATAGATTACAATCCTTCAAAAGCGAACGAACAGCAAAGCGATGCTGACCAAGCCAAAAACTGGAATTCTACATCAGCGACAATGAAACTTAAAGCCGGAGAGCCTTATTCTATAAAAGTTGAATATCAAGAGAAAAACATCGACGCTATGATGCGACTTTATGTCTCTTCCAAGGATATGGCGAAATCGATTTTAAAACCTCTTGACGGATTCAAGGCGGAATATAAGTGCGAACAGCCATACGTCTGTTACACTACAAAAGATGACAACTTATACGCGATAGCGATAGAATATCCGCAAGACGAACTTGTCCTTGAAATACCTCAGCCAAAGGAAAACACTATCGTAACGATGCTCGGCTGTGATAAGATTTTGCCTTGGAAATATGAAAATGGCAAGATGGTCATCGATACCACGCCTTTAAAATATAACGACTTGAGAAGCGATGCTGCTTGGGTGTTCAAGATAAGATTATAAATCGATAAGTTTATTTTATGAAATATATAGTTACAATATTTTTTGTTTTGATGACGGTGTCTCATGCTACTTGCGGAGTTTTGTTATGGCGACGTCGTAATGAAACAGGAGACTATTCTCGCTACATTCAGGCTGTGCTTAGCTTGGCATCGGCATTCTTTACTATGACATTCATTTTTCGTACTTGGGCTGGGACTACTACAGCCGATGGCACTCTCTTTGAACCGGAACATACTTTCGTGCCTGTTATTTTCCAGATGACGTATTTCTTATATCCGTTGGAAGTAATTCGCCCAACTGTAGGTCGTACCAAAGTTTATGCGATTCTTTTTGCACCTCTACTTTTGTTGGTAAGCGTTGGGTTATGCGCAGGCATTGAATATACACCTTTATATACTTACGCTGATGTATGGAATCATATTGGTGAGTTTAATGTGTTGTTCCGTCTGTTTACACTCGTCATTATGTTACTATACTGTTTCTCGCTTTTCTTTGTACCATACGACTGGAAGCGAAGCAGTGCCGACAAAAAGTTTGTTCTGAATTACTCGCTTGGTTTTTGCCTTATGGGATTGTTGAATCTCATTATACAAATCACGCACCTATATCAATTTGTACTTTTGCATCAAATTGCATGGTTCTTATTGTTTATGTCGGTGGCTTATTATGAATTGAAAGAACGTCTTTTTGTTCCTCAGGCTGTTGCTGAGCTTGATGTTGTAGAAAATCCACAGTCCTCAGAAGATAAACTTTGGGCACAGATATTATTGTCGTTAGATATGAATGATAAATGGCGTAGCCCAGAACTGAGCTTGACATCTTTTGCTGAACAATTAGGCACCAATCGTACTTATGTGGGAGAGGCGTTTAAACGAAATACAGAAATGACATTTGTCGAATACATCACGCATCGACGTATCGATTATGTTGTGGAGACATTGAAGTCAAAACCTGATGTTAATATTCATGAGTTGTTCAACTATGTCGGATATCGTCAGCGTTCCACTGCATGGAGAAATTTTCAGAAAGTGACAGGAATGACACCTCATGAATTTTTGGAAAGCATTAAATAATGAAATCGCCCGTTTCTACGAAGAAACGGGCGATTTTTGTTTGTTATGTAATATTGCAACAGGCTTTTGTAATATTGCAACGCTACATTGTAATATTGCAACATTAGAAATTTTGCGGACTTTTTCTTTGTCCTTACCTTTGCACAAAATTTTGCAGAGGTACAAAATATTCAAAAATATTGGAATTGTATTGTGACTATATGCGACTTGAGTTTTACTATATATACCTTTCTATTATTACTTCCTTGAGAATACAGAAAAAAGAATTACCACATAAATTTAAACAATGAAAAGAAAGTTAATTGTACTAAGTCTCATGCTTAGTTTTCTTGCATTCATCAATGAGATGCAGGCGCAAAAAGATGCGTATTTCTCAACGTCGCAAGAGCTACGTTCGCCCGATGCAATGGGTCTGTCGTTCGATGGCTTCTCCGGACAATTCGGATATGGCTTCAATTTCGACAACTTTGCAAACCAAGGAGGTGATCTTGTTTTTGAAGACTTCACGGGCGGCGACACTCCATTAGCAAACGGCTTGGTCATCATGACAGCCACAGGTTTAATTTATTTAATGAACAAAAGAAGAAAGGAAAACGAGAAATGAAAAAGATAACAACAATTTTAATGGCATTGATGGTTTTATGTTTCACTCAATGCAAGAAGCAGGTTGATAATGAAGCAACTGGTAGAATGGTAAAGGTAAGTTGTACTATACCTATAAACAAAGGTAGCAAGTCTGACTTAACAAATATAATTGAAGACGGCTCGATAAAATGGAGCACAGGCACAGAGAGAATCTATCTCGCTTTACCAAACGAGACAAATCCACAGATTGTAGAGCTTACAGCTTTTTCTACATTGCAATCTAGCGAACTTGCCTTTGAAGGCGAGGTTGATGAAAACCTTATCAATGAAGGCGATGAATATGAAATATGGTACTTGGGTAACTCCAAAAATCTTGATGTTCCATACATTACAGAAAACAAAGTAGGCGAAGACGAAATTATAACAAGCGTAAGCGGTAGCATAGCAGAACAAAGCGGCAGCATTGGAGATTTGGGCTATTGCCATATAGCTAAAGTTAGTGTTACAGCTGTTGAAGAAGACGGAGAAATAATACTTCCGTTACGTGGCGTATTGAAGAACCAGATCGCTATAGCGTATTTAGATTTGGACAGCGTTGCGGAATTAAGCGGAGCTGCTATAAAAGGCACTGAATATAACCTCCAATATAACGACAGCACAAATAAATACGATTTCGTTGTTACAGAAAGTGCAACAGCGACAATAAACGTAACAGCTGGTACAACAACATCATTTATAGTCTTATTGCCAAATGACAACAACAACGTTATCTTGAAGTGTAGCAAAGGTGGCTATGAATTTAAGAAAGGCGTAGAAAGCAATAAGTTCTACTACAGATATATATCTAACGTGGAAAAAGGCACTTTGCGCTGGGAAGAGATGGATGAAGAAGATGAACCAGATGAACCAGAAGAACCTACAGCTCCTGCAGCTCCAACAAACTTAGTCGCTACAGCAACAGGTCAGACAACAATCTCATTAACATGGGACGCAGTTCAAAATGCTACAAGTTATAAGGTTTACAGCAATGACGATGTTGTTGCCTTTGGTTTGACAGAACCAACATACACAGTTGAAAATTTGACAGCAGGAATTAATTATTGCTACTATGTTACAGCAGTTACCGAAGCTGGCGAATCAGAACCTTCAGCAGAAGCATGTGCAACAACAGAAGTGCCATCAAATCCTTCAGGAACTTTTACAGTTAAAGGTGTGACCTTCACTATGATAAAAGTTGAAGGCAATGGAGATGATATTTCTGATTATTATATTGGCGAAACAGAAGTGACACAAGAATTATGGCAAGCTGTGATGGGCACTAACCCAAGCAACTTTAGAGAAAATCCTCAAAGACCTGTTGAAAAGGTTTCTTGGAACGATTGCCAAGACTTTATTGCGGAATTAAACGAGCTTACAGGTGAAAACTTCCGACTTCCTAATACTTCAGAGTGGAAATATGCAGCAAAAGGGGGAAATAAATCTAACGGTTACACATACAGCGGAAGCAATACCGTAGGAGATGTGGCATGGTACAATGGCAACAGCGATAATAGGACACACGATGTGAAGACCCTATCTCCAAATGAATTAGGTATATACGATATGAGCGGTAATGTACAAGAATGGACCAAAACTAAATACACTGGTGGATTTTATCGTTTTTATGGTGGTGCCTTTTGTCACGGATCAGGTTGTTGCACAGTGGAATATAGTAGCTATAATTACCCTTCCACCACAGCTAAAGATATTGGCTTCCGCCTATGCGCAACTACGATTATAAATCCTGGACAACCAGAAGAATCTACTATTCCAGAAGCGCCAACAAACTTAGTCGCTACAGCAACAGGTCAGACAACAATCTCATTAACATGGGACGCTGTTCAAAATGCTACAAGTTATAAAGTTTACAGCAATGGCAATGTTGTTGTCTCAGGTTTTGCGCAAACAACATACATAGTTAAAAACTTGACACCTGGAACACAATATTGCTATGAAGTTAAAGCAGTTAACGAAGCAGGCGAATCGGAAGCTTCAGAATCTGCTTGCGCAACAACAGAATCGGAACCAGTTACACCTACAGTTCCAGCAGCTCCAACAAACTTAGTCGCTACAGCAACAGGTCAAATAACAATCTCATTAACATGGACAGCTGTTCCAAATGCTACAAGTTATAACGTTTACAGCAATGAAAATGTTGTTGCCTCTGGTTTGACAGTAACATCATATACAGTTGAAGGCTTGACAGCAGGAACAGAATATTGTTACAATGTTACAGCAGTTAACGAAATAGGAGAATCAGAACATTCAGCAGAAGCATGCGCAACAACAGAATCAGTACCTACAGCTCCTGCAGCTCCAACAAACTTAGTCGCTACAGCAACAGGTCAAACAACAATCTCATTAACATGGGACGCTGTTCAAAATGCTACAAGCTATAATGTTTATAACGGAGAGACAGTTGTTGTCTCTGGTTTGACAGTAACATCATATACAGTTGAAGGCTTGACAGCAGGAACAGAATATTGCTACAAGGTTACAGCAGTTAACGAAGTGGGCGAATCAGAAGCATCAACAGAAGCATGTGCAACAACAGAATTTCCACCAATAGTTGTTGAAACCATTACAGTTAACGGCGTTAGCTTTAATATGATACAAGTTGAAGGAGGTACCTTCACAATGGGATCTGTTTATAACCCATATGATGGCATCACGGATTATGCAGACGAAGAGCCGGCGCATAATGTTACCTTAACCACTTACAGCATAGGAGAGACAGAGGTGACACAGGAACTCTGGAAAGCAGTGATGGGCAGTGACAGCCCTGCAAGCTGGGGTGAACTCATGAATAAAGACGTTTATTATCCTCAAAGACCAGCAGAATTTATGTCATGGGGTGATAGCGAGGAATCTACTATAGGTGATTGCCAGACATTTATATCTAAGCTGAACGAGCTTACAGGCAAGAACTTCAGGCTTCCTACAGAAGCGGAATGGGAATATGCTGCAAGAGGAGGCAATAGATCTAAGGGATATATGTACAGCGGTAGCAACGATGTAGGTGAAGTTGCTTGGTACTCTGGTAACCTTGTTGATGTGGAAGGTAAAACTAAGACACATGATGTTAAGACTAAAAAAGCCAATGAATTAGGTATATATGACATGAGTGGCAATGTGTTGGAATGGTGCAATGACTGGTATGGTGGTAATTACTATGGAAATAGCCCAGGAGAAAATCCACAAGGCCCAGATCAGGCAGAAACTTCCACAAAACATCGTGTGAGTCGTGGCGGTGGTTGGGGCCATGAAGCGGAGTACTGCCGTGTGGCGAAACGTTTTAGCCTCGAACAAGATGAGCGTGGGTCCAATTATGGATTTAGACTCTGCCTTTAATTCATAATTCATAATGCATAATTAGGGCGTTACTCTTAAAAATAGGGGTAACGCCTTTTTTTTTGGAGACGGATGATGTAAAATCATATAGCTTCCGCCTATGCCGACATATTATAACGTGAGTTCGATATAAGAATTATTATATAATCAAGTGGTTATTATTTAATTGATAAAATAACCCTGAAAGGGTGACAGAGCATAGGCAGGTGATGGAGCGCAGCGGAATCCCTGCAAAATATGAACCCCAATGCAATCAAAGTGCCGTAGGTACGACAGAAAAAAATCATCCATATTCTGTCGCACCTACGGCGCTCCGATTTTTATACGCACATGTCATGCATCGGAAAGACGACTTGGTTTGTTTCTATGCTTTTTTCCATCGTCAATAGAATGTTTTTTAACAGTTTCATTAAAAAAATGCAGAAATCGTCTGCCATATAGAAAATTTCAATAACTTTGTTGTCGGAAAACATAACGTTTTGTTCTTTTGTTTGCACTTTAAAGATACAAAAAATATCGTTATGTTATTCATTTTTAATGAATTATTTTATATCGAACTCACGTTAATTTATAATTCATAATTAAAAATAATAGAAACAATAAGTTATGAAATCATTAAAATCTGTTCTTCAATCATGGCAGCAGAGTAATCTTATGCTACGTATTTTGATAGGTATTATCATTGGTGCTGTCTTGGCGATTTTCCTGCCAGGTGTTAGTATCATCTCTATGTTGGGCGACTTGTTTGTAGGCGCGCTCAAAGGCATTGCTCCAATATTGGTAGCAGTGTTGGTCGCTTCGTCGATAGCAACAGCACGCGGCGGCTTAGACGGTCGTTTCCGTATAGTAATCTTGCGTTATATGCTCACTACTCTCATCGCCGCTGTGTTGGCTGTGTTTGCAAGTATGCTGTTCCCTACGTCTATCGCGCTTGCCAACGTGGAAGGTGTTGCCAGTTCCGCTCCAGGTAAACTCTCCGATATATTCGGTAACATTGTAAAAGGTATCATTACAAACCCTATCACAGCAATAGCGAATGCCAACTATTTGAGCATCCTCTTCTGGGCTGTGATTGTTGGATTGGCTCTTAAATCTGTCGCTAATGAAACGACTATAAGTAATTTGCGTCAATGGGCAAACTCTATTTCAAAGGTGGTGGCTTGGGTCATCCAATGTGCGCCATTCGGTATTCTCGGTTTGGTCTATACAACAGTGTCGCAAAGTGGCTTGGAAATATTTACCACATACGGAAGACTTTTGTTGGTACTCGTAGGTTGTATGTTGACAATGGCTTTGGTCATCAACCCACTCATTATTGCCATAATGCTTCATCGTAACCCGTATCCTTTGGTGTTTAGATGTTTGAAAGAAAGTGCTGTCAGTGCTTTCTTTACACGCTCGTCGGCAGCTAATATTCCTGTAAACATGGAGTTATGTAAACGCATGGGATTGGACGAAAATTTCTATTCGGTATGTATTCCTCTTGGCAGTATTGTAAATATGGATGGTGCAGCAGTTACCATTACAGTTATGACTCTTGCCACATGTCATACTATGGGTATTGAAGTGACCTTGGGAAGTGCTTTGGTTCTCAGTGTTATCGCTGCATTGGCAGCATGTGGAGCTTCTGGTGTTGCCGGCGGTTCTCTCTTGCTAATCCCTATGGCATGCTCGCTCTTTGGCATCAGCAACGATATAGCGATGCAGGTCGTTGGAGTAGGATTTATCATTGGTGTTGTTCAAGATTCTGTTGAGACTGCTATCAATTCCAGCAGCGACGTCATGTACACTGCAGCCGCAGAATTCCGCGAACGTATGAAAAGAGGTGAAAAATTTGAATTATAACAAATTAAAAAAATGAAACCAAAGGACTCAAACTCAACGAAGCTCAAATAGCAGAGCTCGAACAAGAATTCATGGAAACATTCGAAACATTTACAGTGATTTTGAGTTTGAGCAAGAAGTAAGAAATTTAATATTCGCTATTTTAAACAAGGACTACTTCATTGAAGTGGTCCTTGTTTTTATGTTAAAAAATAAAAAATACACGAACTTTACAACTTATAAGTTGTGTATATAAAAAAGATTATTATCTTTGCCATTGATTTAAAAGTTTGTAATATGACGTTTGATAAGATTACGGATGATGGTCGTTTGTGGGCAGTACGTTATGATGGTGCAGAGGATAATGTTTTGGTAACCATATTTGAACAGTGGAATGATGTTCAATGGTTACGTGAGTTTTTTAAAGCAAATATTGATGATTTAGTGTCATATTTCAAAATAACAGATGTTAATGATGCTATATATGATACATTGGATGATAGTGATAGGCTGGAATGTCTAATATTAGATATTTCACCTGAGGCGGATTTGGATAAACTGTTTCGTCCTCTGGAAAATGGTCGTATTGATGAACGTCTGTTGAGTAAAGAAAAAGCTCGTATTAAAAATCGTCCATGTCATGCTTCATGGTTGCGGGTATATGCGATAAGATTGGAACCTGGAAAATATATTATTACAGGAGGTGCAATAAAGTTGACTGCAACTATGCAGGAAAGGAAGCATACATTGAAGGAACTAATGAATATGGAAAAAGTGCGTCAATTTTTAATTGATAATAGTGTTGTTGATGAGGATGCATTTGTAGATTATTTAAAAGAACTATAAAATTAGCTGGATATGTCTGAAGTTGTTTCAAAGTTAGAACAATTCCAATCGTCAACATCGTCATGTTGGCGTGAAAAAGCGGAGCGTCGTCAGAATAATAAAACATGGATTCGTTATTCTCAGAAAATTGCTATGAAGATGCTTGATAAGATGGAAGAAATGCATCTTAATCAAACTCAATTAGCCGAGCGTATGGAATGTAGTCAACAATATGTGTCGAAAGTGCTTCGTGGACAAGAAAACCTTTCGATAGAAACGATTGTTAAAATAGAACAAGCTCTGAATATTCAAATATTTTGTTGATTGATGTTTTAGCTTTTATAAGAAAGTATATGCATCGTCACTCCGATAAGTATTATTGCGAGTAAAATCTGTAGCCAGAGCATTCCGTTTGCGACGAAGAAAATGCAGTAAATCAAGCTGGCCCACAACATCGTTATGATATACACTTTAGTCTTCAGAGGGATGATCTTATTCTCTCTGAAGTTTTTTATATACGAACCTAAATGCTTGCTGTTGATAAGCTTTTCGTATAAAGTCTTGGAACTTCTGAAGAAACACCAAGCCGCAAGAAGCAATAGCGGTGTCGTAGGCAATATCGGAACAAAAATCCCGATAACCCCTAACGTTAATGATAATAAACCGAATATTGTTAATATAATTTTCATTTTAGTAATGTAGTTTTGGCCAAAATTCCTAATTCCTAACTCCTAATTCCAAAGGACGCGATAAATCATGTCCCTACAAATCCTCAGTTCCTAAGTTCCTCAAATCCTAAAATCTTAATTATATCTTCTTCTCGTTCCATTTCGCGAACTTCATATACATGTAGCATAATATCGCGAGCAATCCACCATATATTATTTCTGCTGTCCAAACCCATTGTACGTCAGCGCATAAGTGGGTTATCATAAATACATATATGACGTAAATGATCAAGATTGCAGCTTCAAGATATAATGCGGCAGATGTGTTGCCTGTTCCGGAGACAGCCTCAAAATATGAGTTGCCTACGACTTGAAATATCGCAGAGATACATATCACATATATCGATGGAATTACTAATTGTGCGAGGTTTAAATCGTCGGTGTAGATGCTTGCGACTTGGGCTGGAATTATAGCTAAAACAGCTATGATAGGCAGAGTGCATAAAATACAATTCTTAATGATTTTTGTTATCGTGTTGAAGACTTGCTCAGGATGTCCTGCACCTATCGTTCTGCTTACTAATGTGTTGGTCGTTGTTGCGAAGGCAAAACATGGTGTCACTAATATCATATAAATGCTTCTGACGATGGAAGAAATGCCGGTAGCGGTCTCGCCTAACTTTTCAATCATGATGAAAAAGATAAACCACACACCGAATGAGAATAACTTCTGAATCATAGTCGGAGTGGCGACTTTAAGAATCCTTCTCATCAATTCTGACTCTAGCTTATGAATCTTGAACATTCCGAAGTCTTTGTTTCTTAATGTTATATAGCTATATACGATGAAGAAAATGAAAGCAGATACCTCCGCGCAGAATGACGCTAATGCCGCACCGGCTATTCCCATTTCAGGGAAACCGAATTTGCCGAATATCAGACAATAATCCAAAATTATATTAACAATAGCCATTATTATGGTGGAGAATGTGATGGCTTTAGTATTGGAAATTCCTACATACAAACCTCTGAATAAGAAGTTGAAACATACGAAGATGATTCCGAATTGACGATATTTGATATAATCTATTGCAGATGCGTAAATATTAGGTGAATCGATGAGCCAGCCTAATAACGAATCGGAAAAGAAATGTAAAATGGAGAATAAGATTGTCCCTAAAAGCAAAACGAAAAGAGATCCGTGTTCAAAGATAACTCCGACTCTTTCATTCTTGCCTTCGCCAAATCTGCGAGCGATAATGATTTGAACGCCAATGGCGAAACCTGTAGCTACGGTGGTGAATACAAAATAGAAAAGCCCTGCTAACATGGATGCTCCCAACTCAATGACACCAAGATGACCTACAAATGCGGTATCAGTGAAATTGATGATGGTCTGAGCCAAATTGCCTAACATGATAGGAATTGCAATGCTCCATATTTCTTTGTTGGTTATCTGTGCTTTCATTTGAATGTCAATGTTTTATGGCTGTAAATAATCTTCTGTTAAAAGAGTTGCAAAGTTAGTTAAAAGACCTGTAATAATGATTACAACGATAAAACTTTTTTATATAAAATCTGATATTTAATATTTGATAAAAAAAACTATTGTCTGTCGTCTGTTGTCTGTTGACTTTTATTATCTTTGTTAAATAACATTTTTTGAAAATGAAAGGTTTAAAACTACTGATAATCAATATATTTTTTTTAATCCCTTCTGGTGTTTTTGCACAGACGGTATCAGCGACATTTTTTAATGTCCCTCAACAGAAAGTATATCTTAATGCTTTCAACGGACTTTATTTTGATGTGATGGACTCGGTGATGATGTCGCAGGATAAAAGAGTTGATTTTAACAGCCAATTGAGAAAAGGTTTGTATCAGCTTGAGACAGAATATGGTGATGTGGTGGATTTTCTTTATGATGATGGAGCGGTAAAGATGATCGTAAAAGATATAAATGATAAAAACAGTATTGAATTTATTGACTCGCCGGCTAATCGCGATTGGTATGTTTATAGCGAAATGAAGGAAAGAACACAAAATTCTTTGAGTTTGTTGAAGCCTATTCTTCGTGCATATAATAAGAATTCAGAATTTTATAAGGAATCGCTTAATGAATATCAGCAGATACAGGATGCGTTTGTTTCATTTACTGACAGTCTGATTCTCAATGAAAATTATGCTTCTACTTTGATCCGTGTCGATAGATTCCCAACATTGAATCTTAATGATGATTTTAAGAAACAGCGTCAAGATATGATCGCTAATTTTTTCAATGATGTCGATTTCAATGATACGACTTTGATACCAACAGACGTGATGACCAATAAGATATATGATTTCCTTTCTATACAGATGAGTCCTGATCAGGATGAAAAACAAAGGATAATGTCGTTGATATTAGGTACTGACAATGTATTATGTCGTGCGTCAGTGAATTTTGAAATGTACAAGTTTGTTTATCAATTTCTGATTGAGATGTTTAATGAGATGCGACTTGTTGATATCGTTGATTATATGACGCGTATTCCATATTATGAAGACTTGAAATGTACAGAAGATCAGCGCAAGGAACTGCTTGTGATAGCTGAATTTAATTCCAAAGCTAGAATTGGTGATGTGGCTGAAAATATTTATGGGATGACAGTCTTTGATCAGGAATTTAGTTTATATGATATTGAAAGTGAATATACCATAGTTTTCTTTTGGTCATATACTTGCGATCATTGTCGTGAGGATATAAAATCATTGAAGCTTTTTCTGGATGAAAACCCTGATTTCTCTTTGGTGGCTGTCAGTGTAAAAGGTGACTTGAAGAAAATCAAGAACCTTGTTAAGAAAAATAAAGTCGATGGATATTTCTATCATGACGGCTTAGAATGGGATTGTCCTTTTGTCAATGACTATGCAGTTATGTCAACACCAAGCTTCTATCTTCTTGACAAAGATAAGAAGATAGTATATAAGCCATTTGATTTCAATGAATTAGTAAATTTTGTAAATATAGTTGTAAAGCGATGAAAAAGATATTTTTAACTACATTATTATTATTGTCTATAAATGTTTTTGCTCAGACTGAAGAGGATAGATGGGTCGATTCTGTCTTCAATTCATTGACATTGGAACAGAAAGTAGGTCAACTGATGAATCTCAGGGCTAACAATCCAAACAAGGATTTTGATGTTAAAGTGGATGAATATATTGAAAAATATAACATCGGCGGTGTCACTTTTTTCAGAACAGATGCCGAGAAACTATTGCTGCAAGCTAATGAGTGGCAGTCGATGGCTCAGACACCATTGATGATTGCCATTGATGGCGAATGGGGACTCGGTATGCGTATAAATGATGGAATATCATATCCTTATCAGATGACTCTCGGTGCTGTTGCAAACGACTCACTCATTGCAGAAATGGGACGTCAGATTGCTGAACAGTGTACACGCCTCGGAATAAATGTAAACTTCGCTCCAGATATTGACGTTAATAATGAACCTAACAATCCGGTCATCGGATTTCGTAGCTTTGGTGAAAACCCTGATAATGTGGCTCGTAAAGGCCTGGCCTATGCCCTGGCTCTTCAAAATAATGGCGTGATTCCTTCAATGAAGCATTTTCCTGGACACGGCAATACGGCGACGGATTCGCATCACGCTCTTCCTGTAATAAAAAACAGTCTCGATGAGATCAATGAAATGGAATTGGTCCCTTTTAAATATCTTATTGATAATGGTGTGAATGGTGCAATGGTGGGGCATCTTTATTTTCCTGCTTTGGAACCTGTTGAGAACCAATCATCTTCACTTTCTAAAAATATAGTGACAGATCTTCTTAAAAAAGAATTGAATTATGATGGAATAATCTTTACTGATGGACTTGAAATGAAGGGCGCATATAATGGTATTGATCCGGATAGTGTTTGTTTACAAGCTATTATGGCTGGAAATGATGTCTTGTTGCTCCCGATAAACGTTGAGGCTTCTATGCGTATCCTCATTGATGCTGCTGAAAATGACACTGTGGTTAGAGATAGGGTAGAAGAGAGTTGTAAAAAAGTCTTAAGACATAAATATCAGATCGGCTTGAATGAATATAAAGCGAAATCAACAGAACGACTAAGTAATGATTTGAATCAGAATAGATATTATGCTTTGAAGCAGCGTCTTTATAATGAGGCTGTTACTATGCTTGAAAATAAAAATGAAATACTTCCGTTGAAAAAGGGTTCTGATAAGAAAATAGCAGTGCTTACTTTTGGTAAAGATAATATGGTTTCTGTGAAACTTAATGAAAATGGAATCGCTAACACCTCTATATCAATAAGTTCTGATGCATCTGAAGAAGAAATTAAGCGCGCTGCTAAACGTTTAAAGTCATACGATTATGTGGTTCTAAATATCCGGAATACATCCAGTTATCCTTCCAGAAATTATGGAATCACACCGTCAATGGTCAGTTTTGTTAAAAAATTATCTAATTCTAATAAGCTTATTTTCAATCTGTTCGGAAGTCCTTACGCACTGGATAAATTCACTTTCGGAAGAAATCTGTCAGCATTGCTTGTAGGTTATGAAGATAATGAGATGGTGGCCAATGCAATCGTGGATATTCTTATAGGAAAACAGTCACCTAAAGGCAAGCTGCCTGTCACTGTAAAAAAGTATAAATGTGGCGGTGGTTTTGAATTTAAAGGATTCCTTTCTCCAGAAACATTGCCTGTTTCTTTGATTGATAATCGCTATATTCGTGAAATTGATTCGCTTTTGCTTGATGGAATACAAAAGAAGGCTTATCCTGGATGTCAGGTTCTTGCTATGAAAGATGGTGAAATAATTTATGAGGCTAACTATGGAAAATATACCTATGAAGGCGAACAGATTGTTCATTCCGATGCTGTTTATGACATAGCTTCTCTTACAAAACTCTTCGCATCGTCTTTTGCCTTGATGAAACTTTATGATGAAGGTAAACTGGATCTTAACGCAACGCTCGGTGATTTCTTTCCGTTTATGAATCAGTCTGATAAAGGTGAAATTAAACTTGTAGAATTTCTAACTCACCAGTCAGGACTGACGCCTTGGATCCCGATTTATAAGGAATGTGTAGGTTCGTCTAATACTCCTAATATGCAGTATCTAAGAGAAAATATCGATGAAGAACATACATTGCGTGTCGCAAGAAATCTCTATATTTCTGAAGATTTCAAATATCAAATCTATGATACTATTATGAAATCAGAGCTGAAGGAGAAGAAATATAAATATAGCGATTTAGGTTTTTATTTTGTACCTGAGATAGTGGAGTCTCTTACAAATCAATCATTTGAATCATATTTGAAGAATAGTTTCTATGAGCCTTTGAGCCTTGATCATATTTGTTTCAAACCGTTGAACAAACATGATTTAAAAAATATCGTACCGACAGAAGATGACAGATATTTCCGTAATCAATTGATATGTGGTGATGTGCATGATCAGACTGCTGCCTTGTTTGGAGGTGTGTCGGGTCATGCAGGTTTGTTTTCTAATGCAAGAGACTTGGCAGTCATGATGCAGCTTCTCCTAAACGGAGGATATGCTAATGGAACACAGTTTATTAGTGAGGAGACGATAAATTATTTTACATCGGCTCCGTTTGCGGATAATGAAAATAGAAGAGGTATTGGCTTTGACAAGCCGGATTTGGATCCGGAAGCGAAATATTACACACCCTCAAAACAGTCTTCCATGTTGAGTTACGGACATTCCGGATTTACGGGAACATTTGCATGGGCTGATCCTGCTAATGACTTGATTGTGATATTTTTGTCAAATCGCGTTTATCCTACGTCTGATAATAATAAATTGTCACAACTTAATATCAGAACAAGAATACATGATTTGTTCTATAAGGCGGTTTCGTCTAATTGATAATTATTAGTTGTCAGAAGGGTTTACTGGGAATTTGTTCCATAGCATATATTTATTTCCCATTTCTTTTACGAGATTGCTCCACATTTTGCCAGGTGCGGTCTGCAGTAATTGTTTGGAACTGAATTTTCCTACAATCCATGTGTTGGCTTTCAGTTCGTTACGTAGTTGTCCTCCGTCCCAGCCAGAATATCCAACATAAAATCTCACTTCATGAGGTTTGATAAGATCCATCTTGATCATGGCCTTGAGTGCATTGACGTTGCCACTCCAATATAAACCGCTGCTGATTTTATGAGAGTCTGGTATCATCTCTCCTATGGTGTGAATGAAGAAAATCCTATCGGTTTCAACAGGACCGCCAAGATAGACATCGGCCTTGAACTCAGGAAATCCTTGGACTATTTCATTGAAAGGTACAGTCAGACGTTTGTTGATAATGACACCAAGACTACCTTCATCGTTGTGGTCTATGATGAGAATAGCGGAGCGTCTGAAATAAAAATCATTCATGAATGGCTCTGAAAGTAAAACGTCTCCAATCTCAACGTTTAATGTATTGCTTTGAATCTTAAATAGTTCGTTTTTGTTCATGCCGAGATTTGTTCTAGAAAAACTAATAAATAATTCTTTGTTTGTAATGCCAATTTTGCTAATTTTGTAAATCAATATTTTAACGTTATGGCAACTTATTACGACCAAAACAAATATAATTCCCTAAGAGAAGAATATGAATTTTTCCGTTTTCAAAGATACGATTATACTTTGGAAAATGATACGCTTTGTGTGAAATTTTATTTTTCTCTAGATGATAGATACTTTTTTACACCGACTTTTGAATTGCCAGGAAGAAAATTTTATAATTGGATAGATATAGATAAAAATCAGTTAGATACCATTCTTTTCAATATCGGAATGATAGAGTTGATAAGTTATTGGAAACTTGCCTGTCCTAAAAAAGTCTATATCGCGCCTCACTCTTTGGATGCTAATCAGATAAAATGGTGGAAGAAACTGTATTTTAATGGTTTGGGTGAGTTCTTCTATCTAAATGGTATTGTTGAAAATATCGATGACTTTATGGATATCGAATGTGAAAGCGATGTCGTTTGTCAAAAGATAAATCTTCCTTTGAAAGAGATGACTTTGGTTCCAATTGGTGGAGGCAAAGATTCTGTTGTGACAGTAGAATTGCTGAAAAACAAAATGCCAGTAATACCATTGATAATAAATCCTCGCGGAGCTACAAAAGATTGTGTAGTAACAGCAGGATTTTCTGAAGATCAAGTTGCTGTGATAAAGCGTACTCTGGATTCGACGATGTTGAAAATGAATAATGAAGGCTTTTTGAATGGACATACTCCTTTCTCGGCAATGCTGGCTTTTTATACATTGTTGATAGGATTTGTGACGAAATCTAAATATATAGCATTGTCAAACGAATCGAGTGCAAACGAACCTACAGTGGCTGATACTGAAGTGAATCATCAATATAGCAAATCTATTGCTTTTGAAAATGATTTTAGAGATTATGTCAAGGAATATATAAGTGATGATATTCAATATTTTAGTTTTCTAAGACCGATTAATGAAGTCCAGATAGCCAGCCTTTTTGCAAAAAACAAAAACTACTATAAAGTTTTTAAAAGCTGTAATGTCGGAAGTAAAACAGATTCGTGGTGTGGCAAATGCCCGAAATGTCTTTTTACATATTTGATAATGTCTCCGTTTATTCCTGAAAAAGAACTGGTGGATATTTTTGGTAAAAACTTATTGAATGACAATGAATTGTTACCGATATTGAAGCAATTAAAAGGCGATACTGAGGTGAAACCTTTTGAATGTGTCGGAACGATTGAAGAAATGAATGCATGTCTGGAATCTAGTCATAAAGCAACAGAAAATGGTCAGGTGTCTTCTTCTGTAATTCTTCATGATTTATTGAATCAGTATGATATGGTCAATAATCTTCCTGAACAGTTTGAAGCGATATTAAAGGATAACTTATTCAAAAACAAATGAAAATATGATAGAATCAATTTTCAGGAGATTGAGAGGAAAGAGAATACTTATAGCTGGTTTCGGACGCGAAGGTAAATCCACTTTGAGTTTCCTACAGAAATTCCTTCCTCATGCCATAGTCGGAATTGCAGATAAAAATGAATACGCATTTCATGATGTTGATAAAGAAAGATATGAATTGTTTTCTGGTGATGATTATCTTTACGCAGCTTCTGAATATGACATCGTTATTAAAACTCCAGGAATATCATTGAAAGATGTTGATATTGATCTCTCAAAGGTCAGTTCTCAGACTGATATGTTTCTGGAAGCATATCATGATCAAGTTATTGGTGTTACCGGGACTAAGGGTAAGAGTACGACATCGACTTTGATATATCATCTGTTGAAAGAGTCAGGGAAAGATGTGATAATTGCTGGTAATATCGGTATTCCTGTATTTGATTGCATCCGTAATATAAAAAGAGGGACTATAATAGTGTATGAACTTTCTGCACATCAGCTGCAATATATTAATAGGTCACCTCATGTTGGTGTTTTGTTGAATGTGTTTGAAGAACATTTAGATCATTTTGGTACTTTTGAAAGATACAAAGACGCTAAAGTCAATGTGTTGCGTTATATGGACCATGCAGATGTTGCTGTATTGAATAATAAATTGTGTTTTGAGCTGGCTTCTCTTGATAAACGTTACGTCGATTTTGAAAATTATAATTTTAACGATTATAATATCAATTGGGATAAGTTACCTTTGTTGGGCAATCATAACAAGATGAATGTTAAAGCCGCTTTATGTGCTTGTTATTCATTTGGTTTGTCTGTGGAAGATCTTATTCCGCATCTATATACTTTCCGGCCTTTGGAGCATCGACAGGAATTTGTCGGTACGTATCACGATGTTAGATTTTACAATGACAGTATATCTACGATACCGCAGGCTACAATAGCAGCTTTGACAACAATAACAAATGTCGATTTTCTGTTGCTTGGAGGTTTTGACAGAGGCATTGATTATGATCCTCTTGTGTATTATTTGAAAGACAATGTTTTGCCATATTTATTGGTTACAGGAAAAGCAGGACAGACGATAAAAGATAAATTGATGGAAGTCGGTTACAAAGGGAAAATCTATGAATATACCGATATGGAATCAGCTTTTGACATATTGAAGAGGTATGCCCAAAATGGAGATGTATGTCTTCTTTCGCCAGCTGCAGCAAGTTATGATAGATATAAAAATTTTGAAGAAAGAGGTTCGGTATTTAAGGATTTAGCTAAGAAATTTTAAGGTGATATGAATATATTTTTCGGAGAAAATGCTCTATCTCAGCTTTTGACATTAACGAATAGTTATGATAAGTTTTTTGTCTTGACCGATGAACGAATATATGATATTTATTCATCAATGTTAGCGTCATTATTGCCAGAAAAAGAGATCGTTAAAATTGTAATACCATCTGGTGAGCATAGTAAAAGTATTGAAAACGTTATGTTTATATGGAACCGTCTTCTAGAGTCTAAGGCTGGTAGAGATACGGTTTTGATAAATCTAGGTGGCGGAACCATAACTGATATTGGAGGTTTTGCGGCAGGTTGTTATAAAAGAGGAATAGACTTCGTAAATGTACCGACAACTCTTCTTGCAATGATAGATGCATCTATAGGAGGAAAAAACGGTATTAATTTTAACAATTATAAAAATCAAATAGGATTGTTTTCGGAACCTCAATGTATAATAATAAATCCTTGTTTCTTAAAAACTCTTAATAATAGAGATATACTCTCTGGTCTTGCAGAGATGATGAAGTATGCTTTTATTGCTGATGCTTCATTTATGGATTTGACGACAGATAACTATCAGGATTTCATAGAAAAAGCAGCAATGACAAAAGAAGAGATTGTTGGCATTGATATGAAAGAGTCGGGATTGCGTAAGATTCTTAATTTCGGTCATACTATAGGTCATGCTTTGGAGTCGTATTATCTAGAAAAAGAGGATCCACTTACACATGGAGAAGCTGTAGCTCTGGGGATTTATTCTGCATTATATCTTTCTAAGAAATATTGTGGCCTTGATGAACAATGGCTTATCTTCTATGAAATGTGGTTTAAAGGAAATCTTGGATGTTTAAATCTTGATGAATTTAATGTGGATTCCATATTTGACTTTATTTCTCATGATAAGAAAAATAAAAAAGGAAAACCTAGATTCGTTTTGATTTCAGCACCTGAGAAGCCTATGATAGATGTGGAGGTGAATGAAGTTGATATTAAAGATTCTATTTCAATTTTGAAAAATAAATTCGCTAAATAAAAACAGATGTTAATTTCCGTTAAGAATATAGAACATAGTCTTCAGGTAAATCTTCCATTGAGTAAAAGTGAAAGCAACAGACTGCTGATGATATCTCATTATGCGGGAATTGATGATTTGAAGAGTTTGACACCTTTCCTTTCAACATCTGACGATACTGTTCTTCTGCAAAATCTTTTATCTATTATTAGCGGTAATACATCTGAAAATGAAGTCGTTGAATTGAATTGTAATAATGCAGGAACTGTTTTCCGTTTTTTGATGACAGCAGTCGTAAATGAACAATATACAGATGATTATCGGCAATTGAAATATTTGCTGACAGGTAGTGATAGGATGAAAGAGCGTCCGATAGCTTCTTTAGTTGATGCATTGCGAAATCTTGGAGTGTCAATAGAATATAAAGGAAGAGACGGCTATCCGCCTGTTATGATAAAAACATGTAGAATTGAAGGCGGCCGTGTTGAAGTTAGTGTTGAGCAAAGCAGCCAGTTTGCGTCATCGCTTTTGCTGGCATCGCCGCTATGGAAAAAGGGACTTGAGTTGCATTTGACGGGAAATAT
Organism: Bacteroidales bacterium; assembly: GCA_045613105.1. Classification (GTDB taxonomy): domain Bacteria; phylum Bacteroidota; class Bacteroidia; order Bacteroidales; family F082; genus Limimorpha. Next base: position 87,748 of record JAZLAI010000034.1, on the reverse strand, counting down.
GTCGTCAATGCCTTATATCGATATGACAATCAATATGATGAGGCAGTATGGGATAGAAGTGTATAGGAATGGTAGAGATGTGGTGGTGAAATCGGGATGTTATGATCTGAAGAATATATCGGTAGAGCCCGACTGGAGCGCTGCTGCTTTTTGGTACGAGATTGCAGCTTTCTCTGAAACTTCTGACATTATGTTAAAGAATCTTAACATATATTCATTACAGGCTGATGCAGTATCGATGAAAATGTTTGATGTGTTGGGCGTAAAGACTGTTGCTTGTAACAATGGACTTGTTCTTAAGAAAAAAGATATCTCTATAAATAATTTGACTTTTGATTTTAAAGACTGTCCGGATCTTTTCCCTGCGGTCATCGCTACTTGTGCAGGTCTTGGATTAGACGCTACATTTACTGGACTTGAAAATCTTATGATAAAAGAGTCTGATAGAAAGAAAGCGATGATAAATGAATTGACAAAGGTTAATATTTCTTTTGAAGAAGTAGCAAATGATGTTTTAAAGATGAAGTGCCCGAAAGTCCTGCCTTTTTTCTCAGAAGAAGATCCTTTGGTTTTTGATAATTATGAAGATCACCGTATTGCAATGGCATTATCTGTTCTATCAATGAAAATCGGAACAATATCAATGGAAAAGACGGATGTGGTTTCAAAGTCATATCCAGAGTTTTATAAATCTATAGGATTGTAAGTCAATATCTTGTTTGTTATATGATATAAAAAACATATAGATTGTTAGTATTATTGAATTAATGACTTTTTTCCTTATCTTTGCAGATAATCTTAATTATTTTTAACATAACATTCTAAAAATTTCAAATATGACGATAGACCTTTTTATTTCCTGTGTGATGGATCAGTTTTATCCTGAGACGGCTAAGAATGTTATGAAGATTTTGAACGCAGCATGTGTTGACGTAGAATATAATCCAGATCAGACATGTTGTGGAAGATTTGCATTTACAAGCGGTTTCGTTGAAGAAGCGAAAGAGCTGGGCGAGAAGTTTCTCTGTGATTTTCCTAATGACAGACCTATAGTTGGAGTTAGCGCATCCTGCGTTGGTTATATAAAGACTCGTTATAAAGAGCTTTTTTATAATACAGCATCTCATCTTGAATACAAACGTCTTGTAACTAATATTTACGAATTTACAGACTTTTTGGTCAATAAGATTAATGTTAAGAATTTTGGGGCTGAGTTTAATCATAAGGTAGTTTATCAAGATACTTGTTGTTCTTTGCGTGAACTTGGTCTTAAAGACGAAGGTCGTAAGCTGTTGTCAAATGTCAAAGGAATAGAGATACTTGAAATGAATTATCCAGAAGTCTGCTGTGGCTTCGGCGGCGGATTTTTCTCTATACAGCATGAAGCTATTTCTGTCGCGATGGCGGAAAGAAAAATAAAAGACGCTATGTCAACGGGTGCGGAATATATTGTTACAAACGATATTTCTTGTCTTATGCAGTTGGATAGCTGTATCAAAAAACAGAAGTATGATATTCAAGTCGTTCATATAGCTGATATTTTAGCTCAAGGAATCTGACATATTTGATGATACCTTTTATGCTAATCCTGTTTATAGGCATAAATTAAAATTTATTAACTCGAAATGAAAAGATACTTTTTACATCTTGCATATAATGGAACTCGCTATCATGGATGGCAGATTCAACCTGATGCAGTTTCAGTACAGGAAGAACTGGAAAAATGTCTAAGTCTTAAATTGGGAGAGAAGATAAGTGTTACCGGCTGTGGACGTACTGATACTGGAGTTCATGCTCGTAACTTCTATGCTCATTTCGATGTTGAAAATCCTATAAGCAATTGCGAGGAGTTTGTCCGTCGCTTGAATATCTTCTTGCCAAATGATATTGTGATATACAAATGCTGGGAAGTAGATGCTGAACTTCATGCGCGATTTGATGCCAAATCAAGGACTTATCATTATTATATAACGCAGGGCAAGAATCCTTTCCATACCCATGATGCGTTTTATTATTATGGAAAACTTGATGTGGATCAGATGCAGAAAGCTGCTGAAATATTGTTTGAATATGCTGATTTTACTAGTTTTTCAAAACTTCATACTCAAGTTAAGACAAACAATTGTAAGATAATGGAAGCCCGTTTCTTTGAAGAAAATGACTTGCTTGTCTTTGAAATCAAGGCTGACAGGTTTTTGAGAAATATGGTTCGTGCCGTTGTTGGAACTTTGTTGGAAGTTGGACGAGGAAAACTCAGCCTTCAACAATTCCGTGATGTTATAGAGAATAAAAACCGTTGCTCCGCTGGTACATCAATGCCGGCACATGCGCTCTTTCTAGAGGAAGTGGAGTATTGAAAAATCAATAATTACTATTTCGAGTCGAATTTAAAGTATCTGTATATCATCACTATTGAAAGTAAAGTCGCGATAAAGTCTGAAATAGGAATGCTCCACCACACACCTTTGATTCCGATGATGTTCGGTAATATTATTAATAAAGGTGTGAGAAACAATACTTGTCTCGATAATGACAATAGAATGGATTTCTTGGCTTTGCCGATGCTCTGAAAGAAGTTTCCTATTACAATAGGTAGTGATATTATAGGGAATGTGCACATTACGATTCTCATGCCATCGACAGAATATTTTAATAATTCTTCGTCATTGGTGAAAAGTGAACATGTGAATCTTGGAATAGTTTCTCCTATGATACATCCTATGCATAATGTGATGAAAGCCAATAATGTGGCTTTCTTTAATGCCTCTGTTACTCTGTCGTATTGACGTGCTCCGTAGTTGTAGCTGACTATAGGCTGCATGCCTTGTGTGATGCCTAATACAATCATTGTGAAGAAGAATGTGACGCGATTGACAATGCCGTATGCACCTACCGACAAGTCGCCGCCGAATTTCTTTAAGCCAGTGTTGATCAAAATGATAATGACGCAAAGCATTGAGTTCAGCAAGAATGGAGATAAGCCGATGGCAAGGATGTCTTTGATGATTTTAATATCGAAAACAAAATCGTCTTTGTCGAAGTGTACCAGTTCGTTTTTGTTGGAGAATATCTTGAATAAATATACTAATGGTATTGTCTGTGCTATGACTGTTGCTATTGCAGCACCACGTATTCCCATTCCAAGAGGGAAGATGAAGAGCCAGTCTAAGAATATGTTGGCGACAACTGTTATTATTGTCGCTATCATAGCTTCGTTAGGGTGTCCTGAAGCTCTTAGTACTGAATTTAATCCGTGATATAAATGTGTGATGATGTTGCCGATGAGGATGAATTGCATGTATTCGTATGCGTAAGGCAAGGTGTTCTCGCTTGCACCGAAGAAGAAAAGTATAGGCTTGAGAAATGCAAGACATACCACTGTGAAGATGATGCCGAAAAATATATTGAGCATTACGGTATTGGCCAATGCACGGCAGCTTTTCTTGTAGTTCTTCTTGCCGAGTTCCATGGCTGTAACGGTGGAGGCACCAACGCCGACCATAGCGCCGATAGCAGCTCCTAAATTCATGAAAGGGAAGGTGATTGCCAATCCTGAGATGGCCAACGGACCAACACCGTGTCCGATGAAAATGCTGTCTATCATATTATACAATGACGAGGCGGTCATTGCAATGATGGCAGGAGTGGCATATTTTTTTAATAACTTGCCGACGTTTTCTGTACCTAATAATAATGCTCCTTTCGGTTCGCTCATAATGATATTTTTTGAAGGTGCAAAATTGCAAAAAAAACTCCAAATAATGGTCGAAATTGTATAAATAATTTTTTAAATCAAAATGTTAAAAATCAATATGTTATAAAAATATGGAAAACTAGTGCGTTTGGTTAAGAAAAAATGCTTAATTTTGGCAGAAATAAAATATATTAACCATGAATCTTTTATTAATAAGTAATTCGACAAATTTTGGTGAGACATATTTAGCATGGCCTATGAGTCAGCTTGAGTCTTTTTGCGAGAAGAACAAACTTACAGCCGACAGCAAGATAGTTTTCGTTCCTTTTGCAGGTGTATTTATCAATGGTAATCCATACCCTCAAAGCTATGATGCTTATACAGCAAGAGTAAAGAAGGTATTTGAAGAAAAACTAGGACTTTGCAATTTTGTTTCTGTTCATGAAGTTGAAGATAAAATACAGCTTGTCAATGAAGCCGCATGTATAGTGGTAGGTGGTGGAAACACATTCCATCTTGTGGCTGAACTTCATAAATATGGTTTGATGGATGCTATCGCAAAAGTTGCCAAAGAAGGTACACCATATATCGGATGGAGCGCTGGCTCTAACATCGCTTGTCCTACTTTATGTACAACCAACGATATGCCTATAGTGCAACCTGCATCTTTCAATACTTTGAATTTGGTACCATTCCAGATCAATCCACACTATTTGGATCCACATCCTGAAATAGACAAGATGATTAAGCATGGCGGTGAAACACGTCAGGATCGTATCAATGAGTATCTCGCTGTAAATCAAAATATGAAAGTCGTAGGACTTAGAGAAGCATCTGCACTTTGGGTTACTGAAGACAAGGTCGTCTTGAAAGGCGGTAAAAAACTGGTCGTGTTCAAATATGGTGTCGAGCCAATTGAACTAGAGTCTAATTCTGATGTTACACAATATGTATTATAATCATGTCAACGGTCAGCAGTCTGAATTAAAATCTGCTGACCGTTTTCTTTTGAAATAAAGTTCCATAAAACAAAATATGATATTTGGTGTTTATGTGGGAAAAACATCAAATATTATGAGATCTAAATTATTAACATTGACGACGTTTCTGCTCTTGAGTGCCGGACTATATGCACAAGGCACATCTGCTACGGAACGTATGGAACGCCGCGCTGCACGCAAGGCACGTCAGGCGATGGAGTTGGCACAGTCTCGTGCCGAGATGATAAAATTGGTTGATGATACTACTTTCGTATTGGAGGCCAATACATTTATCGGACCTTTCGGACAGGAGTCTCCTGTTTCTTCGTTTCAAAATTATTTTGCCATTATAGGTGACAAAGTTGCCATAAGCATAGAGTTCGATAATCCCGTCTCATCTTCCGTGGCAGCACCTTTGGCATGGTATGGCCCAGGAATACCAGGAGTCGGTCCGGGATATTCAGCACCAGGTTGGCCTGGATGGAATTGGCAGTCATGGGATACTCCAAACACTCCGGCTACATTGACATCGTATGTGACCGATATGTCTGATCCTGACGGCCCTTTTGTTATAACAGGTGCTTTTAGAACATGGACAGGTGTTATACCTGTGAATTTTAAAGTTTATGTCCAAGCAAATGGGACTGGACGGATAATTTTCTATTCCAATGATGGAGGTCAAGTGACATTCACAGGCGATATTGTTTCGCCAGATAATGCGTCAACAATATATCCATTGCCATAACTTTACTAAATATATGATTGTCTAATGTTTAAGGGGCTTGAATAAAGTCCCTTTTTTTTTGTTTTTTTTTCTTTAAAATAATTTGATATTTATAAAAAATAAACATAACTTTGCAAACGCAATGTTAATAATTAAACTTAACAAGTATATGAGAAAATTATTTTCACTAATGTTTTTTCTTGCCTTGTCTGTGTCGCTACTAGCACAAGCCAAGAAACCTACAATAATGGTTGTGCCTTCTGACGCTTATTGCTCCAGACATGGTTATACAACAGAGTGGATTGATGAAAATGGAAACAAGAATGTTGTGCCAGACATCAGCAATTTGTTCAAACAAGATGATATTGAAGACCTACGCCTCGTTATTTCAGAATTGTCACAGATAATGGCAGAGAGAGGTTTTCCTTTGAAAGATCTGGAGCAGACATTGAAATCTATTCAGCAGGAAACAGTTGAAATGGGCCTTTTGACAAGCTCTTCGTCAGGAGACTATATTACCGAGTCAATGCTTGACAAAGTTAAAAGAACAGCTAAAGCCGATATCATATTAGACCTTGATTATACAGTGATGCAAAAAGGACCTCAACGTTATATATCATATAACATGAGAGGACTTGATGCATATACAAATAAAGTTATTGCCGCAAATTCCGGAGTCGGTGATCCTTCAACGACAGCGCCTGTGAATCTTCTCCTCGAAGAGGCTGTGCTTAATTACATGGATTCGTTCTGCGCTCAACTGATGTCTTATTTTGAAGATATGGCAGTAAACGGTCGTGAGATTGTAGTCAAATTTAGAGTGTGGGATAATTCTGATGTGGATTTTGAAACGGAATTTGATTATGAAGATGATTATCTTGAACTTACCGATATCATTTCATATTGGATGGAAGATAATACTGTAAATCATGCACCTACAAGAACAAATGCTTCCAATACTTATTTGGTCTTTGAACAGGTGAGAATACCATTATATAGAGAACGTAATGGAAGACAGTCGGCTTTGGATGCAAGGGGCTTCATGAACGGATTTAGAAGCTATCTTAAAAAAGAACCATTCTTGATTGAAAGTAAAATTTATGAACGCGGACTCGGTGAAGTCTGGATTATAATAGGAGAGAAGTGATATGAAAAAAATGAAGGTAGTGCTGTTGACACTGTTTGTGTGTATAGCATCTTATATGATGCAGGCTCAATCGTTGAGAGTCATGCCAGTGTCGTCTGATGACATAAGTGATGAAGCAGCAATGATGTTGTACAATAGATTGAATCAGGCAGTATCATTAAATGGAATGGCTTCTACAGATAATTCAAATAAGTTCTTGTTAATACCATCAGTCACAGTTGTTTCTGTTGAAGCTACAGCAACAGCTCCAATAAATTATGTGGCGGAGTTAGAAATTGCTATATATATAGTGGATAACAGTAAAAAGCTTCTTTTATCTCAGGAAACATTGGTAAAAAAAGGTGTTGGTGATAATGAGAAGAATGCTGTAATGGAAGCTGTTAAATTGGTGAAATCAAGGGATCCGAAACTTAAGAAAATCATAACAATTGCAAAAGACAGAATTGTTGATTATTATAATGATGAATGTGAATCTGTTATTGCAACGATCAACTCATATATCGATGCAGGTTTGTATGACATGGCTATAGATGAGTTGAACGCAATTCCTCAAATTGATGCAGAATTGGATTGTTATAAAAAGACAATAGAGATTTTAAATAAAATACCAGTAGAACAACAATCAAAATCAAATAATAATATTAAAAATGATAATCCAGATGTCACTTGGATTAAATAATGGTAGTAAGTGTATGAGAAATAGAGTATTAGCGTTGGTGTTGGTGATATTGCCATTCATTGGGGTAGCACAGAAAGAGTATAAACTTATTGAACAAAGTTCAAAACAAAAACCAGCATGGTTGCTTCCGGGATATGATTATCATAATGTTTATATGAAACAGGCTATGAAAGTTGCTGACCTGGAAGAGGCGCAAGATATTGTGATGACATCATTGTTGAATGAGATTGCTTCCTCTGTTGCAGTTCAAGTGGAAGGTGAGACAGAAGAAAAAATTGACTGGACAACAGCTGAACTCAACGGAAAAACAAAAGATGAATATATGCAAGTAATAAAAAGCAATACTACGATTAAAATTGCTAAAATGCCGGCTTTGCAAGGCATAAGTATTACAAAGGCAGATATATATTGGGAGAAATATATAAATAAGAATACCAAAGAGACTTGTTATGATTATTATATGTTATATCCGTTTTCAACTTTTGAATTACAGGAGCTTATTGATGAATATAATGCGCAGGAAAAAGCTATCAACGATAAGATAGACGGTTTTAGAGATGAATTGCCAGAAATAACTAACGTTGATGAAGCTCTTGATGATATAGCAGAAATGAAAATCATGATCAAGGATAATGAAGATGATGTGGCAAAATGTGATAGACTCAGAATGAATATATCTCTATATAAGAAATTCATTGATGAAATATATGTGGATGTCATAAAGAACTCGAAAGAATTGATATTAATTCAACTTAAACATGATGAAAAAGTGATAAAAACGAAATCATTGCCACAAATTGGAAGCCAATGCGCTAGGGATTTCAGTAGAAAACATAATGGTAACATCATAGAAATCACTTTCAATAGTTTCGATTGTTATGAACAGGATAATAATTATATTGAAGTACGTTTTTCTTTCGGAGATAAGAAGATTAAGAAAAGAATCCCAATAGTATTGGAATAAATACAACAATAGAAATTTTAATAGTTAATAATATGCGGAAGCCGAAAAGCATAGAGTAGGCAAAATTAAAAATTAAACAAAATGAAAAAGATTTATTTATTATTAGGAGCAGCATTGTTGGTTTTAGTGATGTCATCATGCGGTTCAGAAAAAAAAGTAGCATCAACATTGCCATGTCCGGAATGTAAATCATCAACAGATGTATTCCGCTATTTAGGTCAACATGTAGCAGCAGGTGACAGACAAATGCAACAGGCACGTACAATGGCAGCTAACGCAGCAAGAGCAGAGTTGGCAGCACAGGTAGAAGCTACAATTAAACGAGTAATTGACAATTATACAAGTGAATATATTAGCGGTGATAACGCAGAATTCAACCAACGTGTTCAAGATATTGCTCGTACTGTTATCAACAAGACTATCACAGGAACTCCTGTTATCTGTGAAGGAACAATGCCAGGTAGCACTCCAGGTAACACAATTTGCTATGCATGTGTAGAGTTGTCAGGAAAATCAGTTATGGATGGTATTACAAGCCAAATCGCAAACGATGACAAATTGAGAACAGATTTTGAATACGAAAAATTCAAGAAAGTTCTTGAAGAAGAAATGAACAAACAATAATAAATTGAATTTATTATTTTTATGAAGAAGATGTAGGACAGATGTTCTGCATCTTTTTTTTTATTGAAAATATTTTGTTGAAAAATTAAATAATAACAAACTTGCTTGATTTGTTGGGTTATTGTAAAGTGAAAAATATTTATATTTGCATCATACTTGATGTAACGTTATTTTGTTAATTGTTAAGAGTAATAAAATTTCTAAATATAAATATATAAATATAAAAATTATATGATACATAAAGGTTTAACTAATGAACAAGTAGAAGAAAGTCGTAAGAAATACGGATCAAATATTCTTACCCCACCGGAAAAGGAATCACTTTGGCATCAGTTTTTGCAGAAGTTTACAGATCCAATAATCAGAATTTTATTGATAGCATTGGCATTGTCTGTCGGTGTTTCTCTATATCAGTATTTCACAACAGATGAAGGCTTGGCCGTGTTGTTCGAGCCGATAGGAATCTTTGTGGCTATCATGCTTGCAACATGCATTGGATTCGCATTTGAAGTTAGCGCAAACAAGAAATTTGAAGTTCTTAACAAAGTCAGTGACGATGAAGAAGTGAAAGTCGTCCGCAACGGAAACATTACAGTCATCGGACGAAAAGAGATTGTTGTCGGTGACATCGTTATTATTGAAACGGGTGACGAGGTGCCAGCCGACGGTGAACTTATCGATGCGTTTTCATTGCAAGTCAATGAATCAGATTTGACAGGCGAACCGATGGCTACAAAAACAATAGATCCTAAAGATTTTAAACATGATGCTACATATCCATCTAACTATGTACTTAGAGGAAGTAAGGTTATCGATGGACATGGTGTTATGCATGTTGAAAAAGTAGGCGATGCTACTGAATGGGGTAAGGTTTACCAAGGGTCTCAAATAGACAATAACATAAAGACTCCTCTTGATAATCAGTTGGACAATCTCGGACGACTTATCACGGTGGCTAGTTATATCATAGCTGGTGTTATTCTCGTGATGCGTCTCGTGATGTTCTTTACTTCTGGCGAGTCTTTTGAATGGCTAGCCTTCGCTCAATATCTGCTTAATACTTTAATGATGGCAGTCACAATAATAGTAGTGTCAGTGCCGGAAGGTCTTCCTATGAGCGTTACTCTCAGTCTGGCATTGAGTATGAAACGTATGCTTACTGCTAATAATCTTGTTAGAAAGATGCATGCTTGTGAGACAATGGGAGCTGCTACTGTTATATGTACTGATAAAACAGGAACCCTTACTCAAAATCAGATGAGTGTTAATGATATGAGCTTTCCGGCTCTTCCTGAAAAACAATTATCAGATAATGAAATAAGTAATCTTATCAAAGAAAGTCTGGCTCTTAATACAACAGCATTCCTCGATTTTAGTGATGAGAAAAAGATAAAGGCTATCGGTAATCCTACTGAAGGTGCATTGCTGTTATGGCTGAATAAACAAGGTGTCGATTATATGAGCGTTAGAGAAGGCGTTAAGATGTATCAACAAGTGCCGTTCTCAACGAAATATAAATTCATGGCTTCCATCGTGGAGTCACCTTCAATGAGAAAACCGATATTTTATGTGAAGGGAGCTCCTGAAATTCTTCTGAAACATTGTAATAAGATTGCAACAACTGAAGGTGATGTGGATATAACTCCATATCGCTTGGATGTGGAAAGACAGCTTCTTGAATATCAAGGTAAGGCTATGCGTACTTTAGCTTTCGCATATAAAGTGGGTGATCCTAATGAGCAGTCGTTTGATCCTAATACTGATGATCTTGTCGCTGAAAACTTTATATTGTTAGGTGTGGTGGCCATTGCCGACCCAATCCGTCATGATGTGGCCGAAGCTGTTAAGAATTGTATGTCAGCTGGTATCGATGTCAAGATTGTCACTGGAGATACTCCAGGAACGGCCATAGAGATAGGTCGTCAACTTGGTTTATGGTTGGGTACAGACTCTAAGGATGTTAACCATATAACAGGTAAAGACTGGGAGGCTCTTTCTGATGAAGAAGCTCTTTCTGTGATACATAATATAAAGATCATGTCAAGGGCTCGTCCAATGGATAAGGAACGTCTTGTGCGTCTTTTACAGTCGGAAGGTGAAGTCGTTGCTGTTACAGGTGACGGTACAAACGACGCTCCTGCATTGAAAGCAGCTCAAGTAGGCCTCTCTATGGGCGATGGAACAACAGTGGCTAAAGAGGCCTCCGATATCACTATCCTTGACAATTCGTTCAATAGCATCGCTAGAGCAGTGATGTGGGGAAGATCATTGTATATCAACATCCAACGTTTTGTCGTATTCCAGATGACTATCAATGTGGCTGCTTGTCTTATCGTCATGCTAGGCGCGTTGCTCGGTACTGAGATGGTTCTTACTGTGACCCAGATGCTTTGGGTGAATCTTATAATGGATACATTCGCAGCTCTTGCCTTAGCCTCATTGCCGCCTTCTGAAATGGTGATGAAAGAAAAGCCAAGAAGCAGAGAAGCTAACATAATAACAAAACCTATGGTATGGCAGATATTTGGTGTGGGAATATTCTTCGTGATCTTTATGTTTGGTCTCGTCCAATATTTCAAACATGCAGATGTAACTACATTGGCAGACTTCTCATTCTCTGAATACTTTAGAAACTATTTTAACTTTAAAGTCGTTTCTCATGGTATAACGGCTATCGAGCAGACATATATTTTTACAATATTCGTTTTCTTACAGTTCTGGAATTTGTTTAATGCAAAAGCATTCCACAGTGAAAGCTCAGCATTCAAAGGCCTTTTTAGAAAAGATGTCATTGCTGGATTCGGATTGGCCTTGTTTGTGATAGTGGCAGGTCAATTGCTTATCGTTAGCTTCGGAGGCGAAATGTTTAATGTGGATGCAATGTGTCTCAACGATTGGTTATATATCATTTTGGGAACTATGCCTGTCATGATCTTCGGTGAGGCTTTAAGAGCTGTAAAGAAATTGTTAAACTGAAAATTACTGATGAATATACTATTGTAAAATCCTAAATATTACTATATGAAAACTAAATTATTTTTAATGACAATTGTAATGAGCCTCGTTTTGGCTTGTAACAGCAAAAATGAAATTAAAACTGTTGACGCTAAATCGTTTAAAGTTGAAATAGCTGACCCTGATGTTCAGCTTATAGATGTTAGAGCAAATGATTTGTACTTGGATGGTCATATACCTGGTGCTATAAATATTGCTCTGGAATCTCCTGATTTTCTGTCACAGATAGAAACACTCGATAAGAAAAGCACTGTTGCGGTATATTGCCGTGGAGGTCGTCAAAGTAGAGAGGCTGCAGAAAAATTGTCGGCAGCTGGTTTCAATGTTGTAGAACTCGATGGTGGAATTTTATCATGGGATGGAGAAATAGTGAAATGATTCATTTTTGAAGATTTAATTTTATAAAAATGCATCAATGCAAGGCATGAGGAAATCAATTTCTTCATGCCTTTTTATGTTATAGAATATTATTTTTCCCTATCTTTGTAAAAAAAATATTTGATGAAGAAATTTATACTTATATTGTTGATTCTGTTATCGTTTTTTTCTTTATATGCTCAAAATAAACAGCAGGCTGTCGTCGTTGAGAATATTAAAAATAGTAACTTGTATTACTATGCTACGGGATCTGTATGCGATAACGAAGATAAAGCCAAAAACGTGGCTTTGCAATTTCTGTATGATAATATCACCGAAAATATAAAGACATCTCTTGTTGAACTTGGCATTAACGACCAAGATGAATATCTGAAGAAGATTTATGTGACCCTTGGACTTGAAAGAATAAAGAAGATATTACCATTGGTAAAAGACTTCAATAACGATGAATATTCTTATTTTTCATATATAAGTAAAAGTGATTTCGATAGCATTTGTAATTTAAGAGCTGATGAAATGCGTCGTTATGCACAAAAAGCTTCTGAAAATGAAAAGGAACAAAAGATGGTCAATGCTCTTAAAGAATATTATTGGGCAATGATGCTGTGTGTGGCTCACCCTCAAGGCGCAAATTTGAATCTTGATGTTGATGGTAATAAAGTCCCAGCTTACTTATATTTACAAGAAAGAGTTACTGATGTTTTGGAAATGTTTGACTTCGCCGTGTCAAAAGATAATCCTGGTGAGTTGAACGATGAGGGTATGGCTGTCATTCTCAATGTGCGAACTATGGGAGAAGACGTGTCAGGGCTTAAAATAGAATATTATAATGGTGTAGATGATTATGATACGGAATTGGTTCGTAATGGTAAGGCAGAGCTGCAGCTGGCAAGGGCTGACGTTGATAAAATAGATATTAGGATACAATATGACTTCTTGCATGAATTGGTGTCACATCCTTCAATAAAGAAAGTGATGGAAAATATCGACAAGATAATACTGAAGGAAAATGTGAAAAGGACGATAGAAATAGGAAAGTATCATCAATATTTTAAGAATTATAAAGACATTGATCCAGGAACTGTATCTATAGAAAAGGAATCTCTTAACGATGATGAAAAGAAACTGCTTGTTATGATGCAGGAAATAGAGTCGGCGTTTCGTACAAAAGATTATCTGTCTGTAAAAAAATATTTTACAAAGGAAGCATACGATATGCTTGATACTTTGGTGAGAAATGCTAGTATTTCTGTGGTAGGTGTTCAGCAATATGAATTCATTAAATTGGATAACACTACAATATGTCGTGATATAGACCTTAAGTTTCAATTTAAAAACTATGCCTCTTTTATACGCGAAGTGGTTTTCCGTTTTGATGAAGAGAAGAACCTTATAACATCACTGTCGTTCCGTCTTACTTCTGAAGCAGAAAATGATATTATGAGAAAAGGTAGGTGGTCTATCGATTGCAGATATGCATTGGTTAATTTTATGGAGGATTATCAGACCGCCTATGCTATGAAACGATATGACTATCTAGAAAGTATATTCTCTGACGACGCTCTTATTATTGTAGGTCATGTTTTGAAAAGAACAGTTATCGATGATAGGATGAAATTTGATTTGTCTGCTGATGAAGTGCGTCTTATGGAATATGATAAGAAAACTTATTTCGATAATCTATCAAAAGTGTTTGCATCGCAGGAATATATAGATATAAAGTTTGCTGAGACAGATTTTACACGACAGATGAATTCCAATGATGCTAACAAAGTGGGAGGTGAGGATATTTTCGGAGTGAGACTTTTTCAAGAATATAACTCTACGACCTATGGCGACACAGGTTATCTTTTCCTTATGGTTGATCTTAGAGATCAGAAACATCCTATCATTCATGTCAGAGCATGGCAGCCTGATAAAGTTGATGTTGATAAATTGGTTGGCTTGAAAGATCTTGAATAAGAATATGAAGAAGATACTCTTAGTTTTTTATGTGTTCATTTCATTGAATGTCTTCTCGCAGCTTCAAGTGAAAGAAGGTTCTTTTAAACGAGAAGTCAATGCTGTCATGGATGATAAATATGATCATTATGATGACAATGAAGAACCAATGGCGTTGATAAAAATATCAACGGTTAATATCAATGAGTATGAACGTAAGCGTCTTGCGTTTAAGGGAAACAGAATGACTCAGATAGTAAAGAAATATCTTAATGGTCAGGTATGGCTTTATATATCTCATGTGGCGGATTATATAGAAATATCGCATCCCGACTATAGCCTGATAACTTTTGATTTGCCGGAAACTCTATGTGGGTTCTGTATATATGAGATGACATTGGAAAATGTTATATATCAAAATAGAAATGATATACTAAATGTCAATTATCTGTTGATATCTTCGGATCAGAAAAACGCGGAAATATTTATTGATGACGAGTATGTTGGTGAAGGTGAAGTTTCAAGGTCTTTTGTAATAGGCACAACTCATAATTGGAGAATACAAAGTAAGTTCTATCATACAGAGAGCGGAAGTGTCACTATCACATCCGGCGATGCTGTAGTCGTTGAAAAGACAATGCGTCCTGCCTACGGATATATTAAAGTGGATTCAAAGCCTGAAAAAGATGCTATAGTTTATATAAATGGTGATAGAGTTGGCAAAACCCCTTATACTTCCGACAAGCTGGAGAGTGGCAATTATAAGGTGAAGGTCGTCAAGGAAATGTATAAACCTGTGGAGCAGACTTTCTCCGTTACTGATGGTAATACGACAAATGCGGTCTTGAATATGGAGGCTAATTTCGTTAATGTAACTATCAATGCAGATCCTCAATCTGATATATATTTGGATAATGAATATAAAGGTAAAGGCTCGTGGAGTGGTCGTCTGTTAAAAGGTGATCACTATGCGGAAGCAAGAAAGATGTCGCATGAAACGAGCGGCAAGTTTTTCAACCTTGTCCCGGGAAATGATGTGACAATAACATTGGATGAGCCGCAGCCAATAAGCGGACATCTTGACATTAATAGCAGCCCAATGCGAGCTGATATCTATATTGACGGCAAACATTATGGACAAACACCTAAAATCATTAGAGCATTGTCAATAGGTGAGCATGAACTTAAACTTACTAAACCTGGCTTTGCCGAGCTGAAGAAGACTATAACTGTCCAAAACGGAGAAATATTGACGGTGAATGAAAATCTTCAACATGAAGAGGAAATGTCTGTTTCTGATGAACAGCCTGCTAATGTTATTGATGTTGTAAATGTTGAAGAAGATGATGTGGCTATCAATCAGACAGTATCAGATATTTCTAATGAAGTAAAAGAAGAATGCAACGAAAAAGAAGATGCTCCGATAATAAGCATTGTTCAAGAAGAAAGTGTTGATAGCGTTGAATTGTTTACTTTAAAAAACCAAACATTTACGGTAAATGGTGTTTCTTTCACTATGATAGCTGTAGATGGAAAAACATTCCAGATGGGTGCTACTCCAGAACAAAAAGTCAATGCGGAATCGGATGAAATGCCGGTGCATAGTGTTACGTTAAGCGATTATTATATTGGAGAGACAGAGGTGACACAGGAATTATGGTATGCTGTCATGGGCGAAAACCATAGCAATTTTAAAGGAGACAAGAAACCTGTTGAGCAAATTTCGTGGAATGACTGTTGGAAATTTATAAAGAATTTAAATAAACTTACGGGTAAAGAATTTAGACTTCCAACGGAAGCCGAATGGGAATATGCGGCCAGAGGGGGTAATATGACCAATGGATATAGATATAGCGGAGGTGATAACCTGGAAAATATCGCATGGTATCATGACAATAGCGCATCTCAAACACATGATGTAAAGACTAAAGATGCAAATGAATTAGGCATTTATGATATGAGCGGTAATGTATGGGAATGGTGTGCTGATAGGTACGGCAAATATGAGAGCGTGTCACAAACCAATCCTACAGGACCTTCATCTGGCTCTTATCGCATACTTCGCGGTGGCAGTTGTTTTAATATGGAATGGAGTTGTCGTGTGTCGGAACGTAACTATAATAGTCCTGGAAACAAGGGAAATCTTCTTGGACTCCGTCTTTGTCTTTCAGAGTAATAATGTCTGTCAAGAAGTTTTGTTAAATAAAAGAAACTGAAAATTATGTTAAGCGTATCAATGTCATCAATGAAAATGATAGCATATTGATACGCTTTGTATATATATATTCAAATCATAGGTTCCTAGTTAAATTCTATAATTAGCCCGAACATGAAGTTGATTCCTGCTTGTGGGAAATATCCATCTTCTATGTATTCATTGCCTCCTACGTCAGCACGATAGACCCATGAGTTACTGCAATATTTGCTGTTGAAAATGTTATTTATGGCAAGGTTGAAATTCAATGTCTTGAATAACTGCTGCTTCCATTCATAATTGAAATTGACATTGCTGATGAAATGTGGATCTAAACTTCTGGATAATGATGATGTGTTGTCGATATATTGTCGGCCAACATATTTCTCCTGAAAGACAATGTCTAAGTTTTTTACAGGACTTACTCTTAAATTCAAACCGGAAATGATGTTAGGTGAAAATGAAATGTCTGTCGTGCCTAGATTTGTCGTGCTTTGTCCAAGATAGTTCCAGTCTTCATCGTAAAGATCAGTATAGTCAATGAAATCTATGATCTTATTCTGACTTAAGGCAATATTGAAATCCAATCCGAAATATCTGTTAGCCTGATATGCGAAACTTCCTTCTATACCGAACCTGTAGCTTTTATCTACATTCATCATGATGGTATTTCCAACATTATTTATTTCACCTGTCATAACGAGCTGATCTTTGTAATCCATATAAAACAGATTTGTGTTTATGGAGGTTTTCCTGTTTCTGAAAGAGTAACCTAATTCGTAATCGATAAGTTTTTCATGTGTAACCTTCTCTCTTTGAATCTCATCGCCATCTGTGTAAATGTCGCGGTTAGGTTCTCTGTTTGAATAGGCTACAGAAAAATATGCGCTGTTCTTGTCATTTATTGTATAGAAGACACCTCCTTTAGGATTCCAGAAATTGAATATATGCTTCTGGCTTATGTCGTTCAAATCGTCATGGATTCCATTCAAATCATAACGTATATGTCTGTATTGCATCTCGGCAAAGATGTTTAAATATGAGTTTAATTCATAATTGCTTGATATGTAAATATTGTAATATTCTTTTCTTCCGTTGTTTTCGTACCATTTGTAATTTAATGGAACAGCGTATTCTGCCCAATTGATAATTCCGTAATGGTCTCCGTCGTACTTGTTCCAGCTTCCTCCGTAATTGAAGTCGAATTTATTTGTCTTATGATTCAAGTTTATATTCAATCCGTAGAATTTATTGTCTAACCATTTCTGTTGTATCAGATTAAGTCTATCAATGATAGTGTCTCCTATTAGTAAAGGCTGTAGTCCATAACTGACAAGTTTTTTGTCATTTTTATAATTTTCGTAATAGCCTTTACCTGTTGTTAAAAATGCAGATGCCGTCATAGTGAGGTTATGAGAGAAGCTATGCGCATAATGTAACTGATAGTAAGTCTGGTTGTATTTGTCTATTTCATTTTCATAATAACCAACGAAATTACCATTTTTGTCGTACATGATGCCTGCAGGATTAAAGGTGGGATTAGTGTTGAGGCTATCTTTCGGACATCCGTTCCATGCTTGGTATGTTTGTTCCTCTCCATTCATGATCATGAATTTTACAAAGTTGTTTTCGTTTGACCATGATGCCGAGAGTTGATATGAGAATAAGTCGGAATAAGCTCTGTCGATATAGCCTTCGGAGTTTATCTTGCTTATCCTTCCGTTGAAGTTAAATCCATTGCTGTCTCTTCCAGTGGAAAAGTTGATGGAGTTTTTCAGAGTGTTGAAAGATCCTATTGAGCTACTCAGTCTGGCAAAAGGCTCTGTGGTCTGTTCGTCTGTTTTTATATTTATTGAAGCTCCGAAAGCAGCAGCGCCGTTGCTTGAGTTGCCGACACCTCTTTGAATCTGAATGTTGTCAACGGAAGATGCGATGTCAGGTAAATCAACAAAATATACAAGATTTGATTCTGCATCGTTGATTGGCACACCATTTAAGGTTACATTTATTCTTGTAAGGTCACTGCCTCTGATCCTCATGCTGGTATAGCCTATTCCGGTACCGGCATCTGATGTAACTATCACTGAAGGTGTGTTTTGCAGGAGAAATGGCAGGTCTGTTCCTTGGTTGCTTTTTCTCAATTCCTTGGAAGATATCTCGGAATAGGTGAGGGGTGTTTTTTCTCCAATACGACTTGCCGATACTATGATTTCGTCTTCCATCATGGAATCTGTTGTCATCGCTATTTTTATGTTGCTGTCTCTGTTTATGTTGACAGTTGTCTCATAAAACTTGAAACCTATATAAGTGCTTTCTATTGTGTAGTTGCCTTTTTTTATATTCTCGAATTTAAAGCTGCCTTTTTCGTCACTTACTGTTATGAGTTCCAATTCTTTTATTGTAATATGTGCTCCAATCAAAGCTTCATGGTTTTCTTTGTCGATGACAATGCCTGTCAAAGTGAATTGTGCGAGTAATTGCAATGGCATTAAGACTGCAACTAAGATGAATGTTTTTAATGTTTTGAACATAATGCATTGATTTAAAGTTAATAATAATTTTAAATCAATAGGAGGAAGTTTTTTGATGTTGCTCATTTCCCGGTCTCGGCATTATCCGTATCCGGTTCAGAGGGTGTGATCTCAGCCTGTATTTCATTTTACTTACGTAAAAAAGGCACCCCTATTGAAAGTCGTGGCAAAGATATTATATTTTTTTTTATGTTTGCAAAAAAAAGTAATGAAGATTTTGATTTTAAACGGACCTAATCTTAACTTGATAGGTAGAAGAGAACCTGAAATATATGGTAGAGAATCGCTTGTTGATTATATAGATAAGATGAAAAATGATTTTCCTGAAGATCAACTGGATTATTTTCAGTCTAATCACGAAGGTGTTTTGATAGATAAGTTGCATGAAGCCTGGGATTTGTATGATGCTGTCGTTTTCAATCCTGGAGCATATTGTCACACTTCTATAGCTTTGGCAGATGCGATTCGTTCAATAGAAACGCCTGTCGTTGAGGTACATATCAGTGATATTTATTCTAGGGAAGAATATCGTCATTATTCCTACACGGCGGAGGCTTCTGTCAAATCTATTGTTGGCATGGGATTGAAAGGATATGAAGAAGCTGTACGTTATTTGAAAAATAAGTGTTAAAAATAATGGATGATGGGCGACTTTTATGAGAAATCTTTAGGATCCAGTTCGGTATAAAGTCTTTTCTTCTCAAGAAAATATTTAAAAACGATGTTCTTCTGATATACTTGTGATACTTTATCATGAGTATATTTTTTTCTTTTCCTTTTCAAGTCAGGGATATGTCTTAGGAAACTTAGATGAGCGCGTGACACGGCGAAGAAGTCTGCGAAACTTCCGTCGCATAGGAACTTGACGGCTGCTATCCAATCGAGGAAGAATCTGTAAAAGATTATTCCGAATACTTTTCCTTCTGGTAGGTTTTTGATTAACAATGAAAGATTGTTTCTGAAATTGAGATATGTTTTTCTTGCTGAAGATTTCGGTAATGTGCCGCCACCTATGTGATAGACTTTTGAATTAGGGCAATACATTATCTTATATCCCATATTTTTCAGTCTCCAACATAAGTCGATTTCTTCCATGTGTGCAAAGAAGTCGTCATCAAGACCATCATATTGGTGATATAGTGAGGCTCTTATAAACATACAAGCGCCTGTCGCCCAAAATACTTCCTTTGTGTCGTCATACTGACCTTCATCTGTTTCCAGGTCTTGGAACATTCTGCCTCGACAGAATGGATAACCATATTTGTCGATGTAACCACCTGCAGCACCGGCGTATTCAAATTTTGTCTTGTCGTGATATGATATGATTTTAGGTTGGCATGCTGCAATGGACATGTCGCTTTCCATCAAATCAATGATAGGAGTAATCCAGTTTGATGTTACTTCGATATCAGAGTTTAGAAGTATATAATAATCTGCTTCAACTTGACGCAATGCGATGTTGTAACCGGTCGCAAAGCCTCCGTTAAAATCATTGAGGATTAATCTTATGTCAGGGAAGTTTTTTCTTAAAAACTCAACGGAGTCGTCAGTTGAGTTGTTGTCAGCAACGATAATCTCTGCAAAAGCGGAACTGTTTTCTATGACGTTGGGAAGGAACTTCTCCAAGAATATTTTTCCGTTGTAATTTAATATGACTACCGCTACTTTTTTCATAGGCGCAAAGATAATAAAAGACTAAAGACAAAATGACTTATGATAAAAGTTTTTTTTGGAAACAGAAGCGACTGCTGATGTTGTGGTGCTGGGGTGTTTTATGGTGTTGAAAAAAGAGCGAGACTCCCATCGCTGAGAGTCTCTAAAGTATAAGATAAAATATGTGGTGTTAAGAAATTTCGATATTAATTTGGGTTGTCGAATTCGTCTTTAGCATTATTGCCGTATGTGTTAGGATTTACGATATCATCGACTGGGTCAGCTGAGAATGAAATTCTTGAATAGATTTCATTGGTCCAGCGTGCGTTGTTGAGTTCGCCGATAGCGTCTGAGTGAATGAGTTGGAAGTCATTTGTTACAATGTCTTTAGTCATGAAGACAAACTTCTTATTTCTTTGGTTTGCCAATGTGTAGTAGTGCCATATTTCGTATGGATATGCGTCTGGTTCATAATGGTTTTGAACTATTCTGTCAGGAGCTCCGTACTTCAGGAATACTATACCTCTGTCGGTTTGGTAACCTTTAAGTCTTTGTGCAGTGAAGGAAGCGTTTACGCGTTTTACTTGTGTGTAGTAATTTTCCCATTCAATCTGAGGTGACAATGGATTGCGGCTAGCCCAGAAACTGTAGAAATATTGTTGCATTGTTTTTATGTCATCTGTTTTAATCAGATTGAAAGCGTATTCTTTTTCAATTTGAGATGAGATGGCTTCTAAAGTTCTGATGTATTCTCTGATTGTATCAATGTTGCTGATGTTGCCAGAGAAGACCTTTTCTGGATCTATTGTAGCAAAAGCAGTATTGTCTATTTCGTAGTTTGAATTGCTTCTTTGGAAGAAGAATTGATTGTAACCGATGATTTCGTTGTTTCTGTCGCGTGCTTCAAGGACTAGATAATAGTTTCCTGAAGGAAGGTTGCTTATGTCCATTGTGTTGATAATCACTTCTGTGTCTTTTACATTCTTGATTTTTGTAAAAGAGTAGTTGCTGATGAGAGTGTTACTTTCAAAAGTCTTTAGATATGTGTTGAGTAGATATTTTTCGTTTTCACCAAGAACTTTCTTTGTGTTATATATCTCTGCATAGAATGTAAGGCGATTGATGGTTTCTGGATAATAAGGCATTATCATTGGAATGATATCATAGCCGTTTTTTGAATTTGCTGATTCTCCTTCACTTGGTTTGTAATCCTCAAGTGCTATGATACTTGAAAAACAAATGTTTTCTGGATAATCTACTATAATAGTCTCTGAAACATGGAATGGTTTTGAAGTTGTATTGTTTGCATCTTCAATGCTTATTTCCATTTGATATTCTCCATTTGCCAATGAGTAGCGTTGGATATCCATGAAGAATCCGTTTAGATTTGTTGTGTCGCTGACTTTTGGACTTGCAATAACATATTTGTCATAATTCTTGATGGATTCACCTTGTTTAAACATTAATGTGACGTTGATTGAAGCTCCGAATTGACCGTCGGCTTCTTTGACGTACATCAGACTGTTGCAGTCAAATGTTATGTATGTTTCTAAATAAGGTGTATTGCTTTCACCTACTATATTAAATGTTCCGTAAGAAATAAATGAGTTGATATTTTTTTCTTGTGCAACGATTTGTGCTGCTATAAAAACTAGAAATAATGATGTTAATAATTTTTTCATTTTCGTTAATTTTATTTTCATTGCAAAGATAGCTATACTTCAGGAAATGTCAATAAAAATTAACGTTTTATTTATGGAAATTTATCGAAGGAATCTTTGTAAGATCTTGTAAATAAATATGATATAAATTTAATTTCTTTAGAAATTCGACTTGATGTAATCGAATGTGAATGTGTTTAAATTATCTTTTATGTTAAAGATATTTTTGATTTTATTATTTTTCTTGTTAGCTGCACCATAAGTCAATCCTAGAAGCACTGCTATTTCTACATTGTTAAGGTTCATGAAATCTAAGATCAGAAATTTGATGTCACCTGGAGTGAGGTCGTTGAAATCATTTTTCAAAGATGGGATGGCTTTGGGGAAGCAGTTGCTGAATGTTTTTGTTACTAAAATCAAATCTTTGCTTGATAATGCTAGTTTGTTATAATTATGGACGTTTTTGGTCATTATGGTAATACCTTCAAATGAAGATTTGATCTTTTTATAGATGTGGCTTTCGCAAAAACGTATATAAGCTTCCTCAAAATTCTCCTCAGCTTTTATATTGTCTAGTTTTTTTGAAATATCTTTGATAATCTTGTCTTTGGATGAAATTATCTCTTTGTTCTCATTGATTATTTTTTGTGCAGAGTTGATTTTCTCCAACTGTTTTTGTCTGTTTTTTGAATAAATGACAATAAAAATAGTGATGATGATGGCAAAAATCAATACAAATATTATTGTGATTTTATGGTTGTTTGTATTTTCTTTTCTTGCAATGTCGTTTATAATATTGTAATTACTGTCAAAAAGCTTGTCTGAATCCAATTTGAGAGGTGTTTTTCTGATCTCTATGGAATTGTTTTTAGCCTGATGTTGAATATATGTCATTTCATTTTCATGGTCGTTCAGATTGAAATACGCTTCTGCTAATTTCTCGGAGAAAGACATCTTTTCCTGTTGGTTCCCGTTTTCAAAACAATATTTGAGATGGGGAAGAGCATCTTCGTATTTTCTTTCATAGAAAAGTTTTGTTCCTATTGCTGAGTGAAAATCGTAGTCTTGGATCTTAATATTGAAATGATTTGAGAAGATTGAGTCTGCTTTTTTGTAATCGTTTAATTCATATAGTGTTACGATTTTATTGTCGATAATTTTTCGATAAATATTATTAGGAATATTGCCTTTTTCTTCTGCCATTTCAAAATATATCATGGCAATGTTATGAATGTGATTGTATTGATATAGCTTGCCGATTTTGATTAATGTATTAAGATATTTTTCGTTGTTGTTTGATAGTTCGTAGTCAGACAAGGCTTTGTCGTATAATTCCGCTGCTGGTTTTAAAGAATTAATGTCTCTGTATATGTCTCCTAATCTTTCGTAAATTTCACCTCTATATTGATAATCGTAGGATTTGATCTCGTTGACGGCATGAAAATATGCATTGATGTTTTCCAAAGCGGAGTAAAAGTCCTTTATTGTAGGTAATGGATTAGGAGAAGAGTAGTTGTTAATGGCTTTATAGTAGTGAATTTGTGATATTTTTTGAAGAAAATCTGGACGTTTGTGATATTTTTGAGAACATTTTTCGGCAATATAAAGGCTGTTGCTAGCTAATGAGTCATTTTCAGTATATTGAAAGTTAAGGATGTCTTCACAGCATGACTTAGACACATCACTGCAAGATGTTATGCTAATTGCTGTGATTATCAATAATAAAAATGTAATATTTTTAAAAATGTTCTTCATTTCAGTTTACAAAAATACTGCTTTTATTTGGTGTATAAAACAAAAAATAAAAATTTTTTAAAAAAGTCTTGCGCGATTCATAAAATTTGTATCTTTGCAGCGGAGAAATGGCAGAGCGGTCGAATGCGGCGGTCTTGAAAACCGTTGTACAGCAATGTACCGGGGGTTCGAATCCCTCTTTCTCCGCGGAGATGAAGCGACTTCAAAGTCGCTTTTGTTCTTTACAGACTAAAGACAAATGACTAAAGTCAAAAGAATATTGTTCTTAACAACTTGTTGTCATATAGTCATGTAGTCTTGTTGGCTTAAAAAGGAGAAATGCCAGAGTGGTCGAATGGGGCGGTCTCGAAAACCGTTGATCGTATCCACGATCCGAGGGTTCGAATCCCTCTTTCTCCGCAAAAAAGAAATCTCAGGAACTCTATTTAGAATCCCTGAGATTTCTTTTTTATATAAATGTCTTTATTTTACGAATTTTCCATTCGCTTTTTTGCCATCGATAATGGCAGTATAGATATATACTCCTCGTTCAAGATTTTCAATATCAACGCTGTTGCCTGAGAATTCCATTGGCAATGTGCGTCCGTTTATGTCACAAATTGTTATCTTTTCAATCTCTCCGCTAAAGACAAGTGATTTGCCATTGCAAATGGCGTTTTCTGAATCTATAATATCGTTTATTCCATCGTATGTTGGCAAATCTTTTTTAGAGAGACGATAGATGCCGCTGTTTTGTGTGGTGGCAAATGGTGGTTCGTATGCTGCGAGATATATGTATTCATCATCGCACTGGAATTTCATAGGTGTGAAATATGTTCCTGTGTAGTAAGGAATGCCTTCATTTAACGCGTACCAAACTTCACCAGCGTTATCTGTATAATATAGTCCTGTCATCTGCATTCCTATGAAAAGATATTCGTCTGTTGCATACATCGATCTGATATTGTTATCTACGGTATTTTCTGGACGTGGCAACTCTCCCCATTCTCCGTTTTCGTCAAATGTCACGATGAAAGGGATGTGTGTGCCGTCGTTCATGACGGAACGTCCTGTACATAGTTTGTCTTGATATATGGCGGATACAGCCATGAAGTTGCTGTCGTTGCGGACAACTTCCCATGAGTTGGTTTCTGGTAAATATTTGAATACGAAATAAACGCCGTATGCGTATAGTTCGCCGTTGTATGAAACGAGGTTGTAGAAGTTTTCTACCATTTCTTTTCCATCAACAGTGAAAGTGATTGACGCAATGTCGGTCTTGTTCCATGTCTCGCCATCGTCTTCGGAATAGACAATACCGCCGCCGGAGAAATCGCCGACAAAGAGTTTGTCGTTGTGATATGTTATAGCATAGCAAATTGCATATGCGACGTTTTCTCCAAGAACATCTTCAACAGCAGAAGCATAACTGAGCAATTCCCAGTTGATTCCGCTATCTGAAGAACGTGCTATGTTGGCTCCCTCGCCGGCAGCGAAAATGTATCCGTTGCCTTCTAAAAAGACGTTGTAATTGTAATCGGTGACGCCTGTCTTTTTCCATTGTACGCCTTTGTCAATGGAAATATATATTCCTCCGTCTTTTTCTAAAAGGAAATCAGCGATAAGCATGTTGCCGTTTTCCGCAATGTGAAACGCGTTGGTAGCTGGTTGGTGGCGAATCAATTCCCATGGATTTGTCTGCGCAAAGACTGATAAAGATAAGAAGCAGGCGAATATCACTGCTATCTTCTTGATAAATTTTGAGTAATGTCTTTTTCTCATAATTGTATGGTTTGATTTTTTGTACTTAGTATATTCTATCACAAAGATAATATTTGGGGTATAATCATAAAATTTATAATTTCAAATTATTGATTTCCTTTTGCAATAATTCTAAAAATCTTGCAGCATCGCCGCCGTCCATCTGGACGTGATGGAACTGGAATGAAATGGGTAGTGTGATTTTGAATAAATTCTTGCGATATTTTCCCCACATCACCATCGGGTTGAGGAATTTGTCGGTGTATTGATTTACAATGCAGTCGAGTTCTGTCGCTACCATTGCTGAGGTGCCGACAATCATTGCTTCTTCGTTGAAAATGCTTTCGCATGAATCAGCAACTTGTTGTGTCAGTGAAAGATAATCCTTGTTGAATTGACTTAAATCATTGTTATAATTGATGTCGCAGGAATTGATGCCTCCTTTTTTATTATTTACAATTACATTGATTGCAAGTTTGTCATATTCAAACATTTTGTCTTTTACAGGCAATAGATAAAATTCTTCCATCAGACTTGCCGCCTTGCCGATGCACCAGCAGAGAAGCATATTCAGCTTCAGATTTCTTTTCTTGCTTACTTTGACAATATGAGTTATATCGAATGTTTTCGTCAATGTCACCATAGGCATAGGTGAGGTCATCCACAATTCAAATGCTGATGCGCGAGACGTTTCTTTTGGGTTTATTTCTTTCATATTGAAACAAATTTGAAGTTACAAAGATATTAAAAAAAGTCACCACCACAACCACCTTCTGAGATTCTGATAAAATTCTAAAATTCACTCTTTATGACTCTGTGACTTGTCCTGAATTCCCGAACTCCTGAATTCCTGAATTCCTCTCCCAAATTATTAGGTGAATTTTGCATCGCTTTTGTGCTTTTTCTTCCTTATTTGTGATATTTTTTGATGGGTTATATCAAAGAATCTTCTTTTTTGTTTATGAAAAAGTAATTTTTATGTTTTGTAAATAGTTGATTGCTTGTGAATTAAAATTAAATTAAATTTTTTTAAAAAAATACTTGCACGATTCATAAAATTTGTATCTTTGCAGCGGAGAAATGGCAGAGCGGTCGAATGCGGCGGTCTTGAAAACCGTTGTACAGCAATGTACCGGGGGTTCGAATCCCTCTTTCTCCGCGGTGATGAAGTGGCTAGAGATAGTCACTTTTTTTATTTCCCCTTTCTTTATCTTTTAGCCTTTTGAAAAATACTCGATATTGCGGATATTACGAAGCTTGCTCTAATCAAGTCACTTATATCATTTTTTTAATAAAAAAAGGACTCTAAGATTATAGAATCCTAAAGTCCTGATATTATAAGATGATATTAGTATTAATAGTTGTCTCTTTTTGGTTCGAAGTATGCTTGTTCATGAGCACATGCTGGACACATCTTAGGAGCTGATTTTCCTTTGTGAACATAACCACAGTTACGGCATTGCCATTCTATTTCTTCATCGCGTTCAAATACCTGACCTGATTCTACGCGAGCTAACAAGCGACGATAGCGTTGTTCGTGAAATGCTTCAACTTCAGCAACTTTTTTCCATACTGTTGCAATTGCATTAAAGCCTTCTTCTTCAGCAATACGAGCGAATTCTGGATACATATCAGCCCATTCTTCATTTTCGCCTTCAGCAGCTGCGCGTAAGTTCTCCATTGTTGTTCCTATGACACCTGCAGGGAATGTAGCTGTGATTTCTACCATGCCGCCTTCCAAGAATTTGAAGAAACGTTCTGCATGTTCTTTTTCTTGTTCTGCAGTCTCTTCGAATATGGCTGCTATTTGTTCATAACCTTCTTTACGTGCTTTTGATGCGAAGAATTTATAACGTGAACGTGCTTGTGATTCGCCAGCAAATGATTTTAATAAATTCTTTTCTGTTTCTGTACCTTTGATGCTTTTCATGATAAAATGTTTTTACGTTAATGATCTTGTATATTTAACAAATTTTATTTCCTATTGTTTTGTTTTACGATGCAAAAATATAATGAATTTTAATATCATGCAAACAGATATTTTCGATATTGTAATCGTTTTTGTCGATAACGTTAAAATTGTGATTAGAAACGAACTTTTCCGGTAATCTTTTGTTTATGGGAAAAAACAACAGATTATGAGACATAACAGATTATTCCCGATGCTCTTGTTAGCAGCATTTCTTGTACCGCAACTAAGTAAGGCTCAAGAAGAAATTATTATCATTCAGACTTTCAAGCAGAATGCGCCTGAGCGTTTCAATGCACCTAAAATTCCTGATTTCACGTTTAAAAGCAAAGGTCAGAAGTATATGATGGGTATTGGCGGTTATGTAAAAGGAACAGTGTCAATGGATTTCAATGGTGCTATTGATAACGCTGCCGACTTTACCACATCTGCAATACCAATAAATCCGCTTCCAGGAAATGACAAACTGCTTCAATTCAATGCAAATCAAAGTAGTTTGTTCTACAACCTCGTTTCTCTTTCCGATAAAAAAGCAAAATTCGGCGCATACATCAATATGAATTTCGGAGGAGACAATTATGCTCCTGAGATTCAAGATGCTTATGTTACTTATGGCGGATGGCTGCTTGGTACCACTACAAGTATGTTTACGGACGCTGCGGCTATTCCTCCAACAATTGATAGTGAAGGTCCAAACGGGTTGATTTACAAAACAAATACAGTCCTTAACTTCAGAGGTCATATTGGAAAGCATTTTATGACAGGTATAGGTGTTGAGATGCCGTCAACAGACTTTACTGTGTCAAAGGATCAAAATGTCGTAAACCAATATATTCCTGATATTCCGTCTTTTGTCCAATATTCGTGGGGTGAAAACAATGAAAACCATGTTAGATTGAGCAGTATGATACGAAATGTTAATTACCGTAATAACATTCAGGATAAAGATCATATAATGACGACATACGCTTGTCAGCTTAGCGGCTTGATGACGATAAAAGAAAAACTGGTGTTTTATTATCAGTTTGTCTATGGTACTGGTATCAGTACATATATTCAGGACGTGAGTGGATTGAAGCTTGACTTCTTGCCTAAATATACAGAAAATCAACATGATAAAGATGCTGGTAAATTGGATCATGTGAAGTCGATGTCATATTTCGCTGGTTTGCAATATAATTTCAATAAAAGGACTTTGATGTCGTGTACTTTTAGTCAAGTCGATATTGATGTCCCTGATAATTATGATAATACAAGTTTGTATAAGGAAGGCTATTATTTGGCAACCAATTTTATGTGGTATGCAATGCCTAATGTTCAACTCGGAGCAGAGTATCTTTACGGAAAACGAGTCGATCAAAATGACGAGTGGGGACAAGCAAACAGATTACAAGTAATGCTTCAATATAACTTTTAATTAATAATGATTTTTTTTCGTGATCGGGCTGTTCTTTTGAGCAGCCTTTTTTGTATGTTTGCAAAAAATAT
The DNA here is from genome assembly GCA_045613105.1 of Bacteroidales bacterium. Lineage (GTDB taxonomy): Bacteria > Bacteroidota > Bacteroidia > Bacteroidales > F082 > Limimorpha. Next base: position 58,611 of record JAZLAI010000034.1, on the reverse strand, counting down.
CTGTTGATGAAGCTGGTTATAGATTGTGGTTCTACAAAAGCCGATTGGGCTATAATAAATGATTCTGAATTAATAAAGGTCTTTAAAACAGAAGGATTTAATCCTAATTATACTGATAAAGAAGCCATATTGGAAATAGTGTCTGGAGGAGTGTCATGTGATGATTATGTTAAATGTATCTCTGAAATTTTTTTCTATGGTTCCGGTTGTGGCAATGAGGCAAACTGCAAAATTGTCAAGGATGTTTTGTCGTCAGTTTATGTAAATGCAAATGTAAGTGTGACTCATGATATGATGGCTACTTGTTATGCTTTGTTTGGTAAAGGTAAGGGAATAGCATGTATATTGGGTACTGGTTCAAACTCTTGTTATTATAATGGAGTGGATATAGAAGACAAAGCGGTTTCGTTGGGATATGTTTTGGGAGATGAAGGTAGCGGGTCTCATCTTGGAAAAGTTCTCGTACATGATTATTTTTATAATAGACTTCCAGCAGAATTGTCTGAAAGGTTTGAAAGGGAATATGATGTCAATCTCAAGTCTTTGCTGGATAACATATATCATAATAATAACGTTTCAAGATATTTGGCTTCTTTTGCGAAGTTTCTGTACGATAACAAAGAGCATGAATTTATATATGATATGTGCTATAGATGTTTTGATGAGTTTGTCGAATATTTCATTGTTAAATATGAACTTGCAAAACATATGGAGATAGGTTTTGTAGGTTCGATAGCTTATTATTTTCAAGATATAATAAAACGGTGTCTTGAAGATAAAGGCTTAAGATTAGGTAAGGTTTTGAAGAGTCCTATAGAAGGTCTTATAGATTTTCATTCTTGTTGAGACTTGATGTAATCCAGCATCTTGTCGGTTTCATCTATTGAAAACCATTGGTAGTCGTTGTTTTTTCTAAGCCAAGTCATTTGTCTTTTTGCGTATTGACGAGTGCTTGTCTTTATGTTTTCTATAGCCTCGTCTAAAGAGACGTCACCGTTAAAATACTGGAACATTTCTTTGTATCCTACTGTGTTCAGGCTGTTCAGATGACGTTTGGGGTACATCTGTCTTGCTTCATCAACGAGTCCATCGTTAATCATCATTTCAACTCTTTTATTGATTCGGCTTATCAGTTCGTTCCTTTCCCATAACAGGGCTATCTTGATGATTTTGAAGTCTCTTGTTTTGTTTGTGTTTTTTCTGAAAGAAGAGTAGGTGAGACCTGTCTGATAGCAAACCTCGATAGCGCGTTGTAGGCGTCTAGGATTTTGCTTGTCAACGATATTGTAATATTCAGGGTCAAGTCGTTGGAGTTCGTTCTGAAGGGCGGTCAAGCCTCCTTTGTGATATAGTTCGTTGACAGTATCTCTGTTCTTGTCAGATATGTCAGGTATTGAATCGAGTCCTTTGCATACGGCATCAATAAACAATCCAGAACCTCCTGTGATGACTACACTGTCATGAGATAGGAATAGTTTTTTCAATAATGATAAAACGTCTTGTTCATAGTCGGCGACATCATATTTGTCTTCTACATTAAGGTTATGTATCAAGTGATGTTGCACTTCTGCGCGTTCGCTTGTTGTTGGGGCTGCTGTTCCAATAGGGATTTCTTTATAGAATTGACGGCTGTCGGCAGAGATGATTTCTGTGCCGAGGGCTTTGGCGATTTTTATGGCAGTAGCAGTTTTGCCCGAGGCTGTCGGACCTGCAATGACTATCAGATATTTATCATTCATTTTGTTTTCTCTATTTTGTTAGGTACAGGTCCATTATGTTTTACTTCTACGGGTTCAGTGACTTCTTGCTTTATGGTGAGACCTAACTTTAAGCCTTCGGATTTCATGAAAGCATATGCTTCTTCAAAATTGTTGCCAATGATACCATCCAAGACAGCTTCTCGTATCGCAGCTTTGATGATGCCTACATTTCTGCCTTCATCGATTCCAAATGTTGTCATGATGACTTCACCGTTGACAGGCGGCTGCCAATTTCTTAAATGGTCTTTCTCTTCAAGCTCTTTGAGCTTTTTCCTGACTAATTGGAAATTGGTGTGATAGCGATTCTTCTTTTCTTCGTTTTTTGAAGTTATGTCAGCATCGCATAAAATCATCAGGTCGTCGATGTCGTCGCCGGCATCAAAAAGAAGACGTCTTACGGCAGAATCGGTAACTTCTTCTTGTACCAAAGCTATAGGTCTAAGATGTAATGAAATAAGTTTTTGGACGTATTTCAGTTTTTCATTAAGAGGAAGCTTTAATGCAGCAAAAATCTTAGGAGCCATCTTTGAGCCTTTGATTTCGTGACCATGGAAGGTCCAGCCTATTTCCTTGTCGTATTTCTTTGTTAGAGGTTTGGCAATATCGTGTAAAAGTGCTGCCCATCTTAACCATAAGTCGCCGCCTGCATTAGCAACATTGTCGAGGACATCCATGGTATGATAGAAGTTGTCTTTGTGGCCTCTTCCATCTTGGACATCAACACCTTTTAAAGCAGAGAGCTGAGGGAAGATGATTTTTAGTAAACCTGAAGCGTCGAGAAGTTTAAAACCGATGCTTGGCTTTGGAGAAAGCATGATCTTGTTTAATTCTTCGTTGACTCTTTCCATGGATATTATCCTGATACGTTCAGCATTTCTTTTTATAGCATTAAATGACTCTGTCTCGATAGTGAAGTGAAGCTGTGTCGCGAAACGTATCGCACGCATCATTCTTAATGGGTCGTCAGAATATGTGATGTCAGGATCTAAAGGAGTCCTGATGATTTTATCCGCCAAATCTTGTACTCCGCCGAAAGGATCTACCAGTTCTCCGAAGTTGTCTTCGTTTAGGCTGATGGCAAGTGCGTTGATTGTGAAGTCTCTTCTGTTTTGGTCGTCTTCGATTGTGCCGTTTTCTACGGTTGGCTTGCGACTTGATGGGTCGTATGATTCTTTTCTTGCACCTACAAATTCAATTTCTTTATCTTTAAGTCGTATCATGGCAGTCCCGAAACGACCGTAATATTTAACTTCTTTCTTTTCGCTGATGAGACTTGCTGTTTTCTTTGCCAATTCTATTCCGCTTCCAACGGTAACGACGTCGATGTCGTTGGAAGGACGATTGAGTAAAATGTCGCGTACATAGCCGCCAATGACGTATGATTCGTAATTGAGAGCGCGGCTTGCTTTTGTGATAAGCTTAAAAAAATGGTTGTTTATATATTCTGACAAATTTTTCATAGTGTTGCAAAGGTAATAATTTTTTTTATGTCGTGGATAAGAAAAGAAACCTTTATGGGCTTTGAAAATAATATCAGAGGGAGAGGTGTATAAAAGAAAAAAGGAAACCGATTCCTCGATTTCCTTTCGTGAACTGGGCGGGAGTCGAACCCACAACCGCCTGATCCGTAGTCAGGGACTCTATCCAATTGAGCTACCAGTCCAACTGATTTCGAGTGCAAAGATACAGCTTTTTTCTTATCACGCAACAATAAAATGAATTTTTTTAAAAATATTTTTTAATGTTTATAAGTTGTTGATTTATACACTTAAGTGAATGATATTTTTGTGTATTGTCGTTTGTTTATATAGAGAAATAAGCATTTTTATGAATGTTAATAATGAAAAAAGACAACCGAAATATCACGATTGTCTTTTTTATAAGTAAAAAACTAATGTTTTTATTACCACTGTACCGCATCTCTGTGTAACGGCATTGTCATGCATCGAGCACCGCCGCCGCCGCGTGAGAGTTCGTTGCCTTTGAAAGCGACAACGCAGTTCTTATAATCGTCAACATTGACTTTGCCTGAAGCAACGTCAGCTGCTGTCAATACTTCAAAGCCGTGTTTGTGGAGGTTTTCTATTGTGTTGTAGTTTCTTTCGTAACCTAAGATCTTTCCTGGTGCGAAAGTGAAGAAGTTGGATCCGCTGTGCCATTGTTCACGAAGCATATTGTATTCGTCATCGCCGCCACAGAAGATAGGTTCTAGATCCATACCGAGTTTGGTAAGAGCTGTGATGAGGTTCTCTTCTTCATAAACCTTGACTTCGCCATTTTCGAATATTTCGTAATGAACAGTCTTATATTGCGGATTAAGGATGACAGGTTTGAATACCATGCATTTGTTGACATCTAACAAGGTGAATACCATGTCGAGGTGGATGAATGACTCTGGTTCTAATGGCAATTCTTGTGAGATGAGATGTCTGTGTCCGCCTTTGGTCTTGAGATGTTCAACCATGGCCAAGATACCTTCAACGCTGGTTCTTGCGCCACAGCCGCTTAATATAATGTCATGACGTGCTATTAAAACATCACCGCCTTCAACTCTTCCTATTCCCATTGGAGCATATTGCTCGATAGGATTGACTGTCTTTACGTTGAAGATAGGAGAGTTGTTGTATATCGCTTGAAGAAGAATGCTTTCTCTGTCACGTACTGTAGTTGCCATCTTGCTGATCATGATGTTGTTGTACATTGTGAATGACGCGTCTCTCATGAAGAAGAAATTAGGTGCAGGAGGCATGATATATCTTTCCTTGAAGTTGTCGTTTTCAAGACCTTCGATAAAAGCCTTGGCTAGTTCTGTATTTGACAACTTGTTTAATTCGTCTTTTAAGAATTCAAGATTTTCTCTATTGCAGATTTTTTCTATGAGTTCACTTTTGAGTTCTTGTTTTTTTAGAATATCTTCCAAAAGTTCTCTAACAGTGAGTACGTTAGTTACTTTTCTTAAAGTGCCTTGAAAATCTTTATAATCGTTATAAGCTTCGCGTTGGTTTAACATGTCGCTGAACAGAAATCTATGCGCATTCTCTGGAGTCATGTGCTCTATCTCCAATCCTGGAGCATGTAGCAACACATAATTTAACTTACCTATTTCTGATTCAACACAAGGTTTAATACATCGGGAATAATCCATAAAAATATAATTCGTGATACAATGGAAAAGGATTTTTCACCTTTTCAATAACGGGTACAAATTTACGTTTTTTTATCGTAATAAAGATATTAAAGGACAATTTTTTTTATTCGTCATATAAGTCTATGAATTCGTATTCATTGCCCATTATATCCAGAAACTTTATCAGGTCATCCCTGCTGATCACACACGTGGCTGTGTTGTCATTAGGATGAAAACTAAGTCTGTCCGACTTTAAAAGATTTTTGTCAATATATAGAAAGACATGATGATCTTCATCGTTGATGATTCCGAAAGGTGACACACTACCAGGCTTCAGTCCAAGATACTTGTCCATTCTGGCTTCTGATGCAAAGCTTAATTTACCTTGTTTAAGTCTTTGTTCAAGATCATGAATGGCAAGCTGTTTCATACAATCGAAAATTACCAGATAGTGACGGTTGCCTTTATGGTTTCTGAAAAACAGATTTTTACAATGTGTTGAATCAAATTCTTTCCAATAATTCAAAGCTTCCTCTATTGTTGGAATAGGAGGATGGAAATGTATGTCGAATGGTATTTCTAATTCATTCAATTTATCAACAACTTTTTTCTGACGTTCTGAAAGTTCCATATTCAAGTCTTTAAAATTCAAGACACCAAGTTGATCCTTGGTGTCCTTATATGTTAATTATATTTCTCTGTGTCAATAATTAATGTCTATTCCAAATATGTATATCCGTATAATCCTGAACGGTAGTTGGATAAGAATTCTTTACCTTCTTCTACTGTAATCTTTCCTTGTTTCACACAACTCGTTACCCATGACTCTACGGTTCTGACCAATTTCTTAGGACTGTATTGTACATATTCCAATACTTCTGCTACTGTTTCTCCGTCTATTATCTGGTCGATATAATATCCTTTTTCATCTACTGTGACGTGGACTGCATTGGTATCGCCAAACAGATTATGCAAGTCGCCAAGTATTTCCTGATATGCTCCGACTAAAAATACACCTATATAATATGGTTCTTTTGAATTATATGAGTGAACCGGCATTGTGTGAGATTGATTCTTTGTCGTAACATAAGAAGATACCTTACCATCAGAGTCACATGTGACATCTTGTAAAGTAGCCATTCTGTTTGGCTGTTCGTCTAATCTGTGAATAGGTATAATAGGGAAAATCTGATCGATTGCCCATGCATCTGGTAATGATTGGAACAATGAGAAATTGCAGAAATATTTGTCTGCTAGTAGTTTAGGTAAATTGCTGAAGTCTTCAGGGATGCGTTTGAGTTCTGAAGTCAACTGGTTTATTTCTCTTGCAATGGACCAGAATAGTCTTTCTACTTTGGCTCTTGACTTGATGTCGAGGAGTCCGAGGCTGAACAAATCCAAAGCTTCTTCTCTGATCTGTTGTGCATCATGCCATGTCTCTAGCATAGAAGATTGCTTGTTGGTGAGTTTATCCCATGCGTCGTTGAGTTCATGAATTAATTCATGGTCGTCATCAAGTATTTCTTCGCTGTCGTCCCATTCTGGTAATGAAGCTGTCTCAAGGACTTCAAAAACCAATACGGAATGGTGTGCTGTCAAGGCTCGTCCTGACTCTGTAATTACGTTAGGGTGTGGCAAATCGTTTTTGTCACAAGCGTCGGCTACAGAGAAGATAACGTCATTTACATATTCTTGGATGCTGTAGTTGACGCTGCTGGCACTGCTTGAACGTGAACCGTCATAATCTACACCTAATCCGCCACCGACATCGACAAATTCGATGTTAAATCCCATTTTATGTAATTGAACGTAAAACTGAGCTGCTTCTTTGAGGGCTATTTTGATACTTCTGATTTTTGTGACTTGACTTCCAATGTGATAATGAACGAGACGTAAGCAGTCTTTCATATTGTTCTTTTCAAGATATTCAAGAGCTTCGAGAAGTTCTGACGTTGTCAATCCGAATTTGCTGCCATCGCCGCCGGAGTCTTCCCATTTGCCGCTTCCGGAACTGGCGAGTTTTATTCTGACACCAATGTTTGGAACTACTTTGAGACGTTTGGCAACACGGGTGATGAGCTTTAACTCGTTGAGTTTCTCTACAACGATAATGATTGTTCTTCCCATCTTTTGTGCAAGAAGGGCCAACTCAATGAAACTCTCGTCTTTATATCCATTACAAATAATGAGAGAATTTGTGTCTGTATTGGATGCTATGATGGCATGAAGTTCAGGCTTTGATCCTGCTTCGAGTCCAATATTGAATTTTTTTCCGTGGCTTACAATTTCGTCAACGACAGGACGCATCTGATTGACTTTGATAGGGAAGACGATGAAATTCTTTCCTTTGTATTCGTATTCTTCAGCAGCCGATTTGAAACATGAATCTATTGTTTCAATGCGTGTGTCGATAATGTCAGGGAAACGAACTAACATAGGAACAGAAACATCACGAAGTTGTAGTTCATCAACAAGTTCCCTTAAATCAACGGAGGCACAGCCTTCACGTGGTGTGACCACGATATGTCCTTTTTCGTTGATGGAAAAATAGTTGATACCCCAGTTGTTGATGTTGTAAAGTTCCGCAGAATCTTCAATACGCCATTTTCTCATAGTTGTATTTGCTTTTTTATTTATAAAAAATGTCAATTCACCTTTGTCGCATAAAATGCAGTGCAAAACTAATAAAAAAATAAATAATTCCCTAATATATAATCGCTTCTAACGACAAAAAAAACTTACCTATATTATGTTATGATTATTCTGAAAAATACCTATTTGTTGTGATGTTCTATATGATCATTCGGATATATCTTTGCAATGTCATAAAGAGATAACGAAGTCATCCCTTTTCTTCGCTATCAAGCCATAATTGACAAAATGTTTAATGTTTAATGAATTGTTTTTTTTAACAAAATAGGCTGCTGTCTTTAATAGATAGCAGCCTTGTTTTTATTCATTTACAGTTTCAAAATCGACATTGCCATTGACTTTTTCCAATGTGTTGCTCGATGGTTTCTGATATATCTTCAAATCGAACATGGTCACCACAGAAAATACATGGTCGAAAATATCACTTTGTATATTCTCATATTTTATCCATGCTTTATTAGAACTGAATGCGTATATCTGAATTGGAAGACCGTTTTCTGTAGGAGCTAGCTGTCTGACCATAAAAGTCATGTCTTTGTTGATATAGGGACATTGTTCCAGATATGCTGTCAGATATGCTCTGAAGATTCCAATGTTGGTCTGTCTTCTTCCGTTTACAAGATTTGAATCGTCAATGTTGTTGTTTTTGTTGAACTCTTCGATTTCTTTCTCTTTGTCGATAATGTATTGTGTCACCAGCTGGAATTTCTTGTAACGTTCCAGCATCTCTGGAGTGCAGAATTTAATGGTGTCGGCATCTATGACAAAAGAACGTGCTATGCGCCTGCCGCCTGAGTTTTCCATGCCACGCCAGTTGGTGAATGAGTCTGAAATCAAGGAGTATGTCGGAATCGTTGTGATGGTCTTGTCCCAATTCTGGACTTTTACTGTCGTTAGTCCTATTTCCAAAACTTCTCCGTCGGCCTTGCTCTTTTCCATCACAATCCAATCGCCTATGCGGAGCATGTCGTTGATCGTCAGTTGAAGTCCGCCTACAAAACCTAATATTGGATCTTTGAAGACTAACATCAATACAGCCGACAAAGTTCCCAATCCTATTAATATGTTAGATAGTTCCTTCTGTGTCAGGATGGCTATGATCAATAGTAATCCTACAATATATACGACTGTCTTGAGAACTTGTGTGAATCCTTTTATAGGTTTGCTTTTAGATATTTCGTATGTGTTGTATATGTCGTTTAATGTTGTCAATATGCCGTCAATTACTCGTGTGTAGATGAAGACTTCGTATATTTTTGTGAATAATATTATCGATGATGATAAAATTGGAAATGACGGGATAGCTGCTTCTATGTTGTATCTTATGATATATGCAGGAACGAGAAGACATAATCGTCTGAAAACCTTGTTCTTGATTAAAATATCGTCTCTTTTTGTATGACTTTTTTCAATGAAAACGTGAATGGTTTTTTTTATGATAAAGAGACAAATGAAATATATGATAATTACAGCAAACAATAATGTCAATAGGCATATAGTTTCGGAAATGTAAGTTGAAATAGGTTCATTTAATCCTACTTTGCTGAATATCTTTTCTAATAAATTAAAATATTTTTCAAACATAATTAGTTGTTTAATAATATGTTAAGGCTTAATGGCTTTATCTTTACAATAATATCTTTGCTCATTTCTACAGGCTCGCCGTCAATGTTTGCAACCTCATCAACCTTACGTATGACTTGAATTTCTTTAGCTTTATATATATCGATGAAATTGCTTTTATCTATTTGTTTGGCCAGAAAATATGTGGCTACGATAGGGACTTCAAGTATGTTGGGTTTCTTGAAGACGCATACGTCTAGAAGTCCGTCCTGTACGCTGGCTTTCGGTGAAATTTCTGCGTTGTATCCGAATTGGCTTGAGTTGGCGAATGTTACGAAGAAAGGTTTACATTCTATGGTGGTCTTGTCGTCTAAAATAAGTGTGTATTCCTTTTGTCTGTAGTTGGGATATTTCTCTGTTACTAATTTGGCATAAGTTATGAAACCTCTGTTTTCGTCTTTGGCAAAATAGTCGGCTATCAAGGCGTCAAAACCTATTCCTGCTATACTTATGAACGGAATGTCGTTCATGGTTGCAGTGTCAATTTTATATACTTTACCTTTATTAATAACTTCTTTGATGTGTCTTTCGATTTTGAAAGGTAAGCCTAGATGATTTGCAAGGCCGTTGCCTGAGCCATAAGGTACTATGACAAGAATCTGCTCCTTGCCGATAAGACATTTGGCAACCTCGTTTATAGTTCCGTCACCGCCGACAGCGGCAATGTATTCATATCCGTCTTCAATGGCTTTCATTGTCAGTTCAGTAGCATGATTGGCTCTTTCTGTAAAAACAATGGTATAGTCGAATTTGTTTTTGTCAATATGATTTCTGACAAGGTCCGGAAAATTGGTCTTGTTATGATGTCCCGATATTGGATTTACAATAAAAATAATCTTATGCTTCATTATTTGTATAATTTATTGTTAATCATTCTGTTATTGTATTGTTGCAAAAGTGATTTGAAATCTGTGTCGATTTTATCCCACTCTGTGCTTTTTTCTTTATAGATATTCTTGCCTATATTAATGTCGTCTTTTAATTCATAAACAGCAGTGATGTCGTTGCCGTCGCTTTTGATCATATGTATTCCGTCTGAATATTGATATACGTTGTTCAAGTATGAAATATGATATTCTTTTTGTGTACTGTCGAAGATGTTTCGTCCAAAACTAAAGACGGAATCCGTGACATTTAATGCGCTTAATATAGAAGCACCGATGTCAATATGTTGAGCTATTTCATTAATGTGCTTGCTGTCAATGATTTCAGGAGCATAAAATGCTAGCGGAACTTGATAGCTGCCTCTTGCGTTTTTATATTTTCCGAATTTATGTTCTGGATTGACATGGTCTGCTGTGATAACAAATAATGTGTTGTTAAACCATTCTTGATCTGATATTGTTTTGAAAAACTCTTCCAATGCATAATCAGCATATCTAATTGTCTTTTCAAAAGGTGTCATATCATGTTCAAGGCTTGATGAGATGTTGTCTGTCATTTCTATGTAATCCATTGGCAATGAATAAGGATGATGTGACGATAATGTGAAGACTGCTGCAGCAAATGGCTGTTCATATTCATTTAATTTCTGTGCGGTAAACTGTAGAAATGGCTTGTCATATATTCCCCATGTTCCATCAAAGTCAGAGTCGTCGTTGTATTCGTTTCTTCCGTAATAATCATCGAAGCCGCATGATTTAGATGTGGTGTTGAAACTCATTGTGCCGTTGTTTCCTCCATGGAAAAAGGCAGTCTTGTATCCTTTTTCTTTAAGTTCGCTTCCGAAACCATATATCTTGTTGATAGCATATCTTGATGTGGGATAATCTGTTGACATCAACGATGGCAATCCGCAAAATATTGAAGGTAAGGCTTCTATGGAACGACGTCCGTTTGCCATTCCGTCAAATGTAAGACTTTTTTCTAATAACGAATCTAGAAAAGGTGTAAGGCTTGGATTGTATCCTGGATTGTAAAATCCAATCATCTCTTGACCGAAGCTTTCAAGAATGAGCAAGACGATATTGTAGTTATCAGTGTTTCCTTTTATGAATCTGTTGTTGTTCAGTTCTTTATGGATAGGACTGTATATCGATTCGATGGTGTTTTCATCGAAGAAGTGTATTTTTTTCAATTCTTCCGATGATGAACTCATGATGATGCTGAATGCTGTGTTTATGACTAAAGGCGTGTTCTCTGCTGATGTGTATTCTGTTGCTGTAAGCAGATTTATTGGCTTGAGTTGGAATCCGCCTCTAATGCCAAGCACTGATAATGATAATATCAATATAAGGTTTATAGCTTGTTTGAGATACCATGATTTGTTGTTGTAATCATGTTTTTTTAGTTGGGTCTTTTTTGTCAAGATGATTAGCGAGAATACAAATATAAAGAATATCAAGAACATAAACCAGAAATCGGTTAGGAAGTTTAAGATCATGCTTCCTTGGTTTTCATCGCTGCCTTTAATAAAGGTGAGGAGTTCCGAACTCATTCTTTTGTCAAGGTATCTGTAATAAATTACATCTATAAGATTCAAGGCTATTGCGATGGAGTTTGTCGCGACAAACAATATGTCAATGACTTTTTTGTATGTTTTTTTGTATTTGGCTTTTAAAGGCAATCCATAAAAAACAAGTAATGGAGCATTGAAAATTATTAGTGTATGTATGTCAAAACGGAAGCCTACGAGATATAGCCTGAAAAGTTCTTGAAGTGTTAAGTTGTTGAAACTATTTGTGTTAAATATATAAAGAAGCCATCTGCTTATCGATAACATAAGCAAAACGACACTTAGTCTTGTTAGCATCAGTTTAAATAATGAAGCTTCTTTGTTTTTTAACATTTCAATTATGATTCTTATATGCAAAGATAATAAAATTAAACTTGACAATGGTGAAATTTCACCTGATTATTTTGTATTTTTGTCTAATGATAACTGTTTAATATATTGTATTTGAAATGAAGTGTAAGTTGTTGATAATATTACTTTTGATATCTAATATCCTGTTTTCTCAAAATCATTCTTATCCTCAGTATCCTAATCCTGTCAAGATTCCGATATATTTGTCGGCTACTTTTGCAGAACTTCGTGCTAATGCTTTCCATGCTGGTGTCGATATCAAGACTCAAGGTGTGGAAGGCAAGGAGGTCTTTGCTGTCGCTGATGGCTATGTGAGCAGGATTGGCGTTTCGCCATTTGGATATGGTAAGGTGCTTTATATCACTCATAATGATGGATATACTTCCGTATATGCTCATCTTTCTAAGTTTAATAAGAAAATATCTGATTTTGTTAAGGAAAAACAATATAAGGATAAATCATTTGCGCAAAACATCATTCTTGATAAAAATCAATTTCCTATAAAAAGAGGTGACTATCTTGGAGCTACAGGTAATAGCGGTAGTTCTGGAGGACCTCATCTTCACTATGAAATTCGTTATACTAAAACTCAAGAGCCTGTGAATCCTTTGTATTTCGGATTGAAGATCAAAGATACAAAGAAGCCTTGTATCAAAGCTTTGGCTGTTTATCCTATGGAAAAATCCTCTGTCAATTATGATGGTTCTGCACTCTATGTTGATGTCCTTTCCAAGGAAAATAAATTCTATCTGAATAACCCTGACTTCAAGGTGAATGGTAATATAGCTTTCGGAATAAATGTTTATGATCAGGCTGACGGTTCTTCTAATAAAAACGGTGCGTATAGTATCGAGCTTTATGCTGATGATGAATTGATTTTCAATATTATTTCTGATAAGTATTCTTATAGTGAGACTCGTTATATAAATAGTCTTATAGATTATTCTTACTATGTCAAGAATAAAGAACGTTTCGTGAGAACTGAAATCGACAGATTCAATGAATTGAATTTGTATGAGAAGAGAAATGGGGTGCTTTTTGTCAATGAGGGTGATACGATAAGGATGAGATATGTGGTAAAAGATTTTAATGATAATAAGTCTGTTTTGGAATTTAACTTGATTGGAACTGAGCTTCCTGAGATGGATTCGGAAAAGATGCTTTCTCGTTCTTATTATTATGTTTATGACGGAGAATCTTCTGATATATATCTGGATGGTTTTGAATGCGAGATTCCTCAAAGGGCTTTCTATCGTGATGTTGAAATAAAGGCAGCTCGCGTGGATACCATACAAAGTTCGTATTCATATTATGCATATCAGCTTGGTTCTGATGAAATACCTTTGCATAAAAAGGTGAAAGTGCGTATGAAAATAAGAGAAAGTTGTGTTGATGATACTACTTTGTATCTTGCTTCAATAAACTCAAAAGGCGAATATGTTTTTGTTGGAAATAAAAGAGTTGACGATTTTATCGAAGCAAATACAAATGTCTTGGGTATATTTTCAATAGCCAAAGATTCTGTCAAGCCTATAATAAAGCCTATTAATTTCAGAAGTAATTCGTCAATAACGGAAAATTGGTCGCTAAGAGTCGAGATTGATGATAAAGATAGCGGTATCAATAAATATGAGATGTTGGTAAATGGCGAATGGGTGTTGGCTGATTATGATGCGAAAAACAAGTTGTTGCTTTATCAAATCGACGATCATGTAAAAAAAGGTCACAATACTTTTGAGGTTATTGTGACCGATATGGTTGGAAATAAAAATGTCTATAAGACTACTCTTCTACGATAGGAACGTATTGATAAGCTCCTGCATCAGGATGATTGCCTCTGTCAATGCCGTCTAAGTCATATTGCAGATTTCCTATTGAATAGAAAGGATTGCCAATACCGATGGCAGGGGAGATGCTGTCTAAATGGAAGTTGTATTCGTTGTTTATGAACTTAGGGTCTTTGTTGAAGACGCATTCGTTGTAATTGCTAAAGAACTCGCTGTTTCTTCTCTTGGTTTTCAATAAGCTGTTGTTGAAATAATATATGGTATCAGGACCAGGATAGAAATCTGTGTTGAACTCATCTTCATGATTTCCTGACAAAATGCAGTTGTCCATTTCAAAATAGAAATGATTTGCGTAAGAGTATCCATCCAATGGGTTTTGGAAGATATTGTTGAAAAATAAAGAAGGTGTCGTTCTCGTGGATTTTTTCCAATAGTTGGCTACAGTACCTTGTTTGAATACATATTCGCCACCGCCGGTAAGGGCTATGGCATAGTTGCCGCAATTGGATATCACGAAGTTGGAAGCTTCCATATTGTATAGGTTGGCATATATTCCCATTCCTGTGTGGTTGTCTATGATGGTGTTTTGTATATTCAAGAGAGCCATGTTGTTTTTAAGGAATGTCTGTGCTTGTATGCCTATAAAACCGTTCTTGATAATGGCATGATTTATAGAATGTCCGTAGCCTTCACGCGCCTCCATCAGCCATATTCTGTCCCATTGTCCTGGTTCGTCGTTGTAATAATCTTCTAGTCTGTCGCCCTGGAAAATGACAGGGTTGTCGGCTGTACCATCAACGCGTAATTGTCCTTCGCTGTATGCCCATAAGCCTCCGCCACTGTGGAAGTGTACTTGTGTTCCTGGTTCGATGACTAATGTTCCGTATGAGTTGATCAATGCATAGCCATAGATTACATAAGGCTTGTCGGCAGTCCAATGAACTTCTTGAAGGCTGTCGGCAATGATTTTAAATTTTGGGAAGCCGTTGATTTGTTGGTCTGCTATGATATAATGTGCGTTTTGTCCGTATGCTGTCAGGTTTACAGCTTGTATATTGTTGTTTGTTTCAAAAATCAATCTGTCTTCAACGAAGAATGGATTGTTTTGGTCATTTGGATTTATTGTCACTCTCATGAAGATGAATATGCTATCTTTGGCATAAAGTTCTATATCAGAGAATTCGTATCCTGATACGCCGTCAACATTGATTGAAAAATAAGACTGTATTCCACCTTCAAGTCTGATGTTGCTTATTATAATGTTTTCGTCATGGTTGTTGTATATCATTAATCGGCGTGTTGATGATCCTATGCTGGTAAAGACAGTGTCAAATGTTATCGTGTCTGAAGAAAACGCAAGTGTCAATGAGTCGTCTTTACTGAAAACAGGAGGTGTGTTGCATGAAGCAAAAGCGAATGCTATAACGCAAACCAAAATCCAAATGTATTTTTGCATGTGTAGTCGTAATTTAATATAAGTAACTTGTCAATGTTCTTAACTATATATGTCACTTATTACGTTATTTTAAACAATTTATTGTTTCTTGTTTTTTGAATATTCTTCCCAAGTTGTTGTAAGGAAAGCGTTGGATCCAAAATATTGTAGTATTGGTAAAAACTCATTGGCCTGTACGTATCCAGGAACAATTGTCATTATCTGGTTTTTATCGTTCATGAAAACATATGAAGGGTAAGACATTTTTCCTTGAAGTAATGCTTGTGCCAATTGGTGCGTTCCTTTTCTTGGCCCGTTAGGATTGGGATTGACAAAGGTATATCCCATAAATTCTATAGCTGTAGTTTGCTCGGCATTGAATTTCACTGCATAGAAATGTTCGTTCATATAATTAACGATGGCAGTATCTATAAATGTTGTCTGGTCCATTTTTGTGCACCATCCGCACCAGTCGGTATATACGTCGATGAAGATTTTCTTAGGAGCGCTCGCATTAAGTTTTACGGCTTCTTCAAAGCTCATCCAGTTTATCTTGTTAGCTGGTGTTTGTGCTTCGGCATTATATGTGAATAAGATACTTGTTATTGCTAACAGTATTATGCTGATTTTTTTCATATCAATCGTATTTGTATTTTGCTCTTTCTATTTCTTTCTTGTTATCCTTGTCTTTGAGGTTGTCGCGTTTGTCATAGAAGTGTTTACCTTTAGCTAATGCCACTGTCACTTTTGCAAGTCCTTTGTCGTTGATAAACATTTCTGTCGGAACAATAGTGAAGCCTTTTTCGTTGGATTTTGTTTTTAATTTGTTAAGTTCTCTTCTGGTGAGAAGAAGTTTTCGTTCTCTTTTCGGGTCATGGTTGTTGTATGTTCCGTGGGAATATTCGGCGATGTGCATTCCTATGACGAAAAGTTCGTTGTTCTTGAATGTGCAGTATGAGTCAGCGAGACTGGCTTTTCCGTCTCTTATGCTTTTGATTTCAGTTCCTGTCAGGACGATGCCAGACATATAGGTGTCGATGATGAAATATTCAAACGACACTCGTTTGTTTTTTATGTGGATTTTATTTTGTGTTTTTTCCTTCGCCATATATCTTTTTTTCCACTTTAAAAATAAGAGGACTCATAATAAAACAATTGTTTCATTATAAGTCCTTATATTATATTTATTTTATTTCACGTCTCCTAAAATGATAGGCATACCGTCATTGCCGCCAATAACGACTACTTTTGAGTTTGGTGATTCAGCGAGTTTTAAAGTAGCTTCGATGCCTTTGTCGCGGAGGATTTTGTCTGTGATACTTGCGCTAACAATACTGTTGGCTTTTGCCTTTCCTTCTGCTTCTACACGTTGACGTTCTGCTTCTTGGGCTGCCTTTTCGAGTTTGAACTCGTATTCGAGAGCTTCTTGTTCTTGTTTCAACTTGCTTTCAATAGCTGATTTGATGGTTGGAGGCAAGGTCACGGAACGGATGAGCACTTGATTCAACTGGACATATTTCTCATCGAGGAGTTTCTTTGTCTCGACGAAAATCTCTTCTTGAATGGCATCGCGTTTTGTTGAGTAGATCTGTTCTGGAGTGTAACGACCTACTACGCTTCTTGCTGCAGAACGCATTGCAGGAACAACGACTCTAGTGAGATATTGTGTGCCTATTCTTGCATGAAGTTCACCGAGGTCTTCCCATTTAGGTTGATACCATGTAGAAAATTCTATCTTTATCTCCAGACCGTTTGATGACAATGCACTCATCTCTTCGGATATCTCTTGTTGACGTGTTTCATATACTATCATTTCGTTCCAAGGAGCTAAGAAATGGAAACCTTCTTCATAGGTTCTTGAAGTATCGACACCGCCGCCAAACAGACGGAACATGACACCGCCGTGACCTGCAGGTATCGTCTTTGTGATACGACCCCAAAAAACTACCAATAAGAATATGACACCTACTATTATAAAGATAGGAGTGTACTTTTTTAATTCATTGTTGTTGTTGTAATTGTTTGATTGCTGTGTGTATTCCATGATTTTTATTTGTTTTAAATGATGTTACAAAGATATGATTTTTTTCTGAGATATGAGTGAACTTTATACATATATGTGTCTATTTTCCATCAAAAATATTTTTTGTCAAACAATGTCTTAGAAAGACCAAACCAATTGTAGCTTTGCATCGCTTTTCCAATTGTCGTATATGGTCTCTAATCCGGAACCTATTTCATGCTTGTCGTCATAGAAAGTGAATCCTATTTTGCCAGAGATTTGAATCAGGCTGGGAAATTTCAGTTTGGCGACAAGATATGTCCTGATGCCTTTCCCCGATAAACCTCCTACAGCAAAAGCATAAAGTACATCGTTTTCGTAGGCATAGACGCTGCCATTTTCTGCATTGAAGAGTTCATACCTGAAAGCTATGCTGTAAGCTCTGCCTATAGGATTGTATAAGATATCCTGATAGATAAGATACGACTTGCTTTTGTCGTTTTCATATTTGTTAAAATGATATTCGACACGATTTTTTAATGTCAGGTCGTCCGTTATCTGAAATGCGATATGAAATCTTATCATATTGTTTTTTTCTGGTGTTAAATATTTTTGAAAAATGTCTTCTCTGTTGGTGTTTTTCATTTTATATCTGTTTCTGTAGGCTATGTATAACAAGGTGTTTTTATTTGCTTGATAGTTTAATTGTGAGTCTAAATCGTATCCGTGACTTGGAGAATAAGTGTTGTTTTTTAACCAGTCTGATTTGTGTAAGTCTATGCTGTTGATTAGTTTCCAGTTTGCGGCGATGGAAATGGCACTGCTAAAATACCAGCCTTCTTCATTTCTGTTTTTGCTGCCAGACGCGTAAGCGTTGCTGTACAGACATTGGTAGTCTTTTGCGTAATTGCGATATAAAACTGTAAACTCAATATATCCTGCTGCTTGTATCGTCATTCCTATGAGTCCGGCCATTCCGTTGTTATCACTCATCGCGGCTTCTCCAAACAGTAATGCCTTTTTCATGATATAATAAAAGTCCAGACCATGGTTGGTCAAATTTTTACCTCTGAAGTAGAACAGATTATAAATGTTGTTTTCAGGCATCATGCTTGCGCTTAAATGTGTTCTGTGCAAAGTGTAACCGATTTGAAAATCAGCTTTTCTGAAACTGATATTACATCCGTATAGTTGTTGTTTTATAGCATTTCTGTCCATTATTTCATTATATGTGCGATGTAATCCGCTTTGTTGCAAACTCGTTATCTCTAATGGTGTGTCGCTGAGAGTGTCGTAAGAAATTACATTTGCGTCACTTTTCTTGTTTGAATAGAAAACACTTAGCTCAAGATTGTTGTATTTCAATGTAGTTGCAATACCTCTTAAGTAATATGCTTCATTGGCTGATTTGCTAGCGGAGATCTTTTTGTTTCTTCTCATCAGGCTGCTACCATTGGAAGTGAATGACATCCCTGACCCCATAGTCAACCCTTGTCCAAAGGAGATTTTATAATCTCCGATGGCAAGAGCTTCCAAAAAACCAAATTTATGACAATATATATGAAATGAGAAAAAATCGAAGTCTGAATAACAATGATCTCCAAGACTCTTTCTTATAGAGTCGTTGATATGATTTTTGAATATGTATTCTCCGGGATCTTTTTCGGCAACCAATCCAGCTTCTATTCTGTCCTTATAATTGTAATTATAGCGCATATATATTTTCTGAGGACTGCCAAGATAAACTGAATTTGGCTTCTGATAGAGAATGCTGTCCTCAATATCCATATAACCTTTTTTCTCGTTAAGACATTGGTTTATTTCAAAAAGAATTTTATTCTTCCCGTATCTGAATATGTCGCCAAAGTGTAACCTTATATTGTTGTTGTATTCAAAACATACAAGGTTTTTTATTATTTCAATACTGTTATTATCCAAGCCTTCAACCTCATAAAGTTCTTCGATAAATTTATAGTCTCCGTATGTCTCTCTGTAATTCTTGATACATTCTAGTTGAAATATGCTGATGAGCTTCATTTCTGCAAGTATGTCGATGTCGTCACTGTTTATGTTGACTGGATTTTCTGTCATGTCCCAATAAGATTCTATGAGTTCAGAATAGTCGTTGTCTTCTTCGCCGCTATTCTCCGACATGCGTTCAATCTGCTCTATGATTAGGTCGTTGTTTATTTGAGCAATGCAGTTGATGCTTATACATAATATCATTGAAATGATAATTCTTTTCATAACGAGACCTCCTTCTGTCATGAGTTGTTTCTTTCGTTGATTTTATATATTAGGCTGCAACTTAATGAAGCCCCTAAATCATGGCTCATTTGAGCAGCTATGTCAATGAAGAAGCTTTGGCATTTGTATCCTATACCGAAAGTGAACATTTCCGGGTTGAGCTGAAATCCACTCCTGATAAATAGATCGTCATGAATCTCATATTCAAGGCCAGACCTGAAAGAGAAGTCGTCATTGAAGTTTTCCTCAATCTCGCTGCATATCATAAAGTCGTCGTTGACAAAATATGATAATCCAATTTTCATGATTATCGGTATTTTGTTATTGTTGAGACTCTTGAGTTTAATGTTGGCAGGATTGAATATGTATGCTCCCAAAAATAAAGACTCATTGATTCTATATTGCATCCCGATGTCAAATGTAGGAGCTGACATCATTTCATAATCGTTTGAGAATTTTATTATGATATAATATAGTTTAAGTCCGATGCTTATGTCTGGTCCGAAATTTCTTGACAATCCGATCCCTATAATGTTTTCGTTATAATGTTCATATCCGAATTGTGAAAATGAAATCCCTATGTTGGCTACATGAGCTGGAACTATAAAGCCTGCGTCTCTCTTGCTCAGCTCTTTCATCATAAATTTGTTTTCGTAATATATGCCGAGACTTAAATCGTTATATGATGAAAATCCAGCTGGATTATTAAGGACAGACCAAAAGTCTTTTGATGACACAGAACATCTGCCAAGTGAGTTTGTTCTGCAGCCTGCAGCTTGTATGATGTCGAAGGCTTTCGTCTCTGATATTAGTAAAATGACAAAAAAGCCCGTTAGTATGACGTGTTTCATAAATTTTGTGTTGTTGGTTGCCGCAAAATTATAAAAACTGTCGATAGCTTTGAAATAAAATGTATCTTTGTCGTATGTTAAAAATTATGTGGTAGTATGTTAAAAAATAATAGGTTGTAGTAAAATATAAAGTTATGGAATATTTAATTTATTTATTAGCAGTACTTTTCATTATTGTAGGAATTGTCGGTGACGTAGTGCCTGGATTGCCAGGAGTGCCTATAAGTTATGCCGCTATGATATTATTACACTTTTTTACAGGTATAAATTACTCTACAGAGACATTGGTGATATATGGTGTTATATGTGCGGCTATAACAATTTTAGATTATTTTGTTCCTATATGGGGCACAAAGAAGTTTGGCGGAACGAAAGCTGGAGTGAAAGGTAGTACCATAGGATTGATAGTAGGTGTGTTGGTGTTGCCATTGTTGGGAATAGTATTGGGTCCATTTGGTATTATAGGTATTATTGCAGGACCGTTTTTCGGAGCGTATGTAGGGGAGAAGATGAGCGGCGTTGATGACAAGCTGGCATGGCGTTCAGCAATAGGTTCTTTTGTAGGATTTCTGGCCGGTACATTGTTAAAAGTAGCGTATTCTTTGGTTGTGGGATTTTTGGTGATTAAAGATATTGTGGTTTCGTTCTTTTAAAAAATGAAAAAAGCTTAGGGCTTATAACATAAGCATATAAATGATTGCAAAAAGATATTATAAAGAAAATCTTAGAATAGCATTTCCTGTTATTTTGTCGTTTGCAGGGCAGCAGTTTGTACAGATTATGGATACCATCATGGTGGGACGTCTTGGTGCCGTTGAGTTGTCGGCGGTATCATTGTCCAGCGCTATTATCTTGAATGTAACCATGATAGGTCTAGGCATAGCGATGGGTCTGACTCCTTTAGTAGGAATACATCATGCTAGAAATGAAAAACGACAGTCTTCCGTATTGTTTAAAAACTCCATGTTACTTAATATGCTGGTAAGTCTGGCATTATGTGGTATTTTGATTATTATCAATCCGATGCTACGGTATTGTGGTCAGCCGTCATCGGTGCTCGAAATAATGGACGGATATTACTATTGCGTCACATTGTCTCTTATACCATATATGTTTTTCCTGACATTAAAGCAGTTTCTGGAAGGATTAGGAAATACTTTCTATTCCATGTTGATAACAATAGGATGTAATATATTGAATATCATCTTGAATTTTGGTTTCATATATGGCTATATGGGATTCCCTGAAATGGGCGTGACAGGTGCTGGTCTTGCAACGCTCATCTCAAGAATAATGATGCCATTGGTTTTCATGCTTATCATATTATTGAAAAAGGAATATAAAAGATATCTTGTCCTACACTATACTGACGGTGACAATAAGCAGTCGTCTGTAATATCATTGGCTAGAATAAAAGAAATTTTTATTGTGGGTTATCCTATTGCCACGCAGATGACACTTGAAGTCTTTTCATTGACATTCATGACTATAATGATGGGATGGCTGGGAGAGAAGACGTTGGCAGCCAATCAGATCGCTCAGACTATGATGGGATTTTCATTTATGATAGCCAATGGTATTGCGGCGGCATCTACTATACTTGTATCTCACGACTATGGCCGCAGAGATCTCGACTCCATCAAAAATCATACTTTTTCAGGGATACATCTAGGTATGGCTATCATGTTTTTCTTTGCCTTATTATATGCTTTCGGAGGAGAGATGCTGGCTCATATTTTCAGTAATGACAGCGATGTCATTGCCATAGCATCTAAACTGTTTATTGTAGTGGCTTTGTTTGAAATTTTTGATGGGATACAGGTTACTGCGCTTGGAGCCTTGAGAGGACTTACCGAGGTGAAGCGTCCGATGTATTATGCATTGATATGTTACATCTTGGTGGAAATCCCCGTGGGTTATATACTCGGTTTCAAATTGGGACTTGGCGCTAATGGTATAATAGGAGGTTTTATGGCTGGTGTTATCTTGGCTATGATATTGTTCCTCTTGAGATTTAAAAAGCTTGTTGAGAATTTTTAGATGTTGTGATAATGTTTAAAAAAATATTAACTTTGCGAAACTAAAAAATGACGTTTTGAAAATAGCTGTAAATACAAGATTGTTGCTCAAGGATAAGTTGGAAGGCATCGGATGGGTCGCCTATGAATGTCTGCGTCGTATCGTCAAGTCGCACCCTGAAGTTGACTTTTATTTCATCTTCGATAGAGAATATGACGAGAAGTTCATCTTCGCTGACAATGTGAAACCTATAGTCCTTTTCCCTCCGGCACGTCATCCTTTTTTATATATAGCATATTTTGAATTTGCAGTAGCAAGGTTTTTACGTAAGTTGAAACCTGATCTTTATCTCTCGACAGACGCATATCTCAGCTTGAGAAGCAAGACAAAACAGCTTGCCGTCTTTCATGATATTAATTTCGAGCATTTTCCGCAAGACTTTCCAAGGATTCATCTTTGGCATTACAAGAAATTCTTTCCTAAATATGCCAGAAAGGCAAGTCGTATATTGACGGTGTCGGAGTTCTCAAAAAATGACATCTGTAACAATTACGGTATATCTCCAGATAAGATAGACGTGGCGTATAACGGAGCCAATGAGATTTTTACTCCTGTTTCTGAAGATGTAAAGGTGAATACAAGAAACAGATATTCTGAAGGGAAACCATATTTTATGTTTGTAGGCTCACTGCATCCTCGTAAGAATCTCGCTCGTTTGTTCACAGCTTTCGACATATTCAAGAAAAAGAATGACAACGACATAAAGCTCGTCATTGTGGGAAACAAGAAATGGTGGACTGAACCTATTAAAAACGCATACGATGCTATGACACATAAAGATGATATCATTTTTGCAGGCCGTTTGTCGGCAGAGGATTTGCATTATGTCACTGCTTCAGCTCTGGCATCGGTATATGTCTCTTATTTTGAAGGCTTCGGAATACCTATCGTTGAAGCTTTTAAATGTGACACTCCTGTCATTACATCTAATGTGACATCTATGCCTGAAGTGGCTGCCGATGCTGCACTTCTCGTCGATCCATTTAATGAGGAGTCTATCGCTAAGGCTATGGAGATGATGTTGGATGAGAAACTGCGTCAGACCCTTATAGAGAAAGGTAGGATTAGACGTCAGGATTTCTCTTGGGACAAAGCCGCGGAAGAGTGGTGGAAATGCATAGAAAAATTGTAAACTGAAAATTAAAAATAAATAATTGGTTTAAGGTTTAATGCTTAAGGTTTAAGGTTGAATTCGAATAAACAATCAACTTTAAACACTAAACTTCAAAACTACTTTAAACTTTAAACCTTAAACTTTAAACTAATAAAAATATGAATATCTTAGTATTAGGTTCTGGTGGTCGCGAATATGCATTGGCATGGAAAATCGCACAAAGCAAGTCTGTTGATAAAATCTATATCGCTCCAGGTAACGCTGGCACAAATTCTATAGGCGAGAACTTGGCTATCAACATAGCTGATTTCAACGTAGTTAAAGAAAACGTCTTGAATCTCAATGTGGAGATGGTCGTTGTTGGTCCTGAGCAGCCTCTCGTTGACGGTATCGTCGATTTCTTTAAAAATGACGCAGAGCTGAAAGATGTCAAGATTATCGGTCCTGACAGGAAAGGTGCTCAGCTTGAAGGCAGCAAGGCTTTTGCTAAGGCTTTCATGGAAAAATACAACGTGCCTACAGCTTCATGTTTTACTGTCACTTCTTCAAATCTCGAAGAGGGTCTGCAATATCTCACGACACAGAAGTCACCTTACGTTCTCAAAGCTGACGGTCTCGCAGCAGGTAAGGGCGTTCTTATCATCGATTCTTTGGAAGAAGCTCAGAATGAATTGAAAGATATGCTTTCTGGTAAGTTTGGCTCTGCTTCTGCAAAAGTGGTTATCGAGACTTTCTTGAAAGGTATCGAGGTGTCTATGTTTGTCCTGACAGATGGCGAGCATTATGTGGTGCTTCCAGAAGCTAAAGACTACAAACGTATCGGCGACGGCGACACAGGCTTGAACACTGGCGGTATGGGTGCGGTCTCTCCAGTACCTTTTGTGACACCTGAATTCGTGAAGAAGGTGGAAGACAGAATCATAAAACCAACAATAAAAGGTCTCAAGGAAGAGAATATAGATTATAAAGGCTTTATCTTCATAGGACTGATGAATGTAGATGGTGATCCATACGTCATTGAATATAATGTGAGAATGGGTGACCCTGAGACAGAAGGCGTCATGACTCGCATCGATTCCGACTTGTTGGCTCTTCTCGATGCTTGTGCTCAAGGAAGACTCAATGAGGTGGAATACCAGACATCTAAGAATACGTCAGTGACTGTTATGCTCGTGTCGGGAGGATATCCTGAAGATTATAAGAAAGGCATGGTGATGACAGGATTCGATCAGCTCTCAGAAGACTGCATCATAGCACATGCAGGTACAAAGCTTAATGATAAAGGTGAAATTGTGACATCAGGAGGTCGTGTCATCGCAGTGACAGCACATGGTAAAGATATAGAAGAAGCACGAAACAAGGCTTATCAAAATGTTGAAAAGATAAAATACGATGGCGTCAACTATCGTCATGACATCGGTCTCGATTTGATGAATCTTTAAGATATGTTGAAATTCTTTAGGCATAGTTATCTTGCACAACAGATAGTCATCGTAGTGATGGCTCTGGTCTTATGGTTGCCGACTTTCATCACAAAGTCGGCAATCCTTTTTGGCGAAAGCAACACACCTTTATATAATATAGTAGTGTCGGTATTCAGCTTTTCACCATTGCTGATAGACATCGTTGCTTTTGCTGTGTTTCTGATATGTGTGTTTCTTTTTAACTCTGTGCTTTCAGCTAACCGACTAGTCGGCAAATACAGTACTGTGGCAGCATTGTCATTTGTCCTGATGATGTGCGTTTCGCCTGAACTGAACATGACGTTTCCATTCGTCTTTGCTTGTCCTTTCATACTGATGGCGATGCATACTCTCTTCCTTATCTACCAGACCGACAATCCTGAAAATTATATGATGAACATAGGATATTTCATAGCGATAGCCTCATTGTTCTATTATCCTTCGGTATTCTTGATGATATGGGTTCTGATGTCATTCATGCTTTTTAGATTCAACACTATAAGATACATGCTTATACCATTGACAGGATTTATGATTGTCAATGCCATTGTGCTTTGTATATGTTTTCTCACAGGCAGCCTGACAGATCTCTTGGCATCATATTCATTGTTCTATAAAAACATGGCTTTCAATTATGACCTTAGTGATGGCAATATGATTATTTTGCTGATAAGCACAGTCTTGTTTGTCATCTCTTTGTCAAGGACGGTAAGCAACAGAAACTCCGACAAGGGAACGAATATAAGAAGAAGGGTAGGAGCAGCAGTGATATTGACACTGATTTCTGTTGTCATGTTGTTTATACAAAAACCTATGATGAGTAATACGCTTATCTTTATGATGTTTGCCTTCTTCTATGCTATTGCCTTGTCTGACATAAGGAAATCAAGAATAGCGAATGTCGTGATGATAGTTATGACTGTAATAATTCTTGTAAATCAATATTTACCTTTATTTGGCATAAAGATATGAATCTCATTGCACATTATACCGACAATCTTATTGAAGCAGGCTGTGATGAAGCAGGCCGTGGATGTCTGGCAGGCCCTGTAGTGGCAGCAGCAGTAATCTTAGATAGAGACAAAGACTATCCAATGTTGGACGATTCTAAGAAACTTACAGAAAAGCAGCGCAAGAAGCTGAGAGAAGTGATAATGGAAGAAGCCCTTGCCTACGGAATAGGCATTGTCGATAACAAGGAAATTGACGAGATAAACATTTTAAACGCCTCGTTTCTTGCCATGCACAGAGCTGTCGAGCAGTTGTCTATAAAGCCTGAGTTCTTGCTGATTGACGGCAACCGTTTCAATCCATACAAGGATGTAAAGCATCAGTGTATAGTTGGAGGCGATGCCAAATATCAGGCTATAGCGGCAGCCTCTATACTGGCCAAGACTACCAGAGATGCCATGATGGAAGAGTACGACTTGCAATATCCGATGTATAAATGGAAGAAAAACAAAGGCTATCCGACTTTGGAACACAAGAACGCTGTGGCAGAATATGGCACCACGCCATTACATAGGATGACGTTTAACATGACGATACAGCTGAAGCTGTTTTAAAGTAAGAAAATATTTTCTGATGTTTTTCTTGATATAGAGAAATTAATTTACTTTTGCAGACTGATAGAAAGACAAAAAAGTTTATTTAAAGTTAAAGGTAAGAAACAGATATAAGAATTATTGACATATAGTTTTAAAAAGTAGTGTTTGCTATTTACATGGTCTTTTAGAAATCGCCAACTTCAATAATCACCAGAATGTAAATAAATGCGAATGCTCGCCGGTTTTGGCGTGGGCTTCCGTATTTGGTGATTGGGTGTTTGGCGATACCTTAAAAGACAATAAGGAAGTTGCCGCGCCTTTTTTATTTATATAAACTTTAACTACGCAATACTATACTATAACTAAAATTAAGGATAAAACTGTTGACATTAAAAAAAGGACGAAGACTGTTGACCGTTGTCTGTTGACATTAAAAAAATTATTAACATTAAAATTATAAAACATCATGAGAAAGTTTTTACTATTACTAGCACTGCTGATTTCCGGAGTAGGATTGGCAAGTGCGCAGAGTGAAGTTGTTATTGGTAATGGAACGTATTCTGGATATGATGCTCCATTCAACAATTATTATAAACATTCGTGGAATGAGACGATTTATCAGAAAGGTGATATTGGAGGAGCTGGAACAATTACTTCAGTATCCTATCACAGAGCTTCTGGTTCCTCATATACTACACAAACTATAAAAATATATATGGGTGAGACTACAAGAAGTTCTATTTCTTCAACAACAGATTGGACACCTGCAAATCAATTAACCTTAGTTTATTCAGGAAGTAATATTACAATTGGTGATAGTGAATGGGAAACATTTACATTAAACACACCTTTTGAATACTCTGGAGAAAACAATTTGGTTGTGGTTGTTGCAAAGACAGCAAGTAGTTATACAAGTTCTTTAAAATGGTATTACACAAACAGCTCGAATGGTAGTAATGTTACAATGTATAGACAAGATGATACCAATACATCATACGCTCAGCATCCTTCAACTAATTCAGGAAGTCAATTGAATTATGCTGCTAATATAAAGTTGGAAGGGAAATTTGGAGATGATGGCGAAAATAATGATCCTAACGACTATGAATATGTTGACTTGAATTTGCCATCTGGCTTGAAATGGGCAACTTGTAATATAGGAGCAAATACACCAGAAGAATATGGTAACACCTATGCTTGGGGTGAGACAAAACCAAAAGCTGAATATACAGAGGCAAATAGTTTGACAAACGGCAAATTAATGAATGACATCTCAGGCAATGCTAATTATGATGCTGCAACAGCAAATTGGGGTGGCGACTGGAGGTTGCCAAGGAAAGAAGAAATGGAAGAGTTGATAAGTCAGTGTAATTGGATATGGACTACACAAAATGGAGTCCGTGGTTATAAGGTTGTATCAAAGACGAATGGCAAGTATATTTTCCTTCCTGCGGCAGGTTATATTTATGGAACAAATCGTGGCAGTGAAGGTAATATTGGTAATTATTGGACTTCAACGCCAGAAAGCTATGGGGATTACCCACAAGGAGGTGCGTCTGGTTTAGATTACTTTAATGACAATTATGCGTCTGGGGCTTCTTCGGTTCATATGTACACGTTTTATCGTCCTGGTGGTCTCAAAGTCCGTCCTGTTTTTGGCGGTAATTTTGATGGACCTGTTGCCCAATATGCTTCAGTTACAACTAATGAAGTAAGTGGAGTCTCAAAAACAACAGCAGTATGTGGCGGTAATGTGACATCTGATAACGGTTCTACTGTAACAGCAAAGGGCGTATGCTGGAGCACAAGTGCTAATCCTACGATAGAGGATAACAAAACAGTGGATGGTTCAGGTGTTGGAGCATTTACTTCAAACTTGAGCAACTTGTCTCCTATGACTACTTATTATGTAAGAGCTTATGTAACCAATGCGGCGGGAACAAGATACGGAGTGCAAAGAAGTTTTACTACTATTGGTGATATAGAAATTGGTGACACTCAAGTTATCAACTATGGAAAATATATTTTGAAATTTACCGTAACACATGCTGCTCAATGCGAAGTTATTTGTACATCTATACCATCATCAAATACATCAATAACGATACCATCATCAGTGACATTTAATGGAATTGCTTGTAGCGTTACTTCTATAGGTAATAATGCTTTCGAAAAATGTTACAGTTATGTAACCAGCATTACAATTCCAAGCAGCATTACTTCAATAGGTACTTCTGCTTTCGAAGGATGTTCTTCATTAACAAGCATAAGCATACCAGCTGGTGTTACTTCAATAGGAAGTTCTGCTTTCAAAGGATGTTCTTCATTAACAAGCATAGTGATACCTGGTGGCATTACTTCAATAGGTACTTCTGCTTTCGAAGGATGTTCTTCATTAACAAGCGTAGATATACCTTATGGTGTTACTTCAATAGGTGATTATGCCTTCGACTATTGTGGAGGTTTAACCAGCATTACAATTCCAAGCAGTGTTACATCAATAGGTAATTATGCTTTCCAAGATTGTTGGAGGGTAAAGAGTTTAGAGATACCAAGTAGTGTCGAGACAATAGGGACAATGGCTTTCGCATTTATGAGTACATTAAAAGATGTAGAAATATCAAATGGTGTAACCACTATAGGTAATTCAGCTTTCCATAATTGTTCTTCATTAACAAGTATAGAAATACCTAATAGTGTAACCACAATGGGTAATTCTATTTTCAAATATTGTTATAGTTTAACCAGTGTTATAATCCATGGTAATATCACTTCAATAGGTAGTTCTACTTTCTATAATTGTGATGAATTAACGAGCGTAGAAATGCCTAATACTATAATTTCAATAGGTGAAAGTGCTTTTGAAGGATGTTCATTATTAACAGACTTAGAAATACCAAGTGGTGTCATTTCAATAGGAAATTCTGCTTTCAAAGGATGTTCTTCATTCACGAATATAGAAATACCTAATAGCGTAACTTCACTTGGAAATGAGGCATTCTCAACATGTTCTTCTCTAAAGAATATAAAATGTTATGCAGAAACTGTTCCGTCAGCAGGTTCTGGAGTTTTTGAATCTTGTCATTCAAATATGGTAATTTATGTTCCATCAGCATCATTGGAGGCATATCAGACCACCGAGCCTTGGAAAAGCTATAATTTACATTCATTTGGTAGTGTAGGTGATTATATGGAAGTAGATTATGATTCTTATATTTTAAAATACGTGGTGACAAATGTTGAACCTAATGAATGTGAAGTTGTTTGTAAAACGAAACCTACATCAGAAACATCAATAACGATACCATCGTCAGTGACAATTGATGGAAAAGAGTTTAGTGTAACTACAATAGGAAATTCTGCTTTCGATGGATGTACTTCATTAACAAGCATAGAAATACCAGATGGTGTTACTACAATAGGAAATTCTGCTTTCTATAATTGTTCTTCATTAACAAGCGTTATAATTCCAAGTAGTGTTACTTCAATAGGTTCTTATGCTTTCTATAAATGTTCTTCATTAACAAGCATAGATATACCAGATGGTGTTGTTTTAATAGATGATTATGCTTTCTATAATTGTTCTTCATTAACAAACATAGATATACCAGATGGTGTTACTTCAATAGGTTATCATGCTTTCCATAATTGTTCTTCATTAACAAACATAGAAATACCTGATGGTGTTACTTCAATATTTAGTTATGCTTTCAGTGGATGTTCTTCATTAATAAGCGTAGATATACCAGAAGGTGTTACTACAATAGGAAATTATACTTTCTATTATTGTTCTTCCTTATCATCGGTAGTGATTCCTTCAAGTGTTACTTCAATAGGAGATTCTTTCTATAAATGTTCTTCTTCATTAACTATCTACTCGTATAATACAACTCCAGCTACTTTAAGTAATAGCGGTGCACTTAATAATCCTGCCAAAATATATGTTCCTTCAATTTCCTTGAATGATTATAAATCTAAATGGTATAATTATTCTTCAATAATTGTCGGCATGCCTACATATACAGAAAATGGTTGGAGTACTCAACCTGCTTCGTCAGATGATGTAGCTGTTGTTGGTGATTTGGTTATAAACAATGGAGAAATATTAAATGTGAATTCGCTTGGTATTTGTAATGGTGGTAGAGTGACAGTCAAAGATGGTGGACAGCTTGTTTGCAATAAATCTAATGGCAATATTACTATTGAAAAAGAAATTGAAGGCTATGCAAGTCAGGACGACAATAGCTGGCATACTATCGCTTCTCCATTGAAAGGTGAGACTGATTTGGCTGGTTCATCTGTAAATAATATCTTCAATAACCAATACGATTTATATCGTTATGATGAACCTACACACACTTGGCAAAATTATAAGAACTCTGTTAATAATGGATTTACAACATTGGAGCTTGGTCGTGGTTACTTATATGCTAATGCTGAAGATGTGACATTGGAATTTACTGGTGCAGTCAATACTGAAGATGTAACATACAACCTCACTGCACAAGGTGAGAAACTTAACGGCTTCCACTTGATCGGTAATCCTTTCACTCATGATATTTACATGAATCAAATTGGAACAATAGGGGAACATGAAATAGTAACCGTTAAAAGTCCGGTGGTTGTTTTTAAATTGTATGATTCCGATGGTGATGGCTGGAACGGAAATAAATTAAATGTAAGTTTTAGTGATGGAACATCAAGTAAGACATACACAATATCAAATGGCAGATCAGCAACTCATAGTGTAGAATTGGCTGCTGGAGTAGAAGTGACTGTCAAATGGACAAAAGGATCTTATTCTGATGAATGTTCTTTCGTTATAGAATACGAAGAAGGTGAACCAATTTTCAGTAAAGAGTCAGGTTCTTTATCAAATGTATCCAGTGACACACAATTATGTAAATTTACTACAAAAGAAATTTTAAAAACTGAAGTGACAGAGATTGTAATCCCAAATATGTTAGTCAACGGATACTACACATTAAACGGTGACGGTGCATGGGAGGCAAATCCTATGTCAAAAGAAGATGCAATCAAACCAATGCAAGGCATCTTGGTGAAAGCATTACAAGAAGGTGAATTAACTATTAGCCGTCAGCAATCAGCTGTCAGCCGTCAGCAATTTCGTAATAGACAACAGACAACAGACAACAGACAACAGTCTTTGTGCATATCTGTTTCTAACGGCAAATATTCCGACAGAGCTTTCGTGGTATTCGATAATGGCATTGGCCTCGATAAGATAAATCACGAGAACGAGAATATACCTTTATTATATATCCCTGTTGATGGCACAGACTACGCTATCGCTATGATGGATATGAACTTCAATGAAATTCCTGTTAACTTCGAGACAAATGTCATGGGAGAATATACAATCTCATTAAGACAAGAAAACTGCGAGTTTGAAGAATTGTATTTGTTAGATAAAGAAACAAACACAACAGTAAATATCCTTGCAGAAGACTACACCTTCATCGCTACATCAAATGAAAATCCAGAAAGATTTATGTTATTAAAAGTCAACAGTCAACAGACAACGGACAACAGCCATTTCGCATATGTTAACAATGGCGAATTGATCGTTGAAACAGAAGGTCCTGTCCAAATTATTGATATGATGGGAAGGATCGTCATGACAGAAGAATGTCATAATGGAAGTATCAATATTAGCAGCTTGAAAAATACAGCTTATATTGTACGTTGTTTAAATGAAAATGAAGTTAAAACTCAAAAGATTGTTGTGTTATGAAAAAGAAATTGTTTTTAAGTATAGTTATATTATTGTTGGGAAGTGGCCGTATCTTCGCTCAAAATGACGGATACTTTTCCAAAACATATTCTGAATACAGAGAAGATGCTTGGGCTTCAGAGCTTCCATCTTTGCCAGGATATCATGGTTTGATAGATGACTATGAAGCTGTGCCAGAAACGCCTCTTGGCAGTGGCTTGTTTGTCATGGCTGCATTTGCTCTAACATATAGCGTTAAAAAGAAGAATAAATAGTATGTAATAAAAAAAGCCTCGTGAGAGGCTTTTTTTATTACGTTTCTTATTACAGTTGTTTCATAAGATTTACCATTTCTATTGCTGTGGTGACAGCTTCAAAGCCTTTGTTGCCGGCTTTAGATCCTGCTCTTTCAACAGCTTGTTCTATGTTGTCTGTAGTGAGGACTCCGAAGATGATGGGAACGCCTGTATGTAAACCAGCTGCAGCGATGCCCTTTGTTGTCTCATTAGCAACCATGTCGAAGTGTGGTGTTGCGCCACGGATGACAGCACCGAGACAGATTACAGCGTCGTATTTCTTAGACTCAGCCATTCTCTTCGCTACCAATGGAATCTCGAAAGCTCCAGGTACCCATGCGAGATCGATGTCGTTCTCGTCGCCTCCATGACGTTTGAATGCATCGATGGCACCGCCTAATAATTTATTTGTAATGATTTCGTTGAAACGTCCAGCCACGATGGCGATCTTCTGACCTTCAGCAATTAATTTTCCTTCTATGATATTCATGTTTGTTATTTTTTTTGTCAACAGTCAACAGTCAACGGTCAACGGTCAACGAGTTATTATTTAGTTTATTGTTTATAGTTGAGAGTTTAGATTTTGGAGTGTTTTGAAGTTTATTGTAACTTAAACGACTCTCATCTCTATACTCTCAACACTACACTTTATTTTTTTGGTGTCTCTTTTACATGGAGCATGTGACCCATTTTCTTGTATTTGGTATAGAGATAGAAAGCGTCTTTTTCGTTGCATGTCATCTCTATAGGCTCGCGACCTACTATTTCTATTCCGTATGCGTTGAGTCCTGTTATCTTCATCGGGTTGTTTGTCATGACGGTGATCTTGCTGATGCCTAGGTCTGACAATATTGAAGCTCCTGTGCCATAGTCTCTGAGGTCGGCAGCGAATCCTAATGCCAGATTAGCTTCGACAGTGTCAAGGCCTTCGTCTTGAAGTTTATAAGCCTTGAGTTTGTTTATCAAGCCTATGCCTCTGCCTTCTTGTTTGAGATACAAGATAACGCCTCTGCCTTTCTCTTCTATTCTGCGCATAGCTTCATGAAGTTGATCGCCGCAGTCGCAGCGTAAGGAACCGAAAGCGTCGCCTGTGAGACACTCTGAGTGTACGCGGCACAAGACGGGCTCTTCTCCGGTGACGTCGCCTTTTACCAATGCTACGTGATGGTCGCCAGTGACTTTGTCGATATAGCCGTGAGCAATAAAGCTGCCGTATTTTGTAGGCATCTCGGCTTCTGTTACTTTCTCCACCAGTGACTCTGTTCTTCTTCTGTATCTGATAAGGTCAGCGATGGAAGTGATCTTAAGTTTGTGTTCTTCGGCGAATTTGAGAAGCTCTGTCGTTCTCATCATGGTGCCGTCTTCGCGCATTATCTCGCAGCAGAGACCACATTCCTTAAGACCGGATATCTTCATGAAATCGACTGTAGCTTCTGTGTGACCGTTGCGTTTGAACACACCGCCATCGCGTGCTTCCAATGGGAACATATGACCAGGACGTCTGAAGTCTTCTGGCTTGGCATCGTCTTCAACGAGTTTCATCGCTGTGATGGAACGTTCGACGGCGGAGATACCGGTGGTGGTATCGACATGGTCGATAGATACGGTGAATGCGGTGCAGTGGTTGTCGGTGTTTTCTGTTACCATCTGGTTGAGCTTCAGCTTTTGTGTCAGCTCTTTGCTCATAGGCATACAGATAAGACCTTTGGCATATGAAGCCATGAAGTTGACGTTTTCTGTAGTCGCAAATTCAGCAGCACAGATAAGGTCGCCTTCGTTTTCTCTGTCAGGATCGTCAACGACGATAATCATCTTGCCGTTTCTGAGATCTTCGATAGCTTCTTCGATAGTATTGAATCTGTTTTCCATTTTATGATGTTTTTATTTATTTTCAAAAATTAAAATCCGTTCGATTCCAAGAAATCGAGGCTTATGCCTTTGTTGTTGTTATTATCTGAATGAAATAATCTTTTCACATATTTTCCAATGACGTCATTTTCAAGGTTGACGGTGTCACCGATCTTTTTGGATGTCAATGTCGTCTCGCCTTGAGTATGCTCTATTATAGAGACAGAGAATGAGGTTGAATCGACATCGGTGACTGTTAGTGAGATGCCGTCGATGGCGATGGATCCTTTCTTCACGATGAGCTCTAGTATTGAAGGTGAGGTGGCGAACGACATTCTTATCGCTTTGTCGTCGTTGTATTTCTTCACTATGGTGCCGATGCCGTCGATATGACCGGATACAATATGGCCGCCGAGACGACCGCTAGCAAGAAGAGCTCTTTCCAGGTTGACCTCATCGTTGACATTGAGATTCTTGAAGTTGGTCATCATCATTGTCTCAGGCATCACATCTACGGTGAATGAATTGCTGTCGAAAGTGGTGACGGTAAGACAGATGCCATTCGTTGAAATGCTATCTCCGATATGCATGTCCGACATTATCTTCTTGGCTGCGACAGTCAGCTTGATGCTGTTGGCATGTCGCACTATAGATTTTATCTTTCCTATTTCTTCAATGATACCTGTAAACATTTTAAAACTATTGAACTTTGAACTGTTGAACCTTAAACCATTCTACATTTAATCAAAACGTCATTTTCTATCTGTTCTATTTCGACTTTATAGAATGTTATTGCGTCTTTCATCAAGTCGATGCCTTTGCCGGCTATCGGAGTCTTTGAAGCTTCGCCGCCTATTATTTTAGGAGCTATGAATGCATATACTTCATCGACGCAGCCTGCTTCAAGGAAAGCGGCATTGAGACAAGAGCCTCCTTCCAGCAGAAGTGAGTCGATGCCTTTTTCACCGAGTTTGTTCATCAGATCGTTGATATCTACACGACCGTCTTTTTCTTCACAAAGCAATGTTTCAACATTTAATAAATTCATTCTGTCGATATTTTCCTGTGATGCAGAATTGGTATGAGCAATTATTGTCTTGTACTCTTTAGCTGTTTTGACAATCTTGCAATCTGATGATATGGATAATTTAGAGTCAACGACAATTCTTATCGGTTGATGAACTTTTGTTGTCTGTTGGTCTTCAAGACGGCAGTTCAGCATAGGGTCGTCGCTGATGACTGTACCTATGCCAGCCACTATACCCATCATCTCGGAGCGGAGTTTATGAACCATCTGTCTCGACTTCTCGCAGGTGATCCATTTGGAATCTCCTGTATGTGATGCTATCTTTCCGTCGAGAGTCATGGCTGTTTTCAAGATTACGTAAGGACGTCTTGTCTTGATATATTTCAAGAAAATCTTGTTGAGTTCTTTTATTTTATCCTCTTCTATTCCGGTGACTACTTCAATACCTGCGTTTTTCAGTATTGAGATGCCTTTCCCGCTTACGAGAGGGTTAGGGTCGAGGAGACCTACAACGACTTTCTTTATGCCTTTTTCTATGATGATGTCTGTACATGGAGGTGTTTTTCCGTGATGACAGCAAGGTTCAAGGGTGACATACAAGGTGGCGCCTTTTACATCATTGCTGCTTTTTGTCAATGCATTACGTTCGGC
Source organism: Bacteroidales bacterium (assembly GCA_045613105.1). Taxonomy (GTDB): domain Bacteria; phylum Bacteroidota; class Bacteroidia; order Bacteroidales; family F082; genus Limimorpha. The sequence continues at coordinate 22,562 of JAZLAI010000034.1, read as the reverse complement.
ATGAAGACCGCCGTAATATTCATGAAAGCCTTCAGCGATTATTGTGTCGTCTTTTACTACCACGCATCCTACCATAGGATTGGGATTGACGAAGCCGGCACCTTTTCGGGCGAGAGCGACGGCACGCTGCATGTATTCTATATCTTGATGTTTGTATGACATAAAAAAACCCTAAAATCATTAATAATTTCAGGGCAAACTTATTACTTATGACAAAAAAATCTTCTACCATCCGGACTATCACCGTCGGTTTCGGAATTTCACCGAATCAGTTCCTATAAGGAAGTCGCGGACTGTCACCGCCGGAAAGGAATTTCACCTTGCCCTGAAGATTGTTGCAAATATACATTATTTTTTTATATGGTCTTAACTTGAACAAAAAAAACATTTAGTGGTTTTATACGAAAACAAAACAACAGTATTATGAATGTAAAAATCTTTATTATTATGTTTATCACTAACTTATTTATGCCTGCAAGAATCGACAATCAGCCTGTCGCTATAAGCTTGAACAAATATCTTGGAAAATGGTACGAGATAGCGCGTTTCGACCATAGCTTCGAACGCGACATGCAGAAGGTGACTGCAGAATATAAGCTTATGCCTGACGGTCGCATACAAGTGGTCAATTCCGGTTACAAGGATGGTAAGTTCAAAGAGACCATAGGCAAGGCCAAGACAACAGACATCCCTGGCTTGTTACGCGTCTCTTTCTTCATGAATTTCTATTCGGACTATAGGGTGTTGTTTATCGATAAAGACTATCAATATGTCTTGGTCGGAGGCAGCTCTCCAAAATATCTGTGGATATTGTCGAGAACTCCTCAACTCGAAGATGACATTTTGCAGGACATCTTATATGTAGCGAAGGAAAGAGGCTACGATACCGACGATTTCATATATGTTGAACAATAGCATGTAATATACACCTTATTTTAATTTGGAGCCGTGAATCTTGATGTTCGTGGCTCTTTTTTTGTATTTTGGCATGTTGTGTATTTTTTCCACATTTTTCCACAGATATTAAGGAAATGCATATCTTTACAACTTTTGATTTTGATGCTTTTATGGATAAAAACATATTGGTATAATCGTTGCATTTTTTAACCAAGAATAATTATTTAATATGGATAAATTTAATATAAAACAACTCATTGTCAGAAGTAAGAAAGCTATCATCACTATTTTGTTACTGGCTATAGTCACTGTCGTAGTTTTACAATTGTTAAAGAAAGAAGAAACGGTTGAAGTCAAACCTGTCGTTGTCGTTGAAAGGGTGAGACAGGACGATGTCGAGATATATGGAGAATATGTCGGTAGAGTAAGGGCTCATCAATTCGTTGAGATAAGGGCACGTGTTGAAGGATACCTTGAGAAGATGCTCTTTGAAGAAGGAACATTCATCAATAAAGACCAGCTGTTGTTTGTCATCAGTCAGGATCGTTACAAAGCGCGAGTCGATAAGGCCAAGGCTCAGCTGAAGAAAGACGAGGCGCAGTCGAGGAAGGCGGAGCGTGACCTTGAGAGGATACGTCCTTTGTACACACAGAACGCTGCCAGTCAGCTCGACTTGGACAATGCCATCGCGGCTTATGAGACAGCGACGGCATCTGTAGCCATGAGCGCCGCAGATCTGTATCAGGCAGAGCTGGAGCTCAGTTACACGGAAGTCAACTCCCCAATATCAGGTTACATAAGTGAGAGTCAGGTTGACCTCGGAACATTGGTAGGTCCAGGTGCCAAGTCACATCTCGCCACAATCATCAAGATGGATACCGTCATGATAGATTTCAGCATGACGGCATTGGATTACCTCAAGTCGAAAGAGAGAAATGTGGAGTTAGGACAGAAAGACACCACCCGTTCATGGCAGCCTCATGTCACTATAACATTAGCCGACAATACAATATATCCATATCAAGGTCTGGTGGATTTTGCCGCTCCAGAAGTGGATGCCCTTAGCGGAACGTTCTCGGTACGTGCCGAGATGACGAATCCCGACAGAGCCTTGCTCCCAGGTCAGTTTACAAAGGTGAAGTTGCTGCTCGATGTAAGAGAAAATGCCAACGTGGTGCCTCTGAAGTCTGTCGATATTGAAAAGGGCGGTGCATATATCTATGTGTTGAGAAGTGATGCCACTGTGGAAAGACGTTTTATCGAGATAGGCCCAGAGATAGGAAACAATGTCGTGGTGGAGAGAGGTCTTAGCGCAGGTGAGTTTATAGTGACGGAAGGTTATCATAAGCTTAACCCTGGCGACAAGGTGGAGTTTTATCTGAATGACTAATGGATGCTGTTAATTAATTTAAGGAGATAAGATGAAAGTATCGTTTTTTATAGATAGACCTGTTTTTTCAATAGTAGTGTCGATATTGATTGTCATTGTCGGTTTCATCGGTCTTATGATGCTTCCGATAGACCAGTATCCACAGATCACACCGCCTGTCGTGAAGATCAGCGCGTCATATCCCGGAGCCAGTGCTCTCACTGTGGCACAGGCCGTGGCGACACCTATAGAGCAGCAGCTTAACGGAACGCCAGGTATGTTATATATGGAATCTACCAGCTCCAACTCTGGCGGCTTCTCTGCTACTGTCACTTTCGACATCAAGACTGATCCTGAACTCGCAGCTGTCGATATTCAGAACCGTATCAAACTGGCTGAGTCGCGACTGCCGGCGGAAGTGGTTCAGAATGGCATCAACGTGGAACGTCAGTCTCCAAGCCAGCTTATGACGATATGTCTGACTTCTTCAGACCCTAAATTCGATGAGATATATCTGAGTAACTTCGCGACACTCAATGTCCTTGACTTGATACGTCGTATCCCCGGCGTGGGAAGAGTGTCTAATGTGGGTAGCAGGTATTATGCCATGCAGATATGGGTGCAGCCTGACAAGCTGGCGAGTTATGGACTTACGGTGGCTGATCTTCAGAAGAGTCTCAAAGACCAAAACAGGGAGTCGGCAGCAGGTGAACTGGGTAAAGCTCCTATGTTTGATGTCGATGTCACCACACCTATAACTACACAAGGCCGTCTCTCTACCGTGGCTCAGTTTGAAGACATTGTGGTGAGAGCCAACCCTGACGGTTCTTTGATAAGGCTTCGTGATGTGGCGAGGATTTCCCTGGAGGCTCAGTCATATAACACGGAGAGCGGCATCAACGGTGAAAATGCAGCCGTACTAGGTATATATATGCTACCTGGAGCCAACGCCGTTGAAGTGGCCAACGCTGTGAAGGAAATGATGGAAGAGATAAGCCTTAATTTCCCGGAAGGCATGACATACGAGATACCCTTCGATATGACGACATATATATCCGAATCTATCTCTGAAGTGTACAAGACTTTGTTCGAGGCATTGCTTCTCGTCATACTCGTGGTGTTTCTCTCTTTGCAAAGTTGGAGAGCTACCTTGATACCATTGGTGGCAGTGCCTATATCGCTGATAGGAACATTCGGATTCATGCTGTTGTTCGGCTTCTCTTTAAACATCTTGACATTATTGGGTCTAGTGCTGGCTATCGGTATCGTTGTCGATGACGCCATTGTCGTAGTGGAGAATGTGGAACGTATCATGGAGGAACAGAATCTGTCGGCATATGAGGCAACGAAACAAGCGATGCAGACATTGGTGAGTCCTCTTATCGCAACATCTTTGGTTCTGGCAGCGGTATTCGTACCGGTGAGCTTCCTCGCAGGAATAACAGGTATATTATATAAACAATTCACTATAACGATAGTGGTGTCAGTGTTGATATCGACAGTGGTCGCATTGACATTAAGTCCTGTTATGTGTTCCCTCATATTGAAACCTAAACACGATACAAACACCAATATCGTCTTCAGAACCATCAACAAGCTGCTTTCAAGCGGAGAGAATAAATATGGAAATATTATATCCAATGTGGTTAAAAATCCTAGAAGAGTGTTTTTCTGGTTTGGACTTGTCATTATCTCGATAGTGATGCTTCATAAGATAATACCATCTAGTTTCCTTCCTGTCGAAGATCAAGGTTATTTCAACGTGGAGCTGGAACTTCCAGAGAATGCCACTTTGGAGCGTTCGCGCGTCGTCGCTGACAGAGCCATCGATTATCTCATGACATTGGATGAGGTCGATTATGTTCAAAGTGTAGTAGGTTCAAGTCCTCGTGTAGGCACCAGCCAGTCGGCTACATCACTGACAGTGATCCTTAAGCCATGGAAAGATCGTGATGATACCAGTATTCAAGAGATTATGGACAAGGTAAGAAAGGAGTTCTCGAGATATCCCGAAGCCAAGGTATATCTGTCACTGCCGCCTGTCATCCCAGGTCTCGGTTCATCAGGAGGTTTCGAGATGCAGCTGGAGGCGCGTTCTGACGCTACCTTTGAAAATCTCGTCGCTGCTACAGACACCTTGATGTATTACGCTTCAAAACGCAAGGAACTGTCTGGGCTTTCATCATCGCTAAAATCCGACATCCCTCAGCTTTATTTTGATGTCGATAGAGATAAGGCTCGTCTTGCCGGTGTCCCTATGTCGGACATCTTCTCCACCATGAAGGCATATACGGGAAGTGTCTATGTCAACGACTTCAACCTTTTCAACAGAGTATATCGCGTGTATATACAAGCTGAGGCCGACTATCGCCAGTCGCAAAATAACATAAACCTATTCTTTGTGAGAGGGGCGAATAAATCGATGATACCTCTGACGTCATTGGGCACCACTTCATATACTACAGGTCCGGGAAGCATCACACGTTTCAATATGTTCAACAGTGCCGTAGTACGCGGACAGGCAGCGCAAGGCTACAGCTCCGGAGAGGCTACCAGGATAATGGAAGAACTGGTGGAGAAGCATCTTCCTAAGAATATAGGCGTAGAGTGGAGCGGACTTGCATATCAAGAGAAGCAGGCTGGCGGCAAGACCGCTGTAGTGCTGGGACTTGTCTTCATCTTCGTCTTCTTGTTCCTTGCAGCTCTGTATGAAAGCTGGCTTGTGCCTGTAGCAGTATTGCTCTCGTTGCCTGTGGCAGCTCTTGGTTCTTATCTAGGAGTGTGGATGTGTGGCTTGGAAAACGACATATATTTCCAGATAGGCCTCGTCATGCTGATAGGTCTCGCAGCTAAGAATGCCATCCTTATAGTGGAGTTCGCCAAGGTGATGGTCGATGAAGGAGAAGACATAGTGAAAGCCGCTGTCACGGCTACACGCAAGAGGTTCCGTCCTATCCTCATGACATCATTGGCATTTATACTTGGATTGATACCGTTGGTGATATCGACAGGCCCTGGCTCTGCAAGCCGTCAGGCTATAGGAACAGGTGTATTCTTCGGAATGATATTCGCACTTATCTTCGGTGTGATACTGGTACCTTTCTTCTTCGTTGTGGTATATAAAGTCAAAAATAAATTTAAGGGAGTAAAGCAATGAGAAAATACATATATATATTAGGTGTAATTCTTTTCTTCTCTTCATGTAAGATAGGAAAGGAATATGCGAGAATAGATCTCGGTATGCCAGATTCATATTCGGAATATATAGGCGATACCTTATGTTTCTCTGATATGAAATGGTGGGATGTTTATGCCGATACCAATTTGAGGAGCCTTATCACTTCCACTTTGGAGAACAACAAAGACATGAAGATTGCCATCGCTAAGGTAAAAGAGATGGCCGTCAGGAAAAATATAGATTTTGCAAATTTCTTTCCTCAGATAAACAGCACGGCATACGCTCAGAATGAAGGCCTTGATTATGGCGGCAACAGCTATAAAAACGATTTTGAGTATGGTGTCAAAGCAAATATCGCATGGGAGCTAGACCTATGGGGCAACCTGAGATGGGCGCAAGATAAGAGTATAGCTGAATATTTCTCAACCATCGAAGGACAGCGAGCTCTGATGATGAGCCTTGTCGCTGAAGTGGCTGAAAATTATTTCAACCTGGTGGCATTGGATAATGAGTTGCATATCGTAAAGCAGACATTGCTGGCACGTGAGGAAGGTGTCAAACTGGCTAAGCTTCGTTTTGAAGGAGGTCTTACTAGCGAGACATCATACCAGCAGGCGCAGCTTGAATATGCAATGACAGCGACCATGATACCTGATCTTGAGAAAAAGATCGCAATGAAAGAGAATGAGATTTTGAAACTTTCTGGAAATTATCCTGTTCGTGTTGAGAGGGTAGGGTTTCAAAATAATTATGTTTTGCCAGACTCCTTGCCATTGGGATTGCCGTCAGATCTGCTTGAACGTCGTCCCGATGTCATGATGGCTGAACAGAAACTTGTCGCTGCCAATGCATCTGTAGGCTTGACATATACCAATATGTTTCCAAGAATAGCATTGAATACTAACGTCGGTTGGGAGACAGACGAAATAACCACATTATTGTCGTCGCCAATGTTTTTCATAGGAGCAAATCTGATGTCGCCGCTTTTCAATATGGGTAAGAACCGTAACAGATATAAGGCCCAGCAGTTTGTTTATGAGCAGGAGTGTTATAGATATGAGAAGGTCGTTATCTCTGCTTTTTATGATGTTATGAATGCCATGGTAGAGTTTAACAAGATAAAAGAGATATATCAGACACGTCTTATGGTGGAGCAGTCTGCTAAGGTGACGATGGAGTTGGCTCAGCTTCAATACATCAATGGTGTTATAGGATATCTGGATGTTTTGGATGCGCAGAGAAATTATCTCAACGCGCAGATAAGTCTGAGCAATGCATATCGCGACAAGCAGATAACGATGGTGAAGCTTTACAAAGCATTAGGTGGAGGATGGGAGTAGAAATGTCATTATAAAAACTGTTTTTCATCTGTTGTCTATTTCAAATATATTTTGTAAGTTTGCCTACAAAATAAAAATAATTTGTATGGAAAAAATAGACAACGAAAACATGAGTTTACCTGAAAACGCGCAACGCGAATTGGCTCCAGGTGAGGTTTATAAACCTATTTTATCAGCTGATAAAAAGTATAAGGAAGTGACAGCATGGTCTGTCATCATCGGTCTTTTGATGACGATATTGTTCTCAGCTGCTGCTGCATATCTTGGATTGAAGGTAGGTCAAGTCTTTGAAGCTGCAATCCCTATCGCCATCATAGCCATCGGTCTTTCTGGTGTGGCAAAGAAAAATGACGCACTCTCACAGAATGTCATCATCCAATCTATCGGCGGCTGCTCTGGCGGTGTAGTGGCTGGTGCTATCTTCACCCTGCCTGCTTTGTATATATTACAAGGCAAAGGCTATGCGATAGAGATCAACTATATGCAAGTATTCCTGGCTTCCTTATTGGGCGGCATCTTGGGAATACTTTTTTTGATTCCTTTCAGAAAATATTTCGTCAAAGAACAGCATGGTAAGTTTCCTTTCCCTGAAGCTACAGCAACGACACAGGTACTCGTCAGCGGACAGAAAAAAGGCAAGGATTCATTGTTGTTGGTGGTCAGCGGTTTGATAGGTGGTCTCTACGACTTCTTCATCTCTACATTCGGTCTTTGGACAGAGACTCTTTCTACAAAAGTCATGACATGGGGTCTTGCCGTTGCTGATAAGGCAAAACTGATGTTTAAGGTGAATGTCGGTGCTGCTGTCCTCGGTCTCGGTTATATCATCGGATTGAAATATGCTTTCATAATATGCTGCGGATCTATATTGGTATGGTTCGTTATTATTCCTGGTATGAATCTCTTCTGGGGTAATGAGGTCATTGACCTGATGAACTCAGGCATAACACAGACTTTAGGCTCGATGAGTCCAGAGATGATATTCAAAGAATACGCACGTCATATCGGCATCGGCGGCATTGCTATGGCTGGTGTGGTAAGTATCATAAGATCATGGGGTGTGATAAAGTCATCGGTAGGTCTTGCTGCCAATGAATTTAAAGGTAAGAAAAACGAAGCTGCTGCATCACGTACAGAGAGCGATCTCTCTATGAAATTTGTCGTCATAGGTATCATTGTAGTATTGATTATAACCTTCTTTTTCTTCTGGTTCGGTGTCGTGCATAATGTAAAACACGCTCTTGTTGGAATACTCGTTGTTGCAGTCATTTCATTCTTGTTTACTACAGTAGCTGCCAACGCTATTGCTATCGTTGGTTCTAACCCTGTCAGCGGTATGACTCTCATGACATTGATATTAGCATCTTTGGTGATGGTGGCAGCAGGCTTGAGCGGTGCTATGGGAATGACGGCAGCTTTGATAATAGGAGGTGTGGTATGTACAGCGCTAGCTGTCGCAGGAGCATTCATCACCGACTTGAAAGTTGGATATTGGATAGGAACGACACCTAGGAATCAAGAGATTTGGAAGTTCGTTGGAGTAGCTGTTGCTGCTGCTACTGTAGCTGGTGTCATCATGGTCTTGAACAAGGCATACGGCTTTGTCGGCGATGATGCATTAGTGGCTCCTCAGGCAAATGCCATGTCGGCTGTCATAGAGCCTATGATGTCGGGCGGAAACGCACCATGGCTGTTATATGGCATTGGCGCGATAATAGCATTGGTGTTGACAGTCGCCAAGATACCTGCATTGCCATTCGCACTCGGCATGTTCATACCTATCGACCTCAATATACCTTTATTAATAGGTGGCGCAATATCATGGTTTGTCAGCACACGCAGTAAGGATGAGGCTCTCAACAACGCACGTAACAACAGAGGAACTCTCATCGCTTCCGGTTTCATTGCTGGTGGAGCCTTGATGGGTGTCGTCAGTGCAATATTGAAGTTCGCAAATGTTGATCTCGTTGTTAGAACAGCTGATGGCGTTCCTTTCGCACAAACGCCATGGGCTTCAATGGTAGCCTTGTTGATGTATGTAGCCATCATAGCATATATGATATGGGATTCAAAAAGAGCTAAAGCAGAATAAACCATAGTGACGTTTCAATGATTCGTACAAATAAACGAACGTTGAAACGTCTTTCATAAATTGGAACAAATAACAGAGTGTCAATGTTACCTTGAAAACAAACATACATTGATACGTCTTATAAATAATAAATGTTAAAATAAATATCATGGAAAAATTATTAGATAAATTCTTGAGATACGTCTCTGTCGATACAATGTCAGATCCTGAGTCAGAGACACAGCCTAGTTCAGAGAGACAGCTCGATTTGTCGAGAATACTTCGCGACGAGTTGAACGCAATGGGAATCAAAGCAGACTTGGATGAATATGGTTACGTTATGGCTACTATACCGTCAAACGTCGATCATGAGGTCCCTGCTGTCGGATTCATCGCTCACGTCGATACATCTCCTGACGCTTCAGGTAAAGATGTGAAGCCTCAAATCATCGAGAACTATCAAGGTGGTGACATTATGCTTAACGCTGAAAAAGATATAGTGTTGAGAGTCGCTGACTTTCCTGAGATGCAGAACTACGTAGGCAAGACTATCATAACCACTGACGGAACTACATTGTTGGGAGCTGACGATAAAGGCGGTGTCGCTGCTATCATGTACGCTGCACAATATCTTATGGAACATCCTGAGTTCAAGCACGGCGATATCAAGATAGGTTTTACTCCTGATGAAGAAGTGGGTAGAGGAGTGGTGAAGTTCGACGTGAATAAATTCGGTGCTAAATATGCATATACTATCGACGGCGGCGAGATAGGTGAGCTTGAATATGAAAACTTCAACGCCGCCGTCGCCAAGATACATATACAAGGAGCTAACATACATCCTGGATATGCTAAGGGCAAGATGATAAACTCAATGCAGATTGCAATGGAGATTAACGCTATGCTCCCTGTAGATCAACGCCCTGAGTTTACATGCGGATATGAAGGATTCTATCATCTCACAGATATTAAAGGATCGGTGGAAGAGACATCGATGCAGTATATTATCCGTGATCATGACAGAGCTAAGTTTGAGGAAAAGAAGGATATGATCAATTCCATCGTTGAGTTCATGAATAAGAAATACAACGGCGCTGTTAAGGTGGAGATGAAAGATCAATATTATAATATGCGTCAGGAAGTGGAGCCTCATTATTTCATAGTCGAGAAAGCTATCAAGGCTATTGAGATGGCAGGCATCAAGCCTAAGGTGCAGCCTATACGCGGCGGTACCGACGGCGCTAACCTAAGCTTCATGGGTCTGCCTTGTCCTAACATCTTCGCAGGTGGACATAACTTCCATGGCAAATATGAATATGTCCCTCTGGAAAGCATGGAGAAAGCATCGGAAGTTATATTGAATATTATTAGTTTATTTGTTTAAAGTTTAATGCTAAGGTTTAAAGTTTAAAGTTTTTGGTAAAATAACCTTGAACTTTAAGCCTTAAACCTTAAACCAAAATTATGGCAATCGATTTTTCAGAAGTTTTAGTTGTCGGCGTGACAGCACGCGCTTTGTTTAATCTTGAAGCGGAAAACGACATCTTCGAGAAGGAAGGTGTTAGAAAATATAGAGAATATCAAGACAAAAACCAGGATGTGCCTCTGGAGATAGGAACGGCTTTCTATCTCGTGAAGAGTCTTTTGGAGTTGAACAAGCAGGCTCATAAACCAGTAGTGGAGGTTGTCGTCATGTCGCGTAACAGTCCGGAGACTGGCATCAGGATCTTGAAGTCGATAGAGAAATATGAACTCGACATCACACGCTTGGCATTCTCAGGCGGCGAGCCTATAGCTCCTTATATAGATGCTTTCGGCGTTGACCTGTTCCTGTCTAAAGATGAAAACAGCGTACAAGCTGTCATCGACTCTCATAGTAACTGTGCAGCAGCTGTCATCTACGAGCCTCCGACAGAGTTTAATCCTGTGACTAATGTGGTTAGAATCGCCTTTGACGCTGATGCAGTGTTGTTTAATGAAGACTCGGAACTGCGTTTCAAGAAAGAAGGTATCGACTCATTCAGTAGGTATGAGAAAGAAAACAAAGACGTCCCTTTGAAAGAAGGCCCGTTTGCTAAGTTGTTGAAGAAACTGTCCAAGATACAGGAAAGCCTTCCTGTCACAGTGGAGCTCTCTCCATTGAGATTGGCAATCGTATCGTCACGAAGCGCACCTGCACACATGAGAGTCATCAACACCTTGAAGAAATGGGGAGTCTATGTCAATGAGGTATATTTCCTTGGCGGAATGCCTAAAGATAAAGTCCTTAAAGCCTTCGGAGCACATATCTTCTTCGATGACCAAGACATTCATCTGGAAAGCTCCAGCAAAGTGGTACCTTCAGGTAAAGTGCCATATAGCTCCAATTCACCGTTGAAGAAAATGTAGTATAGTAAAAATCAATGCTTCTCATTTGGGGGCTTATATAAACTCCCCGTTATATTATTCATAAATCAGTCGCAAATCTCTTTAAAAGATAAAAAAATGAAAAGAATATTACTAATAACAATTATCGCTTTGCTTTCATCATGTGTTGAAGATAAAGCAAAAGTTGTAGATGCAAATCTCAATATCGTTCCTGTACCTCAAGAAGTGGTGGTATGTGCTAATGAAGATGCTTTTGTGTTAAATGATGAAACGACAATAGTTTATGATGATGAAGTAAATCAGTTTAATGCGGAGTTCCTTCAGTCTTATCTTAAAAACATCTTTAAGAAAGATTTGAAAATATCAGCTCAGCCAAGAACAAATTCAATAAACCTAAATGTCGTAGATGCTTCTCAGTGTGAAGAACTCGGTCTCGTCGATGATAAAGAAGCTTATCTTCTTTCTGTGAGTATCGATAAGATTGACATATATGCTGTGGATGCTGCCGGTATTTTCTATGGTATTCAGACATTGATCCAGATGATGCCTGACGACATTTATTCAGAAAACGCAGTCAAAATTGCAGGTGTCACTTTCCCTTCATTAAATATAATTGATAATCCTCGCTTTAAATACAGAGGATTGATGTTGGATTGTTCACGCACTTTCTTTGACGTGGATTTCATCAAACATCTTTTGAATGGTCTGGCTCATTATAAAATCAACAATTTCCATTGGCATCTCGCCGATGACCAAGGATGGAGAATTGAAATCAAACAATATCCAAAGCTTACAGAATTGGGCGCATGGAGAGGAGCTGACGAACTACTTATGCCAGCATACGGCTCTGGTAACGAACGTAATGGAGGTTTCTATTCACAAGAAGAAATAAAAGACATCGTGAAATATGCTGCTGATAGAAATATCAATATCATTCCTGAGATAGATTTGCCAGGTCATAGCAAGGCTGTCGCTGTCACTTATCCTGAAATAGTTTGCGACATTGATTCTAAGCATCTTAGCGTACAAGGTGAGTCAAACAACGTATGGTGCGTAGGTCGTGAAGAGAATTACGTCATGTTGGAAAACATCCTCGCTGAGATGACTGAGCTTTTCCCAAGTAAGGTTTATCACATCGGTGCTGACGAGGTCAATATGAACTCATGGCGTGACTGCGATGTTTGTCAGAATCTCATGAAAGAAAAAGAAATGACTGAACTTGTTGAGCTACAAAATCATTTTGTAAGAAGAATAGAAAAGATATTGGCTAAATATGGCAAGACAATGGCAGGTTGGGACGAAATCCTTGATGGCGGCAATCTTCTTGAAACAACAATACCTTATGTATGGCAGAACTCTGAAAGAGGTATCAAATCTGTAAAGGCTGGTCAGCCGACAGTTATGCAAGTGGCTCAATATATGTATTTCGATATGAAACAGTCACCTGACGAACGCGGACTAAAGTGGGCTGCAATAATTCCTTTAGACAGAGTTTATGAATTTGATCCAATAGGTAATTTTGAATTGACGGACGATGAGAAAAAACTCGTTCTCGGTATTCAAGGAGGTCTCTGGACAGAATGTGGTCAGGTTCCTGGTTACGCTCATTATCAACTTTTCCCTAAAGTGCTCGTGCTTTCTGAAATAGGATGGTCGGCATACGAGGACAGAAACTTCGATTATTTTAAAAAGAGACTCTATGACAGTCATTTGGAAAGATTGTATAATATGAATTTCGAGTTCAGAGTGGCACCTCCTACAGTGAGATATGAAGAAGGAAAACTTATTGCTGAGAAAGACTATGATTTCTTGACAATACGTTACACCGATGACAAATCAACACCGACTTTGGAGTCTGAGGAATATACAGAAGCGATAACTACTGATAAGCCACAGAATTACCGATTCGCTACATTCTTTAAAGAACGCCCAAGTATTGCAAGAGGCGCACAAAACATCGACTTATACAATTATCAGAAACCAGCGACTACAATCACTTCGAACGTTCCTATGGAACAAGATATAAATATTTTAGTTGATTATGATATGAATACATATTGCTATACGGCACGTCCTGTTGAAGCTGGCGATTATTTCTTGTACACTTTTGAAAACCCAGTAGAATGTGAAAAGATTCTAGTCGGAACCGGACATTACGGATTGGCAATCGTTGGCTTGCCTAATGCAAGACTTGAATACTCATACGATGGCGAAAACTACATAAAAGGTGAAGAGTTCGTTTATGATTACTTCGATGGTTACAAAGCAGAAATCCATCCAGAACAAGCAGTTAAAGCAGTCAAAATCGTCGTCACTGGAATAGGAGAATGTGAGTATGCTATTTTGCAAGACCTTAGAATTTTGTAATTAGTTAGGAGTTTTTGTAGAGACATCACATTGTGGCGTCTTAAATATAACAAGAGGCCGTCTAAAAAAAACTTGTTAGACAGCCTCTCCTTTTTTTAATGTTGAGATTTCTTAATTAAGTCCTAACATCTTGTATCCCATCTCGTTGAGTTGCATTGCCATTCCCATGAGATACATCTGATGCAAACATTCTAGATAAGATTCAACGGCAGCCTTAGTTCCTGGCTCTATATTCTGGTTACGAAGGAAAGTGTTTGTGATACAAGCACATTCTGCTACTATATCAGTGACTTTCTTGCATTTCTCTTCTTTAAATCTGAGAACATCTTCAAGGATGTATTCGTCCATTTCATCGAAGCCTCTTTTTTCGCGGAGAGTCTCATAGATGTTATCTTTGAAAGCATATTTCTCCCAGTTTACATCCCAGTATTTTGCCATTGCCATGCCGACGAACATAATCCATCCGAGAGACACCATAGGATATTCGTTATACTCTCTGACACCGTCAGGCATATAAGCAGACAAAATGTTTTGCCATTTATCTTCGACGTCTTGGCATATAGGGAAACGTTCACCTACCACGCCTTCCTGACGAAGATATTGCAATAATAAAACCTTTAATTTATCACCGAAGTTTTCCATAATTGTATTTTGTTTGTTATTGTTCTTTTGTTAATTCATTGAATTTGTTGGTATTTTGAGACACAACAAAAAACATCTTGAAGTAGTTTACAAAGTTACGAAATAATATAAGAATAGGATAGGGTTTGGTGAAATAAAAATTCTCCTGCCCATAAAGAAACTAGTAATGTCTGTTGACTTAAACAGACTGTACATTTTCAACTAAAAAATCTTTAGTTATTAGACTTTTGTCTTTAGTCTTTTTTGGGCGTTCCGTCTCCGCTTCCAGCTCCGCCATCGGGCTTTCCGCTATATCTTTGCTCACTCCGACACTGTCTCGCTTCCAACATCCGCATCCGACTCCAACATCCGCATCCGACTCCAACATCCGCATCCGACTCCATCTTCCGCTTCCGCCTCCAAAAGGATGCCGCTCCAATCCCTAACGCAGGGGAGACGGAAACTGAAATTGGAGACGGAGACGGAAAATAATAGCTCCTAACTCCTCATTCCTAACTAAAAAAACTCTCGCAGAGTCGCAGAGATCCGCAGAGAATTACTTTGCGAGAAACTTTCAACTCCTGAAACAGTTCCGAAGGAACGTCAGTTCCCAGGCAGGCGACGTAGTGTGAAACACGGAGTCCCTGCAAAACAATGATAAAAAATCAAAGCGCCGAAGGTGCGACAGAATCGTGATTGATTTTTTCTGTCGTACCTTCGGCACTATGATTGATATCCGGTCTTTATCTTGAATCTCAGAAATTCAGAATCTCAAAACCTCAGAAGGACTTTGGCTTTTGAACCTTTTTAGTAATGAAGTGATGAAGTGATGTGAAAAACTCCTCTAGTCCCTCTGCACCTCTATTCCCTCTAGTCCCTCTAATCCCTCTAATTCCTATTTAACCCATTTCCCCGTTTCAATCTCCTTCATTCCTAATTCCTCATTTCTCATTCCTAATTTCCAGATGTAGGTTCCACTTTGCCATTTAGAAGCATCTACAGAAGTGACGTCGTCTGTTATTTCCTGTTCATGGATTTTTCTTCCTTGAATATCATAGACTGACAACACCGCATTCCGTAATCCGCATCTGATATTCATTACATCACCTCCCGGATTAGGATAAGCTATAGCGACTTTCAAGTCATTGGCGTGAGCCTCTTCGATGGAGAGAAATGCTTCCGGTGGAAATTTCTTTATGTAATTATAGTATGTATATGGATCATTGACGAAATCCATGAAATGTCCTGCTATCATGCAACCTCCATCTTTGGTAGCTTTAAGTGTGGTTGTCCATAAGCTGGATGTCTCACCAAAATCATAATAAAGTTCATCCAAGACATTCAAATCCTTGTCAATCATTCTTATAACAAAACACTGATAGCCATTTAACATAGGAGAGAAATATGAGTTTGGCGTCGCTCCGATAAATATTCTGTTTTCATCCACCCAATCTATAGAACCATAATATGGAGCTGTAGTTCTATTACCAGATGAAATTTCTGCTCTTGCAAATGTGATGCTGTCCAACATTTTAGCCTCATCGTCTATTTCCAAGCATACCGCTGCCGTATATCTGTCTATTGGAAGATTACCATTAAAATGATGACAGTTTGCACCTGCCATCATAAGCGTAGTATTTGAACTTGTACGCTTAAATGTTATACCGCCAGTCTCAGAGTCTCCATCCTCATAATGTATAGTATGATATCCTGTACCATCAGTATTTGCCATGTAATGCTCGTCAATATAGTTGAAATCTGAATCGAATCTATACAAGTAAAGCCCCTTTTTATAATGTGAATCATTCCATTCACCACTGACATAATACAGATATTCATCATCTTCTTCATCGTACAACAGATGATTCCTATGTCTTAATTTATTGCATTTGAGATGACCGAGACTTCCGCTTTTCTGCACATTCAAATCATAATCAGTTTTAATGATGATTGTGCTATCAAATCCGTAAGCATGTGGTTCTGGTCCATATTGATGACCCGTGTATTTCTCATAACATATAACAAAACCATCACCTTCATCAAGAACGGTTCCTATTTCAATATGCGGATAAAGACCTAACAAACCGCCACCTGCCCATGTATTCAACCAGTCGGTAGTATCTACAGGAATTATCATTTCTTTCGAATATACAAGTTCAAGATTATCGTCTAATTTCTCCATGACAATCTTGGCTTCAAAACATCCATGATAGTTTATGTCGTTAGTATCTAATATAGGATTAAGATTAGTAAAAACATAAAAGCCTCCATCCTTACTTTTTATAACAGGCGTACCTTCTCCATTCCACGATTCATATCCGGGAACAGAGTCATTTATTAATGTTTCAGACAACAATTCACCAGAATTGGAGAAACGCCCGAAATAGTTATCTCCAAATACCATAAAATCACCATTATCCATTTCAAAGATATTTGAGAAATAAATAACTTCAAGACAATCAGATTCTCCAGAATCATAAATATATTCAAACTCGTTTTGAGAAAACATCATGCTGCTTGAAAACAGCATGATAAAAGTTAAGAAAAATCTATTCATAATAATACGTTTATAAGTTATTGCTTTCATATTTAAATATTATTTTAGTTAGTGAAATATTTATCAAGCTTTCCTTTTCGTATCAATGTATTAAGGGTTGTTGTATCCCAAGGTACACATTCGTCATCCCAACAATCTATTCTAAATGGTGTGTCATCATCGCAGAACCAGTGTTCCTGTATCGGATCATAATCTATTATCATACTTTTAATACTGTCATCTGATAATTCCATAAATACGGAATCATATTCCTTTCTGGACATCGATAATATTACCGTTGAATTATGACGAATTTCTGGATATGCAAAATAACCGTTTATCAATTTTACTGGAAATTTATCACGCATAAAATATGGATTAGGGTTATTAATACTTCCATCATACGATTCTAAAAAGACTATAGCATTATCACTATAATCATGCTTAAATTTAACAATAGAAACAAAATTACCTTTTGGTCCTAAACCAACACATGCGGTCAGAAAACATATACATAATATGATGGAATACAATAAGATTCTTTTCATTGTTTGATAATTTTAAAAGTTTTTATTTCCCGATTACTTGTTGTTCGTCTTTGCAATTTAATTCACAACACATAGACACAGTACAACATAACATAAAAATTGTAAATAATAACTTTTTCATAAAAAATATTTTTTTAGGTTTATGTACAAAATTACCCAATCATTTTTTACGACTTGAATTTTTACATTCAATTTACACAAGGCACCGTCTTGATAGCAACACATTTCATATAATCTATTCTTATGTGCTTCTATATCTGAAAAGGCGAATAGAACTTCATTTTGCCTCTCTACAATAAAATCTAATACTCCAACAGTTGGAACATCTTTCAATAATGATAATGGGTCAACTGTATCATAGTCATCCCACAAATCTTTATATCCTATGGCTATCAATCCATTTATCATAGTAAATACGATTTTAACATTGCAAATACAAATGGCATTTAAAATAGAAAAAGACATACCTCATAAATCGTATTTATTGGATGGAAGACTTCATGAATATAGTCTTCCACCCAACTAAAATGTATTTGTTTTTACCTGATAAACATCAAATCAATACCTTCATCAAATACAAGTTCAAATTTATAATATACATAATCGTCAGATTTTAACAAAAAGATATTATAAGTCTTTCCAAATTCCATATTATTCAGAGCGAAAACAACACTACGCGGGCATACACAGTCGCATGGCACCTCAGCATATTCATACATTGAAACGGTAATATTATTTCCATCTACAGTAACATCTTCCAAGAATACTTCAGAGCAACAATTGAAAAGAGTATTTGTTGTTCTAATTTTAAGACTATTGTCATCTATAGAGGTAACGTATATAGTATCACTATCGCAATACCCTCTTCTGTCTTCATCCAAGCATGAAGAAAGTAAAAAATCAGAAACATTTACATTCTGTGAAGGAGTGTTCCCACCTGGTTCTGGTTTGCATCCGACAAAAACAAAAGTTACAACCAATAATGACATTATTATTGGTAAAAACATGGTTTTATAGTTATTTTTTTTCATGGTATAATAATTTTGTGGTTAACGTTATTTATTTTACATTTATTGTGCTATTACCAACTTGTTTGTCACTTGACAATCATTACAACGTATAGTACACGTATAAATTCCACTGGCAATATCTCTTAAATCTATCAGACGATTTGTTTCCTCGTTCACAACAGACGGCTGATTCTCCATTTTCAGAACAATCAATTTCACTTAATCCATTTCCCGTTCTCAACTTTCAATTTTCCATTTTCAATTCCCAAATGTATGTTCCGCTTGGCCCGCAATCCATAGCATCATGCTGATTTGTAAAATAGAAACTCATAAATCTTATTTCCTTTGCTTGACGTTCTTCTCGCTTTCCATGAGCGATTCGAGTTCTTCGGCATTTTTTAACGTCTTGTTTCCGGCGTTGAAGACGTAGCGCACAAACAAACGGAATGCTGAATGTTTAGTCTCGCCCCAGTCTCTTTGGTAATAGTTCGTACCTTGACAAACTTCCTCGTATCTTGTGGCAAGAAACGCTTCTTCATACGAAAGTGAAACGGAGAAATTATTAGAGAAGTCTTTGCTGATGGTAATGTCTTCTATGATCGGACTTTCTGCGTAGTAGCCATTATAATTGCGTTGATTACCGATATAGGTGATATATGTTTCTAATTCCATGTCCAAAGGCAACGCCATAACGAAGCCTCCATCGAGACTGAACTCAAAACCGTTGAAAGTCTTATCGTTGAAAACGACATATCCGAAATCGAGGTTTATCATCGGCTGAATGAAACCAAACAACAAAGTAGTTGCGTTGAATCTTCCTCCGTATTTCGTGGAACGCGCAATGTTGTCGTAAAACGTCCGTGTCACCGCTCCATCAATCTGACGGGTCTCTCCAATTATGTCTTTCTTCAATGAGATATAAGGTTCTGCGGTGACTTGCGTGTATCTGTTCCTGAATGTATATTGAAAACCAATGTTCTGAGTCTTCGCTGGTAATAATTCCGGATTGCCGTATGAATAAGAAAGTGAATCTGTACCGTTATAAACAAAAGGTGTCAGGAAGTGATATGACGGATATGTCAGCAATGTCTTGTAATTCAGTCGCAATGAATTTTTCTTGTTGACTCTGTAAAGCAATGACATATTCGGAAGATAGTTCAATTTGGTGTTGTTTATGGTATCGTAAATGTTGAACTCCAATTGTTCGCATCTTATGCCAGCCATGACCGATAAATTCTCTTTGATGTTGTAAGTCGCTTGAAGAAATCCAGCAAGACGTAAATCGGTATAGTCGAAATATTGATTGTCAAGACTGTTGTCGTAACGGTAATGAATCTCACGATAGATTGATTGCGCTCCGGCAGAAATCTTGAAAATATCTGTAAGCGGCAAATCATATTTTAATTTTGCGTTAAATGAGGTTTGCTCGTTGTTAAGATGTCGCAGCATATCCACATCTCGCACTTCGCCATCTGAATAGATAAATTTAGAAGAATAAGTGTTCTGATTATCACGCTTCATGGTGTAAAGATTGGAGTTAAACGACAACTCGTGTCCTTTCTTTGAAAACTTATGTCTGTAGTAGAGAGTGTAGTTCTGTTCCGGTGTCGTCATCTTGGATTTGTCATCTTCAACAGCATCGTATAATAAAAAACCATTGGTGTAATATCTTGAAAACAAATTGCTTAAAGTCTCGCTTTTATCCAATGAATAACTTCCTGAGAATTTAAGATAGTTGTTTTTGTTGATACGATAATCAAAACCGTATTTTATTGAATGTTCTGTATTGGCAGGCGATTTCAATAATTTGACAGAAGAATATGTCTCATAATGAGAGCCGTCGGCATCGTTTATAGAATAATAGGAACTGTCGTAAATAAAAGTCTCGGGACGAATCACAAAACGATTAAAAGAATAATCTGCAAATAGACGGAATTTGGAAAATTCAAAATCTGCCATCAGTTTCAGATAATCGGATTGATCCGGAAATGTTCCGTTAGCCATCGTTACCAAGCGTAATCCTTTTTTGCGTTCTTCTTTCAGCACAATGTTGATGACGTTGGCGACATCTGAATCATATTCAACGGAAGGATTGGTTATCACCTCGATACTTTCGATGTCCTCAGGAGTTATCGTTGTCAGACTGCGAGTCGAGTATGCACCGTCAACTAATACGAGTACGTTGGTGCTGCCATTGACGCGAACCGTCTCGTCGGTGTTTCTCGTCGTTATTCCAGGAATTGTTTTCAGTGCTTCCAATGCTGTCGTTGAATTACGAAGAGTGAAGTCGTCGATTCGGTAAATCGTCTTATCGATTTCTTCTCTCATCGCGATGCGCTCACCTTGAACAACAACATTGTCAAGCATCTGATTCTCCATGGCAAGTTCTACCATTGTATAAATCTCACTATAATTAACGTTAAGAATTTTGTGATAAGGGCGATAACCGAGACATGAGACATCGAGAGAATAAATAGCTTGCGGCACTTTTTTCATATAGTAATATCCAAAAGTGTCTGTTATGCAGCCGTTCTGCAGATTCCCTATCGAATCGAAAAGTCGCACCGCAGCGTATGGGATACCCGATTTAGTTATGGAATCTGTGACACGTCCCCTCACGTCAGCATTTCTTTGAGCAAATGAAGACACAGATAAGACGAAAATCAGAAGTATCGTGATTGTTATTTTATTGCGACAATACATTTTTACAAGATTCATTTTTTTAAAATAACGTGAGTTCGATATAAAATAATTCATTAAAAATGAATAACATAACGATATTTTTTGTGTCTTTAAAGTGCAAACAAAAGAACAAAACGTTATGTTATCCGATAACAAAGTTATTGAAATTTTCTATATGGCAGACGACTTCTGCAATTTTTTTTATGAACTGTTAAAAAACATTCTATTGACGATGGAAAAAAGCATAGAAACAAACCGAGTCGTCTTTCCGATTCCGAGATCATGACCATACTCATAATGTTTCACATGAGCGGGTTCAGATGTCTGAAACATTTCTATGTCAATTATATATGTAAACGTTGTAGTCTTGTCCGACAAGGTTCTTCTCCGCAAACGCGCGCTAATCGAATCAACCAATGACGAACTGAAGAATATCGCACAGATTGAACATTCAAGGCATCGTTCGTTCTCGAATTTCATTGTTAACACTATCGCTGCATTAGCGGCATATTGCTTCTTCCCAAAGAAACCTTCTATATCTCTGGAACATTATCACGACAAACAATTGGTTTTGTTTTAGTTGCTTATATCGAACTCACGTTATTTAAACTGATTGTCAATATATTATAATATCTTAAAATAATTTTGTTTACAGACATTTTACAGATTATAACTTGTATTTTCAATGTGTTTTGATCAATATTTGGGTGAAAAATTATCGAAAATAATGAGTTTTACGTCAAAATAAAAGAAACGATAAGAATTGTCAATTGATGTAATTTAAGAGCTAAACATTTGGTCTCCAGTTATTTTTTACATTTATACATTTTTATCAAGTAATAAATTATACCAATATTAAATCCTAAAAATAAAAAAAACATGGGAATTAATGTTACTGTTTTACCAATAGCATTACATATAAAATGAATTACAATGTATGCTAATATAAGAGTAACAGCTATTTTAGAGAACCTGCATAAATTTATACCTAGAGTATACAGTTTATAAAAATTATTCTCATTAATTTCGATAGGGTAATTAAAAATATGTGGATATTTTTGTAAAATACTCAATCCAATATAAGTAATTATACTTATAATTGGCAGAACTATCAATATTCCTTTCCCTCCATATCCGTCAATTTTACCATAAATATTAATGTGCGTAGGAACAATTTCTGGAAGTCTATTATATAAAACTAACGGAATAAATGCTG
Source organism: Bacteroidales bacterium (assembly GCA_045613105.1). GTDB lineage: Bacteria > Bacteroidota > Bacteroidia > Bacteroidales > F082 > Limimorpha. Next base: position 360 of record JAZLAI010000034.1, on the reverse strand, counting down.
TGCATATAATAATTATCAGCCCGAGAAATTCAACCATTTTCTCACTCGTATTAGGTTTGATTTTTACAATAGGTCTATTCATAATCAAATTTGACTTAGATTAAATTTTATTAAATTTTTAAAATATTTCTATGTTCCCAATTTAATTTATTTATCAGGCTGACTGAATCTATTATCACATTATCATCGATTTGACCTATATAATTCTGTGCTATATAGGGTGTCGTTATCAATGTGGAACTGTCTGTTTTAGGAAACAATACGTCTATTGTTTTTACCACGCAGCCACTACATGAATAGTCCGGCACAAGAAAAAAAGTATGTTTCTCATTTGGGATATTTATGTTTAAACTGTCTGCA
>JAZLAI010000033.1:0-19928 GCA_045613105.1 Bacteroidales bacterium | reverse complement strand
TTCGATATAAGAATTATTATATAATCAAGTGGTTATTATTTAATTGAGAAAATAACCCTGAAAGGGTGACAGAGCATAGGCAGGTGATGGAGCGCAGCGGAATCCCTGCAAAATATGAACCCCAATGCAATCAAAGTGCCGAAGGCACGACAGAAAAAAAAATCAAGTCTTTTCTGTCGTTCCTCCGGCGCTTTTTTATTGAATAATTCTGGTTCAAGAGCCTTAGTTCAAAGTTCAATGGCTCAAAAAAAAATCATTTCTCACCAAAAAAAACTTTCATTTTTTGTCATCCCCTTTTAGACAATTTTTATTATATTTGCAAGTTTTACACATATATCCATATATATCTATAATTATTATGAACGAGAATATTAACAATAATAAAAACAATAACAGACAAGGTTTTAAAAAGAAATTCCATCCAAAGAAAAAATGGAACAACAATAACAGAAACCAGAACAAAGAAGCTGAAGCTCAAGACGAGAATGAAATCATAGAAACAGAAATCGTCGAGACAGAAGAGACACAAGAAGCCGTCGTCGTAGAATCCATCGAAAACGAATCTACAGAGAACCAGATTGAAATCAAAAAAGAAAACACTGAAGAAAAAGCAGCTCCTGCAAAAAAAATCGTCAAAGAAGTCGAAGATGAAAAAGAAGACTTCAGCAAACCAGACGACAACAACGAAGACTCCCTCAAAATAGACTGGCCTTTATACGACAAATTAAAGTTATCAACCGACTTCCACAGAGGATGCCGTGTCAAGCCAGAAGAGTTCGCCATCGGAACAAGCGTCTTACGTCACAGCCAGTGCAAGTTAGACAGTTTCAACTGGCTCAAGGATTATCATGAGATCGCCTACGAAGGAAAACTCATGGTGGCAGAGGTACGTTTCAAAAACGACAGAAAAGATTTCTACAGCTATCCTTCAGAATTAGAGCTGATAGAAGGTGAGATCGTCGCTGTAGAGACAGCCATTGGACACGATATAGGCATCGTCTCTATGGTAGGTTCCTTAGTTGAAAAACAAAGAAAACGCAAAGGCAGCGAATGTCCTGTCACAGAGCTGAAGAAGATATATAGAAGAGCACGTATCGCCGATGTCGAGAAATTCCTCGAATCTACACGACAAGAAGAACGCACCCTTTATCGTAGCCGTGAGATAGCTCTCAACCTGAAGCTGGACATGAAACTCAACGATATAGAATATCAAGGCGACAGAACAAAAGCTATATTCTATTACACAGCTGATGGACGCGTCGATTTCCGTGAACTCATCAAGAAACTAGCAGAAGAGTTCCATATCAGAGTGGAGATGCGTCAGATAGGCTTCCGTCAGGAGTCTGCCAAACTCGGCGGCATAGGCTCATGCGGACGTGAATTATGCTGCAGCTCATGGATAACAAACTTCCAGTCGGTGACGACAAACGTAGCCAGAGTGCAGCAGCTGTCACCTAACCCTCAGAAACTCGCAGGTCAATGCGGCAAACTGAAATGCTGTCTCAACTATGAATACGACACCTACGTCGATGCACTCAAGTCATTCCCTGACAGCCATATCAACCTGAAGACCAAGAAAGGTGAAGCATTCTACCAGAAGAGCGACGTATTCAAAGGTCTGATGTGGTATTCATATGTCTTCGACAGAGGCAATATGATGGCTATCCCGGCTGAACAAGTCAAGGAAATCATAGCTATGAACAACAAAGGCAAATTCCCAGAACAACTGGAAGACTATGCGTTCATCAAAGAACAACGTAATACAGAATACGGCGAAGAAGGACAAAATGTAGATTTAAGCAAACTCGAATAGTACATGAGAAACATTCTGAAATCAGGATTGACATTATTGCTGATGACAATATTGTTTTCTTGCGGAGACAAAAACGTCATCTTCGACGAGAGCGTGATAATACCAAATGCCTCGTGGGAGAACCAAGATCTTCCTTATTTCGATGTTAACATAGAAGACAGCTTATCGACATACGCCTTTTATCTTAACATAAGACATCTGGAAAACTATCGTTACAGCAATTTCTATATGTTCCTGCACTCCACCTTCCCTGAAGGCAGCCAGACACACGACACCATAGAATGTATCCTGGCATATCCCGACGGCAGATGGATAGGAGAAGGCAGCGGCAGCATGAGAGCCTCAAAGATATTGTTGAACGACAATCTGCATTTCCCAATCAAAGGCAAATACCGCTTCGAGATAGAACAAGCCATGAGAGACGACGTACTTGATGGCATCACCGATATTGGAATACGATTTGAGAAAGTTGAAAATTGAAAACTGAAAATAAAAAATGGCTGAGATAAAAAAAGCAGATAAAACAAAAGGTAAAAAGAACAAAGATAAGACTGCAAAACAGAGTTTCCGCTGGTATCTTTTCGTGCTATGGACGATATTCATCATCGGCATCACATCTGTCTTCGGTCTGTTCTACGGCATCAGCCATGAATGGTTCGGCGACATGCCTAGCTTTGAAGAGCTGGAGAATCCATCGACAAATCTGGCATCAGAGATAATATCAGCTGACGGCAAAGTGCTCGGCACATATTACATCGAGAACCGTTCCAACGTAAGCTACAGCGAACTGTCGCCTCATCTCGTCAATGCTCTTCTCGCCATAGAAGACATACGTTTCTATGAACACTCAGGCATCGACCAAAGAGCCTTGTTACGTGTAGTGTTCGGCATCGCTACGGGCAACGACAAAGGAGGAGGCAGCACCTTGACGCAACAACTCGCAAAGAACCTCTTCCCTCGCGGCGAGAACCTCAGCACTCCACAACTCGTTATACGTAAGTTCCAAGAATGGGTGACAGCGACAAAACTGGAATACAACTACTCCAAAGACGAGATCATGGCCATGTATCTCAACACTGTCTTCTTCGGACATAACGCCTACGGTATCAAGAAGGCATCCGAGACATTCTTCAACCTTGACCCTAAAGACCTTAACATAGAACAGGCAGCTCTCATGGCAGGTGTCGTCAATGCACCTTCACGTTTCAGCCCTATACGAAACCCAGAGAGAGCCATGCAGCGTCGCAACCTCGTCATCAGCCAGATGGCTACATACGGATTCATCAGCCAAGCAGAACGCGACTCCATCTCACAGATACCCATCGACATGTCCAATTTCGGTGTCCTCGACCATAACACAGGACAAGCCACTTACCTGAGAGAACACCTCCGACAGACTCTCACAGCATGGGCTAAGACAAGCAAAAAAGCCGACGGCACTCCTTATAACATCTACAAAGACGGACTGAAGATATACACCACCATCGACTCTAGAATGCAACAATATGCTGAAGAAGCAGTAAGAGAACACCTCTCTCTGGACCTACAGCCTGCATTTAACAAACATTGGAAAGGATATACCAACGCCCCATTCTCTCTTGAAGAGGAAGAGATAGAAAACCTTATGGAGCTATCGATGAAACGCTCGGAACGTTACCGCAAGATGAAAAACGCCGGTATCGGCATCGACTCGATAAGGAAGAACTTCAACGTCGCAGCCAAGATGACAGTATTCTCATGGGACGGACCTATCGACACCTTCATGACACCGATGGACTCAATGAGATATTACAAATCATTCCTTCAATCATCATTGATGTCAGTAGAGTCACATACTGGTCATGTTAAGGCATACGTCGGCGGCATCGACTACAGATATTTCAAATATGACCATGTCACACAGGCACGTCGTCAGGTAGGTTCTACCTTCAAGCCATTCCTATATACACTTGCAATGCAGGAAGGAGAATACACTCCTTGCACCAAAGTGCCAAACATCAGCTACAGCATAGAGATGCCTGACGGCAAATTCTGGGAGCCAAGAGACGCTGGCATGAACATGTTCGGAGAAGAAGTGACATTGAAATGGGCTTTGGCACATTCCAACAACAGAATATCCACCTATCTCATGAAACGATTCGGTCCGGAAGCCGTGATACAGATGGCGAGACGTATGGGTGTGACAGCACCTATTGACGCTGTACCATCAATATGTCTCGGTGTATGCGACATCTCGTTGTATGAGATGGTAGGTGCCATGAGCACATTCGCCAACCAAGGTGTTTATATAAAACCTATCTTCATCACCAAGATAGAAGACAAGAACGGCAACGTCATAGAATATTTCGAGAGCGAACATGTGGAAGCCATGGACGACATCACTGCATATAAGATGATAGAACTTATGAAAGGCGTGGTACAAAGCGGTACAGGTGTACGTCTCAAATACAAATACGGACTGAGAAACCCTATCGCTGGCAAGACAGGCACGACACAGAACCAAAGCGATGGCTGGTTCATGGGCATCACGCCAGACCTCACCACCGGCATCTGGACAGGAGCTGAAGACAGATCGGTACACTTCCGCACCATAGGCCTCGGACAAGGATCTAACATGGCATTGCCAGTATGGGCATTATATATGCAGAAGGTCTATGCCGACAGCACCTTGAATATAAGCAAAGGCGACTTCGACAAACCGCTCAGCGACGTGGCTTTAGAGTTCGACTGCGAGCTGTATGAACAAGAGCAAAGCCAGAAGCAGCAAACCGTGACTGAAGAGGAAGAGTTTTAGAGTTATAGGGTTAAGATTTTAAATTAAAAAACAAGATATATTATGGCATCAAATTTCGTCGATTATGTAAAAGTATTCTGCCGTTCTGGCAAGGGCGGTGGTGGTTCAATGCACTTCCATCGTGCAAAATATGTCCCTAAAGGCGGTCCCGACGGCGGCGACGGCGGTAAAGGCGGCGACGTCATCATGAGAGGCAACGCCCAGCTATGGACATTATTACACCTCCGTTACACCAAGCACCTCTTCGCTGAAGACGGCGGACACGGCGGCGACGCTCTCCGCACAGGAGCCAACGGCAAGAACATATATATCGACGTGCCTCTCGGAACAGTAGCATACGATGCCGAAACACGCGAACATCTTGGCGAGATAACAGAAGACAAACAGGAGATTGTCATCATGAAAGGAGGCCGCGGAGGAAAAGGCAACGCTTTCTTCAAATCGGCAACGATGCAGGCCCCTAAGTTCGCACAGCCAGGCGAACCTTGTCAGGAAGGATGGATCGTCATCGAACTGAAACTCCTCGCCGACGTAGGACTCGTGGGATTCCCTAACGCAGGAAAGTCAACATTGCTGTCAGTGGTATCAGCAGCGAAACCAGAGATAGCCGACTATCCTTTCACCACTCTGACACCTAACCTAGGCATAGTCTCCTATTACGACATGAAGTCGTTCATCATGGCCGACATCCCTGGTATCATCGAAGGAGCCTCTGAAGGTAAAGGCCTAGGACTACGTTTCTTACGTCATATAGAAAGAAACTCCATACTGCTCTTCATGGTGGCTGCCGACAGCGAGAACGTCAAAGGAACTTATGACATACTTCTTAAAGAACTGAAGAAATACAACCCAGAACTCCTCGACAAGAAACGACTGCTCGCGATAAGCAAAAGCGACCTTATCGATGAACAGCAGAGAAAAGAGATCAAAAAACATCTTCCTAAAAAGGTGCCTCATATCTTCATCAGCTCAGCTGCAGGCGAAGGACTGAAAGAGCTTAAAGATCTTATCTGGCAAAGCATCAATGAAGAAGAATGAGACTTGAGAATAAAATATCATTGATGAATATTTAATTTAATATCAATGGCAAAAGTCAAGTTCATATTAGCTTTCATATTGACACTAGCTCATGGTTCGCTGCTCATCGCACAGAACCATGAGCTTGACAAGCTTATGAAAGAAAACAACCGCATCATCAAAACAATGCTCGACTATAGATACAAAGGTGGCAGCGGAGCCTTTGAACGCGACTTCTTCTTCTACGTTGATTACAACGACATATCCAGACAGAGCTGCACCATCGGAACAACAATAATGCAGTTCACCGTGGGATGCGACGGAACACTCGGCGAGTTCAGCATCATCAATCCTCTCAATGACTATATCAGCTCGCAGCTACAGAAATTCTTCCTTATGACAAAAGGCAATTGGAACGAATGCCAAAACAGCGACTACGAATATTTCGAGATACCTATACTCTTCACCATTGAAGGCCTTGAAACAGAAGCCATAGGATTCATCACCAACTATGACGAAAGAGAAGGCGTACCTTGCAAATGCGATGAACATTTCCGTAAGGAGTTTCAAAAATATAAAGACAAGAAACCTAAAAAAGCCATAAAAGCCCTTGAAGAACTGATAAGAAGAAATCCTTACAACGAAATTTATATTGAAGAAAAGGAGAATCTCCTTAAAGACACCAAACTATAAATAAACTATACAAAAATGATTGACTTCTTGACAAGAATAGACACCGAATTATTCCTATTCCTCAACGGCCTTCATCACGACTGGCTCGATCCTGTCATGACATTCATATCAGGAAAAATCACATGGGCACCATTCTATCTGGCGTTATTATTCCTCATAATAAAAAACTATAGAAAAAAAAGCATAGTAATAATAATAGGTATAATATTATTAATAATATGCTCCGACCAAATCTCGTCGAGCGTTTTCAAACCCATCTTCGAACGCCCACGTCCCTGTCATAATGAAACAATAAAAGATTTGGTATATCTGCCCAACGGACATTGCGGCGGAGCCTACGGATTCATCTCCTCTCACGCATGTAACACTTTCGCACTCGCTGCCTTCATCACTCACTTATTAAAGACCTACTACCGTAAAATAGCATGGGTCATGTTCGTATGGGCTGCCATGGTAGCTTATAGTAGAATATATATGGGAGTGCATTATCCAGGCGACGTCATTGTAGGAGCAATAGTCGGAATATTAGTCGGAATCTTCATCAGTAAAACTTATGATATTATAAATCACAAAGTCTTAAAGACAGAGTGATTTTTTTTAAACATTATCCCTTTATTTGTGTTTTTTTATTACTTTTGCGTTCATTAAAATTTAGTAAACATTTTTACTATATATTGTTTTACTTAATTATATAATTATGTTTTTTAACATACCTTATTTCAACAAAAAGAGTAATAACCAAACTTGTAAAGACGTTGCAGCTGAGGATTCCAAGGAGAAAGTGACAGTAGATGAATACAAAGGACATCTTTACGAGAAGCTACAGGAAGACTACCGTGTGAAAGAAGGGCTGAAGGCTTGTATGAACTGCGGTGTTTGCACTGCGGTATGTCCTGCCGCCGAATTCTACAAATATAATCCTAAGAATATTGTCAATATCGTCCAGCGAAAAGACGAGGATGAATTAGAGAAGCTGCTGAAGAGCGACACAATATGGTATTGCGGAGAATGTATGTCGTGCGTCACTCGCTGTCCTCGTGCCAACGCTCCAGGTTTGATAATAATGGCACTTCGTAAGCTCGCAATGCAAAGCGGCTATTACATGGAATCGGAAAAAGGCCGCCAGCAATACGTACTGGTCAAAGACCTATGCAGCAACATACTGAATCATGGCTATTGTGTATATCCTCGTAACTTCGGTTATGAAGAACATAAAGAATTTGGCACTGTCGGCAAGTGGGTCAATGAGAACCTAGAAGACATACATCAAAGGCTAGGCTCTAACCTAGACGGCGACGGTCCTGGCGGATTGCGCAAGATTCCACAGGAAAGCCTCGACCAACTGAAAAACATCTTCGACGTGACAGGAGCCACTGCGCTGATGAACAAAGTCATCGACGACGCTCATCAACAAGCCAGAAAAGAAAGTCTCACCGACGAAGAATATTTCAAGAAAGTCTATACTGTTAACAATAGTGAAAAACATCTCAATATAGGATAATCATGATAGTTGAAGGCAAACAAAAAATATGGGCTGATTATCAGAAAGACATTCCAGATGATCATTATTATTATGTGAGAAGCTGCATCCGTCAGTCTTTTTTTCCAGCTTCGGAAGTGGCATTTCTCGACATCACTAGAAATAAGTTAGGCAAGGACTTCTACGAGAACCCTTATCATACCACCTGCGGAGGAATAGCCTATCACAGCGACAGCATACCACAAGAGACCGCCATGACCATCATAGCACGTCAGTTTGCGCTGATGCACGAGAGCGGCTACGAGAATTATGTATGCTCCTGCATCACCTCGTTCGGCTGTTACACCGAGACATTAGAGACATGGCACGAGTTTCCGGAACTGGAAGCCAAGATACGCCAATATCTTTGGGACTCATGCAAGAAAGAATTTGCCAAGCCAAAATATCTCGCACATTCCAGTGACATCATATATAAATTCCGTCACGACATTGCACGACAAGCGAAATACAAGCTCGTCAATGCCAAGACCGGACAGCCATTGAAAGTGGTGGAACATATTGGATGCCATTATGCCAAAATGTTCCCATCGAAAGGCTTCGGCGGTGCCGAATATCCGCACGTGCTCGCAGGAATGATAGAAGCCTGGGGCGGCGAAGTCGTCGATTATCCAGAGAGACGTCAATGCTGCGGCTTCGGTTTCCGTCAGTATCTGGTACAAGCCAACAGAGGCTATTCGCTATCTAACACTTACAAGAAATTTGAGTCGATGGAAGCATACGAGCCCGACCTCATCATCACCAACTGCCCTGGATGCCCTTACTTCCTCGACAGATGGCAATACGTCATTGCCGAACAGACTGGCAAGACTTACGGCAAAAACGGCTATGGCATCCCAGCACTGACATACGAAGAAGTGGCAGGTCTGGTGCTTGGCTACGACCCATGGGATCTCGGACTACAGATACATCAGGTGGCAATAGAACCTTTATTGGATAAGATGGGAATAGAATATGACCCTAAGGCCAAATATAAAGGCATCAATAACAAAGACCTCGGAACACCAGAAAATCCTATTAACATAAAATTACAGTAAAGCCTGAAAGGCTTAAACAGATATAACGGATGGCATCGCCATACGACTAACACTAACGACTATGAAAGATCACAAGATACTCATTATCGGTGCTGGTCCTGCAGGACTAGAGACAGCCACACAGCTGAAGAAGCTAGGCCTCACCCCTATCGTCATCGAAAGAAACGACAAAGCAGGCGGACATCTCGCACAATGGGATCGTCTTTTCCCTTCTAGCGACGACGCAGAAGATCTTCTAGAAAGATTGAAGGCTCAAGCCAAAGACATAGATATAAAACTAAACACCCGTATCATAGATATACGTAAAGAAGGATGCTCATTCCATGTCACTGCCAGAAGCACTTACAAGACAGCACCTCTGGAACTCGACGTTGACGCCATCGTAGTATGCACAGGCTTCGATCTTTTCAAGGCAGAGAAAAAACAAGAATATGGATACGGCATATATGATAATGTCATAACAAATGCCGAATTGGAACGTTATTTCAAGACTCATAATGACAAACGTATCGATGAGCCTAAGCGCATAGGCTTTGTACATTGCGTCGGTTCGAGAGATGTCAAGGTCAACAACACTTATTGTTCTAAAGTATGTTGCGCCACTGCATTGAAACAAGCCTGCGAGATAAAGGACGAATTTCCCGAAGCTGATGTCTATTGTTTCTACATGGATCTCAGAATGTTCGGCAAGGGCTATGAAGACCTATATCTCAAGGCACAGAAAGATTTCGACATCAAATGCGTAAGAGGACGTGTCTGTGAGGTGTCGGAGAACATAGAAGGCAGGCTGGTCATAAAGGCAGAAGACACACTGCTTGGCACTCCGATGAAGATGACATTAGACCTGCTTGTACTGATGTGCGGCATGGAGAAAGCCGACGGCATAGAAAAGATACAAGACATGCTCAATGTCAAGAGCAACAGCGACGGTTTCCTAGAAAACCACGACACTTTTGTCGGGATGAACAAGACAAAAGAAGAAGGTGTCTTCGTAGCAGGAGCCTGCGTCTCTCCAAAGACATTGCCAGAGACTCTAGCTGAAGCACGTGCCGCAGCCCTCGAAGTATATAATTACCTCTCACAAACCAATTGATAAGTGTCGGCCATGATAGATTTCGGTTTTAGCATATCAAAAAGTTCGCATATCAACATGGATGATATCGACTTGAAATTATTCAATAAGTTGGAGGCTCTCCACCCCGACATCAAGACATGTATGGCATGTGGACTATGCACCGCCACATGTACGGCAGGCAACTTCACAGATGTCAGTTTCAGACAGATAATACTGCTGCTACAGAGAGGCAAGGATAAAGAAGCCTTACAGAAAGTGAAAAAATGTATGATGTGCGGCAAGTGTATGCTCGTCTGCAGCCGAGGCATCAACACGAGAGGCATCCTGCTTTCCATAACGAGAATATATCAAGAAATCAACAACGAACAAAGCCGATAGGCTTAATCACATACACCTATGAGACCAATATTTGACCCATTCGTATTACCTTTTGTCTGTGGAATGACATTTGTACTTCTGTACTGTATCATCGGAATGATACGAATCATCTGGCAGCTACCCAAGGAAGACCGTCGCATATTCTTACATTCGCTCATCAATCCTAGATCGGCATGGAAAAATATCAGAGACCTTTTGAACGACTGTCTATTCCATGTCAAGATATGGAAACGCAAACCGCTTATCGGCTACATGCACTCGTCTATAGCCTTCGGCTGGTTCATGATCATCATCATCGGTCATTTTGAAAGCATCGCGCTCTCCCCTTTCAAAGGAATGGAAATGCCGTTCATGCAGAAGATGATGTCCAATTTATACCTACCTATCTTCTTCCGTTATTTCTCCGTCGAGGAACTTAGTCTCAAAGCACAGATATTCGGTTTCCTGATGGATTTCTTTCTGTTGATGATAATAAGCGGCATCGTCATCGCTGTAGTAAAACGCCAGAAGCCAAAACAGGTAGGCATGAAACGTGTCACCAAATTCGGGATAAGAGAAGACCTTATACGTATAGCTTTATGGACTATATTCCCTTTCAGATTCTTGGCGGAAGCCTCCATTGCCAACATCGCTGGAGGTTCATTCCTGACGAAATTCCTCGGCTTCGAGATTCTGTTCGGAGGTCATTACAACGAGACCCTGAGTCTGATTTTTTGGTGGCTCTACTCCATCGATCTGGCTATATTCATGTTCGTGCTACCATTCACACGATATATGCACATACCGGCAGAAGCTCTGCTGATACTGCTTCGCAACGCTGGGTTAAAGACGACAGAGCCTCGTAAAGGCTATGCCTTGGCTGAGATATATTCGTGTCCTAGCTGCGGATTATGTATTGACGTATGTCCTATGAGCGAACATAAAGACAACTATACCAAGACAGCGGTTTATTTCATGCGTAATGTCAGAAAGAAAAAAAGAAGAGAAGTCAAGAAGATGACAGATATATGTCTGATGTGCGGCAAGTGCGTGGAAGTATGTCCACTCGGCATAGAATCGCTGAACATCAAGATGGCACAACGCAAAAAGACATATTATAAAGTAAAATCAGATTTTTCGTATCTAGAAAACATGCCGTCAACAGTAAACGAACAACAGACATCATATACAGATTCAAAGACTCATGGTCAAAAGACTGTTTATTTTGCCGGATGCATGACGCATCTCACTCCTAAGATCACACGTTCTATGGTAAAGATTTTCGAGCAAGCCGGTGAAGATTACGAGTTTCTAGACATGAACGGAAGCATCTGTTGCGGACGCCCTATGATGCTGACAGGAAAAGCCAATGAAGCAAATGCGCTGATTGAAAAGAACACCGAGCTGATAAAAAAATCTGAAGCCAAGACATTGGTACTGTCATGTCCGATATGCTATAAGGTCTTCAAGGAAGAATATAAGCTCGAAGGAATAGAGATACTGCATCACACTCAATATATCAACAAGCTGATTGAAAACGACAAGCTTAAAGTTGACAGAAACGACAGACATTATGTCTATCACGACCCATGTGAGTTAGGACGAGCCTTCGGCATCTATGAAGAGCCACGAAATATCATCGACAACATAGGATTGTTGACGAGAGGCAAGTCGGACCGCGACATGTCGGTCTGCTGCGGAGGAAGCATCGGTAGTATCAGCATGAGCCTTGAGGATCGGGATGACATCACAGCAAGCTCCATCAAAGACCTCTTGCATAACAATCCAGAAGAAATAGTCACTGCTTGTCCTTTATGTCAGAAGACTTTCGCCAGAAAATCCCCAGTGGCAGTCAAAGACATATCAGAGATAGTTGCTGAGAACATGGAGCCGTAAGATGACTTATATAAAATTCATGGTAAATTGAATCAGAATTGACTTTTCCGAGACATATAAGAATCACATAACCACCAAAAAAGGTCATTTCAACATCATGAAAAAATATTTTTCATCGTATAAAACGTATTAAAAAATATTGTATATTTGCACTCGCAAATGATGGGGCATTAGCTCAGTTGGCTAGAGCGTTTGACTGGCAGTCAAGAGGTCATGAGTTCGATTCTCATATGCTCCACAAAGATTGGCGAAAAGCTAATGACTTAAGACCGGTGGTTTTGTCGTTAGCTTTTTTTTAAATCCATATTTTAACAGTTAATACACAATAATCGATAAATCATTTTGTCATGGATTCTTCAGTATTAAAGTTTTCCGACATCGTTGCAGCCCGTAATACATTAAGAGGCGTAGCAAAAAAAACCAACATCATCCATTCCAAATCATTTTCACAAATGTCTGACGCCAACATCTTCTTGAAGTTGGAGAACATGCAGACCACTGGTGCTTTTAAAGTAAGAGGTGCTTACAACAAATTGGCGAACTTAAGTCCTGAAGAAAGAGCTAAAGGTGTAGTGGCAGCATCTGCCGGCAACCACGCTCAAGGAGTAGCTTTCTCAGCTACAAAACTCGGAATGCAAAGCACCATCTTCATGCCTATCTTCACACCTCCTTTGAAAGTGTTGGCAACAAAAGGCTACGGTGCCAATGTAGTTTTGGCTGGTGACTCTTTCGACGATGCCGCCATAGCTTCTCAAGAATATGTCAAAGAACATAACGCAACATATATCCATCCTTTCAACGACCCTTTGATCATCGCAGGTCAAGGCACAATAGGATTGGAAATCCTCGAACAACAACCTGACGTTGACGCTGTCATCGTCCCTATAGGCGGCGGCGGTCTTATCGCCGGTATCGCCATGGCGATAAAGGAGATGAATCCTAAAATCAAAGTCATCGGTGTCAACGCAGCAGGAGCCGCTTCTACAGTGGCATCACGCGAGGCTAACAAAGTCATCACTTTACCATCAGTATCTACAATCGCCGATGGTATCGCAGTGAAGACCCCTGGATCACTCACATTCGACATCATCCAGAAATATGTAGATGACGTAGTCAGCGTCACCGACACTGAAATAGCTCATACAGCATACCTCTTGTTACAAAGAGCCAAGATCCTTGCTGAGCCAGCAGGCGTCACTTCAGTGGCAGCAGCATTGTATAATAAAGCTAACCTTAAAGGATTGAACGTAGTGCCTGTCGTCAGCGGCGGTAATATCAACATGCAGATCCTCGAACAGATCATCGAAAAAGGTATGGTAGAAGAAGGCCTCCGCGCTACCATCAGAGTCATCGTCCCTGACCAATCAGGCGAATTGAAGAAGATTCTTGCTATTTTTGAAGGACTTAAAGTAAATATCAACGAAATCAACCACGAACGTTCTTCTCATAACGTAGAGGTCGGTAAGACTATGATCACTATAAGAATGAACCTTCAAGATAAGAATCAGCTTCATACAATCACCTCCATGTTACAAGAACACGGCATCTATTGCGAAGTGGTAGGATGATAACAGAACTTTAGATTCTTATAACTTTAGATAACAATGAAAGAAATCCTGATTGAAAAATCAGGATTTCTTTTTTTTTTTGGGGGGGATAATTGACAAAAATCGTTGACAAAATCATTATAAGCTACAGTTCAAAAAGAGATTCGTCAATGTCGCGGAAATCGCCAATGTTGACTATTTCCTTTTCCTTCATAATAACAAATGTAGGGAATCTTCCTAAAGTGATGTCAACAGCCTCTCGAGGCATGATATGCCAATAGGAATAACCTTCCGTCATCGTCTCTTCCCTGAAACTCAAGATGCCTTCACGGCTGCCCCAGATGAAGATATCGACATTATCAGGTCTCATGCCTTTATTCTTCATTATCATCGACAACTTCTTGACACCGAGCCTGCAATATTTACAGCCGGAACTTACAATCACTATCATCTGCTCTCCTTCCACATCAATGACTGCCGTAGAGTCGAAAACAATATCATCATCGATGAAATTCATAGCTACGACATCCTCGAAGGAATCATACAGATCTATTGTACTTATCTCTCTTTCCAAAGAATAAACCATCTTATAAACAGAATCCATAGGTGTCACCAGGAACGGTATTATCAAAGAAGAGAAAAAAAGTATAAGTTTCAAAGTCATATTTTTTCTTGGAATCGCATCAGCATCACAGACAGATGTCTTTATAAAAAAGAGCAGTGCAATCACAACAACATTCTTAAGGATAGACTCCACGGGACTGAGCTCCACCAATTCTCCGAAACAATGGCAGTTGGCATCGTTTCTGAAGGCGAGTACGTATAACAGAAACATTGTGAAGAGCAGCTGCACGACAAGAGTTATATACCAAGTATATTTATAATGTATCTTAAAAACGAGAAACGACCCTAATATCAGCTCCCCTGCTATCAGCAGACGCGAGAAGACCGTTGTCATCAGGAAGCTTAAGATATTAAAGCTGTATATGTATATTTCAAACTCATCGATGGTTATTAATTTAAGAATGGCAGCGATGATAAACAAGCTGCCAATTCCTATTCTTACTATATCTTTAAAACATGAACTACTGACCATGAGACGATCTATGAATTTATTTTATAGATTCATAAATGATTTTCTTCAATCTCAGTGACTCTTGCATAAGATGGACATCTTCTTCATTGCCAGATGGTTCTTCGAGTCCTATATTCTTCTTTCCTTTGAATCTAAGTTTCATGTCGTTTTCATCGCCACTTATCACTATACCTACTCTTCTGAACAGCCATGGATTTGACATACCCAGACGATAGTCGTAGTTCATATTAAGATTATGGCGTCCACCGACGACGGCTTGATATTTATCGACAGTGATAAGTGTTGGATACACGTCTATCTCATTCTTGAAAGCAGTCATCTCAACATTAAGGTTGTCGATCATATTATGTTCCTTATCCTTGAAGCCTAACATCCTTCCAAGTCGTTTGTAAGTCTGGTTATCAAGTATCACCAGATCTTTTCCATGTATTGCCGTCGCGCCTCTCAGTGTTGAAATCTTCATTTCATAATTAGACTTGAGATATGTCTCTGCCGCGAAGTGGAACTCGGCTTTTCCTGCGAATGAACTAAGCATAGGAACGAGGGTGTCGAGTTCTGGGATAAGATCTATCATTTCCGCTATATCGATTTCCAGAAGATGAAGGTCAAGGCCGAGATATAGGTGATTTCTGCGAGGCGACTTATACATCGCAGTGACTTCCATCGTAGCAGCATCAGAAGTAAAGCCCATCTCGTTTAACACAAGAACACCATTCTTGACAGTAAGGCCACCGCCTATATTATTTAGATTCATACTTCCGACGACAGCTTTCTCTATTTTTGTATTGAGAGTGATGTCAATACCTAGCGGCACTATAAACGGATCATCTTCCTTATTTACGGTGTCTGCCACAACGACTTCCTGTTCGACGACGGTGTCACCCATTCCGTTGAAGAGTTCCATTATCTGATTCACATCGGTATAATGTGAAGTAAAGTCTAGACATCCTTCCAATAGTGCTTCTTTTCTGAAATATTCATCAACATTGGTAAGCTTACCTTGCAGTTCAAAATCAGAATTGCCTAAAATGACACTGCTGTTATGAATGTCAATGCCTGTCGAATCATATTTAAAATCAATGGAAGGAATATAAACAGGCATAGGGATGGAGTACATCGCAAATACAGCCTTATTAAGTTTTATTCCTGCATGAGGATTCCATTGCAACAACAAGTCTTCTTGATCTTCGTCATAATATGCCGAGATATTGAATCCGATATTTTCCGTCTCGAAGATGAGATCTTCTTCCATTTTAAACGAGAGACTATCTCCGTCATATACCGCGATGTAAGAAGCATCAGCACTGTTTTCCTTCATAAACATAGCGACACTTCCTTTAGGATTATTGGTAAAGAACGTCATGTCGCTTGTAGCGGCCTCTATCCTGGAGAAGTCATAATCAGCATAGACAGACATCGGGACATTCTCGTCAAAGATATCGGAGACATGTACGTTGACATTATAGTTCTTGAGATTTGCGGCAATCATATCTGCAACTCTTGCATCTAGCTGAGTTCCGCTTATAGTGACAGATGCCATGCTGTTGGCAAGTCCTTCTGATGCATCGTCAGGCAATGTCAGACCTACCGTCAGTCTGTCGGCATTGACGTTTACAGTGTCGCAATAAGCGAGTCTCATATCGTCCCATTGAACGTTACTATTGACTTTTACGATGTCCATAGAGGCTAGCTGTTTGCTTTTGACGACAGCATCCACATCGACTGTCACATTACCTTTTGCGACAATATCTTCTGGAACAAACCGTTGCAGCTCGTCAAGATCGGCTTTGGCATTAAGCTGCAAGTCACAATACATATTATTCATCACATCCTTTATGGTGCCTGACAAAGCCACAGATGAATTAGACATATCAGCATTAAGATAATTTACATATACATCTGATTTGCCGTTGAGGTCGATGTCAGCCTTGATGGAAGTGTTAAGATCTGTTATAGGGTAAGGTATCATCTCTGGCATAGAGACAAAACCTTTGTCATATTCAATTTCAGCATTCACTACAGGCATTGAGTTTTCGCCATATATACCTTTAACTTGAGCTGCAAGTTCAAGCTGGCCTTTTACATCAATACCATCTATCAGTTCGTCACGCATCGAAGCAGGGATAAGTCCGATGAGTTCTTCTACTATTAAAGTATTTGTTTTAAGGTTTATATCTACAACAACATCGTCGTCAGGCATAGCCACCTTTCCGATGACATCGACGAAGATATTGTTAAAGGCAAACTGTGATGCACCGAGTTCTATATTCATGGTGCTCAGTGTAGCATCTACAGGTGCTATCATTCTGATGTCGGCTTTATCAACAAACTTCTCGTCATCCATTGTAAACGACATATCGTTCATTGACAGTTCCACGTTTCCTTTCACGACATCATAATCATTGAAAGATCCTTTGTATTTGAAGTCAAGAGAATTAAGTTCAGCCATTTGGCTTTGGGTCTCATACAAAAAAGCAGAAGAAGATGCTTCTATGTCGGCTTTGATATCATCGCCGTTCATTTCAGCATCTCCTTCCATTTTCACGTTGTCAAGTTTTACTGTCATTGACAAAGAATCCGTTGCTTGGCTGTAATACAAACCGAGCAGCGACATATTGATTTTTCCAGCCAAAGCATCACCATTCATCTTGCCTTTAGCAGACATATCAAATCCGTTCAGGTCAGCGGATATGCCTTGTGTGAGGTCGGTATAACTTACAGATACGTCATTAAATTTAAGCGATGTCAAATCTATTCCGTAAGAGAAGTCAGACTGTTCCTCGACAGTGTCAGGTTCTGATGGAGGGAAAATATCAAGATTGCTATTACCATCATCATCGGTGAAGAGATTTACATAACCACAATTTAATCTACATTCGTCGATAATGATCTGTTTTTCTTTCAAGAGTTTTTGAACATTCACTGAAACAACACATTCATCGATATAAGCAAGAGTATCAGACGGGCTTCCTACCATCGGATTGACCAGAACGACATCATTGAGTTTCAGTCCCACGTCTGGGAATGACTTGACAATGGTGAGGTCTGCTTGCTCAATACCAAAGTCGCAGTTGATAAAGTTAGGAGCTTGGTTTCTGACTATTGATGTCAATCGTGCCGGGGTAAGTACGAGCCAGCAGGCAATCAATATCACCATAAGCAAGAATCCCAACAAGGAGCCTAAGGTTATCAGTGTTATTTTCAGGGTTTTCTTCATAATCAGTTAGCTCTTATAAGATGGTAAGTAGCTCTTAATCCTTCGTTGTTATAACTGAATTTTTCTTCAGTAAGTTCCAAGACATTACAATATTGAGGCACGATACCGCCTATTTCCATCTCGTAATATTTAAAGAACTTGCTATCGAGGCCTTTGTCAAATTCCCATGTGAACACAGAAGCCTCTTCTTCTGTAACATCATCGCGGAGGTCCCATTCCTTGCCGGTACCATCGCTGTTATAGACTTCAAAATACTGACCATCGGCCGTCATCCATTTTCCCACAATTAGAGTTTGGTCGATAGACACGTCATCTCCGCCCATCATGCTGCATGATGTCATACATACAGTCATAAGCAACAATGCTATAAAACTTAACTTTTTCATATTATGATTTTTAGGAAACCAAAGGGCACGAGATATCATATAACAACATCTCGCGTCTTCAGTTTGATTTCTCCAATTATTTTGCTGCTATCATTTCGATTTCAACAAGAACTTCTTTTGGAAGTGTTCTCACTGCGAAAGCTGCTCTTGCAGGAGGGTTTTGTGTAAAACGTTTGCCATACACTTCGTTCATTGCTGCGAAGTTAGCCATGTCGCTGAGCAAACATGTTGATTTAACAACGTTGTCGAATGTGTAACCTGCTTCTGTCAAGATACCTTCGAGGTTTTTCATAACTTGTTCTGTTTGTTCATAGATGCCGCCTTCAACGATGTTGCCTGTTGCAGGATTGATTGGAATCTGACCTGAGATGAACAACATGCCATTAACTTCGATGGCTTGGCTGTAAGGGCCGATTGCACCTGGTGCATTTTTTGTTGCAATAACTTTTTTCATTTTAGGTTTAATTTAGTTGTTTGACAATATTTTTTCTATTTACACTAATCCAAATTATATCCGCAAATTTAGAATAATTATTTAATAAAACAAACAATGTGAAAAGTTAATTATTAACAGATTGTTGTTAATAAAATTAGGGAAAATTAAAAAAAAAGAGACGTCACAATGGACGTCTCTACAAGACTTTTATCTTATTACAATTCTGCAGTTTCTCGTTGCATCGTCATTTGTGACCTTTATCACATAGACGCCTGCGGTCTCGATGCCGCCGATTCTGTTGACATCTGCATATTCTGCAATCTTCACGCCGATTGCATTGTAGATTTCCACTCTGTCGTATGTAGTGCCGAGACTGATTTCAGCGTTGATATTTGCAGGATTTGGATAGACGTTCAAAGCTTCTGTGTCATTTTCTCCGATGCCTGTCACTCCGCATGTCAATACGATTGCATTGTCGATTGAACCGTATGTGGCGTTGTCTGAAAATACGATTTCTTCTCTTGAAGTTACATTTTCAATTGCATTTGCATTTATGTCATAATATTTGAATGTGATTTCTTCCTTGCCACTGCCGTAGACTGTCATGAAAATCATGTGTTTGTCTAAAACTTCAATGTAGATTGGTCTTGCGCTGCCACGGATTTCATCGCCGACGAATGCCGCGATTTCGTAGTCTGACATCTCGATTCCGTTGTTTTCAACTACAGCTATGACGCTCATGTTTGTTGCGAATTTTCCTGCTTCTGGAATCCAGTAGTTGTTTTCCGCTGTGACGTTTTCTCTTGTAGAACGTGTTGTTGGAGCAGATGGATATACGAGTGTTTTAGTTGTTCCTGAAACGTTCTGGTACATATAGCCTTCGCCTGGATTCATGGTGCTGAGTGCTCCGAGCCAGCCTGCGCCTTCATAGTATTGTGAGAAGGCGTTCTTCGACTTGATGTAGTCTCCTGTCTGTGGAACGATGGTTGCAAGTGCTTCTTCTACAGAGAGATTTATGTCTAAAGGA
>JAZLAI010000032.1:0-6456 GCA_045613105.1 Bacteroidales bacterium | reverse complement strand
ATCGTCTCTTTTTTGAGGGTGGAAGATGGGACTCGAACCCACGACCCACGGAACCACAATCCGGTACTCTAACCAACTGAGCTACATCCACCATCTGATTGCGAGTGCAAAGATACAACTTTTTTCTTTCAAAAATCAAGTTCGACAATATTTTTTTTTATTTTTGTTTTTCAAAGAAAAATATGATGAATAAAAACAAGATATTATCACCTAACCAGATTGCGACACAACGTTTCAAGAAAAACATCACTGGTGTTATATCATTGGTTTTTATCATCTTATGTGGAGTAATTGCTTTATTTGCATATTTCATAATCCCTGACAAGACTCCATATGCCAACACACAGATTTTGGAGCTAAGCACACGCAAACCTGGTTTTGAAGTCGATATGCTTTTAGTTCCGAAGCAAAACTTCGCCAATAACGATGGATTTTTATCACAACTTCTATACGGCAAACCTTCACCTTATCGTCAAATTCCCTTCGACTCGATAAGAACAGACCGTGAGAAAACCATCATATATTTATATAATCCAGACAAAAGCTCCAATGTAACTGAAGAGATAATTTCAAATAAGGAACTCGTTCCGGAGATCATTTTCAACAATGACGAAGAAGCAGCCTGTTATATCAACGACAAATGCGTAGAACACAAGAGATACATTCTCGGTACTGACCAGTTTGGAAGAGACTTCCTTAGCAGGCTTCTGTTAGGAACACGAATCAGTTTCTCTGTAGGATTCATCGCCGTCATGATGAGCTTGGTGATAGGAATGATCATTGGTAGTCTCGGAGGTTTTTTCAGAGGCCGCGTCGATGACGTGATGGTATGGCTCATCAATGTTGTATGGTCTATTCCTACCTTGTTAATCGTCATTGCCATCACATTTGTCTTAGGTAAAGGTGTCGTTCAGGTTTTCATCGCCGTCGGTCTGACGATGTGGGTTGAAGTGGCGC
This sequence comes from Bacteroidales bacterium, assembly GCA_045613105.1. Classification (GTDB taxonomy): domain Bacteria; phylum Bacteroidota; class Bacteroidia; order Bacteroidales; family F082; genus Limimorpha. The sequence goes on along the minus strand of JAZLAI010000032.1, from coordinate 5,499 downwards.
GTGTCACCAGAGGACAGATTCTTTCAGTAAGAGAGATGACATACGTAGAAGCAGGTAAAGCATTAGGTTTCAAAGATATAAGGATTATCATCCGTCATATCATACCAAATGTAACAAACCCCATCATCGTTATTTCTGCAGCCAACTTCGCATCAGCCATTCTATTGGAAGCAGGCTTGAGTTTCCTTGGCATCGGAGTACAGCCACCCATGCCGTCATGGGGCAGCATGATAAAAGAGAATTATGCATACATCATCCTGAACGACGCATATCTCGCAATACTCCCAGGCATTGCCATAATGCTTCTGGTACTGGCATTCATGCTTTTTGGCAATGCCTTACGCGATGCATTAGACGTAAGAAAATGACAATCATCTTCTTTGCATATTTCCAAAGTCGGAAGACCAACAAGCATTGAACTTATCCTCAGAACATCCACCTTTGACAAAATTAAACTTCACTGACACAAATATATCCAAACCATTGACTTTACTAAAGCATTATCATTAAAACCGACAAAGCCTACATCCATCAATGACGCACCTATTTTCCATTTATAATCAAGCTTGGGCTGCATACACGCCGACATCAGCCTTTTTCATCACAATATTTTCTTATATAAATAGGTAACACCTATATCAAAAGCAATCCCTTTACCTCTCACCATAGACTTATCAAAAAAAGATGATGAATTAATTGGCTTATCATAATTGATTGGCAACGAATAAGCAATGTCTGCATCAAATCTATGATTATATCTGTCATATACCTTCCTTGAATAAGAAGCAGCCATTTCCAGCCATTCCAATGTAGATTTATTAGCACCACTTGATGAATAATACCCTTGATATTCAGGATTCTCCCTCAATCCAAAAGTAAACATATCTGGCAGTTCCCATGGCATATCGGTCGCACTTGTATAAACCATAGCATTCATGTAAAATCCTAAAGCCTGATCACCATCGATATACATACAGTCATTAAAGGCAGACATTCCTATGCTGGCAATTGAAAAGTCGGAATAAAGTTTCGATTCGTCATAAGAGACGGATTCATCGACAACGACTTTGAACCGGCATAATTACACTGAGTTCCCGCCAAATATTGGGGATAGCAGTGAAGACGCAATGCCATAACAAAGAATGAAAACAAAAAAAAACCTTAAAAGTTTATACATAAAAAGGTGTAATAAAACAATATAAATATATGATATTTTTATTGTAAAAAAAATGTGATTTATTTCAAAAAAAATTGTATCTTTGCACCTCCTAACGATTCAGGCGGATGTGGCGTAATTGGTAGCCGCGTCAGACTTAGGATCTGATGCCGAGAGGCGTGGGGGTTCGAGTCCCTTCATCCGCACTTTTTTTAATAATTTATTTATCAAATGAACACTACACAAACATCAAAAGGCGAACTTCTCGCCGGTATTCAAGTGACTTTAGTTAAAGCTGATTATGAAGCAGAAGTAACAAAAGCTTTAAAGGATTATCAACACAAAGCTACTATGCCTGGCTTCCGTCAAGGTAAAGTTCCTTTCGGCATGATCAAGAAAATGTACGGTCAAGCTGTCCTTTTGGAAAAAATCAACCAAAAAGTTTCTGAAGCTCTCAACAATCACATCGTTGAAAATAAATTAGACGTCATAGGTTATCCTCTTCCAGATATGGAACAATCACAACCTAACGACCTTGACACTCAAGAAGAATTGAATTTCTATTTTGAAGCTGCACTCAAACCAGAAATAAACGTAAATCTTAAAGACCATAAGATCAACGATTTCAACATCAAAGCTTCAGCAGAAGAAATCGACAGAACTATAAAGAGCATCCAAGAAAACAATAAAGTTGAAGATAAAGAAGCTGAACTTAACGAAGAACTCTTCGACAAGATATTCCCAGGACAAGAAGTAAAAGACGTTGAAACATTCCGCAGCAAAGTAGCTGTTGAAATGGAAAAACAATATGTCCTCGAAGCTGAAAGAATGTTCTATAACAGAGCCGTTGATCAATTAGTTGAAGAAATCAAATTCGATTTGGCAGACTCATTCCTCAAACGTTGGATCGTTGAAAACAGCGAAGGCAAAATCGCAGCTGAAGATGTAGAGAAAAACTATGACAATTCATACGTTAAATCTCTCAGATGGCAACTCATCGAAGAAGCTCTCGTTAAACAAAGCCCAGAATTGGTCATCAAAGAAGAAGAAGTTCGCGATTTCGTAAGAAGCATGTACTTCGGACACATGAACGTCGAGACTTTAGATGAAGAAACAAAGAAACGTTTGGAAGACATCATCGACGCTATCATAAAAGACGACAATCAACGTCAAAATATCAACAACCAATTAGCTGACAAGAAATTGACTGCTTTCTTAAAAGAAAACATGACAATTACAGTTGTTGACACTGACTACGAAGGTTTCGTACAAGCAGTTCTCCCACAAGTTGAATTGGCTGGTGAAGCAAAACCTAAAAAAGCTAGAACAAAAAAAGCTGCTAAAGAAGAAGCAACAGAAGAAACAGCTGAATAATTTTATAGCTTAAAGCATAAGGTTTAAAGTTTAAGGTAGGATAATTATCTTAAATTTTAAACCTTATTTTTTAAAAAAGCATCTCTAATCTGAAACAAAACATCAAATAGGGAGTTTATAATTAAAAAGAAAACAACAATGAACAACGAGTTTTATAAATACGCCACCAAACATTGTGGCATCAATAGTCTGGCATTGGAGAAATATACTTCAACTGTTACTAACTACATATCTCCTACTATCATTGAAGAACGTCAGCTCAACGTAGCTCAGATGGACGTCTTCTCACGTCTCATGATGGATCGTATCATTTTCTTAGGCGATGAAATAAACGACTATGTAGCAAATATCATCCAAGCTCAGTTGCTTTTCCTCGAATCATCAGATCCTAAGAGAGACATACAGATATACGTCAACTCACCAGGCGGCTCTGTTTATGCAGGCTTGGGAATATACGACACCATGCAGTTCATCAGCCCAGATGTAGCTACAATATGTACAGGCATCGCTGCATCAATGGCAGCAGTGTTGTTATGCGCCGGCGCTAAAGGCAAACGCTCAGCATTGAAACATTCTCGCATCATGATTCATCAGCCTATGGGCGGAATGCAAGGACAAGCCTCCGATATTGAAATCACAGCACGCGAGATATTGAAATTAAAGAAAGAATTATATGATATCATAGCCACTCATTCTGGACAGCCATTCGATAAAGTATGGGCAGACTCAGACCGCGACTATTGGATGACATCCCTAGAAGCAAAAGAGTACGGAATGATTGATGAAGTGCTTATTAAAAAAGTGTAATTTTAATGGCTAATGGCCAAAGACTAATGACTAAAGGAGAAAGTTTAAAAGTTTATTAGTATGCTTTTAAACTTTTTACTTTAACATACCTAAATAACTTTAAGCTTTAAACTTTAAACCATTAAATATGGCAAAGAAACAACAAGAAAACTTCTGCTCATTTTGTGGAAAAAGCGATAAAGAAGCTGCATTGCTTCTCTCTGGCATGTATGGTTTTATCTGCGACGAATGTATAGAACGTGGTCATATCGTGGTGCAGGAAGAACTTAAACATCTTAAAAAAGCCGACACTCCAGATTTCAAGCTTCTAAAACCTATAGAGATAAAGTCATTTCTCGACCAATATGTCATCGGACAAGATGAAGCCAAAAAGATTCTTGCCGTAGCAGTATATAATCATTATAAGAGAATCAACCAAGAACAAACAGCCGATGAAGTAGAGATCGAGAAATCAAATATCATACTTGTCGGCGAGACAGGAACCGGCAAGACACTCCTCGCCCGCTCCATCGCCAAGATGTTACATGTCCCGTTTGCAATAGCCGATGCCACTGTCCTCACAGAAGCCGGTTATGTAGGAGAAGACGTAGAAAACATTCTCGTCAAATTATTACAGGCAGCAGACTATGACGTGGCAGCAGCAGAGAGAGGCATCGTCTTCATCGACGAAATAGACAAGATAGCACGCAAAAGTGACAATCCAAGCATCACACGTGACGTTTCTGGCGAAGGTGTTCAACAAGCTATGTTGAAACTACTCGAAGGTACCATCGTCAACGTTCCTCCTCAAGGCGGTCGTAAACATCCTGAACAAAAAATGATTCAGGTCAACACCAAGAATATATTGTTCATTGCAGGCGGAGCCTTCGACGGAATAGACAAGGTGATAGCCAACAGAGTGGGAAGTAATGCCATAGGCTACGGCAACGACAACAAAAAACAGATTGACAAAGACAATCTGCTGCAATACATCTCCCCTGCCGACATCAAGAGATTCGGACTCATCCCTGAGATAGTAGGACGTTTCCCAATATTGACATATCTCAACCCATTGGACAGAGATACCATGAAGCGAATCCTCAAAGAGCCTAAAAACGCTCTTATAAAACAATTCTCCAAGCTGTTCGAGATGGACGAGATAAAATTGGAAATCAAAGATGAAGTTTTGGACTATATAGTCGATAAAAGCATCGAATTCAAACTTGGAGCTCGCGGCTTGAGAGCCATCATCGAAGCTATATTAAATGACGCAATGTATGAGATGCCTTCTTCAGACAAGAAAAAACTCACCATCAACTTGAAATATGCCGAAGAGAAATTCGAAAAGAATGAAAAATTCAATTAAAAAGAATCTTGTATAAATTGGCTAACGACTAAGGGCTAAAGGCAAAAGTTTTTACAATTTTGCCTTTAGCCTTTTGTCTTTGACCTTTTTTGCTATCTTTGCTCACATGAAACATCTCCTGTTTTTCATATTATTAGTAGCCTTCAGCAGTCAGCTATCAGCTATCAGCAGTCAGCAGTCAGCGGACTTCGTGTACGGTGCCTGAGCCTGTCGAAGGCACAGCTTCCGGCGCTTCGACAAACTCAGCGACCGCATACCCAACGACTGTTGACTATTATGAAAACCAAATCCGTCTCGCCGATTCTCTTTACAAGAACTATCTCCATCAATATAATTTCGATGAAGTGAAAGCCGCGATGGAATTCTTTGATAGCCTTCTGCTGACAACAGTCAACAGTCAACAGACAACAGGCTTTTTCCATAGAATTCTGACAAACAAGAAACAGCATAAAACGTGTACGGTGCCTGAGCCTGTCGAAGGCACAATATCCGGCGCTTCGACAAGCTCAGCGACCGCATACCCAACGACTGTTGACGGTTATCCAATGCCTGTTGACTATTATGAAAACCAAATCCGTCTCGCCGATTCTCTTTACAAGAACTATCTCCCTCAATATAATTTCGATGAAGAGAAAGCCGCGATGGAGTTTTTTGATAGCCTTCGGCTGACAACAGTCAACAGTCAACAGACAACAGGCTTTTTCAATAGAATTCTGACAAACAAGAAACAGCATAAAACGTGTACGGTGCCTGAGCCTGTCGAAGGCACAATATCCGGCGCTTCGACAAGCTCAGCGACCGCATACCCACGGACTGT
>JAZLAI010000031.1:0-43408 GCA_045613105.1 Bacteroidales bacterium | reverse complement strand
AACTCGTCCTAATAGTGTGATTACACGATATGGTGACAGATTTGAATATGCTTCTCCTGAAGAAACTCCCAGTCTGATGGCAGACTTAGTGGATTGGTATAACAAGGCAGAGCAAGAAGGTAAACTTACCCCTATAGAGTTAGCAGCATTATTCCATTATCGTTATATCCGCATTCACCCTTTCGAGGATGGAAATGGTCGTATAGCTCGATTGATGGTGAACTTTATCCTTACTCGTCACGATTATCCGATGATTGTAGTCCGTAGTCGCAAAAAGAGTGAGTATTTGGAAGCTTTACATCAGGCAGACCTCGAGGTGGGACCTGTCCCTAGCGATGGTGCTCATGCAGACATTAAAGATATTCGTCCGTTCCTGAAATACTTCAATGACTTGGTAGCGACAGAGGTGTATAACGATGTTTTGTTTGTAAGTGAGAAGAACGAGAATGTGTGGTGGTACGACGGTGAACGAATCGCCTTCCGTACTCCGAACTACATGAAGATATTAAATGCTATGCGAACTGAACCAACACTCACATTGGCTGATATGCGTGAGATTACTGGTATCAGCATTACTGCCATCCAAAAACTGCTTGATCAGTTGATACAAAAGAAGTATGTTGAGCGAGGAGAGAAGGATGGTAGTTGGAGAGTGTTTGTGACGCAGTAGGTTTAAAATCTAGCAAATGCGAGTTTACCAACGACATGCAATCCCTTCTGCGTCCAGATGTTACTTTCAATGCAAGCGATGCATATTCGCTGATTTATGAGACCTTTATAGATAAGATGGAGGGAAAGAGATTAACATGATTTCTATAATAATTTCAGTTATTTTCAATGTTAGCGTTCAAACAGAAATAAATAATAAACAAACAACAAAATAAGAAGGAATGAAAGCGAATCGTACATTTATTGTACTTATAATGTTACTTTGTGCTAATGTGTTATTTGCACAAAGAAAAGAAGCAGTTTCCATATCATTGGACGAGATTAAGGATATGCCCCAGAAAATAATTACAGCTTATTTCAAACCTGTCTATACGACTACAGGTGTGTCGTATCCTTTGATGCAATGGTATGCTTATGAAAACAAAATTGATACTTGGGATAAGGTTGCCCTAAATAAATTCAACGCTTCAATATACAGATTTAAGGAAGAACCTGTTAAAGCTGCAGAATTTGCTCTTCAATTTTGCAAATCATTTGGAGAAAAGGATTTTATAGACAATTTTAAAGCAATAGGATTTAATTCTGTTGAAATTAACTCAATATTGCGTTGCTACAAAGAAGAAAAGAAATGGCAAGAATTAGATATCCTCAAAGAATGGGGAAAGAATGGCATTCCACAATTTGAAAACAAAGAAACATCTGTTTCTGCAAAGTATCATTAAGCATCGATAGTACAAAAATGAGGAAGTTCCTTTCGGATAATATAAAAAGGAACATTTTTGATGATTATCTGCAATTAGAAATCGGTGCAGATGGCACATGTTTAAACCAACCCCAATATGAGTTTATTCAAATAAGCGACATTGTTGCTGCAAAAAAGACATTTACATATGCAGATACAACGTTAAATGTTCCGGTCTCTTCAAAAATTAAAATATCAGAAAACTTAGAGGGCGGAATTGACTATAGAATAGAACTTGTGTATAACAAAAAAGAAAATAGATTGGTATTTAAGAAAGGTACTTTCCGTGATGACTACTATTGGGAAAAGATAAAAAAGAGTACACCATACTACGAATATATAAGTGCAGCTATAGAAAAGCTCCTCAATTATGAAACTATAGAATCTGATTGTGAGTGTGAATTAGAGTTTTCAATAGTAAAGTCCATCGTTAAAGTGTCACAAGCTGATTATGATACTAATGTTATTCAGCAAGAGGTCACATATAATAATGAAGATTTCCCATATATTAGGCTTGTTACATTATATAAGAAACGAAAGGGGGAGTATTTTTTTGATAAGATTTCATTGGATGAAACTAAATTGCGCAACATTTTTTAGTTGAATAGTTGACTTTTGCAGTATCATGAATAAAATTGAAGACTTCAGAAGACTAATGACTCTTGATGCCAATATGAACACAAATGACATCGAAGATCGTTTTGAACAAATAGCCAAGATGCTGTTTGAAAGTTTTGCTATCCAAAAGGGTGAGTCGACGTATCTCTTTAAAGAAATTGAGTTTTACTTCTACAACAAGAATCATCGAGATATTATCACTCATCCACGTGTGTCAAAACCATTGTGTTGGTACGTAAATGACTTTGGAGGGATTGATTTAAATTTTACCAGTAATATTAAGCGTGAATCTAGAGCTAAAAGTAAAGGAAAGACTGTTGAAAAGTATGTTCTCGATAATAGTGCATATTTTGGTGGCATCCTCATTCGTCAACTAATAAGTGAAGATGGTTGTGAAGTTCTAAATGGACCATGGGCTTGTGCTGAATTGTTTAGGTGCTATGATGCTACTGGTGTCGACAAAGAATTTCCTGTTCTTGTGGAGCATGATAATGGTATAGTGGGCTATATTCGTGAACCTCGTATCAATCTACTTACATCCAAACAAACAGTAGAGGGTAAGGTTGATTATATTCTTGATGTATTTCATGAAGTTTCTGAGAGGAAATGTCTATATAGGGATTTTTCGAGATTTGTGGATAGACGTTATAGATATGTGCGTTGTGATACATTAATGCATGATAAAGATACAAACGTAGTCTTTTTCTCTCCTTGGTTAAAAGACAAGAAAGAAGGACATCCTGACTTTTACCAGCATCTGAAGAATCTGCTTAATGAAATGGGAGTTGAGTCCAAAGAATTGAAATCGACAAATGATTATTGGGCACGTGACTACATGCCAATTCAGCTAGTTGAAAATGAATTCTTGAAGTATCGCTATTATCCTGATTATCTTGTGAAGAGCAAGAATAAAAGAGATATTGAGACAATTACTGATGCTACCAAAGTGTTACATGGTATGGGAATAAGTTGCCGTTTTACCAATTTGATCATAGATGGTGGTAATATGGTGCCCTGCGGTCCATATATTGTGATGACAGAAAAGGTGTTTTCAGAAAACAGGAAAAAGAAAGATGATGCAGACTTTAAGGCTTTATTGGAATCAGAGCTTGGTCATCCTGTTGTCATTATTCCCTGGACTCCACATGATGACGATGTATATGGACATTCTGATGGTTTCATCAAATGGTGTGGTGATAATCGAATACTGATGGGTAATCATGGTGATTGTTATCTAGACGAAGCTGCATCCATCCGTCGGATTCTTGAAAGTTATGGTTTTGAAGTTACAGAAATTCGTTTCAAGGGCAAAGTTGATAAAACTTGTTATGATCTCAACTGGGCATATATCAATTTTCTGCAAGTTGGCAAAAACATCATAATGCCTAAATTCAACATTGAAGAAGATACAATAGCTCAACAATACATTCAAGAAGCATTCCCCGATTGCTGTATTCGTCAAATAGAAATGGCAGAAATTGCAAAAGAAGGTGGCTCTTTACATTGTTTAAGTTGGAATGTATATCTTCCAAAAACACATGTAAAAAGATAAATCACCACCTATGAGAAATTTTTGTTCCTCTGCTATTTTCGACTATCTCGGGGGACAGATGGGGGACAAAACGGGCGAAAAACTGCAAATGTCGAAGTTAAAAGTCAAAAATCTGCAAAAATGAACGAAATTTTAAATGCTTGAAATTATGGATGGTGCCTCCTAAAAAGGGGAAGCTTACAATATGTTTTGCAGAAAGTGAACATATTCATGCAAAAAAGTTCCTAAATCCTTTTGAGAGAACTGGCCTAAACCGCCATCAAAGGAGTGGGTAAGTTTTATCTGCAAGAATCCTGGTTGATATGAGCCTGCAATTGCTTTTAAAACTTCTTGCTCGTTATATTGTTTCATAAATTATTGATGCGGTTATGATAGTTTTGTATGCTAACAACATATTTGGATGACAACTATAGAGAATAGTGTTTAAAGAATTCATATTCGGGGACACCCATGCCTTTTGCTTTGTCTGCAAGGAACTGATTGAAATCATTGTCTGGATCAAATTGCCAGGCATAAAACTTATCGAAATCTATTTTCATCAATTCGTCTGCACCCGTAAATGTTGGCCACTTCGTATTGAAAGCCATTCGTAAATACTCGGAATCTTTTTCCAGCCAATAATACATAGAAGATAAGATATTGTTTCGAAAATGTTCCAATGTCTTTACTAGAGGTGTCAATAGGGGTTCCACAGCATCTTTTACAATATAGTTATACAATTCATCTTCATTATTACTTTTACGTCGCAAAATCTTATAGTCAAACATGTTATCTGCGGAACCTGCATTTGCCATCATAAATTCGTCATTAAAATACAGCAACACTTTACAGTTCTCGAGAAATGATTTGAAGAAGTTCATGTCAATATTTTGACAACAATGGTCATACCAGTTGGCATCAACATAAGTTTCAAACACCTGTCTGATATTCCTCATGATCCATTTATGCGCATAAATGAAGTCTCTTAATCCATAACCATACGCAAGGTTTCGTAACTTTGTAATATTTTTCTTATCATCATGACAATCTCCAAATTCAATAGTCTTCGATGACAACGTATTGTCCAATTTACTGATTGCCTGCCAAAACAATGTATCAGATACAAAGACAGTTTCAGAAACCACATCGACTGCAATAGCAACAACTGGTAGATTATAGGATATCTCAGCCCAATAATTCAAAGAAGACTGTTTGATACCACCAACTGTGGCTACCCCATCTTCGCGTATGTTAAGATCATCGGAAGATTTAACTTGGACCTTAATACAATGCCCTTCAACCTTATCTCCGTTTACGACTTCAATCTCAAAGTCGATACCATAGTCGCTCTCAGTTACATTTCGAAAGATACCGATTTCGCGAAGCTTGTATAATATGATTGCAAATGAATCCGACTCATTCTTATGCTGCTTTATTCTTTTAGGAAAGTCCATTTTCCTGTATGCATGTTTTGCAAGTGACAATCAGCCCACTTGCTTGGCTAGTATTTCATTTCCCTTCTTTACCCAAAAGGGTATAATCTTTCAGCAAAGTTACGGAAATTTTCCCAAAATCATCTCTGAATAACCTCAAAAGTCGGATTTGAATACATTGTCTATAACTATTTTATGTGTGTTTTAAAAAGATGTTGGACAACATTTTCAGAATATATTGTCGGGGGACAAAGATTTTACAAATAAAATCATACTAAATACAAATACATTGAGCTTTGAGCGAGCTGTTTAAGCTAATCCATATTTGTAGATGTTTGTATTTCATCACTTTTTACCTCAAAAATAGGTATTTTTGTTCCCCGAAGTGCCTGAGGGACAAAAAGGGACAAAAAAATTATGTCCCTCGAGTGCCTGGGGGACAACCGGGGACAAAATGGACTTATTATTAAAAATGTAAAATTCGCTAAAATATGGACTTACCATGTTGTGTATCAATAAGTTATACGCTTATTTGGTAGAGTTTTTTACTTGTTATTGCAAAAAAAATACAAATCACTGATAATCAATAATTTAGATTTCGTCATTTACCGATGCAAAAGCGGCCGAATATAGAATTAAGCACGTCGCTACTACTGATCTCACCAGTGATGCTGCCTAGATAATATAAGACTTCCTTCAAGTCTTGAGCTACAAATTCGGTGGAGATGCCCATATCCAAGCCTTCTTGGACCTTCACTAAAGACTCTGCTGCTTTTATCAGGGCTTCGTAATGGCGTAAGTTGGTGACTAATACCTCGTTTTCTCCAACTACTAAGTTCCTTCCGTAGAATGCGATGTCTTTCTTTAACTTCTCAATGTCGTTGTTATTCTTGGCTGAAATGAAATCGTATTTGATGAGGTTTCTGATATCGTAGCAGTCTTGTCCTGTGATGCTGTATTTGTACTCGTCGAGCATGTAGCCTCCGTTGTTTTCTATGTTTCTCTCAATAGAAGTACGCAGGTTGTTTATGATGTATTCTGAGTCCATCCACATGGCTTGTTGGTTCAAATCGACTTTGTTGAAAATCAGTATCAGCTTTTGGTTCAATAAGTTAACATTGTCAATTATAAATCTTGCTGATTTGAAATATGTGTCTGCACTTTGATTTAAATCGAGTAGTCCTAATATAATGTCGGCTTCTGAAATCTTCTTGAAAGCGCGTTCAATGCCGATTTTCTCTATAGTATCTTCTGTCTCTCTGATTCCAGCTGTGTCTATGAATCTGAATGTCTTTCCTTCGATATTCAATGTCTCTTCAATTGTGTCGCGCGTTGTTCCTGCGATATCGGAAACGATAGCTCTTTCTTCGCCGAGCAGCGCGTTGAGCAAGGTGCTCTTGCCCGCGTTGGTGTCGCCTACGATAGCAACAGGAGTACCTCTTTTGATAGTATTGCCAAGTCTAAAAGAATCAGTGAGTTTCTGAATTTTTTCTGCAGCTTCGTCAACTAAGTTATTGAGTTTTGTTCTATCGGCGAATTCTACGTCTTCTTCGCTGAAGTCGAGTTCGAGTTCCATCAATGAGGTGAGGTCTAACAGCTTGCTTCTAAGCACTTGCAGCTCTTTTGAGAATCCGCCTTTGAGTTGGTTCATCGCTACACGATGTTCTGCTTCGTTCTGTGATGAGATGAGGTCGGCAACTGCTTCTGCCTGAGTGAGGTCCATCTTGTTGTTGACAAAGGCTCTCATGGTGTATTCGCCTGCTTCTGCCAATCGTGCTCCGCTATGAATCAGAATCTCCAAAATCTTGTTTTGAATGAAAGGCGAACCATGACAAACAATCTCAACAGAGTCTTCACCAGTGTATGAATGTGGTGCTTTGAAAAATGTAATCATAACATCATCAATTATTTTACCACTTGTATCGGCAAATTCTCCATAATACATTCTGTTTGGAGTGATTTCATGCAATGCTAATTGTTTTCTTCTAACAAATCTTGAAAGTGCAATCTTATGGCTGTCCTTCCCCGACATTCTAATCATTGAAACTGCTGCTGTTCCTGAAGCTGTTGCGATTGCGCAAATGGTGTCCTTACTCAAAAAACTCATGGCATTATTTTTTAATTAAATGAAACTCAATATCTTCTGCTTTAATATTCTTTGCAATTATCCTTTTATCTTTATCTAAAATGTATATCGTTGGTGTAGTCTTTATATCGTATTGAACTGCAATATCTTGACTTACATTATGATAATTTTCTTCGCTTATGTTGATATATAAAATTGTCAAATCTTTTTGTCTGTTCTTTAACAATCCTAAAATACGTTTTTCTCTGATACATTTCTGACAATCAGGTTTATAGAAAAATAGGATTGTATTTTTACTATCAATTTCCGATAAATCGATTTGATTTCCTTCATCATCGATATATGTGAAAGTAGGAGCGAGGTGTCCAATGGTAATTTCCCTTAAAATATCGGCTCTCTTGACAATCTCATTTCTGATATTTTCCGTTAAGTTATTGATTTCCAGTTTTGAAAAATATACGTCCGACAAGTGTATGTAAATTAAATCGTTATCAAAATACTTGGAATATAAATACCATAAGATATAATCTCTCACATTATGATCGAGTAGATCTTGAGGAATGTCTCTATATCCAGCTGTTGTTTGATTTATTAGATAATCAATTTTTTGAAGAATAACATTTGTACTTTGTTTCGACAAATAATTGTTGAAATAATCGTCTAACTTATTCTTTAACAGACGTGTATTTAAGATACGAACGTCGCGAAGACTCTTATCATCAAAATAATGGTCAATTATATATTGCTCGGACTTGTTCTTATATTCTTGTGGGACAATGATTTCCTTGTTGTATCCTATATATGTTTTTAGAAATGAATTCCTATCTTTAATTTTTATCGATTCCAGATATTCATTGTGATTCAATTTTATGGAATCAATTTTTCTTGCATTATCAGGAAAATACTCGATTTCGCTTTCTAATGCTTTGATATAAAGCTTGTTGTAATTGGTTTTTGCGTAAATGTCAAAGTAATCCGAAGTTTCTTTGCTGCCTTTAATAATATAGGTGTCGTTTCTCATCAGATCTCCAACCATAATCGAGAACTTTTGGTCTTTGCCTAAAAGTATTTCAAAGATAGGATGTTGCTTGCTATTAGACACTATATAAATTCCTTCATCATAATTAGCCTCGTTAACGAATGTATTTTTTTCTGCATTCAAATAGCATGTATCAATCACTGCAAGTGTCTTGTCGCTGACATACTTCATGAGATAAAAAGTATCATCATCATAATTTTTGATATCAACATTGATTTCAACCTGTGACTTCAGGTTAAAAGGCACAATTGTTAATAAAATCATGAATAAAATTACATTGATAATATATCTCATAATATAATAATTCTTAAAAAGCGAACAAAGATAATCAGAATATTTCTTTTATCAAAAAATAATATTTACTTTTGCAGACGGAACCCAAAATTTTAACTTAAATTTATGAAAAAGATATTATTAGTAATTGTAATTCAATTCTTTTTTTTCTCTTTGCTTTTATCTCAGAATCTTGATGTGATAAGAGTCGCCTTCTGGAACTTTGAGAATTTCTTTGATCCTTTTGTAGATTCAACGAGAACATATAATGAATATACTGAGGATGGCTCTCAGCATTGGACGATGTCACGTTTCTATCACAAGAGAAATAACATGTATAAGGCAATTCTTGCGCTTTCAGAAGGAGAACCGCTTGGCATTCTTGGCATTTGTGAAATAGAAAATACTTTTGTGACTACAATGTTATTTCAAGATACACCTTTAAAGAGACACAATTACAAGATTATACACTACGAAAGTGACGATAGAAGAGGGATTGATGTGGCACTGGCTTATTCCATTGATAAACTACAACTTATATATAGTGAGGCTATTAAAATACGATCTCCAAACAACAGAAGTTTCAGAACACGCGACATATTGTATGCGAAGTTTCATGACAGGACAAATGATACGTTACATTGCTTCGTTAATCATTGGCCATCTCGGTATGGAGGAGAAAAAGAGACAGTTCACCTAAGAGAGCTGACTGCGAATGTACTAAGATACAAAATCGATTCATTGATAAATACAAGCAAAGAAATACCAAAAATAATTATAATGGGCGATTTCAATGATACTCCATTTGATAATAGTATTCTTAATGTGTTGAGGGCAAAACCGTTAGAATCTTCTTTAAGAGATGATACTTTGATAAATCTTTTCTGCAACAAAAAGCTGGGCTTTGATGGAACGCTTAAATATCAGTATAGATGGCATATATTTGATCAGATTATGATAAGCAAAAGCTTGCTTGACACACGGTCTATTCATTATTCCCAAAAGTCAGCTTCTATATTTCATCCAGATTTTCTCTTTATAGAGGATGAAACTTACGGAGGTAAAAAGTTGTATAGAACCTATATAGGTCCTAGATATCAAGGCGGTTTTAGCGATCATCTACCTGTTTATATAGACTTAAAATATTAGTTTAAATAAACTGTATAAATAACTATAAGTTAATTGTTTATCTATTATATTTCTTTGGGTTTCTTTTGCATATAATCAGAAAATCACAATTGCTGCATTTCGATTCATCCTCAACTTGCCTGAATGGGAGTTCTGGGTCTAGCATTTCGCTAAAAATACCTCTGAACATTGTATCGCATGTGTCCATAAAATTATCATCATCGAAATCCTGGCTTTTATTATTGAGAGAGAAGAACGGATTGCTTATCTTCAACAATCCGAAAATTCCAGGCTCTATGTTTTCTATGCTAACATCATTATTGTTTTTGGCATATAGATATTTGTATATGGACAGCTGCAAAGCTTTTTCCGTCAGGTCGGTGATACTTTTAGTATCTTTTTTTATGACGACATCATCATCTTTAACAGAGCCGCTTTTGTAATCTAATATTCTTATCTTATTGCTGTTCATGTCAATTCTGTCAGCAAATCCTGTCAAGTTTACTTCAGAACCATCAATATCGAAAGTATATGACAAGTTTTGTTCCAAGCCGATTATCTTGAAAAGTCCTCCTTTTTTTAAACTTTCTTTTTCATAACGGATAAAATTCTCAATGAGTTTGTCAATCATGACCTGACTTAAATAGTTAAATCCGGTTTTAGGCAGCCCATTTGTGAAGTTGTTCTCTTTTAAAGCTTCATTATATGCGTTCTTGAGGTGTTCATTGACGATTTGATCATAATAATCCGAATCGACAATGGCAGCGCCAAACTTTGCATATAAAAACTCAAATGTATTATGGATAATATTACCGATAATATTTGCTTGCAACTTCTCCGTATTTGAGTTATCACTCACGTTTTCAATGTATTTCAGATAAAATTTTAAAGGACATTTCAGATAACATGAGATTGATGTCGGCGACAGTCCTTTTTTTTCTCCTTTTGAATTTGTTCCAGAAAGCCTGTTTTTTATCTTTTCTATAACATCTGGTGTCTTATCTATTTCAATATCAATCGTGTCATTTGATTTTGGCACAGGAGTCTTATATGTTACATTATTGATGACTATATTACGGTTACGAGGTAATTCATTGATGATTTGTTGGATGAATCTGCTCTGTTCACCTTCACCAGTAGCATCAGCCAGAATGTTATAATAAATGTTTATATTTTTAGCGTTCTGTATCAACCTATAGAAGTGATATGCATATACAGCTTGCTTGTTTGTATGTATAGGAAGATTGTATTCTAATCTTAAATCATACGGTATCAATGTATTGCCACTTTTTGACTGAGGTAAAATCCCTTCATTGACACTAAGAATGTGAACTGTGTCAAAATCAAGATTTCTTGTTTCAAGAAGTCCCATGATTTGAAGAGACGACTCTACATCAGTATTTGGATCCTTTTCCAAAGCAATGCTCATCTCCATAGCTGATTGTTTGTAAAGGTTTTCAATATCAGTGATTTGTATAATTACATTGTATTTGTTTATCAGCTTTTCTATTTTGTTCAATATCCTTCCTGCTACACTTATCTGGTTCTTAATGAAATTGTTGTCATTTGATGTGATACATTCATTCACATATATCAAAATGGATTTAAGTCTTGATATACAATCTATTGATGAATCCCACTTTCGTAACATCAGTTTAAGAAAATGATTGACTTTTTCTTGTACAAAGTATTTATCTATTTCATTAACAGTTATATAATAGTTTGATTCTTTCAAGAAGTCATTGGTTGATTTTACAAGCAATTTCTGTTCTTCGTCATTGAATATTATTTTGAATATTTCCGTTTCCAACAAACGTTTCAGAGACCAGAAATATATTTTGTTATCCTTGTCAATATTTTTCTCTAATGCGAATAGGTTGTGAACGAAATGATTAACAATCGTTTTTGAATACGGATAACCCATTGTAACGGAAATACTCTTGCGATTGCATGGGATAGAATTTATTACAGGTATCAACAATGTTTCATCAGACAAAACTACAACTTCGTTTTTTAATTCAACGGCGTCATTTATTTCGTTATTCAATTGCAGTTTTAAGGCATCGGCTTGAACAGAAGAGCCTGACACTGCTATTATATTGATATGCTTGTCCTTAAAATTATCACAGATAAAGTCCGGTTTGATATTTTTGTTTTTGGAGAAAAACTGACGTGCAAACAGACCAGCTTCTTGCTTTTCATCTTCATAATAATACTTGTCCAAATCCCAAAGGAGAACAGCTTTTTCTAGTTCAACAAAACGTTTTATGATGTTTTCTTCTGTAAATGTCATAGCGTTAAAGCCTGCGAAAAGTATTTTATTGTTGCCGGTCAATGCTTCAAGCTCTACATTAGATAATTCGTACAATTTCCTAGTTATCAACCCGTAATATCCTTGATTGTTTTCAAGTAATTCAAATCTTAGCTGTTTGTAGTATGAATACAAAGAAGCAAAAAATGTCAGATAAGACTTTTCGGTTTCGGTCATATTGTCATGAGGTGACCAAGACTCTGTTTCTTTAACGACTTTAAGATATCTGAATAAATCTTCTGCATCAACAGCATATTGGTCAATTTCATCGAAGTCTTTGACAATTTGAGATGCTAGTCCAAATATGTTACTTCTTGTAGAAACATCCAAGGAATTGTTCATTATTTTGATGAGTTGATATATAATGTCAATGTTGTCAACAAGTTGAATACCACTCCATGAGCTCATAGCTTCTTGTATTGACAAAATCTTTGGAAGCCAAATATTACGTTTGATTCTTCTAGACAGCTCTTTCCTCAAAGTAAGCGCAGCACGTTTATTAGGAAATATTACAGTCAGAGAATCTTTTTCAAGGTTATAGTTATCAATGATATAATCTGTTATTCTTGTGATAAAAGCCATCGTGATGCCTCCTGAAGTTGTTCCTGAGTTCCCAAATCGAACCAGAATTTAGGTTGAACAAATTTTGATTTAATTTTATTTTGTTTTGACAATTCTTTGTATAAATCGAAGACATAACACTTCTTCAATTCAAAACCAGAAAAAAAATCTGGTTTTATAAGATGCAATCCGCTGAAAGATAACAGCTTGAAATCATTTCTCAAATCCTTGTCACCATCATATTCTTTAGTTTCGACATTGTATTTACCAAGATAATTGTCTTCATTGTCAAATGCAAGTTTGCGTTTGTTGTTGCGATTTTGTGTCAAAAGCCAAGCTGCATCATCAGATTTGACAAATTCGTCATATATTGATTTGAAGTCAATGTCTGTAATAATGTCAACATTATGTATCAAGACAGCGTTGCTATCCTTAAAAAAGGGGAGGGCTTTTAGTATTCCACCGCCTGTGTCGAGAAGGAAGTCTCTTTCATCTGATATTTCAAACTCTACATTTTGGTATTTTTGGAATTTCAAAAAGTCGATGATCTGCTCTCCAAAATGATGAATATTCACAACAAAATGATTAAAACCATGATGTATGAGATTTTCAATGACAACTTTAAGTAATGGCTGTTTGTTCAATTCAACCAATGCTTTAGGCTTATTGTTTGTAAGCTCCTTCAATCGCGTTCCAAGGCCAGCTGCCAAGATAAATGCCGTCCTTTTTTCATACTGTTTCATAAACATAGTTTTTATGTTGAACATGGTGATTTAAAACCACTCTGATCTGAGGATATGTCTCATGCAAACTCTCAGCCATCTTCTTCGCAAAGAAAACAGATCTGTGCTGTCCGCCCGTACATCCGAAATTAACAAACAAATTTCTGAAATCTCTTTCTATGTAATTATCAATAGATTGGAAAACAATGATTTTAGCTGTTTTAAAGAAAGATTCCACTTCGTCCTTTCCATTAAGGAAATCTTGAACCTCGACATCTTCGCCTGTAAGTTTCTTATATTGATCATAACGTCCTGGATTCGGTAAAGCCCTGCAGTCGAATACAAAACCGCCACCATTTCCGCTTCTGTCCTCAGGAATGCCACCGTTTTTATACGAAAAACTATTCACAACAACCGTTAACTTGTCATTTTCAATATGTTTATATTTTATTAACAAGCATTCCATCTGATTCAACACATTTGACAACTCCTTCATTTCAAAAGGCAGATTAAGAATATCTTTTATTGCAATCAATTCGTTTAATGCATAAGGAATACTTTCCAAAAAGTGCTGCTTCTTTTGAATAATACCTCGAAATCCGTATGCACCAAGGACTTGTAATAATCTCAGCAAGACAAAGACATTGTAATATTTATCAAAACCTATATCTTCCAGATTGATATAATGGCTTAATTTATCTTTATAATATTGCAGCAATTCATTCTTCAATTCGGTACTCAATTGAGCCTTGACCTGATACAAAAGAGAAACTACATCATATTGCAGAGGGCCTTTGCGTCCACCTTGATAATCAATATAATATGTTAAACCGTTATTGATGATTATATTTCTAGATTGAAAGTCACGATACATGAAAAAGTCGGAAGGAGCCTTCATTGCATAATCTGCAAGTCGTTGGAAATCATTGTTTAATCTTGTCTCGTTAAAGTCAATTTCCTCATTGATTTTAAGGAAATAATATTTGAAGTAATTAAGGTCATCAATGATAGAACATTTATCAAAAGAAGGAGTTGGATAAGCGATTGAATAATCCATATTATTATTGCCTTTTATCTGAAAATCGACAAGATTATCAAGACTTTGTTTGTATAGATTTATGGTTTTGTCATCAAAATGCTGATTCTTGAGACATTCTTTTACATAATCGAACAGACAAGTGTCGCCCAAGTCAGATTGTATATAACAGCGGCTATCATCGCTTATTGCGATGAGTTCTGGTACAGGGAGACCTGTATCTTTAAAATGTTTTGAGAATGAGAAGAAAGCTTTATTCTCTTCTATATTTGTATTGTAAGTCGCGATATATGTCCTTAACTCAGAGAATATTCTGAAATAGACTCGTGACGATCCGGAAGCAGGTAACATTTTGATATCAAATATCTTTTCCGGTAAATTCTTATATATCAAATTGATAACAGATTCTCTTATTAGTTGATTATTTTCCATTGGAATAACATTGAATGACTACAAATTTACAACTTTTTAAACTTGTATAAAAGGTAAAAATAATATAATTTTGCGCTATACACTTTTTAAAACAGAATATTAACTTAAAATATTGAATATTATGCATATCGATGAAAACATGGGCTTTGGCTCAAAAGCAGTTCACTCAGGTGCTATCGACTGTTTAGGCAGTGCTGTTACACCAATTTTCCAGACATCTACATTCGGATTCAGAGATGTTGACCACGGAGCACGTTGTTTCTCTGGCGAAGAAGACGGATATATTTATACACGTATTGGTAACCCGACTATTACAGAATTAGAAGACGCTGTAGCTTCATTAGAAGGCGGTTTCGGCGGCGTTGCAGTAAGCTCAGGCATGGCTGCTGTCAACACTGTATATATGGCATTCTTGTCACAAGGCAAACATTTGGTAGCTCACAATTCATTGTACGGCCCATCAAGAGGCGTTATGGAATCAATCTATCCTAAATATGGTGTTGAATCAACATTCGTTGACGCCACTGACGTTGAGAACGTTAAGAACGCCATCAAAGAAAACACGGCTTTGATTTACCTTGAAACACCTGCAAACCCAACAATGGGAATCATGGACATTGAAGCAATATGTAAGATTGCACACGAACATAACATTCCTGTTTGTGTTGACAACACATTCTGCAGTCCATATCTACAACAGCCATTAGCTTTAGGTGCTGACGTGGTTTTGCACTCAGTGACAAAATTCATCAACGGCCATGCTGACATCGTTGGCGGTATTGTCGTTGCTAAAGAAAAGGAAAACTACACAAAATTACGTTCTATCATGGTCAATATGGGATTCAACATGGATCCACACCAAGCATGGTTGACACGCCGTGGTTTGAAGACATTGCCTATCCGTATGGAGAGAGCACAGGAAAATGCCATGAAAGTCGCTGAATTCCTTGCAAATCATCCAAAAGTGGAATGGGTTCTTTATCCAGGATTGAAGTCACACCCACAATATGAATTGGCGCAACGCCAGATGAAAGGCGCAGGTTCAACAATAGCATTCAGCCTTAAGGGAGGTTTGGAAGCTGGCAAGAAGATGATGAACAACGTACATCTTGCATTGTTGGCAGTTTCATTGGGAGGCATCGAAACACTTATCCAGCATCCTGCAAGCATGACGCACTCTAAACTCAGCAAGGAAGCCCGAGAAAGCGCAGGCATCACTGACGGCCTTATCCGTCTTGCAGTAGGAATTGAAAACGTTGAAGATATAATCGCAGACCTTGCCAACGCACTCGAAGCTGAATAAAAATAGATAGCTTTGAACCGACAGTTAAAACGTCTTTTGAATCCATGAATTTAAAAGACGTTTTTTTTGTAATTTTCTTTTTCTTTACATCAAATAATTTTTATCTTTGCAAAATTAAATATGAAGGAAGTTGTTTGATGTAAAACACATGTTTTACAGATGCAACTTATTAGTTATCAACACCAATCAAAATCTCGTAAGAGATGGAGAATTAAAATTATTGTAATATGAATACTAACGAACGTAATGAAAATGTGAAGCCAGTTGAGCCTAACGTTTTGCCTGAAGCTGTCCAAACAGAAGTTAATGTGACAGAAAATGAGAAACTTGTTGAAGAAAATGTAACTCCAGAAGCTGAAATCAACGAAGATATTGATTTGTCATTGGAAAGTTTGGATATCACTTCTGATGATGAAAACGAAGAAGTTGAAACAGAATACGATTTCTCAAGTCTCAACAAGTTGCAGTTGATTGAAATTTTAGAAGAGACAGTACAAGATACGGACGTTGTCAAAATTAAAGATAAAGTTGCTTCAATAAAATTCAACTTCTTAAAAATCTGTAAAGAGGAAAGAGAACGCGAGATGGAACAATTCATCTTGGATGGAGGAGAAAAAGAAAACTACGAACACGTAGAAGATCCTCTCGAATCACGTTTCAGAGCAGCTTTCAATATTTTCAAAGATAACAAAGCTAAATACAACGATGCTTTAGAAGAACAAAAACTCGTCAATTTACAACAGAAAAACGCAATCCTCGAAGAATTGAAACAACTCATCAATTCAGAAGAGACTTTAAAAAAGACATACGACGAGTTCCGCACTCTTCAAGACAAATGGAAAGAAATAGGTCAAGTACCAGCAACAGAAATCACAAACCTTTGGAACAACTATCATTTCCTTATCGAGAAATTCTACGATAAAGTTAAGATCAATCGCGAATTACGTGATCTGGACCTTAAAAAGAATCTTGAAGCTAAGATAGAATTATGTGAAAAGACAGAAGAACTTCTTCTTGAAAAGTCAGTGACTAAAGCTTTCAAACTTTTACAGAAATATCACGATGAATGGAAAGAAATAGGTCCTGTCCCACAAGAGAAGAAAGATGAAATCTGGGAACGTTTCAAAAACACAACAGACAAAATCAATCAGATCCGTCGCGACCATTATTCAAAGATTCAAGACGAACAACAAGCCAATTATGATGCAAAATTCGCCATCTGCGAAAAGATGGAAGAGCTTTTGAACGAAAATATCAATAGCATCGGAGCATGGCAAAAGAAATCCACTGATGTGAGCGAACTCTTCAAAGTATGGAAGACAATAGGTCCTGCTCAAAAGAAACAAAATGACGAGATCTGGGCTCGCTTCAAGAACTCAATGGATTCTTTCTTCAGCAACAAAAAAGAATTCTTCAGCAAGCTGAAAGAACAACAAATAGACAACTATAACAGAAAACTTCAACTCTGCATCGAAGCTGAGGCTTTGGTTGAAAGCAAAGAATGGAAGAAAGCAACAGACAGCATCAAGAAATTACAAGAAGAATGGAAGAAGATAGGTCCTGTTCCAAAACGTCATTCTGACAAGATTTGGAAACGTTTCCGTTCAGCATGTGACGCTTTCTTTACAAATAAGTCAGAACACTTCAGTGGAATAAAAGGTGTTGAAGACGAAAACCTCAGACTCAAGAAAGAACTTATCGAACGCATCAAGGCTTTTGAAATAACAGCTAACCGTTCAGAGAACATGAGTGCTATCAAGGCATTCCAAAGAGAATGGATGTCAATAGGTTTTGTACCTATGAAATATAAAGACTCAACACAAGAGGAATATCGTCAATCTATCGACGCTTTGTTCGATAAGATGAAAGTCACACAAAATGAAATCTCAACAGCTGAATATCGCAACATGGTTGAAGGAATGAAAGAAGATCCAGAAGCCCGCGACAAGGTTAGAAAAGAACGTAACATTTTGACAAATAAGATCACCAAGTTACGTGAAGAGATCAGCGTCTTGGAAAACAACATCGGTTTCTTCTCAAACAGCAAGCAATCTGAAATAATGAGAGCTGAATATGAAAAGAAAATCAACAGAGCCAAGAACGATGTCAAAGTCTTGGAAGCAAAATTAAAGATTTTAAACGAGCAGTAAATATTTTTTTGGAGGAGCTGCACTGAAATATGTGCAGCTCTTTTTGTTTAATCATATCACATATGGGCGCAAATACTTTTGGAAACAACTTCTGTCTCACCACATTCGGCGAATCTCACGGCATGGCTGTAGGCGGCATCATTGACGGTTGTCCTGCCGGATTGTTAATAGATTTTAACATGATAGAGGAAGAACTGAGAAGAAGAAAGACGGGTACAGGACCGGCTATGTCGCAGAGAAAGGAATCCGACAAATTGATAATTCTCTCAGGTATCTTTGAAGGCAAGACATTAGGAACGCCTATAGCTTTTATGATAAGAAATGAAGATGCAAGGTCTTCAGATTATGATAAATTAAAAGATATATTCAGACCATCTCATGCCGACTTCACATATCAGCAGAAGTATGGACATCGCGACCATAGGGGAGGAGGCAGGAGCTCTGCAAGAGCCTTGTTGCCTTGTGTGGTGGCAGGAGCCATAGCGAAACAGATTTTGTCATCTCATAATATAAGCATAAAATCATACGTCACACAGATTGGTGAAGTTAGAAAAGAACGTTTTAGCATGGACGAGATACAAAGCGTCTTGCAGAAGGTGAAAGATGACAACGACACCGTTGGTGCTGTGGTGCGCGTGGAAATAGATAATATTCCTTCTGGAATAGGAGAGCCATATTTTAGAAAACTGCAGGCTGTCTTGGCGCAGGCTATGTTCAGCATTAACGCTGTGAAAGGTTTTGAATATGGAGAAGGCTTCCGTGCTGCTTCTATGAGAGGCTCAGAATGTAACGACACCTTCATTAATATATGCGATAAGATAAGGACCCAAACCAACCACTCCGGAGGAATACAAGGCGGCATCTCCAACGGAGAGCAGATATATTTCAATGTGGCATTTAAGCCGATACCTACTATAATGCGTCAGCAGCAGACTGTAGATATTGAAGGCAAAGCCGTGAGTTACGAGGTGGAAGGACGCCACGACGTATGCGCTGTGCCACGAGCTCTGCCCGTAGTAGAAGCAATGACAGCTATGGCGATAGTGGATTTGATGTTGAAATAATGAGTATTTATCAAGAAAATAATTATTTTATAAAGTGGTTTTTTATATAGAAAAATAATTTACATTTGACGCCGAAAACGTTTTTGAAATAAAAATACAAGAAGACAAAAAAATGACATATAGACATGTGAAGACTTTTGCAATTAACTAGTTTAAATATATTGCATAACTTTTTTAAGCTCTAATATAAGCACTTCTATTATTGTATCATACTGAATAAACTCCTTAATTTTAAGCTATTTTCAACTGTCTTTCATTGCAATTCGTCTTTAATTGTGATGGTTTAGTATGTTATAATCTCTTCGGAAATCCATTTTCATATAATATCAACTGGGCAGAAGATGTTAAAATAACTGGTATGGATGCAGGTTATGCTGTAATCAAAGCAGATGGTGGATATCAATATAAAAATGACGGCATTATCAAAGTAGGCGAGGGCTTTATGGTACACTCAGCTAAAGGTAGAACCCATAATATCACATTACAAAAAGGCATCAATTCATCAAAAAGAAATGTAGAGAAGAATGTCAACATAATTGCATCAGGTAAATTTGGTTCAGACAATGTGATCTTCAACTACAGCAACAGCTAATGACAATCCTCAAAGATTTGTTTTGAAAATGGACAACAGTCAACAGACTGCTGACAACAGTAATTTTGCTTATATCAATAATGGCGAATTGATCGTTGAAGTTGAAGGTCCTGTTCAGATCATCGATATGATGGGAAGAATTGTCATGACTGAAGAAAGCCATAATGGAAGTATCAATATCTGCAGCTTGAAAAATGCAGCTTATATTGTACGTTGTGTAAGTGAAGATGAAGTTAAAACTCAAAAGATTGTTGTATTATGAAAAAGAAATTGTTTATAAGTATAGTTATATTATTAATAGGAAGTAGTTGTATCTTTGCTCAAAATGACGGATTCTTTACAACTACCTATTCAGGATATAGAGATGATAATTGGGCGTCCACAATGCCATCAATACCAGGATATCATGGTTCATTAGACGACTATGAAGCAACACCGGAAGCACCACTAGGCAGCGGTTTGTTTGTCATGGCAGCTTTGGGTCTGGCCTATGGCGTTAAAAGAAAAAGATCATGACTCTTATAATGTAAAAAGCCTCGTTACGAGGCTTTTTCTTTTTTCTTAAAATTCAAATTCCAGTACTCCTTGTTGTCCAGCAGTGATGCTGTCGTCAGAGTTTCCTATCATTTTCAGGAAGTCATCTTCCGTCTTTATCTCTATTCCCAGCGACTCAGCTTTCTTTCTCTTCTCAGGACCCATTTTGTCGCCGGCAACGACGAATGTTGTCTTCTTGGAGATAGATGAGACGTTCTTTCCTCCAAGGTCTTCAATGAGTTGCTTTATCTCGTCGCGGCTCATAGTGTTAAAGACACCGCTGACCACTATACTCATTCCTGATAAGACCTGATTGGCATCAACTTCTTTCTTTTCCTGTTCAAACTGAAGTCCTGCTTCCTTTAATTTATTTATGATGTCTATATTACGTTCATCGGTAAAGAAGTCCTTGATGGAAAGAGCAATTTTTTCTCCTACTTCTTCAATGTCGGTGAGTTCTTCAATGCTGGCATTGATGATATTGTCGATGGAGCACATGGATTTTGCTATTAGCTTGGCAGTCGTTTCGCCGACAAATTTTATTCCTAGGGCGAAAAGCACTCTTGCAAAAGGAACGCTCTTGGATTTTTTTATGGCATCGATTATATTGTTGGCAGTCTTTTCCTTGAATCCTACTTTACGGACAATAGCTTCCAGATTGTTGTCATCGTGGATTGTTATTGTTTTCTCCAATCCGAATATTTTATCGTATGTAAGACTATATAGGTCTGAATAGTCTTTGATGAGACCGTTGTCGAAAAGCACTTCAATCTTGCCTTCGCCTAAGCTCTCGATGTTCATGGCTTTTCTGCTTATGAAATGCTCTATACGTCCTTTTATCTGAGGCGGACATCCGAGAGTGTTAGGGCAATACCATGCAGTCTCACCTTCGGCTTTGACGAGAGCGGTGCCACATTCCGGACAACGGGTTATAAATGTCACTTTTTCGCTATACTCATCCCTTTGATTCAAATCGACGGATGTTATCTTTGGTATTATCTCGCCGCCTTTCTCCACACTGACGATATCGTCATAATGAAGGTCGAGCTGATTGATGAAATCGGCATTATGAAGAGTAGCTCTTTTCACCACAGTGCCAGCCAGCTGAACAGGCTCTAGGTTGGCGACAGGTGTTATCGTTCCGTGACGTCCCACCTGAAAATCGACACTCAACAACTTCGTTCGTACTTCTTCCGCCTTGAATTTATATGCTATAGCCCAACGAGGCGACTTGGCTGTATATCCCAAAATCTCTCTTTGTCTGAAATCATTGACTTTTATAACGATGCCGTCGATGTCGAAAGGCAGTTCCTTCCTTTTCTCATCCCAATAGTTAATGAAGTCTTCAATTTCGTCAACGCTGTTACATATCGCCATGAAATTAGACACGTTGAATCCCCATTGTTTGGCAGCCGTCAGACTTTCATAATGATTTTTGAATATCATCTTGTCGTCATCCATCATCATGAAATAACAGTATTGGTCGAGCTTACGTTTTGCCACTTCCTTAGAGTCTTGAAGTTTTATGGTTCCGGCGGCAGCATTTCTAGGATTGGCAAATGGCGGCAGTCCTACTTCTTCACGTTCAGCATTGATAGTGTTGAAGCTTTTGTGAGGCATGATTATCTCTCCACGCATCTCAAAGAAATTTGGATATTCTCCTTTGAGACGTAAAGGTATAGTACGAATAGTCTTGACATTGGTGGTGACATCGTCTCCTTGCGTTCCGTCACCGCGTGTGACAGCCTTGACGAACAGCCCGTTCTCGTATGTGAGACTTATTGAGATACCGTCAAACTTGAGCTCACATACAAACTCGACATCTTCCTCTATGGTTTTCTTGATTCTTGTTATGAAATCCTTGACTTCGTCTATATTATAAGAGTTGGAGAGTGAGAGCATTGGATAACGATGTTTCACTGTCTGGAACTCTTTTGTGATATCGCCACCGACACGCTGGGTAGGAGAGTCGGGGAGAACAAGATCTGGGTGCTGCTGCTCAAGAGCGATAAGCTCATTCATCAGCATATCGAAGTCATAGTCACTTATGACAGGATTCGCCAGAATATAATAATTATAGTTATGATTCTCTATTAAACTGCTCAGTTCGGCAATTCTGGTTTTTGCTTCTTCTTTATTCATGGAATTCTATTTAATGGTATTTAGCTATGATATATAACAAATATCTTACTTCCATTCCATAGTACATTCAACATTATTCTGGTGGGAAATAGACTGATAATATTCAGTATAGGCAGCGCAGTCTTTCTTGGAATATACACCGTAAAGTTCTTCTGCCGCACCAGTGTCAACATTTCTGCATATACAACCTTTTTCGCATGACGACATCATCATTACAATGGCAAACATGCCTAACAAAAGTTTTACTAATCTTTTCATTTCCTTATTTTTATATGATTCAATTTTTATCATGACCGGCCGTTGCATATCGGCTGATACCCAATGCAAATATAATATTTTATTTTTAAATACATTTATAAAATCAATTTATGGAAATCACATAAAATAGATATACTTAATATTTTTAAATAAAAGAAAAAATCATTATCTTCGCGATGTTTTTCATAAACTGGGAAATTATAAACTTAATCAAATAATATATGAAGATCAAATCAATTATTTTGTTAGTTGTCTTGGTGTTAACACTAAACATCAAGGCACAGGAAATTGGAGAGTGGTGGAACGACGTCACTGTTTGTTCGGTCAACAAAGTCGCACCTCGTACCAATGTAATACCTTATCAAGATGAAGAAGGTATAAAGAATCTTGACTACAGACAATCTCCTTATTACAGATGTATCAATGGCAACTGGAAATTCAACTGGGTTGAAAGACCAGCTGACAAGCCAGAAGGCTTTTATGAGAAAGGATATGATGTGTCATCTTGGGGTGAGATCGCTGTTCCTGGCAACTGGGAACTGAATGGTTACGGTATCCCTGTATATATCAATCAACAAAATGAATTTCCTTCAAACCAGCCATATGCCCCTACAGAATACAATCCTGTCGGATGCTATGTCCATAGCTTTAGCGTGCCTGAGACATGGGTAGGAAGAAACGTTTACATCAACTTCGGCGCTGTGAAATCAGCATTCTATCTCTGGATTAACGGCCAGTTCGTCGGTTATTCAGAAGACTCAAAAACTCCAGCTGAGTTCGACATCACACCATATCTTAACAAAAGCGGTGAAAATACTTTAGCTGTGGAAGCTTATCGTTTCTCCGACGGATCATATCTCGAATGTCAGGACTACTGGCGTCTAAGCGGAATCACACGTGACGTGTTCCTTTATTCAAAGCCTAAGACCAACGTCTATGACTTCTTTGTGAAAGCCGGTCTCGACAACAACTATTCAAAAGGATTATTTGAAATATTGATTGATGTCAATTACGGAAAAAAAGTTCCTTCCAAATTAAATGTAGAAGTTGAGATCACAAGTCAGGAAAACGCAAAATTCCTCATAAATAAAATCTATACAGAAGAGTTCTCAAAGAAACAACTCCTTGCAACCCAAAAAAGTGAAGGTCATTCAACAATACGATTCAAGAAAATCCTTGACCGCGTAGAGTCATGGTCTGCAGAGAAACCAAACCTCTATAACATGACTATTAGATTAAAAGACAAGAAAGGTGAAGTTATAGAAGTCGTAGGTGCTAAGATAGGATTCAGAACATCTGAGATAAAAGACGGACAACTTAAAGTGAATGGCAAGCCTGTCATCATCAAAGGTGTCAATCGTCACGAACATGATGGCATGACTGGACAATACGTGACACGTAGAACCATGGAGAAAGACATTCAGATGATGCTTCAAAACAACATAAACACAGTCCGTACATCACATTATCCAGATGACATCTATTGGTATGAATTATGCGATAAATATGGTTTGTATGTCATTGATGAAGCTAACAACGAGTCTCATGCCCAAGGTTACGGCGATGCAAGTCTCGCAAAAGACGAGCGTTGGATAGAGTCATTTAAATACAGATGTAACAATATGGTTGGAAGAGACAAGAACCATCCTTCAGTCATCATCTGGTCGCTCGGTAACGAATGTGGCAACGGTATCTGCATGGAAGAGTCATATGAGATGGTCAAGAAAATGGATGGCACACGCCCTGTCATTAACGAACGTTCCATCTATGATTATAACACCGATATTATCGGATTGATGTATTCAAGTGCCAACTATCTTGAAAAATTCGTTGAAGACAAGCTTGACAGTCTCGGACGTCCTTTCATCATGGTGGAATATCTCCATGCTATGGGTAACAGCTGTGGCGGTATGCAAGACTACTGGGATGTCATCAACAAATATGACCAATTGCAAGGCGGATGTATATGGGATTGGTGCGACCAAAGCATCATACAAATGGATAAGGAAAAAGGCATCAGATGGTATGCTGCCGGCGGTGACCTCGGAGAACTCGAAGGTATTGGCAATGATGACAGCTTCTGCTGCAACGGATTGGTGACAAGCGACAGACGTCCTCACCATCATTTGGATGAAGTGAAGAAGATTTATCAGAATATCAAAGTGAAAGCCATAGATGTGGAAAAAGGAATGTTTGAAATAACTAACGACTTCTTCTTCAGAAGACTCAATGAATTTGAATGTAGCTACATCATTTATAACAACGAAAGAGGAAAAGTACAAAGTAAAGTATTAGACATCGACATCGCTCCAAGAAGCTCAAAGAGCATCAACATCTCTATTCCTAAACCTAAAATTGACGGTGACAGCAATGATAATTTCGCCAAGTTAGAATACTTCATCGAGTTCTCTTTCAAAGAAAAAAACGGTAATATTATGAGACCTGCAGGTACAGAGATAGCTTATGAGGTGATAAATCTTAACATCGCCACACCGGCTGGTAATAAACTCGAAAAAATACCTGTAGTGGAACTCAATGACGACAACGACAGAATCATCGTTTCAAACGACGACTTCAATTTCGTGATTGACAAGACCCAAGGTCTCCCTGTATCTTTTGAATATCATGGCGAACAAATGTTACAAGGTGTCATCAAGCCTAACTTCTGGCGTGCACCTACACTCAACGATGACGTTGACCGTAACGCACTTCCTAAATGGTTGAATGCTAGTCTCAACAACTTGACAATAAATCCTAAGTCAATAACAACAAAGAGAATAGACGAATCTAGAGTCGCCATCACCGTCATCCTCGACTTTAACAGCCCAAGCGGAGTGACAATCCTTACAACAGAACAGGTTTATGAAGTGAATGGCTTGGCTGATGTCGTTATAGCTAATAATATCCAAGCTAATGATATTGTAGGAACATTCCCAAAGATCGGAACACAGTTCCTTATGCCATTACAATTCAGCAAAGTCAAATATTTTGGTAAAGACACTGAAAACTATCCAGACAGAAATTCATCTGGTAAGATCAATGTTTATGAAAAGACTGCACAACAATTCTTTGAATTACATGAAGAACCACAAGACAACGGCAATCACTCCGACACACGTTGGGTCGCTTTCGTCAATGAATTAGGACAAGGTATGTTTGTCACCAGTGATGAACATTTCAACTTCAGTATTTATCAATATTCTGATGAAAACCTTTCAATAGCTGAAAGAATAAACCAAATGGAAATCGCTGATTATTGGACAGTCAACATTGACCATAAACAAGCACCTCTCGGAACTGCGACATGCGGTCCTGGTGTACTCGACAAGTATCTCATCGATGACGACAGATATGAATACACCATAAGAATGCGTCCTTTCAACTACAAAGAAACCAAAGAAAACAAATTGTATAAGGAGGATGTGATAGGTTCATTCTCTAAAGTCGCAACACCTGTCATCACTACAGATTCAGAACGTTTCGATAAAAAAATGAATGTGACATTGAGCTGTGACGATGCCAAAGCTAAAATATATTATACTTTAGACGGCAGCGAGCCTGGCCAGAAATCAAAGTTATACACAAAGCCATTTAGCATCGACGAAAGTGTGACTATCAAAGCCAAGGCTTTTGCTGGTGACAAGACACCTTCATTTACCTTGATAGAAAGCTATCAAAGAATCATCATTGCCGGAACAGAATATGTTGAACAACCTCATAAAAACTATTCAAGTAACAGCGAGATAGCTTTGATGAACAACAAATACGGTGTCGTTGGCAACTGGGGAGAAGAGTGGATCGGATTCTATGGAAAAGACGCTGAGTTTACAATAGAATTGTCACAAGTTAAGGATATTAAACAATTATATGTCGGATGTGGTATCAGTCATAATGACTGGGTATTAATGCCAAAACGCATCTTAGTATCTGTTTCATCAGACGGTAAGACATTCAGTGATGAAGTCAGAGGTGAATTTCCTGTGTATAACAACAATGCTAAGGCAAACCGCAGAGAAGAAGCAAGAGCTGTCTTCAATGCCAAGGATGTCAAATATATTAAGGTGAAAGTGGAAAGCTACAAGACTTTACCTGAATGGCACGACTATGCAGGAGAGAATGCTTGGATAATGCTTGACGAAATAAGAATAGAATAGAATATCCTTTTATCATGGAATGAAAAAACTGCATCGGAAAATGATCTGATGCAGTTTTTTTTATATTGTCACTGGATTTTCAAAGAAACAGAAAACCTGCCATTCCTGAGAGTAATATCATCAACATAGGATTTGTTTTGAAAAAGAAAACACATACAAATGTTATCGCACATATCAAAACACTGACGTTATTATTACCTAAACCGGCATCAGGAAAGTTGGAAGCGTTCATCATCATCGTGGCAGCAGCGAAGATAAGACCTGCTATGAATGGCTTCATTTTTTTCAAGCTGGTGCTGATGATGAAGTTTTCCTTGTTCTTCAACAAGAACCTTAATACGAAATACAATAATATCAGAGAAGGTAAAGCGATAG
Organism: Bacteroidales bacterium; assembly: GCA_045613105.1. GTDB lineage: Bacteria > Bacteroidota > Bacteroidia > Bacteroidales > F082 > Limimorpha. The sequence continues at coordinate 16,255 of JAZLAI010000031.1, read as the reverse complement.
AAAAAGAAGCCAATAAAGAACCTAGTATTCCACCCATCTGATAACCTACGTAAGTTGCGCAGTTGATGGATATAGGTCCAGGTGTCATTTGTGACAGGGCCACCACATCGGCGAACTCACTTACCGTCATCCAAGAATGTTTTTCCACAACCTCAAACTGTATCATTGATAGCATAGCATAGCCTCCGCCGAATCCTAAGATACCTATCTTCAAATATACCCAAAAAAGCTGCCAATAAATCATGATTCCTATTTTTTAAGTTTACTCTGTGCGTAAAATGCTGATGCCACACTGAAGACAATAGCAAATAAAATTATATAGGCAGGGGAGACCTTACAAAGCCATATCAATATCACTGTAGCTATTGGGAATATTGCCGTAATGAAATTTATCTTTGCACTGATACATAACTTTATGGATGGCGACAGAATCAAGGCTACCACACATGGCCTTATTCCTCTGAATATCTTTTCAATGACATGGTTGTCCTTATAGTCAACAAAGAACATCGCTATGAGAAGCATTATCACGATAGAAGGAATCATAGCTCCTAAACAAGATACTATTGCACCTTTCGTTCCATTTATCTTATAACCGACATACAATGCGCAGTTGACGGCGAACACTCCAGGCAAAGCCTGTACTATGGCTATTGAATCCCAAAACTCATCACTATCAATCCATCTGTGCTTTTTTACCACAGCGCGTTCTATCATGTCTAACATTGCATAACCTCCTCCGATGGTAAAGGCTCCGATGTTCAGGAATGTGATGAAAAGCTCCCAACAAGTTCTCATGTGAAATATTCTAAAAAAAAAGACTGTCTGACATTAATGCCAAACAGTCATATAACAAAATGTATGATCTTTAGAAAGTATCATCAAAATCTTCTATATTGTAATCCTCAACTTCAATGTCATATTCATCATCGAAATCTGCAAAGATATCGTCTTCTGCGTCCCAATCGAAGTCATCATCAAAATTAGCTTCGTCGAAAGCATCGATGTCATTCATTTCTTCCATAAATTCAGCTAATTCCTCATCACTAAGCTTATCAAGATCTTGTGTCAATAATCTATGGTCACGAGCCAATGATCTCAATTCTTTCATCACTTCAGGTGATACATAAAAATCATCGTCATTTTCCTGACAATAGTTGATGTATTTAGGGTCTTTTTCAAAAACCTCTGCCAATGTTTCTCCAGCATATTTGCCAGAAACGAACACAGAATCAATATCGTAAAATTTCATAACTCTAATGTTTTAATTTTTCCAAAGATATATCTTTTTTTTATAAAAAGAAGTCTTTTTAATTATTTTTTAAAAATAAAATAAACAGCCAAGACTAAAAAAACGAAGCCTATCAAATGATTCCATCTCAACGTCTCGTTCTTGAAAATCGTTATGCTGATAATCATGAAGACTGTCAGGGAAACGACTTCCTGAATCACTTTAAGTTGTACCAATGAGAAAGGTCCGCCATTGATTTCTGATCCGATCCGGTTTGCAGGAATCATGAACGAATATTCAAAGAATGCCAATCCCCAGCTACATAAGATTATTAGAATCAAAGGCCAGTCGGTGATGACTTTCATTTCAGAAAGCTTAAGATTGCCATACCAGGCAAAGGTCATAAAAATGTTGGAGACAATCAACAAAAGTATTGTATAAATCCCTTTCATATAAAAAATGTTTAATTAATTCCGACTTCAAAAATGAGTGCAAATATCAGTATTTTTTGTGATTTAATTTTATTATTTTTGCAAAAAAAATAATATGTCTGTAAAAAATATCATCAAGGAATCAATTGAGGTAAAAGAAGCTATTTTGGCTGATACTGATTTTCTTAAAAATATTGAAAAAGCAGCTTTGTTATGTGTCGAGTCATTGCAGAAAGGCGGCAAGATTCATTTTTGCGGCAATGGTGGCAGTGCGGCCGACGCGCAGCATCTCGCTGCTGAACTAAGCGGACGTTTTTATTACGACAGACCTCCTCTCAACGCAGAAGCTCTACATGTCAACACCAGTTATCTGACAGCCGTAGCTAACGATTACTCATTCGACAATATCTATTCACGTATGTTACAGGCCTCTGCAAAAGAAAATGATATTTTGTTTGCGATAAGCACTTCTGGCAACTCCTCCAATATTATCAAGGCAATTGAAACTGCAAAGGAAATGAAGATGAATATTGTTGGAATGACCGGCACTACAGGTGGCATGATGGCAGGCAAATGCGACATCTTGCTTAATGTGCCAAGCAGATGCACCCCAAGAATACAGGAAGCTCATATCTTGATCGGACATATCATTTGTGAAATAATTGAATCAACTATATTCCCAAAACAATGATGGACTGGAAAAGACTGATTGATAAAGACTGGACTTTGTTTCTTGACAGAGACGGAGTTATCAACGTTAGAATCATTGACGGTTATGTCTCTAAAATAGATGAATTTGAATTCATGCCAGGTGTTTTGGAAGCTTTAGGAATATTTAAGGAGAAATTCAATCATATCATAGTAGTAACAAACCAGCAAGGAGTAGGGAAGGGGATAATGACAAATGACGATGTGGTCAATGTTCATCACTATATGTGTCAGGAAGTCAAGAAATACGGTGGAAGAATAGATAATGTCTATTATTGTCCTCAGCTTAAATCAGAAGAAAATAACTATAGAAAACCTAATCCTAAGATGGCTTTTTTAGCTAAAGAAGATTATCCTGACATAGACTTCGTAAAGTCGATTATGATCGGTGACATGAACTCGGATATCGAATTTGGAAAGAATGCAGGAATGAAAACAATATTTGTCGGTGACAATGAATTGAAGATATCTCCAGATGATAAATTTGACTCTCTTTATGATTTTGCAAAAATAATATGAAATGGAAAATCTGATTCTCATAGTATTTGTCATTTATACATTACTGATATTGCTGGTGGCCCATCTTACCTCCCGTAAATCCAGTAACAATACATTTTTTAATGGTAACAGAAAATCACCTTGGTTTGTAGTCGCTTACGGAATGATAGGAGCATCGTTGTCGGGTGTGACGTTCATGTCGGTACCAGGAGGAGTATATACAGGGCAGTTCACTTACTTCGGAATAGTGTTAGGTTATATCATCGGTTATGCAGTGATTGCGTTTTTGCTTTTGCCATTATACTATAAATTGAATCTTACATCTATTTATTCATATTTGGAAATCAAATTTGGCAAATCATCAGAGAAAACCGGAGCCTTGCTCTTCATCATTTCAAGACTGGTTGGTTCAGCGATTCGTATGTATTTGGTTGTCTTTGTGCTTTATGAATTTGTATTCAAAGCATGGGGAATACCATTTTGGGTTCCTGCAGTTATTTTTATCACATTGATTCTGATATACACTTTCAAAGGCGGAGTGAAGACTGTTGTATGGACTGACACATTGCAAACGACATTCTTGCTTTTGGCAGCTTTGATGACTGTCATTATCATACTTAAGACACAGAATATTTCTTTCAGCGAGTTGATGTCAATATCGTCTGAGAGAGGTTTCACCAAGTTGTTCGAGACGGATTGGTCTCATAATAAATTCTATGTAAAGCAGATACTTAGCGGTGCTTTTATCACAATAACAATGACCGGACTCGATCAAGATATGATGCAGAAGAACCTTACATGCAAAACATTAAGAGATGCTCAGAAAAATGTCTTGACATCCAGTTTCTTCTTCGTATTGGTAAACATTTTATTCATGTCTTTGGGTGCCGCTCTGATATATCATATACAAGAGACAGGCTTGCAGATGCCGATAAATGAAAGTGGAGTAGTGGTAAACGATAAAATATTCCCAACAGTAGCCTTTTCTTTAAATAAATTGACAAGTATAATATTCATGATAGGCTTGATTGCGGCAGGATATTCCAGTGCTGATGGTACACTTACAGCTCTGACCACGACATTCTGCTTTGATTTTCTGCATTTTGACAAGAATGATAAATTGACAGAAAATGACAAAGTCAAGTATAGAAAAATTATTCATATAGGTTTCGCACTTCTATATCTTCTTGTTATAGTAATGTTCAGACCATTTCATAATGAATCACTTATAGATAAGATATTTGAAATAGCCGGCTATACATATGGACCATTACTGGGTTTATATTCATTCGGACTCTTTGTTAAAAAAAGAAAACCTAACGACAAATATGTCCCTTTCATAGCAATAGCCTCTCCAATAATAAGCTATATGTTAAACTACTTCTCAAAAGATATATTTTTCGGCTATCAGTTCGGATTTGAAATATTAATTGTTAACGGATTATTAACATTTATCGCTTTATTATCAGTAAGTAAAAAACAAGTAACACAATAAAAATAAGAAAAATGAAGAAGTTATTACTAATTTTATTTGTCATCATGTCATTCGATCTTGATGCACAATACATTGTAAATCATGCAAAAAATGTTAATACAAAGGATGTTGATGGTTTATATTATCATCTGCCTCGTAACATAATACGTGTTGACTTTGAAGTTGAAAAGCAGCAGGATATAAAAGGAAAATATAGTGCTTTTGCCAAAGAGATGTTAAATACAGACAATTATATTAAAGAAAACAATACATCATTCAGAATCAAAAGTGTAAATGTGGAGATATTAACTGAAGCAGATCCTAATTATGTGTTCTTTATTTCTGCAGATGATAAGATAAAGGAAAATGTAAATATAAATTTAGAATTGACATCAGAAGGTATTATCCAGTCTTTCGGATATAAGAATGAAGATTATAAAAACACGCAGAACGTATCTTTTACAGATGTAGTAAAATATGAAGAAACAATGACTGATTATTATTTCATTCCGATGATTGATGAAGATGAGGAGGAAGAAACTCCAAAATTGTCAGAGAAAGAAATAGCAGAATCTATAATTGAAGAAATCAAGAATATCCGTATAGCATGTTTTGACTTGATAACAGGCTATCAAGAAGTGAACTATGGAAACACCATGAACTTCATGGTTGAAGAACTCAAGGCTCAGGAAAATGAATATTTAAGTATGTTTGTTGGAAAGACAACAACACATACTTACATCAAATCATTTTATATAACTCCTGAAGAAGGCAAAAATTCATATATTTTAGGAAAATTCTCAAGTACAGAAAGCTTTAATGCCAAGACTGGAGAGAATATTAAGATAAATTTTGTCAACTCTTCAATAGGAGCAAATGTAAATAAATTATCAAAAGATGATATAGAGAACACTACATATAACAACAAACTATTCTATAGAAATCCAGCTAATGTCACAATGCAAGTAATGTATGGTGAGAATAAGATTACAGAGAACAGAGTTACTATAAATCAGTTTGGAAATCTCATTTGTGTTCCTATGAATAGGACAAAAATAATTTTCGATACAAATAGCGGACAGATTTTATCGATTATAAAAGAATGAGAAAAGGACGTCATTAGACGTCCTTTTTAATTCATGATTCACTTATCAGCAGACTCATTAAAATGGCAAGTCATCGCCATTATCAGTTTCAAAATAATCAGTCACTGGTATGTTATTTTGAGCAGGCTGATAAGACTGAGCTTGTGGAGCAAACTGTTGGGCTTGCTGCATTGGCTGAGCCTGAGGAGCCATTTCAGTTTCAAATCTGAATGGTCTTACATCGGTGTACCATTTACCATTAAATTCTCTTGATTCTATACTGATTTGAGCTTTTATAGTTTGACCTGGAGTGAAGTTCTGAGCTTCGGCAACTCTGTCGCCCCAGCATACCAGACATACTTGTTTAGGATACTGCTCAATAGTTTCTATTATTAATTCCTGTTTTCTCCATGCGCCGCGCGGGCTAGTTCCTTCAGTTAAATTACCTAAGCGAACGACTTTACCTTGAATTTCCATTTTCTTATATTTTATTTATTGATTACTAAACTATTAGGGAAACGAAAATAGTTTCTGATTCTTTCAAGCAAATTTATAGAAAAATATCTTACGCAGCTACAAATTTCTCAACTAAATTAGGTTAAAATTAAAGTTGTCTTTTGGAACATAATAAACATTATGTTAAATAGAGTTTGTAAATAAATAAGTCATGAGAATCTTCATCCCATGACTTATTTGCTATTTTATTTATTCAGCTGCATTTTCTAATGCTTTTGCCTTATCCATCATTTTCAAACGGACATATAATGTTCTTAAAGCTTGTTTGATAGCTTCATCACCTGGAAGTAATTCGTATGCTTTTTCTACGTATGGTAAAGCTTGTTCGTCGAATGACTTAGCTTCAGCTACCATGATGTCATATTTCTTTTGTGATTCAGCATCGAATCCTAATTCATTAGCTGCATTGTATAATGCTGCTGATTTGTCGATGAACATACTGCCAATGTTGATATATGCGTTTTCGTCATTAGGATTGATAGCGATAGCTCTGTTATAATATACCATTGCTGAATCAATGCTGTGAATTGCTGATTCTGGATTACCGTAGATTGTTCCTAAGATGAATGAATATACTGAGTTTTCATTGTTTTTGTATGCCATTTCTTTAATTTGGTCAATGATCTCACCTTCTCTCTTCAATTTCAAGAATGCATTGATTTGTTCATTGATGAGGTTTTCATCTTCTGGGAATTTTTCTCTACCTGTTTGAAGATATTGAATCATAGCATCGTTGTTTTCCAAAGCACCTTGAGCGATTGCCATGTATTGATATACTTGAGCTGATTCATAACCGTCATTTAACAATTGGTTGCAAAGGTCAATAGCCATATTATATTCATTAGCCATGACTGCTATTTGAGCTGCTACTACGAGAGCTTCGTTATCTTTCTGACCAGCGATTGCCATTGTTTCGTATGCGTTTTTATAGCATTCGATAGCTTTTACATATTCACCAGCTTCGTATGCTTGACCACCTTGGTTGAAGTAGTTTGTTGTGATTGAATTGATGTATGACATAATTTCAAGCTGATTTTGTTGGAAATATTCAGCATCTAATTCACCGACTTTCTTGAATGCTGTAGCGCATTTTGGCAATGCATCTGCATCAATGCTGCTAAATTCTGGATATGTAGCTATTTTCAAATAGATAACGCCATAGTAGTGCCATGTTTTAGCATCATTCTTTGTTTCATCATGTTCAGCAGCCAAATCAATAGAAGCTTTTGCTCTTTCAAGCATGATTTTAGCGTTATTCATTTCTTTTGCAGCTTTGTCAGCTCTATTTTGAATTGTAAACTGCTCTGCTGTTTGTATGTAGCTTTGAGCATTCTTATTGTAGTTGAATGCGTTAACGCGTTCTTTGTTTTGTGCCACAGCAATATTAGCCAAGAATGCTAACATAGCTACTAATAATGTCACTTTTTTCATTTTGTTAATTTTTTGTGTTAATTATTTATTGATTGTTATTATTTTCATTTGTTTCTTCAGAAACTTCATTGTCATCTGTTACAATTGTTTCGACATCGATTGCTGTTTCATCATTCAATGATTCTTCCAATTCTTCTGTTTCAATGATATCGGCACTGACTTTTGTAACGGCAGCAATTTCATCATTGTTACGTAGATTTATCAGACGTACACCTTGTGTTGCACGGCCCATAACTCTCAAGGTATCTACTGCAATACGGATCAGGATACCGGACTTGTTGATAATCATCAAGTCGTCACCATCTTTAACATCCTTGATTGCTATCAAATCGCCAGTCTTATCAGTTATGTTCAAGGTCTTAACACCTTTACCACCTCTGTTAGTGACGCGATATTCTTCTAATTCAGAACGTTTACCGTAGCCTTTTTCTGAAACGACGAGAATATCCGATGTTCCGTTTGGATCTACGCAGATCAATCCTACCACTTCGTCAGTATTTTCATCTGCCAAGCTTACGCCGCGGACACCTGATGCACTTCTACCCATAGGTCTGACAGTGCTTTCATTGAAGCGGATGGCTCTACCGGAACGAAGTGCCATCAACATCTCTTGTTGTCCATTGGTGAGACATACAGACAATAATTCATCGCCTTCTCTTACTGTCAACGCTATGATACCATTTTGGCGAGGGCGAGAATATGCCTCCAAGGTTGTCTTCTTGATAATACCTTTCTTAGTCGCCATGATGACGAAATTGTTATTGATGAAGTCTTCGTCAGTCAATGTTGGGACATTGATGAATGCCTTAACTTTATCGCCAGGTTCTAGGTTAATGAGATTTTGAATTGCGCGACCTTTGCTTGTCTTCGTACCTTCAGGAATTGAGAAGACTCTAAGCCAGAAGCATTTTCCTTTCTCTGTAAAGAACAGCATATAGTTATGGTTCGTTGCAACGAAGAGATGTTCGATAAAATCTTCATCGCGAGCATCAGAACCTTTCGATCCTTTGCCTCCCCTACTCTGTCTTCTGTATTCAGTAAGGTTAGTACGTTTTATATAATTAAGGTGTGAAATTGTAACAACTACAGGGTCGTCAGAGATAAGGTCTTCAATTCTGATGTCATCAGCTGAATGTACTATAGTTGTTTTTCTTTCGTCGCCATATTTTTCTTTAACAGCAAGGAGTTCAGTCTTGATTATATCAAACTGCATGCTTTCGTTATCGAGGATTTCTTGAAGATGTTGGATGAGTTTATGCAACTGTTCGAGTTCATCCAATATTTTCTTGATTTCAAGACCTGCCAACTGACCGAGACGATAGGCAACGATAGCAGCTGCTTGAGGATCATCGAAACCATATTGTTCCATCAAAGCTTGTTTTGCTTCAGAAGAACCGCCTTTACAAGCTCTGATTGTTGCAATGATTTCATCAACGATGTCGATAGCTCTAGCAAGACCTTCTAATATATGAGCACGTTTTCTAGCCTCATTCAAGTCGTGTTGAGTACGACGGATGACAACTTCATGACGATGTTCGACGTAATACTGGATAAGCTGTTTAAGGTTAAGAGTATATGGGCGACCCTTAACGAGAGCGACATTGTTGACAGAGTAAGAACTCTGCAGACCTGTCATTTGGTACAACTTGTTAAGCACCACGCTAGAGACAGCATCCTTTTTCAATTCATAAACGATACGCATACCTTTGCGGTCCGATTCGTCTCTGATGTCTGCTATGCCTTCCAGTTTCTTCTCGTTGATAAGGTCTGCCGTTTTCTTGATCATGTCAGCCTTGTTTGTCTGGTAAGGGATAGAAGTAGCGATGATTCTTTCGTGGTTGCCGTATTGTTCTATTGTGGTTTCAGCTCTCAACACTATACGTCCGTGTCCGGTTTCGAAAGCGTCTCTTACACCTTCATAGCCGTAAATTATACCGCCTGTTGGGAAATCAGGAGCTTTGATGTATTGCATCAATTCACTGATAGTTATATCATTGTTGTCGATATATGCTATTATACCGTCAATAACTTCACTTAAGTTGTGAGGTGCCATATTTGTTGCCATACCGACTGCAATACCGCTAGCGCCGTTAACCAGAAGGTTTGGTATCAAAGCAGGAAGCACCACAGGTTCTTGTTCTGAATCGTCGTAGTTGTTTTGAAAATCGACGGTGTCTTTGTCGATGTCAATGAGCATTTCTTCTGCTATCTTTCTCAATCTAGTTTCGGTATAACGCATAGCAGCAGCGCCATCACCATCAATAGAACCATAGTTACCTTGGCCATCGACCATAGGATAACGCATATTCCATTCTTGAGCTAAACGAACCATGGCATCATAAACAGAGCTGTCGCCATGTGGGTGATATTTACCTAAGACCTCACCTACCACCTTAGCTGATTTCTTGTAAGGACGATTTGACAAAAGTCCCATATCCATCATGCCGTACAAAATACGACGGTGAACAGGTTTCAATCCATCTCTGACATCCGGAAGAGCACGCGCAACGATAACTGACATCGAATAGTCGATGTACGACGTTTTCATGTGATTCTCAATGTTAATAGGAATTATTTTTTCTCCTCCTAATTGTTCTTCCATCATTTGCTTTTTAGATATTCTTTTAAAATTTTAAGTAGCAAAAATAGTAATTTTTTTCATTGCAAATTGCTTGCTTCAATTATTTTTTGCTAATTTTTTTTTGCCAAAATGTTATTTGCTGACAGATGAAATGTTGGTTCGGATTTTGTTTGTATATTTGCACGAAATTTCCTGTCAGGTATGACAAATCAAGGAATACTTTGTTTAAGAAATAACTAAATAATTATATGGACGCAAAATTTTCTCCAAGAGTTCGTGAAATAATGTTTCGTAGTCATGAGGAAGCTGTGAAATTGGGAAACTCTTACATTGGCTTGGAGCATCTTTTTTTGGGAATCATTGATGGCAAGGATAATGGTGTGACAAATATCCTTGACGAACTTAAACTCGATATTGAAGCTTTCAAACAGAAACTGGTGGCTTCTATAAAATCTAATATCGTTCAGAAAAATACAACCGACAACATTCCACTTACCAAGCAAACCGAAAGAGCCTTGAAATTCACCTATATCGTGGCTAAGGAATTTAACTGCGAATTCGTAGATCCTGAACATCTCATGCTTGCAATACTTCATGATGACAACAACATAGTTTCTCAACGTCTTGAATTTGAAGGTATCAACTACGATATTTTTAAAAGTAAACTTAAAGGTGATAATATCGAAAAACCATTAAAAGAAGATATTATAGAAGAACCTAAAAACACACTCTTTGATGATGATGAAGATCTCGAAGATATAAAACCAAAAGAACCTACACGCAAGACTAGCAATGTAAAGTCAAAGACTCCTGTTTTAGATAATTTTGGCCGTGACCTGACACGTGCTGCCGAAGAAAACCGCCTCGACCCTATCGTAGGAAGAGATAAAGAACTTGAGCGTGTGGCTCAAATACTTAGCCGTAGAAAGAAAAATAATCCTATACTTATAGGTGAGCCTGGTGTAGGAAAATCGGCTATAGCAGAAGGTCTGGCATTGCGTATAGTCCAACGTAAAGTGTCTCGTGCTTTGTTTAATAAACGTATCGTTATGCTCGACCTCGCTTCTGTAGTGGCAGGGACAAAATATAGAGGTCAGTTTGAAGAACGTATCAAATCTATACTCAACGAGTTGGAAAAGAACCCGGAGATAATCCTTTTCATAGATGAAATTCATACCATCGTGGGCGCTGGCAATGCAAACGGATCTCTCGATGCAAGCAATATGCTGAAACCAGCTTTGGCTCGCGGTGAACTTCAATGTATTGGAGCTACAACATTGGATGAATATCGTCAGTACATCGAAAAGGACGGTGCTCTGGAACGTCGTTTCCAAAAAGTTTTGGTCGAACCAACGTCTCCTGAAGAGACTATAGAAATCCTCAATAATATCAAGGATAAATACGAAGACCACCATCTTGTAAAATATGAACCAGAAGCTATTGAGGCTTGTGTGAAACTTACAGAACGTTATCTGTCAGACCGTTGCCTTCCTGATAAAGCCATCGATGCTTTAGATGAAGCAGGCTCAAGAGTACATATCAGCAATATTTCAGTTCCTTTTGAAATTGTTGATTTTGAAAAGAGATTGGAAGACATCCGCGAAGCTAAGAAGGTCGCTATCACAGAACAAAGATTTGAAGATGCAGGTCAGCTACGCAGTGAAGAATTGACTGTCATCGACAAACTTGAAGCTGCCAAGAAAGAATGGGAAGCAAACAACAGAATAAATCGAGAAATCGTCACGAAAGAGAATGTGGCTGAGGTCGTTGCCATGATGACAGGTGTTCCGGTTCAGAGAATAGCACAGAATGAAAGCGATCGCCTTTTAAACATGGAAGGCGAACTCCAAGGTTCTGTTATAGGACAAGATGATGCCATCAGAAAGATAGTCAAAGCTATACGTCGTAACAGAGCTGGCTTGAAGGATCCTAACAGACCTATCGGCAGTTTCATCTTCTTAGGACCTACTGGCGTAGGTAAGACTTATCTCGCTAAAGTACTGGCTAAGTATCTGTTTGATTCGGAAGATACTCTAATAAGAATTGACATGAGTGAATATATGGAAAAATTCGCTGTGTCACGTCTGGTAGGAGCGCCTCCTGGTTATGTTGGTTACGAAGAGGGCGGACAACTCACTGAGAAGGTACGTCGTAAGCCTTATTCTATAGTTTTGCTGGATGAAATTGAAAAGGCTCATCCTGATGTGTTCCACCTTTTACTCCAAGTACTTGATGATGGACAACTTACAGACAGCTTGGGACGTAAGGTCGATTTCAAGAATACCATCATCATCATGACATCTAATATCGGTTCTCGCCAACTGAAAGACTTCGGTCAAGGTGTAGGCTTTGGCACTCAAGCTAAAAAGGATGGTAGAGATGAATATAGCCGCAGCGTAATAGAAAATGCATTAAAACGTTCTTTTGCACCTGAATTTCTAAACCGTATCGACGATGTGTTAATATTCAACTCATTAGAACGTACCGACATACATAAAATCATTGATGTCGAGCTTAAGAAAGTATATAAACGCATCAGCGAGATGGGATATACATTGGAACTTACAGAAAAAGCTCATGATTTTATTGCTGAAAAAGGATGGGACGAACAATATGGTGCTCGTCCGCTCAAGAGAGCAATACAAAGATATGTTGAAGATGTCTTAGCTGAAGAAATCATAAGGACAAAAATCAATGTGGGCGAAAAGATAATCATCGATTATGATGATAATAAAGATGATATGGCTGTGAGCATCATACCTGAAGGTGAAAGAATACTTACAGAATAATAAAATAATAAAGCGCATCGTAAAGGTGCGCTTTTTACTACTTTTTCAAGACTATTATATATTAACGGATTAAACCTCTTTTTGTATGAATAAAATAAAAAACGAGACTCGTCTCTTATGGGACAAATGCTTTATTGAAGAAGACAAAAGATTTGTTGATTTTTACTTTGACAAAAGATATGACGAAGAAGACAATCTATTCATAGAAAAAGACGGTAAGGTGGTTTCAGCTCTACAGCTTATCTCCTACCCTTTCTCATATTATGGAAAGACAATAGCATGCTCCTATTTATCTGGCTGCTGCACTGATCCTGACTATCGTTCTCAAGGACTTATGAGTGACTTGATTACCAAGTCTCTTAACAAAGCCAAAATCAACGGAGCTTGTTTTGCAGCTCTTATCCCTGCTTCAGAAAGTCTTTTCAGTTATTATGAAGGTTATAATTTTGTTCCGACATTCGACTATTCCAAGATTCATGTCAGGATACAAAACAATAACGGACAATATATATCCAACTGCAACATAATTCCTTTTTATGATCAACATTCGGATGTTGATTTTTATGAGATATATGAATATTTCAACACAAAGATGAGAAGCCGTAACTGTTGCATACAACACAATGAATATGACTTCGGTGTGATAACAGAGGACTTGAAAAATTTTGACAATCATCTTCTTGTCGCGAAATATGCAGAGGAGATATGTGGACTTGCTTTCTGTTATCTTAGAGACGGCGAGATTTATATCAAAGATGTATTTGCTGAATCAGGAGCTGTTTTCAGCGATTTCATAACAGCAGCTGTCAATCTCTTCAACAACGAATCCGTCAATATCATCGTACCTCCTGTTTCAGGACAAAAGAGACATCGTCTTGGGATGGCTCGTCTCATTGATGCTGAAACAATGTTGAGAATATATGCAATGACTCATCCAAAACTAAAGTTTGAATTTTCTTTGGTTGACCCTATCATCACCGAAAACAACGGAACATATTATATCAATAACGGATTTTTGGACAAAAAAAATTCTATTGGTTCAAATGTCATCGATATAGAACAAATAACACAAGCATTGTTTGGTTACCATACAGAAACACTGCCTGATACATTAAAAGTATTTAACAATCAGGCAGCATTTATGAGTTTGATGTTAGATTGACGAGAAGGCAAATATCACTTTCCGCGTTCTGCCATTAAAATCTTAATCTCGTTTTCATTGATTCCGACCATCGCTTCACCGAGGTCTTCGCTCAATTCTGCTAAAATCTTTGGATTTTTGTAGTTGGCGACAGCATTCACTATAGCTTTAGCTCTTTTCATCGGGTCACCGCTTTTGAAGATACCGCTTCCGACAAATACACCTTCTGCACCGAGTTGCATCATCAAGGCAGCATCAGCTGGAGTAGCGACACCGCCAGCAGCGAAGTTAGGAACAGGAAGCTTTCCATTGTCATGAACGTATTGAAGCAATTCAAAAGGAACTCTCATTTCTTTAGCAGCTTCATACAACTCATCAACATTAAGAGAGACAACTCTTCTTATCTCACTCTGCATCATACGCATGTGACGAACTGCCTGTACTATGTCGCCAGTACCGGCTTCGCCTTTCGTTCTAATCATCATTGCACCTTCTGAGATACGACGTAATGCCTCGCCTAAATCTCTCGCTCCACAAACGAAAGGCGCATTAAATTGACGTTTATCTACATGATATACATCATCTGCCGGTGAAAGCACTTCACTCTCATCGATATAATCTATACCTATAGCTTCAAGTATCTGCGCTTCTACAAAATGACCGATACGGCATTTTGCCATAACTGGAATATTGACTGAATTTTGGATTTCCTGTATCATTTTAGGGTCACTCATACGTGACACACCACCTGCCATTCTAATATCAGCAGGAACTCTTTCCAACGCCATAACTGCCATTGCGCCAGCAGCTTCTGCAATACGAGCCTGCTCTGGATTTGTAACATCCATTATAACACCACCTTTTAATAATTCTGCAAGGTTACGATTTACTTCTTTATTTTCTTTCATTTTGACTTAATTTTAAAAACGTTGCAAAGAAAAATAATATCAAAATGCAAAGAAAAAATATATTCTGATTTTGTAAAACCTTATTCTGAAATTTGTAAAATTATTTCGATCTATAAGCAGATGGTGTTTCTTTTTCGTTTTTGATAAAGAAAGAAGCAAATGAAGATTGCGACGAAAAACCAAGTTTATGTGAGATTTCCTGTACGCTGTAGTTTGTCGATTCTAAAAGTATTTTAGCTTCTTTTATTATATAATCAGAAATAAGTTGTTTTGGCGCAATTCCGACTACATCATTTGTCACTTGCGACAGATAACGTGTTGACACACATAATTTATCAGCATAGAAAGAAACATCGTGAAATTTATGGTAATTCTCGCTTACAAGCGACATGAACTTATTGTAAACCACAGTCTTTCTTGAATGCTGTACTTTTTCTGATACAGCATAGACGACTTGCTTATGCATATAATCATGAGCCTTGTCAATCGCTGTAAGAATATTATCGCCGAATGCGAGACGAGTTGCCACTGCGGAAGAAAGAGCTCCCCCGACTCCATGTTTCTGCCAGCCCTCAGTGTTATGCGAAGTAAAGAAATGCGGATTTCCATTTTCATAAAGCAAGGCCGTGAGCAAACCGTCATTATGTTTAGAAGCACGCAGCAACACAGATTCTACACCCATATTGATAAACGATTGTGCTGCCGCAATCATATCATCGTCGGTATTGATTTTTATGCCGAGCATTTTCTCTGCTTCGTTGCTACGTAATATCAGCAGCGTCGTCATTGGAAGAAGCTGCTTTTTAATCGCTAAAATAACTTCATCAGAAACAAGTTGTTTTCCTTCAGAAGAAAAGATACCAGGAACAAGCACAATACTTTGCGAGGCAACGATTTCACTCCTCAACATCTTTATTGTTGATGCATCGCGAACGAGACCTATTTTAACAACTTTTGGATGCGACTCCTTCACAATAGCTCTCACCTGCCCTATTATCATTTCCGAAGACAAGTCGTTGATAGATGTCTCGCCGTTTTCATTCTGAGTCGTCACTGATGTAATCGCGGTCAATGCATAACCGCCAAGAGCCGATATTGTCCTTATATCAGCTTGAACACCGACCACGCCAGCGCCGTCAGAACCATTGATTGTCAATATAGGAATCAGTTGAGGCATATTTTAATTTTACTTATTGCAAAGATAGTTAAATCTCTACATAAACACTTCATATCATAAGAAATGTTTTTGCCATACAATTGACATATAAAATTGTCATAAAGTAAAATATTTTTTACATTTTGTATTGTTTATTTGATTTTAATATATATTTGCAAAGTCAAATCTTAAATTTAATTCATTATGAAAACAAATTACCTACTTCCAACAAGTTTTAAGAAAATCGGTTGGATCATGATTGTAATCTCATTGATTTATTACGTAATGTATATGACATTCGATTGG